>JAJPHF010000178.1 GCA_021325365.1 Pseudomonadota bacterium
GACGGCGCGCGGCTGCGCGGCATCGGCATGTCGAGGCGCCGCAGCACGGCGCGCACCCGCGCCAGCAGCTCCAGGTGGTTGAACGGCTTGGTGACGTAGTCGTCGGCCCCTAACTCCAGCCCCTTGACCTTGTCCAGCGTGTCGTCGCGGGCCGTCAGCATGATGACCGGCACGTCCGAGAACTCCCGCAGCTGCCGGAGCACCTCGTAGCCGTCGATATCGGGCAGGCCGATGTCCAGCAGCACGAGATCGGGCGCGGCCTCCTCGACTAGCTCCAGGGCGCGCTTGCCGGTGGCGGCCGGGATGATCTCGACGTCGCGCCACTGTAGGAGGAACCCGAGCTGGACTGATTCAACCACGTCCGTGGCGTCGTCGACGACAAGTATCTTCACGGCTCCTCCGTCTCGGCCGGCCCCTGCGCCGGCACGCGCAGGGTGAATGTGCTGCCCTGCCCTTCCGCAGTCGTCACCGCGATCGTGCCCCCGTGCGCCAGCGCGATGGCCCTGGCGATCGGCAGGCCCAGCCCCGCGCCGGCGCGGCTGCCGCCTGCGCGGCTGTCCACGGTGAAGAAGCGCTCGAAGAGCCGCCGCTGGTCGGCGACCGCGATGCCTGGGCCCTCGTCCGTCACCGACCAGCTCACCGCGTCGCCGGTCGCGCCGACTGCCAGCCGCACGCGCCCGCCATCCGGCGAGAACTTGTGGGCGTTCGACAGCAGGTTGAGCACGACTTGCTCCAGGCGCCGGTGATCGCCGTAGACCCAGACGGGTGTTTTGGGCAGCACCAGGTCGAGCGTTTGCCCACGGCTCTGGAGCAGCGGCGTGATGACGACCGCGGTGTCCCGCGCGAGCTGGCGCGCGTCGAAGCGTCGCAGCTGGAGCTGGACCCGCCCGGCGCGGAAGCGCGCCAGGTCGAGCAGGTCGGCGAGCACTCGCTGCATGCGGTCGGCGCTGCGCTCGATGGTGTGCAGGAGCTGCTCGCGGGCGGCGGCGTCGGGCGACGTGGTGGGATCGAGCAAGAGGCCCACGCAGGTGCGGACAGCCGTGAGCGGCGTGCGCAGCTCGTGCGCGACGGTCGCCAGCAGGTCGGTGCGCAACTGCTCCAGCTCTTCCAGGCGGGCGACCACATCCGCTTGGCCAGCGTCGCTGGCGCCCGCGTGCTCCTGCCCGAGCGAGGTCGGCACGTAGAATGGGTCGCCCGAGCCGACGGCGGCCGTGCAGACGAGCCCTAGAGCGACCAGCCGTGTCAGAAGCGCTGCCACGCGGGCCGGCTCGATCTCCGCGCCGAGCGCGCTGAAGCGCTCGGCCACGGTGGCGGCCGTCGCGCCCTCGCCCAGCAAGCGCAGGGCGGTCAGCGCGAGCGCGTCCTCGCCGTCGCTTGCCTCGCGCGCCGATGCTTCCATAACTTGATGATACCGCCGTCCCTACCCCACCGGTCGCCGCTTGATGCGGCCGTCGGCGTGATTGGCTATCGTTTAGGCGCGGGCTACCCTACCCCCACGAATAGGAGAGAGCACGATGCGGCTATCCGCAGCGGCCTCGCCGGCCGGACAGGTGCTGCTGTATGGCGCGTGCGCGGTCCTAGTCGCGGCGGGCATGCAGGCCGCGGCCACCCTGGTAAGCGCGCTGGTCCTGGCCGTGGTGCTGGCGACCGTGCTGGCGCCGCTCCTGCGGCGCTTGCGCGAGGCAGGGGTACCGGGGTGGCTCGCCGGGATTATCGTACTCGTGCCGGTCGTCCTCATCGGCGTGCTGTTCGTCGGCTTTCTCGTTCAATCGCTCGGTGAGCTGAACGCCAAGATCCCCGGGTACATCACCCGGCTCAGCGCACTCGCGGCGGTCGTGTCCGAGCGCTTCTTCGGCGACCCGGCGGCGCTGCGCGGGATGATGCCCGCGATGACGCCGGAGCCTGGGCAGATCGTGGCGCTGGCGACCGGGGCGCTCGGCGGCGCGCTGCAAGCGACGAACGATATGCTCCTGGTGTTGTTCATCCTCCTGTATACCTGCATGGAGGCCGAGAGCTTCCCCACGCGCGTGCAGGCTGTGGTCGGCCCGACCAGCGGTCTGCCGCGGCGCCTGGCCTCTCTGGCCGAGGCGCTCCGCGCCTTCGTCCTGATCAACGGGCAGGCGGGGCTCCTCGTGGCGATCGTGCGCACGGGTCTGCTGCTCGTGCTGGGCGTGGACTTCGCGCTGCTCTGGGGAGCGTGGTCCCTGCTGCTCACCTACGTCCCCACGGTCGGCTATCCGCTCGCCGTGCTGCCGCCGACGCTGCTAGCGCTGGTCGATCGCGGCCCCGTCACGGCGCTGATCGTGTTCGTGGCCTTTGGGGTCGTGAACACGGTCGTCTACAATCTGCTCCAGCCCCATTGGGCGGGTGCCAGCCTGAACCTGTCGCCCCTCGTCGTGATCGTGTCGCTGTTCTTGTGGGGCATCATCCTCGGCGCGATGGGCGCGCTGCTCGCCGTTCCCCTCACTATGATGGCCATCACGCTGTTGGAGAGTAGCGAGCAGACGCGCTGGCTCGCGGCGCTGATGCGCGATCATCCGCCCACTGCCGCGGAAACCGCCGCGCTACCGACCGGTGGCCCCGCGCCCACGTCGCGTCGCGGCACGCTCTGAGCAGCTCCCCGAGCGCGGCCGGGCCTTCCCGCCACACAACTCCTTAGCGCGCCGAGAGCCGGCCGAGAATCCACGGTAGCTGGGTGCCCAGCAGTAGCAGCCACAGCGCGACCCCAATCACCTGCACGCTGGCGAGGATAGGCCGGCTCAGCCGCCGCGCATGACAGTCGAGACACTCGACTCGGACCAGGCCGTCGCGGCCGTGATAGGCGGTGGCGCCGCGAGCGGGCTTCGCGCATGTGTCGCAAACAAATTTCACAGCGTGCTCCTTCCTGGGGTGCGATTGGGGCGAAAACGCCTGCGCGTGCCACGCTCAAGGGCCGCCCGGCGGGAGCCAGGGGGGCGCGGTCGGCGAGCCTGAGCAGCGGGGGCTCCCTTGCCCGACCCCGCGGGCGCGTCGGCGCGTCCGCGGGCCGCTGCTCAGCAGCGCCTGGGGCCCCGAAGGGCCCCACGAGTTGTCGTTAGTCCACCTGCTCTACCATCACCCAGCGGGTGCCGCCGGGCGCAGCAACCTCCGCGCGCTCGCCCACGCGGCGGCCCAGCAGCGCCCGCCCCAGCGGCGACTCCGGCGAGATGCTGCCGGCCCGGGCGTTCGCTTCGCCCGGCGCCACCAGCGTGTAGGTGTCGAGCGACCCGTCGTCGTCGCGCACCTGGATGCGACTGCCGACGATGGCGGTCCCGTCGGGCTGGACCACGCAGGCCTGCGCGAGCACCCGCCGTAGCGTGTCCAGGCGCTGGGCGCCCAGGTGGAAGTCCCAGGCTGCCGGCACGGTGGCGGGGGCCGCGTCCTCGCTCACGCCGTCGGCCAGGACTGGGGCCGCGATGGCGGGCAGGCTATCCATCAGCCGCTCCACCTCGGCCTCCAGGCGCTCGAACACTTCGCGGGTCATCGGCAGCCCCTGTGCCGTTACGTTCGCCTCGGGCCCAGTGGGATTCAGCGCCACCATGGGTACCTCCAAAGGGGAGTGTTCGTCATACGAGCAGTAGCAGGGACCGCCGGCCGCGCAGCCAGCACAACAGTACTGTTGTCCCGCTCGCTCGACCGGCGCCCAGTCGACGTCCATCTCGCACGTCGCGCAGCGAGATTTACGCTGTGTTCGCATCCTTGAGCTCTCCGATGCCATCCACTCCACTACATGCCAGGATGGCAGGGCTGCGCGGTTTGTCTTTACGGCTACTATACGATCCGTCAATAAAAACGGGCTGGAAGAAACGTGAACGTTGCATAAACAACAGAATCATCCGCTCCAGGCAGCTTATTTATGCTTCGTTCATGGAGATACAGGCCCATATTCGGATGGCCTGGGTATACTTTTGACAAGCCACCCACCCTATCTGGCGATCCCTGCGATCCGCTTGCCCTGGATTGGGGCCGCCCGGCTCACGGCAAGCCGCTCCGGGCGAGGGGCTGGATCGCATTCGCTACCTGGGAGAGCACGATGTTTGGTTTGAGTAGCGCAGCCGTGACCGATGTCGCCGACACGCCGTTGGGCGCGGCACTGGAGCAGTTCGACCGGGCAGCGGAGTATCTTCAGCTGGACGCGGTCCTGCGCGAGCGCCTGCGGGTGCCCGAGCGTGAATGGACCGGCGAGATTCCGGTGCTTATGGACGACGGGACCACACGGGTCTTCGCCGGCTTCCGGGTGCAGCACAATCTCAGCCGTGGCCCTGGCAAGGGCGGCCTGCGCTATCACCCGACCGTGGACCTGGACGAGATGCGGGCGTTGGCGATGGCGATGACCTGGAAGTGCGCCTTGCTGCGCCTGCCCTTCGGCGGCGCCAAGGGCGGCGTGGCGTGCGACCCGGCCCGCCTGAGCCGGGCCGAGCTGGAGCGCCTGACGCGCCAGCTCACGGCCAAGCTGGCCGACCTGATCGGCCCGGGGCGCGACGTGCCGGGCCCGGACGTGGGGACGGATGGCCAGGTGATGGCCTGGATAGCGGACGCTTACGCCCGGCTGACGGGCCGTCCGGCACCCGGCGTCGTCACCGGCAAGCCGGTTGCGCTGGGTGGCCTGGCGGGGCGCGTGAACGCCACCGGCCAGGGCGTCGCGTACTGCGTGCAGGCCGCGGCGAGCCGCCTCGGGCTGGACCTGGCGTCGGCCACCGTGGCCATTCAGGGCTTCGGTAACGTGGGCCAGTCCACCGCCGACGCGCTGCACCGCCTGGGCGCGCGCATCGTGGCGGTGAGCGACGTGAGCGGCGGGGTTTACCGCGGCGCGGGGCTCGACCTGGGAGCGTTGCGTCGCCATGTCCGTGAGGCGGGCACCGTCGCGGGCGCGCCGGACACGGAAGCGCTATCGAACGCCGAGCTACTGGCGCTCGACTGCGACGTGCTCGTCCCGGCGGCGCTAGGGGGACAGATCACCGCGCACAACGCCGACCGTGTGCGCGCGCGGCTGCTCGCCGAAGCCGCCAACGGCCCCACGCTGGGCGAGGCCGACCCGATCCTGCGGGAGCGGGGCGTGGCGGTGATTCCCGACGTGCTCTGCAACGCGGGCGGGGTCACGGCCAGCTATTTCGAGTGGGCCCAGAACTGTGAGGGGCTGGTGTTGACGCGGGCGGAGCTTGACGCCCGGCTGCGCTATCTCATGCTCCGCGCCTTCGACGAGGTCTGGTGGCAGGCCGGGGAGCGGGCCATCGACATGCGGCTCGCCGCGCACGCGCTGGCGGTCCGCCGCGTCGCGGGCGCGGCGCAGCTCCGCGACCGCTACGCCTGAGCGGCGCCTCGCCGGACGCGACGCCCGAACGGCCGCCGGGCTATTCGGGCGCGCGAACTGCCAGACGCCGGCGAGCGGGGGCCTGCGCCCTCGCGTCGGCAGAGAGGGAACGACAGACGATGACAGCAACAGCCTACGCCGTGCCTAGCGCTGCCCCGCATACCTCCGCGCTGGGCGACGTGCCGCTCATGGCGCTGCTGGAGCGCGTGGCGCAGGGGGTATTGGTCGCGGACGACCGGGGCGTGATCGTCTTCGCCCACCCCGCGGCCGCGCAGGTCCTCGGGCGGCCGCCGGGCGAGCTGCGCGGCCAGTCGGGCGCGGCGCTCGGCGAGTGGCTGCGCCCGGCGCGGCCGGGGCGCGCGGCGGCGCCGTTCGCGCGCGCCCTACGGGGCGAACCCGTCGAAGCCGAGCCCCGGGTCGCCAGCCGGGACGGGCGGACCTGGCGGGTGCGCTGGTCCGAGGCGCCGCTGCGCGACGACCGCGGCGTCATCCGCGGCGTCGTCGCCTGGGCCCAGGCGGTGTCCCCCGACGAGTGGGGCGGCGCGGCGGTCGAGCCGCTGTCGGCCACTGGCGACGCGCACGCGGAGTGCCGGGAGTCCGTGGCGACGCTGTCGCACGATCTGAAGAACCCGCTGACGCGGATCAAGGGGCTGGCCCAGTTGCTACAGCGCCGGCTGGCGAGCGGCCGCGGTGTGGACCCGGGTCAGTTGCGCGAGAGCCTGGCTCAGATTGACCGGACGGTGGGCAAGATGACGATAACGCTCAACGAGCTGGTCGAGACGGCGCATCGTCCGGCCGGCGAGGCGCCCGCGCTCGATCGTCGCCCCACGGACCTCGTCGCGGTGGTGCGCCACCTGATCGGCGAGTACCAGCACGCGACCGAGCGGCACCGGCTGCACCTGGCCACGACGCAGGCGACAGTGATCGGCGCCTGGGATGCCTCGCGGCTGGAGCGGGCCATCTCCAACCTGCTGTCCAACGCGGTCAAGTACAGCCCGGCGGGCGGCGAGATCCGGGTGCTGATCGAGTGCCTGGAGCCCGAGGGCTGGGCGATGCTGCAAGTGTCTGATGAGGGGATCGGGATTCCCGAGGCCGACCTGCCGCGCGTCTTCGAGGGCGCCCACCGGGCGGGCAACGTGGTCGGCCGCATCAACGGGACCGGGCTGGGGCTGCCGGCGGTCCGCCAGACCGTCGAACAGCACGGCGGCACTGTCGGTGTCGAGAGCCGGGAAGACGGCGGCACGACGGTGACCGTCTGGCTGCCGCTGCAGCCGGACGGCGTCGGTGCAGGCGGCAGGTAAGGCGGCCTGTCCGCCCCTTCCGGCGCCCGGTCTGCGCATCGCCGCCGGACGCCGGTGTGGCTGGATTCGGGCGTGCTCGCCAGCGCCCCACGAGAGAGAGGACACGGTAATGAAAGCTGCCGATATCATGCGACAACCGGTCTTCGCGACTACTCCCTGGACGCCGGTGCAGGAGGTCCTGGCGCAGCTCGCGACGAACAACGTCAGCGGGATGCCCGTCGTCGAGCGCGATGGCACGGTGATCGGCATTATCACCGAGGACGACCTGCTGCGCGCGTACATCGAGGGCGTCCAGCTGGAGTTGCTGACGGTGCAGGCGCTCATGACCACCGAGCCGATCACTGTCGACGTCGAGACGCCGCTGGCGGACGTCATGCAGATCATCCACGACGAGGGCATCCTGCGCGTGCCCGTCACCGAGGATGGCCTGCTCGTCGGGGTCATCTCCCGGAGCGACGTGATCCGGGCGCTGGCGCAGCCGGGGCAGCTGGGCACGCTGGCATTCCCGATCTTCCACCGGCACTACCAAGAGGCCCCCGCCGGGGAGCGACATGTCCCCGAGCGGCACCTGGTGCCCACCTACGGCTGGTAGCCTCGCTCCGTGAGTCTACGCTGGCCCCCTCCACCTCCAGGGTGAAGGGGGCCAGTTGGCATCCACAGCTTCGAGGGTAACGGCGCTAGTGGCGCACCGCGCGCCGACGGTTGGCCCAGCGGCCCCGGCGGCAGGGGTGCGCCTACTCACGCAGGCGGATGTTAGCTTGTAGCGCGGCGAACTTCTCCAGCACGTGCGGGTAGCCACGCTCCACGTCCTCGATGCCGCTGATGCGCGAGACGCCGTCGGCAACCGCCGCCGCGATGAGGTAGCTGAAGCCGGCGCGCAGGTCCGGGATCGCCACGTCGGCGGCGCGGAGCGGCGTCGGGCCTTTGACGACGGCGCTGTGGGGGAAGTCGCGGCTCTTGAAGCGGCACGGCTTCTCGCCGAGGCACTGCCGCACCAGCTGGATCTCGGCGCCCATCTGGGCCAGCACCTCGGTGTAGCCCAGGCGGTTCTCGTACACCGTCTCGTGGACGACGGACAGGCCGGCGACCTGCGTCATCAGCATCACAAACGGCGGCTGCCAGTCGGTCATGAAGCCCGGGTGGACGTCCGTCTCCAGCACGATCGGCCGCAGCGGCGGGCCGGGGTGGAAGAAGCGAATGCCGTCCGGCCGCACCTCGAAGCCCCCGCCGACCTGGCGCACCTTGTTCAGGAACGTCAGCAGGTGCGGCTGCTCGGCGCCCTCGACGAGCACGTCGCCGCCGGTGATGATGCCCGCGATGGCGAACGAGGCGGCCTCGATGCGGTCGTTCATCACCGTGTGCTCGGCGCCGCACAGCCGCTCCACGCCCTCGACGACGATCGTGCGGTCGGTGTCCACGAAGATGATGGCCCCCATCTTCTGCAGCAGCATCACCAGGTCGATGATCTCGGGCTCGATGGCGGCGTTGCGGATGCGCGTCACGCCCTCCGCCCGCACCGCGGCGAACAGCGAGTTCTCGGTGGCCCCCACGCTCGGATAGGGCAGGTCGATCACGCCGCCGCGCAGGCGGCTGGCGACGGCGCGGTAGCGACCCGCCTCGGCGTAGACCCGCGCCCCGAGCTGCTCCAGCGCCGCGATGTGGAAGTCCACCGGCCGCCGGCCGATCTCGTCGCCGCCGAGCGCGGGCACGATGGCCTCGCCGCAGCGCTGGAGCAGCGGGCCGAGCAGCAGGATGGGGATGCGGTTCACGCCGTTGAATGCCAGGGGCACCTCGGGGCCGCGGACGCTTGGCGTGTGCAGGCGGAGCGTGCCGCCGCCGTTCTCCCACGCCGCGCGCAGGCCGATGCTCTGGCACATCTCCAGGGTGGCCGTGGTGTCGCCGATGTGGGGGACGTTGTGCAGCGTGACAGGCTCGTCGGTCAGCAGGCTGGCCACGATCTGCTTGGTGGCGGCGTTCTTAGCGCCGCCGACGGCTACCCGCCCGACGAGCGGCTTGCCGCCCTCGATCTCATAGTATCGCATGGTACGGCTGTTACCTCAGGCGGGGTCGCCGCGGCGCCCCAACGCGCCGCCGGGGCGGTTCCCGAAAGGATACCATGTGGCCGAGCCGCGGATGGGTCGAGCCGGCCCGCCGGACCTGTTATGCTCAGAGGCGCCACGCGCGCCGCCCGGGCCGTCGCGGCCGTACCCGCGAGTAGCGCGCACACGGGGGAGCAGGAGGACGCTATGGCCAAGGTAGATCTCGTCGTCAAGAACGGCCGGGTCGTCACGCCCGCGGCCACCTACGAGGGGCTGGGCATCGCCATCCAGGACGGTAAGATCGCCGCCATTCTAGACCAGGACATGCTGCCCGAGGCGAAGGACACGCTGGACGCCAACGGGCTCTACGTCCTGCCCGGTATCATGGACTGCCACGTCCACTTCCGCCAGCCCGGGCTGGAGTACAAGGCCGAGTGGGCGACCGACTCGGTGGCGGCCGTCCACGGCGGCGTGACGTTCGTCTGCGACATGCCAAACGTGCGCCCGCCGACCGAGAACGCCGAGCAGGTGCGCGTGAAGCAGGAGATCGCCGAGGCGAACTCGTGGGTCGACTTCGGCATCATCGGCTTGTTCACGCAGGACAACTACGACGATATCGTGCCGATGGCCGAGGCGGGCGTCGTCGGCTTCAAAGTGTTCATGGGCGAGACGATCGGCAATCTGCCCGCGCCCGACGACGGCCAGCTCTTCGACTCGCTGGCGCTGATGGCCGAGCGGACCGGCCTGCGCTGCGGCTTCCACGCCGAGAACGACCAGATCATGCAGCACTTCATCCGCAAGCTAAAGGCGGAGGGCCGCACCGACCCGCGCGCCCACCGCGACTCGCGGCCGGTCGTGTCGGAGGTCGAGTCGATCAGCCGCCTCATCACCCTGGCGCGCTACAACCACGCCAAGATCCACATCTTCCACCTCAGCTCGGGCGACGGCGCC
The DNA here is from genome assembly GCA_021325365.1 of Pseudomonadota bacterium. The sequence goes on from JAJPHF010000178.1 coordinate 9,621, forward strand.
GACACGATCGCCTGGGGCCGCAGCCTGGGGGTGGACATCACCGCCGAGACGGGTCCGCACTACCTGCTGATGGACGACACGCAGTACGACCGCGTGTACAACCACCTGCGCATGAACCCGCCGGTGCGCGGCGGCGACAACGGCGAGCGGCTGTACCGGGCGCTGATGAACGGCACCGTGCAGATGATCGCCACCGATCACTCGCCGCACACCGAGGAGGAGAAGGCGCC
>JAJPHF010000159.1 GCA_021325365.1 Pseudomonadota bacterium
AGCTGTACGTGCGCGGGGGTGCGGTGGATTGGGCGGGCTTCGACCGCGACTATCCCCGCCGCAAGCTGAGCCTGCCCACCTATCCCTTCGAGCGGCGCCGGTACTGGCTCGACAGTCAGCCGCGGCAGGCGCCGCCCGCGACCTCGTCGGCCATCTCGGCCACGGGCGAGCCCGCTCACCCCTACCTGGGCCGGCGGCTGCGCTCGGCCCTGCAAGCAGCACAGTTCGAATCGCAGCTCAGTACCACTGCCCTGAGCCTCCTAGACGATCATCGTCCCTTCGGAACCGCGATCCTGCCGGGTATGGTCATGCTGGAGATGGCCCTGGCCGCGGCCCAGGCCGTGTGGGGACCGGGGCCGCACGTGGTGGAGGGGCTGGCGATCCAGGAGGCGCTGGTCGTCCCTGACGACGAGGTGCGCACTTGCCAAACGGTCTTGACGCCAGACGCCGACGGGGCATCGGTAGAGATCTTCAGTCTGGAACCGGACGGGGAATCGTGGACCCCGCACATGAGCGCCCGGGTCGCCAGGGTCACCGGGGATGCGGCGCCACCTGCCCCAGCCGATACGATCGCTGCAATCCAGGCCCGCTGTCCGGAGCAAGTCACGGCAGACGCGCACTACGCCGCACTACGGGCGCACGATTTCGAGTTCGGGCCGTCCTTGCAGGCCGTGCGGCAAGTCTGGTGCCGCGATGGCGAGGCGCTGGGTCGCATTGAGCTACCTAGCCCCGACCGGGCCGCGTCCCCAGCGTTCCTGATCCACCCAGCCTTGCTCGACGCGGCCGCCCAGCTCGTCGGCGAGGCGAACCGCGTCGACGAGACGTACATGCCGGTGGGACTGGAGCGCTTCCGCGTGTACCGGCCGGGCGGCGACCAAGTCTGGGCCCACGTCGTTATCCGGCCGAGAGAGGCGATCGGCGAATCGTTGGTGGCCGATATCCGCCTCCTGGACGACGACGGCGCGGTCGTGGCCGAGCTGATTGGGTTATCCCACCTGCGGGCCCGCGCGGACGCCGTCTTCCGGAAGGCAGGTTCGCATTTCGAGAAGTGGTTCTATGAGGTTGCCTGGCAACCGGCTGCGCGGTCACCCGCCCTGGCGCGCGACCATGACGAGCCGGGGAGCTGGCTGATCCTGGCCGATGCCAGCGGCGTGGGCGACGAGCTAGCGGGCCTGCTGAGCGCGCGTGGCCAGACCTGCCATCTGGTCACGCCAGGCACGGCCTTCATAGCGGTCGGGCCTCGCCGCTGGCAGATCGACCCGACGCAACCAGCTGACGTCCGGCGGCTGCTCCGCGAGACGCGAGCGGACGCCACGCCGCTGCGCGGCGTGATCCATCTCGGCAGCCTCGACACGCCGGCGGATGCGGAGCTGACGGCCGAGGAGCTGGACGCCGCGCAGCGGCGCGGCTGCGGCACCGCACTGGCCGTCGTTCAGGCGCTCGCGGGCAAGCCCGGTAGCCCGCCCGGGATCTGGCTGATCACGCGCGGCGCCCAGCCGGTCGGCCCGGCCCCGTCGTGGGCCACGGGTCAGGCGCCGCTCTGGGGACTGGGCAAGGTGATCGGGCTCGAGCATCCGGAGCTGCGCTGCGCGCGGATCGACCTGGACCCGGCGGTCGACGCGCGGGCAGCCGCCGGGGCGCTCCTCACCGAGATCTGGGAGCCGGACCGCGAAGAGGAAGTCGCCCTACGCGACGGGGTCCGCTACGTGCCCCGCCTGGTGCGGAGCGTGGTCGACGAGGCGCTGGGCGCCGCTCGCTCGGCTGACGAGCAGCTGGTGCGGCTGGCGATCGCCGAGCGCGGTACTCTGAGCCACCTGGCGCTGGTCCCGCTGCCACGCCGGGCGCCCGGGCCGGGCGAGGTGGAGATCCGCGTCCGCGCGAGCGGCCTCAACTTCAAGGACGTGCTCAACGCCCTCGCCATGGTGCCGGACCCCGGGCTACCGCTCGGTATGGAGTGCGCCGGCACGATCACCGCGGTTGGCGCGGACGTAACCGACTTCCAAGTGGGCGACGAGGTCGTGGCGCTGACTGCGGGGGCCTTCGCCACTTTCGTAACCACATCGGCCTACTTCGTGCTTCCCAAGCCCAAGGGCCTGAGCTTCGAGGAAGTGGTTACTGTGCCCGTCACCTTCGTCACTGCCGCGCTCGCGCTGGAGCACATGGGTCACATGCAGTCCGGCGAGCGAGTGCTCATCCATGCCGCGGCGGGCGGGGTGGGCCTGGCCGCGGTGCAATTGGCGCAGCGAGCCGGGGCGGAGATCTTTGCGACGGCGGGCAGCCCCGAGAAGCGAGCGTTCCTGCGCTCCCTGGGCGTCCAGCACGTCTTTGACTCGCGGTCGCTGGACTTTGCGGACGAGATCATGGCGGCGACGGGCGGCGAAGGCATTGATCTCGTGCTCAACTCGCTCGCCGGCGAATTCATCCCGAGGAGCCTGGCGCTGCTGCGAGCTAACGGGCGGTTCTTGGAGCTGGGGCAGCGCGATCTGCTGAGCGCGGAGGACGTTGCGCAGCTAGGCCGGAACCTCCAGTACTGCGTGCTCGACGGCGCGGAGATCACCAAGGACGACCCGGCGCTCGTTCGCTCGATCTTCACGCGCATCATGGCGGCCGCCGACGAAGGGTGCATTCGGCCCCTGCCGCTCCGGGTGTTCCCGCTCGTGGATGCGCCGAGCGCGTTTCGGTACATGGCGCAGGCCAAGCACATCGGCAAGGTCGTCATCGGCCAGCCGGAGGCTGCTCGGGCGGCCGGGACAGCGATCCGCGCGGACGCGACCTATCTGATTACCGGTGGCCTCGGAGCGCTTGGCCAGTCGGTCGCCGAGTGGCTGGTCGAGCAGGGCGCTCGCAGCCTCGTGCTCGTAGGACGCGGCGGTCCGTCGGCGGGAGCCCAGGCGACCGTGGAGCGCCTGCAGGCGGCTGGCGCGCGGGTGACAGTGGCTCAGGCCGACGTATCGTCCGCCGCAGCGGTCGAGGCTATCATGCGCGAGATCGACCGTACCCTGCCACCGCTGCGCGGCATCGTCCACGCCGCCGGCGTGCTCGACGACGGGGTGCTGTTGCGGCAGGACTGGGCGCGTTTCTGTAAGGTGATGGCTCCCAAGGTCCAGGGCGCCTGGAACCTCCAGGCGGCGACGGCGCAGCACGAACTCGACCTCTTCGTGCTCTTCTCCTCGATCGCCAGTCTCTTCGGGTCCGCCGGCCAGAGCAACTACGTGGCCGCCAACGCGTTCCTCGACGCCCTGGCCCACGCGCGCCGCGCCCGAGGGCTCCCGGCGCTATCCATCAACTGGGGCGTGTGGTCCGATCGTGGCCTCGCCGCCGAGCGCGGGGTGGATGTGCGCGTCAGCGACCGCGGGGTTGGCAGTATCTCCACCGATCAGGGCTTGCAGGTGCTGACGCGCCTACTGTCTCATGGCGGGCCGCAGGTAGCGGTCACGCCAATCCGCTGGCCACAGTACTTGCAGCGGTACGCTGCCCACGGCGTCCCGCCCTTCCTCACCGAGTTCGCGGACCAGGCGCGGCGTGAAGCACCAACCGCGTCCGCATCAGCCGCGCCGCCGACCATGGCGGCTCGATTGGCCGCGGCGCCGCAACACGTGCAGCGTGGCTTAATCCTGGAGCACGTGCAGGCGCTGGCGGGAAAGGTCCTGGAGCTGGAGCCGAGCCGCCTGGACGTCACCTTGCCGTTGAGCGAGATGGGGTTGGACTCGCTCATGGCGGTGGAGCTGCGCAACCTGCTTGGCGCTGCCGTCGCCGCGCCGCGCCCGCTGCCGGCCACGCTGGTGTTCGACTATCCAACCATCGAGGCGATTGCCCGCTACCTGGCCGACGAGGTGCTCGCTATCGGCAGCGCCGGTGATCCGCCGGGCGCGGCAGCCGGCGTCCCGGCCCCAGGTACGCCGGTCATGACCGGCGTACCGCGAAGGGGGACAGCCGTACTCGAGGGCCTGCTCGATCTCTCTGACGACGAGGTCGATCGGTTGTTCGCGGAGCGGCTCCGCAGTGGCTGAAGCCCGGGTGTGCCTGCGCCGCCCCGGCTCACGTGCTCGATGTGCCAGCACTGGCGCCAGCCGACTGGGCTTGCAGTGCTCCGCCGGACGAGCCCGCGGCCGGCCCCAGGGGCGCTCCTCAACTGGTTCTCAACCGCACCTGTACTCATATTCGCGCGCCAACCGTCACCATATCAAGGTCCGGAGCGCCTTGCCAGAGCGCTAGTGTCAGGCATCGGGACCAGGGCGCGGGTGCCGGCGCGGCCGCTCCGAGTCGCGTCGGCACCGACGCCCGGAATTGTCGAGTAATCGGGAGCGAGCAGCCCCATGAATGAGTTTCTCGAACAGATTAGCACCCTATCGCCGAAACGCCTGGCGCTGCTGGCACTCGAGCTGAAGACCCAGCTAGACGCGGTCGAACAAGCCCGGCGTGAGCCAATTGCGGTCATCGGGATGGGCTGTCGCTATCCCGGCGGGGCGGACTCACCGGCCGCGTTTTGGCGGCTCCTCCGTGACGGAGTCGATGCGATCGGCGAGGTGCCGCGGTCCCGGTGGGATGTTGACGCCCTCTATGATCCGGACCCAGACGCTCCTGGGAAGACCGCCACACGCTGGGGCGGCTTTCTAGATGAGATAGACCAATTCGACCCGCACTTCTTTGGGATCTCCCCGCGTGAGGCGACTGCGATGGATCCTCAGCAGCGGCTGCTGCTCGAGGTCGCGTGGGAAGCGCTTGAAGATGCCGGTTACGCCCCGGACCGGTTGATCGACAGTCCAACAGGCGTGTACATCGGCATCTTTGGGGCCGACTATCTGCGGCTCCTCTTGGCGGAGGACGAGGAGACTTTCGACACCTATACCGTGACCGGCAACGGGCACAGCATGGCCGCCGGTCGCCTGTCGTACCTCCTCGGGCTCAAGGGCCCTAGCCTGGCCGTGGACACCGCCTGCTCCGCATCGCTGGTGGCGGTTCACCTGGCGCTCCAAGGGCTGCGCAACGGCGAGTGCCGCATGGCGGTGGCGGGCGGGGTCAACGCGATCCTGAGCCCGGACACGACCATGATGCTGTCGCGGGGCCGGACGATGGCGCCCGACGGCCGCTGCAAGGCGTTCGCCGCGGCGGCCGACGGCTACGTCCGCTCCGAGGGTTGCGGCCTCATGGTCCTCAAACGGTTGTCCGATGCTCTCGCGGATGGCGATCGCGTGTTGGCCTTGCTCCGTGGCTCGGCGGTCAACCAGGATGGCCGGAGCAACGGCCTGACGGCCCCGAATGGTCCCTCACAGGTAGCCGTGATTCGCGCGGCCCTGGCGAACGCGGGGATCGAGCCAGCCGAGGTGAGCTACGTCGAAACGCATGGGACCGGGACGCCGCTGGGCGACCCGATCGAGGCGCAGGCGCTGGTCACGGCCCTGGGCATGGGCCGACCGACCGACCAGCCGCTCATGATCGGCTCGGTCAAGACGAACCTGGGCCATCTGGAGGCGGCCGCCGGGATCGCCGGGCTGATGAAGGTCGTCCTATCGCTCCAGCATGGGGAGATCCCGCCGCACCTGCACCTGGAGCACCCCAACCCCCACATCCCGTGGAACGAGCTGCCGCTGACGATCCCGACGCGGCTCACGCCGTGGCCGGCGGGGGCCGCGCGCCGCACGGCAGGGGTCAGCGCGTTCGGTCTCAGCGGAACCAATGCTCACGTGATCGTCGAGGAGGCGCCCGCCGCCCCGGCGCGCCCCGCGGCGCGGGAGCGGCCGCTGCACCTGCTGGCGCTGTCGGCCCGGAGCGAGGCCGCCCTCGGGACCCTGGCCGCCCGGTACGCGG
>JAJPHF010000024.1 GCA_021325365.1 Pseudomonadota bacterium
GCGCTCACCGCCACGGCGGCGCTCCTGGGCACGCCGCACTACCTGGCCCCCGAGCAGGCCAGCGGCGGCGCCATCACCCCGGCCACCGACGTCTACGCCCTCGGCGTCGTGCTCTTCGAGATGCTGGCCGGCCGCCACCTGTTCGAGGGCGAGAGCGTCGTCCAGGTCGCCATGCAGCACCTGCTCGCGGCGCCCCCGGACCTGACCAGCCTCGACCCGGGAGTGCCCGGCTGGCTGGCCGCCGTCGTGAGCCGCGCGCTGGCGAAGGAGCCAACGGCGCGATTCGCCAACGGCGCGGCGCTGGCAGCCGCCCTCGCCGCCGCCCCGGGGGCGCCGGCGCCCGCCAGCACTCCGGACGTCGAGAGGCAGCCCCCGGACGCGGGAAGCGATGCGGGTTGGGGTGCCACCACAAGGCCGGCCCTCGACGACGCCGGCGCCGGGGCGGGCGCCCCGGACGCCGCAGGGACGGTCGCTGCGGGCAGCGCCCGCGCTGGGGATGATCTGACGCTCGCCGCGAGCGCGCCCGCCGGGGTGGGCACACTCGCCGGCGCCCCGGGTGCGCCCCGCGCCGGCCTGACGCGGGGCGACCGGGCGCGAGCCGCAGGCCTGATGGCGATCGCGGGGCGGACGGCTGGCGGGACTGCCGCGGCAGCGCGCCCCGCCTGGCCGGCGCGGCGCGACCTGCTGCCGGCGGCTGCCGCGAGCGGCCTGGTCGCCCTGATGCTCGTCGGCGTGATCGCCGCTCGATCGCTGACGGGAGGCGGCGCCAGCCAACCTCCCACCGACCGCGCGCCCGCCACCGTCGCGCCGCAAGCCGACATCGGGGGCACGGGGCTACTGGTCGCGCCGGCGGCCACCACGGCGGCGGGGCCGGCCGAGACGGCGCTGCCCACGCCGTCGACGGACCAACCGACGGCTCTGGAAGCGGTGGGGATGGCGGCAGCCACGCCCGCGGCGGCTCGCTCCATGGCGCCCGATGCGGCAGCGCCACCCGGGGAGCATCGCCAGGCCGGCCTCGCGGCGCCCCTTCCCGCGCGAGCGATTGCGGCGCCGCCCGAGCGACCGGAGCCGGCCGAGTCGCCAACCGGAGCGCAAGCGCCGAGCGAGGGGGCCGCGGCCAGCCAGCCGGTCAGCGCGCGGGAGGCGCCGCGCCGATCGCGGGAGCCGGCGCCTGCTGCGGCGCCGACGCCCGAGGTGGCCCCGGCGCCCCAGAGCGCTTTGCTGGCGACCTCCCAGGATGCGCCGGCTGCACCCGTTGCGCCGGCACCGCCCGAGGCGGCGCGCGTCGCGGCCGCCGTGAGCGAGCCGGCGCCGACCGAGCGCCCGATACCGACGTTTCCGCCGGCTCGCCCGGCGCCGCTCGTCATCGCGCCCCAGCCTGCGCCCGGCGGTGGATCGGCAGCGGCTCCGCCGCGGGCCCCGTCAGGACAAGCGGCTCCCGCAGAGGGCGCGACGGCGGGCGGCGACCCGCTGTCGGTCTTCCGTGAGGACACGCCGAGCGCGCTGGCCGCTCCCGGCGTCCACGGGGCGCCCGCTCCGACCGCGCGCGTCGCGACGCCCACGGCCGCTGCGACCGCGCGCCCTACCGCGGGGCCGCACGACGGCGCTGGCGCACGCGCTAGCGCGCGCCATGGCTCGTCGCGGGCCGGTTCGCGGCAACTGGGACCGGCGGAATCGACGCCCGTCATTCCGCCGCTGGGCGCCCCGTGGCTGGCCCCGACAGCAGTGCCCGGGGCACGCCCCGCACAACCAACGCGGGCAAGTCGGCCGCCTTGGTCGGGATGCGGCGGCTGCTAGCGCGCGGGAGTGGGGGCCGGCCCGGCGAGCAGGCCCTGGGCGCGCAACAGCGCGGCGAAGGCGCCGTCCTGCGCTAGCAGATCGGCGGGCGGGCCCGCCTCGACCAGCCGGCCGCGGTCCAGCACGAGTACGAGGTCGGCGCGGCGAATGGTCGCCAGCCGGTGGGCGATGACGATGCTGGTCCGGCCGGCCATCAGCCGCGCCAGCGCCTCCTGAATCAACTGCTCCGTCTCGGTGTCGACGTTCGACGTGGCCTCATCCAGCAGCAGCACGGGCGCGTCCTTCAGCAGGGCGCGCGCGATGGCGAGGCGCTGCTTCTGGCCGCCGGAGAGGCGCGCACCCCGCTCCCCGACGACGGTGTTGTAGCCGTCGGGCAGGCCGGCGATGAAGTCGTGGATATTCGCGGCCCGCGCGGCGGCTTCCACCTGCTCGCGGGTCGCGTCGGGCCGACCGAGCCGCAAGTTCTCCAGGATGCTCACGTTGAACAGGTAGACATCCTGGGGCACGACGGCGATCTGATCCCGCAGGGCGGCCAATGGCAGCTCGCGCACGTCGACGCCGCCCAGGAGGATACGGCCCGCCTGCGGGTCCCAGAAGCGCTGCAGGAGATGGATGAGCGTGGACTTGCCGGCGCCGGAAGGCCCGACGAGCGCGGCGCACTGCCCTGCCGGCACCGTGAAGGTGACGCCGTCCGTGGCGGGCGACAGCCCGGGCGCGTAGGCGAAGGTCACGTCCTGGAAGGCGACCGTGCCGTCGGCGGGGCGAGCCGTCGAGGTCGCGGCGCGGTCGGCGACCTCGGGCTGCGCTTCGAGGATGGCGAAGATGCGCCGCGCCGCGGCGAGCGCCGGGTGCAGGCGCTCGAGCAGCTCGTTAAGGGCCAGGATTGGCTGGAAGAGCTGGATCGACAGGACGAACAACACGACGAAGCTAGAGAAGGACAGCGTGCCGCTCACGACCGCCACGCCGCCCGCGCCCAGGACCGCCAGCAGCGCTGTAGCCGCGACCAGCTCGGAGGCGGCGCTCTGCAGGCCGCCGAGGCGGGCCACCGCCACGCTCGCGGCGCCCGCGCGCCGACTGGCGGCGCCGATCTGCGCGGCCTGCGCCTGCTCGTGGCCAAACGCCGCCAGCGTCGGTAGACCCTGGAGGCTGTCGACGAAGAGCGCGTTCACCTCGCCCAGCTCACGGCGCAGCACGTCCGACTGGCGCTCGATGCGGCGCTTCACCAGCCGCGGCACGATGGCCGCGGCGAGCGCCAGCGGCGCGAGGAGCAGCGCCACGGGCCAGGCCAGCGCCGCCACGACGATCAGGATGGTCGTGGGCACGAACAGCGCCACGGCCGTGGCGGGGATGTTGTGCGCGAAGAACAGCTCGAGCGTTTCCACGTCGGCAATGGCGGCGGCCACCACGTCGCCGGTGCGTCGCTGCACGAGGTAGCCCGGGGCCAGCGCCTCCAGGTGGCGGAAGAGACGGCTGCGCAGCTCGGCCATGATGCCGAACGAGGTGTCGTGGCCGATCCGGGTGGCGAGATAGGCGAACAGGGCCTTCAGGCCAACGGCCAGGGCGAGGGGGAGAAGATACCAGACGGCGCCGCCGGCCAGTCCGTTCCGCAGCCCGCCCATGTAGCGGCCAGCGAGAATCGCGATCGCGATCCCGGCCGCGGCGTCGGCCAGCGCAACGGCCGCCGTGAGCGCCACGGCGCGGCGCTCGCTGCCCGCGAGCGCCAGCAGCTTGGCCGGCGTGGAGCGCGGCGTCCCCGATGCGACGGGCGGCGTCAGGGGCACTTCCAGACTACTCATCGGACGATTTCCTCACCGGTTGCACGCGGTACCCTCCGGCCGCGTTAGCTGCCGAGGAGAGACTACTCAGCGCTCACCGCCTCGTACTCGGCGCCGCTCTGAGCGGCCACGAGGCTGCTGTAGACCCGCTGCTGGCCAAGCAGCTCGGCATGGCCACCCGCCTCGACGAGCCGGCCGCCGTCGAGCACCAGAATCCGGTCCGCGTTCGCGACGGTGCTGAGCCGATGAGCGATAACGATCGTCGTGCGGCCACGCATCAGCTCAGCGAGGGCGCCCTGCACGGCTTGCTCGTTGGCCGAGTCCAGGCTGGACGTGGCCTCGTCGAGCAGCAGGATCGGCGCGTTCTTGAGAAAGGCGCGCGCGATGGCGAGGCGCTGCCGCTCGCCGCCCGACAGCCGGGCGCCGCGCTCGCCGATGCGCGTGTGGAAGCCATCGGGCAGGGCGAGGATGAACTGCTCGGCGCTCGCTGCCCGCGCGGCCGCCCGGACCTCGTCGTCGGTCGCGTCCGCGCGGCCGAGACGGATGTTCTCCAGCACCGAGGTATTGAACAGGTAGGTGTCCTGCGCGACGACGGCCATGAGCGCGCGCAACTCGTGTAGCGGCAACCTGCGAATGTCCTGCTCGTCGATCAGGACGCTCCCCTCCTGCGGGTCCCAGAAGCGCAGGAGCAGATTGACAACGGTCGACTTGCCCGCCCCGGACGGGCCCACGATCGCCACCATCTGGCCGGGCTCGGCCACGAACGACAAATCGACGAGTGCGGGGGCCGCGCCGCGCGCGTAGGCGAAGGTCACGGACTCGAAGCGGATGCGGGGGGTGCGACGTAGCCCCCCCGGCCCCCCCTCGCTGAAGGGCAGGGGGGAGCGAGACGCGTGGCGGGTAGGTTGGGCGTCTACGACGGCCGGCTGGGCGTCGAGGAGCGTGAAGATCCGGGTGCCGGCGGCGAGGGCCACGTCGGCGTCGTGGTAGACGACGTTCAGCTTGTTGATGGGCATGTACAGCTCGCGCGCGAGGACGTAGAGCACGACGACCTGCCCGGCGGCGAGCGAGCCGGCCAGCACCTGGTTGCCGGCGATCCACAGCGCGAGCACCAGGCCAGCGCCGACCGCCAGCTCGGTGAGCGCGGCGTGCAGCAGGCTCGTCTTGAGCACGTCCATGATGGCACGACGATAGGCCCGCGCGCGCTGCTCGATCTGGTCGGCCTGGGCGGGGCCGCGGTTGAACGACTTGATCACCGGCAGGCCTTGCAAGCTGTCGACGAACAGCGCGCTGATGCGGCCGCGCTCGCCCCAGAGCGCCTTCGAGCGGTCCCGTGTGGAGCGGGCCAGGACGCGCCGCGCGACGATCGACGACGGCGCGAACAGGATCAGGACCAGCGCGACGGGAGGACTGATCGTGAGGAGGTACAGGAAGATCGCGAGCGGGATGACTGTGGAGACGACAACCTGCGGTAGGTAGCGCGACAGCAGGATCTGGATGGACTCGACGCCGTCCACGGCGGTCGCCACCACATCGCCGCTGCTGCGGACCACGAGGAACCCCGGGCCGAGTCGGGCCAGGTGCTGGAATAGCTGGACGCGGACGCTCTCCGCCACCACGGCGGCCGTGGTCTGGCCGACGACGCCCTGGAGGTAGGCGAGCAGCGTTCGCGCGATGATGAGCGCCACCAGGGCGACCATGATTGGCGCAACCGCGTCCAGCGAGCGGGTCGCGGCGAGGGTGCCGATGCCCGCCGCGGTAAGCGTGACGGTAAGCACGCCGGCTGCGCTGGCGAGCAGCGCGACGACGACCGTGGCGAAGACCCAGCGCCGCTCGGCGCCGAGCAAAGCATAAATACGCCGCGCTTCGTGCATGTACCACCTACCGCACGGAGTTCTCGGCCCGAGCATACCACGTTCCGGCGGGCGAGAGTAGGATGCCGCGGGTTAGCGGCGGCGGGGCCGTGAGCGGGAGGGGATAAGCAGCAACGGAAGGTCTCGCCGACGCGATGACCGCTCGGGTCAGGCGTAGCGGATGACGCGGAATAGCTCGGCGTGGGGGATGCCCCAGAGCACGCCGTTCTGTGCCGTCTGGTCGCGGAGGTAGGCCGCGCAATCCATGTCCCCGACGTAGCTGGCGTGGGCCTGGAGCGCGGCGATGGCCTTGGGGAGCGTGGCCGTCACGTCGACCGCCACGTCGGCCTCGGGGTCGCCGCAGAGGTAGAGGCGCTTCACGCGCCGCCAGGGCTCGAACCCCTCAGCCAACAGCTCGGGGAACGCGTGGCGTAGCGAGGCGTCGAGAATGGCGTCGATGGTCGCCTCGGTCGTGGCACGGTGGTCGGCGTGGTTCACGACGCGGCCGCCCCAGAACAGCGTGCCCTGGTCGGTGGCGACCACCTCGGGGCGCACGCGGCGGATCTCGCGGGCGATGGCGCGACGTAGGTCAGGGCCATAGTAGACGGCGTCGTCGGGCCAGCCCAGAAACCGCAGGTCGGTGACGCCGACGGCCGCCGCCGCGGCGCGCTGCTCCCGCTCGCGCAGCGCACCGGCCTGCTCGGCGGTCAGCGCCGCGTCCTCGTTGCCGGCCTCGCCGCGCGTCACCAGCACGTAGCTGACGGTCTTGCCCTCCTCGACCCAGCGGGCGACCGTGCCGGCCATCCCGTACTCGACGTCGTCCGGATGGGCGACGACGACCAGCACCCGCTCAAAAGCGGCGGTGTCGGCGTGAGGCTCCATCAGCGCACCTGGCCCGTGCCGCGGATGAGCCACTTGTAGGAGCACAGCTCGCGCAACCCCATGGGGCCGCGCGCGTGGATCTTCTGCGTGCTGATGCCGATCTCGGCGCCCAGGCCCAGCTCGAAGCCATCGCAGAAGCGCGTCGAGGCGTTCACGAACACCGCTGCGGCGTCCACCTCGTGCTGGAAGCGCCGCGCCGCGGCCTCGTCGCGCGTGATGATCGCCTCCGAGTGACCGCTGCTGTAGCGGGCGATATGGGCCAGCGCGTCGTCGAGCCCGTCGACCACCTTCACCGCCAGGATTAGAGCAAGGTACTCGGTGGCCCAGTCCTCCTCGGTGGCTGGCGTGCCGTAGCCCAGGATGCGCGCCGCGGCCTCGTCCACGCGCAGCTCCACGCCGCGCTCGCGCAGCGCCGCGCCGATCTTCGGCAGCAGGCGGTCAGCCACGGCGCGGTCGATCAGCAGCGACTCGGCGGCGTTGCAGACGCTGGGCCGGGACACTTTCGCGTTCACTACGACCTCGACGGCCATCGCCTCGTCAGCCGTTGCCTCGACGTAGACGTGGCAGTTGCCCGTGCCCGTCTCGATGGTGGGCACGGTCGCGGTGCGGACCACCGTGGCGATGAGGTCGGCGCCGCCGCGCGGGATGGCCAGGTCCACCAGCCCGTTCAGGGTGAGCAGCGCGAGCACGCCTTGGCGGTCGGTGGACTCGACCAGCTGGATGGCGTCGGAATCAACGTACGGGGCGATTGCAGCCCGGAGGACGTCCACAATCGCCTTGGAGCTGCCGTAGGCGTCGCTGCCGCCGCGGAGCAGCACGGCGTTGCCCGCCTTCAGGCAGAGGGCGGCCACGTCAGACGTGACGTTCGGGCGAGCCTCGTAGACCACGGCGATCAGGCCGATCGGCACGCGCACGCGCTCGACCTGCAAGCCGTTCGGGCGCACGTCGCGGTCGAGGACGGCACCGATCGGATCGGGTAGCGCGGCCACGGCCTCGACGCCGCGGGCCATCTCCTCGAGCCGCTGGGGGGTCAACGTCAGCCGGTCGATGAAGGAGGCGGCCATGCCGGCCTCGCGCGCCCGTCGCACGTCCTCGGCGTTGGCGGCCAGGATCGGGTCGGCGTGGCGGCGCAGGGCCGCCGCCATCGCTCCGAGCGCCGCATCCTTCTCGGCGCCGCCTAGCAGGGCCACGCGCCGGCTGGCCGCCTTGCCGCGCTCCGCCTGGCGGCGCACGCTCTCTGCTACCGTGGTCTGCTGGACGGACATCGCTACCCCCTGGAAAGGCGGCGCTCGACGGGCGCCCCTCGGACTATAGGCGGCACAGGCACTGATGGCACGTGCGCCGAGCGATCGGGCAAACGGCCACTCTCGCCTGAGCGTACCATATCGAGCGGGCGGCTGGCCGCGCCGTGGTCGGCGCGCGGCCGGGCAGGCGGCGCGCCACGTTAGCGGAGACGGCGGGGCGCGCCTACGGCCAGAGGACCATGTTGTTGCGATGGATGACCTCGGTAAAGTCGCAGTCGGGGGGAAGGTCGTTCGTGCGCGTGCCGCGAATGGCCGTGAGCTGCGCGGCCGAGTAGTTCGTGAGGCCGCGGCCGATCATGGCGCCCGTAGGATCGACCAGCGTGACCAGATCGCCGGCCTCGAAGGTACCCTCGACGCGGACGACGCCCACGGGGAGGAGGCTGCGGCCGTGGTCGAGCAGCGCACGGCAGGCGCCCGCGTCGAGCACTAGGCGGCCGGTGCTGCTGAGCCCCGCCGACATCCACCGCTTACGGCTGGCGACGGGGCGCCACGACGGAGCGGCGCCGGCGCCCTGCGGCGCGAACAGCGTACCCAGCCGTCGGCCCGCCAGGATCTTCAGCAGCGCGTCAGGCTCGCCGGCGTCGGCGATGACGACCGCGCAGCCCGCCTGGGTGGCGACGCGCGCCGCCTGGATCTTCGTCAGCATCCCACCCACGCCGACTGTGCTGGCCGAGCCGCCGGCCATGGCGAAGACCGCATCGTCGAGGCGCTCGATGAAGGAGATCGCCCGCGACTCGGGATAGACGCGCGGATCCTTCGGGTGCAGCCCGCCCACATCCGACAGGATCACCAGTAGCTCGGCGCCGATGAGGTTGGCGACGAGGGCGGAGAGGTTGTCGTTGTCACCGAACTTGATCTCGTCGGTGGCAACGGTGTCGTTCTCGTTGACGATCGGCACGACGCCCAGGTCGAGCAGCGCGTTCAGCGTGTTGCGGGCGTTCAGGTAACGGTGCCGGTCGCCCACATCCTGGCGCGTGAGCAATACCTGGGCGACGGGTTGACCGGCTGCCCCGAAGTAGCGCTGATAACGCTCCATCAGCAGCACGTTGCCGACCGCCGCCATCGCCTGCTTGAGGGGGAGGGTGCGCGGCCGCTTCTCTAGGCGGAGCTGGCCGACGCCCGCGGCGATGGCGCCCGACGATACCAGGATCACGCGGCGCGGCTGCGCGCCGGCGGCTGGGCGGGGGGAAGTGGGCCCGTCGCCGTCATCGTCCGCTGGCCCCTGGCCCGCGGCCCCCGCGCGCGCCGCCAGCACCTGGCCGGCGATCCGGGCGAGCTTGTCGTCGGCTAGACGGCCGTGGTACGTCAGGCTGGACGAGCCCACCTTCACGACCAGCGTACCCACTTCGGCCAGCGCGGCGCGCAGCGCCAGCTCGCGAGCACGCTTGGGGGACGGACCTACCCCCCCCTCCCGCAGGGGAGAGGAGGAGAGAGACGAAGCCGCGTCTTGCTCCCCCTTCCCTTCGGGGAGAGGGGCCGGGGGGCTAGGTCGCTTCACGCGAGGCGTCCTAGCTCTTCCGAGCGTCGGGTCGCGGCGAGGACGGCGTTGATCAGCGCGCCGCGCACGCCGGACTCCTCGAGCGCCGCCAGCCCGGCGATCGTCGTGCCGGCCGGCGAGGCTACCATGTCCTTGATGAGGGCGGGGTGCAGGCCGCGCTCGAGGGCCAGGCGGGCGGTGCCGAGCACCGTCTGTGCCGCCAGCATCAGGGCCGTGTCGCGCGGCAGCCCGGCCGCCACGCCCCCGTCGGCCAGCCCCTCGATCACGAGGGCGACGAAGCCGGGGCCGCTGCCCGACAGCGCCGTCACGGCGTCCATCTTCGACTCGGGCAACACGAGCACCCGGCCGACCGACTCGAAGATGCGGCGGGCGACCGTCTCGTGCTCCGTGGTAGCGTGCTGGCCGCGCGCGATGACGGCCATTCCCTCGCTGACGAACGCAGGCGTGTTGGGCATCACACGGATAACCGGCACCTCGTCGGGCAGCGCATCTTCGAGCGTGGCGAGCTTCACGCCGGCGGCGACCGAGATCACCAGGTGGCCGGGATGCGTGCCGAGCTGCATGTCGGCGAGCAACGTCGGCGCGTCCTGCGGCTTCACGGCGATGACGGCGACCTCGGCGCGGTCGAGCGCCTCGCGGTTGCTGGCACAGGCGCGTACGCCTAGCTCGGTGCTGAGGTAGTCGAGCCGCTCGGGCCGGATGTCGCTGGCGAAGATGCGCTCGGGCGGCGCCGCGTTCGCGGTCAGCAGCCCGCGCATGACGGCCTCGGCCATTTGGCCGGCGCCGAGAAACGCAATCGTCGGTAGCTCGCGCATCGTCCCGCCCTTCGCACTCCGTGCCACTCGGCCGCCCGACGCCGAGGGCCGCGAGGCATTATAGCCAGGCTCCCGGGCCGCGAGCCACGGCCGGGCCGGCGACGCGGTCGGCCTGGTCCAGCGTAGGTGGCTGGTTGCGCGACGGGAGCGGGGACCGTACAGTGGATCCGAAGCTCGCCCAGCCGCGGTCGTGGGCTTGGCCGCGGGGCACGGGCGAGGACGCAGCACTCGCCCGCCAACGAGTCGGACAGCTAGGCTTGCCGCGAGCGAGGAGGAGGCGGCCATGGCGCAGGAGACGCTCACGAACGACGCCGCGATGCGGGCGCTTGCCACCGAGCTAGGCCAGCACCACCTGCGCGTCCACCAGCCCGACGACCCGCCACTGATGACCGCCGAGCCGCAATCCACGGTGCAACCATACATGTGGCGGTGGGACACGCTCCAACGCATGATCGGACGGGTCAGCGAGGTGGTGCCGCTGGAGCGGGGTGGCGAGCGGCGCACGCTGCGATTGGTCAACCCGGGCCTGCCGTACGGCGCCACCCACACGCTCTGGGCGTCGATCCAGTGCATCCTTCCGGGCGAGGTGGCCACGGCTCACCGCCACTCAGTATCTGCCTTCCGCTTCATCATCGACGGCGCGGGCGCCAGCACGACGGTCGACGGCGCGCGCTACCCGATGGAGACGGGCGATCTGCTGCTCACGCCGGGTTGGGCTTGGCACGATCACCGCCACGACGGCACGGCGCCAATGGTCTGGCTCGACGGCCTCGACATCCCCCTCGCGCGCGCCCTGCACGCGGTCTTCTTCCAGCCATACACCAGCGATCAGCAGGTGGCGGACCGGCCCGAGGCGGAGTCGCTCGCCCATTTCGGGGCCGCGGGCTTGCGGCCAGTCGGCGTGCCGCACGCGGGCCGGCCGTCGGCGCTGGCGGTGTACAAGTGGGACCGAACGCTTGCCGCGCTCGAAGGACTCGCCGCGACCGGCCCCTACGATCCGTACGACGACGTAGCGTTCGAATACCGCGACCCCGTGTCCGGCCGACCCGCGCTGCCGACGATTGGCCTGGGGATCCAGATGCTGCGACCGGGCATCCATACGCAAGCGCACCGCCACACCAGCAGCACGGTCTACCACGTCGTGCGCGGCACGGGCACGACGATCGTCGATGGGGTCGCATACGAGTGGGGCGAGCGCGACTTCCTAGTGGTCCCGCCGTGGGCCTGGCACGAGCACGTGAACCGCTCGCGGCGTGAGGCGGCGATCCTGTTCCAGATGAACGACCAGCCAACGATGCGCGCCCTGGACCTCTATCGCGAAGAGGGCCGCGCGCCCGAGCTAACGCCGTAACCGGACGGGATCGCGCGGCGCGGCCACCCGTCAGGGTCTCCGTGGAGGCCGGTCAGGGAGCGGCGTCGGCGGCCGGCGGCTGCCAGCCGCAGGCAGCCGCGTAGGCCAGGGCGGCCTCGTGGAGGGCGGCCTGGCGATCGCGGAGCATCTCCACCGTGGCGTGGCGCAGGGCGATCGCCGCGGCGACGTGGCTGTACTGGTTTGCCGCGCGGTATAGTTCGGCAGTCGCCGTCTCGCGGCTCGGCGGGGACTGGCCGGCGGCGTCAGGCATAACTGCTCCAGGCACTGGCGCCGCCGCTAGCGGCGGTACCATCTCGTGATCTGGCTGGGCGCCGGGCGCTCGCCCTGGCCGGCGCGACATGGATGGTAAACTCAGGATAGCAGGATGGCGCGCGGCGGGGCGCACCCGCCGCACGGCCGGGAGCGAGCGATGTCACAGGACCGCGGTCCCACGGAGCCTAGCCCGTCGGACCGCCAGCAGGCCCACGAGTATGTGGTTCAGCGCCTGGCGGCGCTGAGCGCGGGAATCTGGGCGCTTGGCTTCTTCGTGTTCATGGTCTTTGTCTTCCCCACCGGCGAGTTCAAGCCGACCGTCGGCATCGGCGTCGGCATGTGGTTGTTCGCCCTCGCCGCGCTCCCGTGGGTCGGCTATCGACCGTTCGTCGACCGCGTTGCCCGCCGCCATCCCTGGCGGTAACGGAGGCCGGCAAGGATCGCCGGTAGGCATGGCCGGCCCTCGGGCGCGGCGCAGAGTCAATAGGTCGCCGCAGTCAAGTGGCCGGCGCCGAGCTGATCCATGGCGCCGCAGATTGAGAGCACGTCGACCTCGAACGGTCCTGCCAGCGCGGTCCGCAGCTCATCGCGCCCCACGACGAGCCGCTCGACGGCCGGCAGCGTGTAGGGGAAGCTGGTGCTGCCGTAGTTCACGATAGCGTCCAGATCGGGGTAGTTGAACAGCGCCCCGCCCTCGTCGGCCGTGCCGGGCGACGACAACTCCCAGGCCAGCAGGGTCGTCCGCACCCCCAGCCCTTCCAGACGATGCGCCACCTGCGCCATGTCGACGTGCGGGGCGCCGCCGCCCGCCTTCGTCAGCACGACGCCATCGGCGCGCAGCGTGTAGGCGGCCAGATTCGCCGCCATCGTCACCGCGCGCTCGCGCTCGCCCAGCGTGTTGTGAGCGACCGTCACGACAACGCCCGCGAAGGCTAGCTCGCGGCCGTGGCGGCGATACAGGTCGAGAATCACCGGGTGGTTCTGGATCGAGTAGGTTTCCATGCCGATGGCGCGGTAGTTGCGGACGACGGCGCCGTCCAGCACCTCGTTGGGGTGGAGCACGGTTGGCAGCAGGTGACGCACATTGTCGCCGTATAGGACGGGCTCGCCCGGCTGCGTTGGATACTGGTGGGAATGGACCTGATAGACGTAGGCGACGCGGGGCAGCGCGGGATCGGCGACGGGGTTCAGCGCAAAGGTCTCCCGGGCGGCCGGCGCGGCGGCGCGGGCGGCGCGGGCCAGGTAGACGGCCGCACGCAGCACGGCGGTGCGCAGCGCGCCAAGCTGCCCTAGCCGGGCGAGGTCCGGCGCGGTGCGCGGCACCACCACGAGGTTGTGCGTAGCGCCGTAGCGGGACAGTTCGGCGGCGGGGCCGACCAGGTCGAGCACCCAGTTCTGGCCGCTGGCGCGGCCGGCCGGGTCGAGCACCACGACAGCGGCGCCGCGCAGCACGACCGTCTGCCCTTGCCCCGCGCCGGTGGCGGGGCCGAGCACGCCGGGGAAGTCGACGCCGTCGCCCAGCTTGGCGCGCGGCTCGACCACGTCGAAGATCGGCGCCAGGCGGCAGCTGTCCCCTGGCGCGGCCAACTCCAGGTCGACGGCCACGAGGCGGGGATCCTCTAGCAGGTGGCGGGTCAGCTCGTCGCGGGACACCGTTAGCGTGCCGTTGCGCAGGGCCGTGGACTCACCCCAGCGCAGCGCGGTCACCGGATGGACGAGCAGCTCTAGCTCTAGGTCGGCCATCAGCTCTCAGCTTTCAGCTCTCAGCAGGTAGCTCTCGGCGTACAGGGATGAGGCGGGTACGCCCGCGATTGTACGGGGGCTCTGGCGGAGCGCACAAGCGCTGCGGGCAGCGCTGGCGGCGCGGACCACCGAGCGAACGCGCATCCGTGGAGTGGTGGCTATAATCGGCCGGGCCGCGGCGCGGCCGCGGTCCTCATCCTGGCGTGGGAGGCCGCGTGTCCGCCTGGCTGGATCGGCTATTTTACGAGAGCGACTGGTCCGCGCCGTTGCTGGCCGCGCGGGCGCGGCGGGAGCGGCGGACGACGGTCGCGCTTGCGGCGCTCTTGCTGCTGTACGCGAACATCGACGCCTGGCTCGCCACGCGCCGCGAGCAGGAGCTGGCGAGCGGCAACCAGCTCGTCCACCTCGGCGCGCTGGCCGCCGCGCTGGCGTGGGCCAGAGCTGAGCGGATTACCCCGGCCGAGCTGGGGGTGGCGCGAAGCGGGCTGGGGCGGGGGCTCCTGTGCGGTGCCGCCATCGGCTTGCTCGGCGCGATGCCGATCCGGCTGTTCTTCGCCTTCCCCCTCGTGAGCCGCCAGGCCGTGACGCAGCCCGAGTTCGAAGGGTTGAGTACGCACCGGGTGCTCTGGCTGCTCGGCACCCGCTTCCTGATCGGCTCGGCGCTGTTCGAGGAGGTGGCATTCCGGGGGCTGCTGCAGGCGAAGCTGCGGCGACTGCTGCGGCCGGGGCCAGCACTGCTGGTGAGCAGCGGCGTCTTCGCCGCCTGGCACCTGGTGATCACCTGGCACAACTTGCGGCGCTCCAACCTGCCCCGCCCGTTGTTCGCGCCGCTCTACGTGGGCGCGCTGACGGCGCTGTTCGGCGGCGGTCTGCTGTTCGGGCTGGTGCGGGAGGCCAGCGGCCACCTGGCCGGCAGCGTGGTCGCCCACTGGCTGATGGTGGCGAACATCGTCCTGGCCGTGGCACGACCGCGCGCTAGCGCCCGCTCGTGAGCCAGTACCGCTTCCCCCGCGCGCGGCTGCTGCGCATCGCGCTGGCGATCGCTCGCTGCCAGCCGCGCAGCCTGGGCGCCGATGCCGCGGCGGGCCTGCGCGGCGCCTCGCCCCCGCCGCTCGCGCTGTACACGCGCTACCTGCCGACTACTGGCCCGTTCGTCCTGGTAGGCAACCACTACGAGCGGCCGGGGCTGTGGGCTGGCTGGGGGGCGATGATCGTGAGCGCCGCCGTGCGCGACGCGGGCGGGCCCGGCCGCGAGCTGCACTGGCTGATGACGGACGAGCTGTTGGAGCTGCACGTCGGGCGGCTCTCAGTGCCCCGAGCGTGGATTCGCGCGCTGCTCGCCCGCCTTGCGCACGTGTATGACTTCGGCCAGGTGTCGGCGCGGGAGGCAGGCGTGGTGGGCGGAGCAGGCGGCTTGCGCGCGGCGGCGCGCTACCTGGCGGCGGGGGCGCCGGTGGGCGTGCTGCCGGAGGGTACGGCGAGCGTGGCGCTGCACGAGGCGCGGCCGGGCGTCGGCGCGTTCCTGGCCTGGCTGACGCGCGGCGGCACGCCGCTGGTGCCGTACGGCGTCGCCGAGCGCGATGGCGTGCTGACCGCCAGGTTCGGCCCCCCGTTCCGGCTGGCGTCGGTGCGCGGCGACAAAGCCGCGCGCGACCGCGCCCTGCGCGAGGCTGTGATGGTCCAGATCGCGCGCCTGCTGCCGCCGGAGCTGTGGGGGCACTACCGGGCGGCGGTGATGGAGGCCGACCTACCCCCCCAGCCCCCCTCCCACTGTGGGAAGGGGGAGGACCGGCCGTCTTAGCCTCCGGCCGCGCTCCCGTAGCGAGCGGGGGGAGGCGGACGAGGCCGGGATGGCTCCCCCCTTCCTTGAGAGGGAAGGCGGGCCCGGGGGGTTAGGTCATGCGGACGCGAATGGCCCGTCGCTCTGGAGCCAGGCGACCAGGTCGGGGGGCAGGGGGCCGGCGCGGCCCTCGGCAGTCGTGAGGGCGACCTTGATGTGGCCCTCGGCGAGGAGGCGGTTGTCGGCCTGGCGGTAGACCTGCGACTCGAAGGTGATGACCTTGCGGCTAACGTCGCCCACGCGGGTGTGGACCGCGATCAGGTCGTCGTAGCGCGCGGAGGCTTTGAAGCGGGCGTGCGCCTCGACGCGCGGCACTGACTGGAAGCCGTAGCGGTCGCGGATAGCGGCCCAGCTGGCGCCGCGGCCGCGCAGGTACTCGAAGGTGCCCAGCTCGAAGTAGGTCAGGTAATGCGCGAAGTAGACGATGCCGGCCGGGTCACACTCGGTCCAGCGCACGCGCAGCTCGGTCACGTGGGGCGCGGCCACGGCTCCTCCTGGCGCGGGCGTCAGCGGAAGAAGGCGAAGCGCTGGCGCAGGTAGGCGGGTTGGCCGATGACGACCTCGTCGCCGGGCCGTACCCACAGGTGCGCCACGCCGACCGCGGCCAGCGCGCCGTTGTGGACGATCTCCAATGGCCCGTCGAGGGGGCCGACGGCGACGAGCAACGGCTCGCCGGCCAGCGCCGGGTCGCGCCAGGCGCGGGTCGCCAGGCGACAGGCGAGGCCGTGCGCGGCGAGCGCGTCGAGGAGCGGCGCACCAGCCGCGGGCAGCGCGCAGTCCTGGCGAGCCGCGTTCAGCCAGAGGGTGAAGGCCGGGCAGCCACGAGACCCGCCCCCACCGGACGCTGGCCGCGCGCGTTGTGCGCGGTCGTGCGCGGCCAGAGGCCGTGACGCGCGGCTGGCGGCTGTAGCGGCGCGATCTTCGGGGAGCACGGACGTGGGCGCGGCGGCCGGGCCGGCGCCCACTGGCGCCGGCCCGGCCGCTGGGCGACTGGCCCCCGGCAGGCGCACGCGCTCGCTACTCGGCAGGGGTCGTGGCCTCGGCGGGCACCACGGGCGTGGTCGTGACCGCGCCGACGGCGACGGGCTCGTCGATGGGCCGGCGGGCGTCGAGGTGCGCTGGCTCACGGTAGCCGGCCTCGTGCGCCGCCCAGGCGCCGGCCACGCGGCCGCTGAACAGCGACGCGCCGATCATGATGCCTCGAGTGCGTACTTGCCTGCGATGTGGCCGCCGGCCATGCCGCACAGCTCGCCCGCGGCGTAGAGGCCCGGGATGACCGAGCCGTCCGGCCGCAGGACGCGGCACTGAAGGTCGGTCTTCACGCCGCCCAGGTTCTTGCGCGCCAGCGGCAGGAACTGGATCGCGTAGAGCGGCGCCTGGTCGAGCGGGCGCGTGCCCTTGAGCGGGCGGCCGGTCAGCGGGTCGGCCTCGGCACCGGAGGCGACGAGGGCGTTCCAGTCGCGCAGGGTCTTGGCGAAGCCGGCCACGTCGAGGCCGGTGTTCGCCGCCAGCTCCTCGGGCGTGTTGCCCTCGTGGATGTACGGCGAGTCGCGCAGCAGCTCGTCCATCTTGTCGAAGAACTTGGTGTTGCCGCGGCGATAGTACGGGTCGGCGATCTCCAGCCCCTCGAACATGCCGCGGTCGATGATCGCCCAGCACGTGGGCGGCTTCTGGCGCAGGATGGCGGGCGTGGCCGAGCCGGCGCCGGTGAGGCGCTCGTTGTGGAAGCGCTTGCCCTCGCGCGTCACCCAGATGCAGTTCTCCAGGCCGCGAATGACGATGCCGCGGCGCCCGGTGGGGTCTTTGTAGTCGGGCGTGGCGTAAGCGTAGCACCACATGTTTTCCATGTGGGTGAGCATGCCGCCGTGGCGCTCGACGATACGGTGGCCCTTGCCTTGGGCGCCAACGCCGCCGCCGACCATCACCCGCTCGACGTCGCGGAGCTGTGGGCCGTACTCCAGCACCATGTCGAGGTTGCCCATGAAGCCGCCGGTACCCATGACGACGGCCTTGCCGCGGAACTCGTGGAGCTGGCCGTCCTGGTCGCGCGCCAGCACGCCGACCACGCGGTCGCCGTCGAGGATGAGGTCCTCGGCGGTCATGTTGAAGTGCCAGCAGTCGGCCAGGCCGCGCTCCTGCAGCCGCGCCCAGAGCGCCTCCATGATGCCGCGGCCGCTGTTGTCGGGCTGGTGCCAGCGCGGGACCGAGTTGTGCTCCTGGTGCTTGATGTCCACGAACCTCACGCCGTTGGCGACCAGCCAGTCGTGGAGGTCGCGGGCCGTGTGCTCCAGGTAGAACCTCGCCCAGTCGGCGTCGGCCTGGTCGCCGTTGGCGGACAGGATGTCGCGCAGGGCCAGCTCCGGGGAGTCGTCGATGCCGCGCGCGCGCTGGAACGACGAGCCGGCGATGCAGCAGCCGCCGCCGCTGACGATGGCGGTGCCGCCGAACTCGGGCAGCTGGTCGAGCGCGACGAACGACGCGCCGGCGGCGTGGGCCTCCAGCGCGGCGGTGGCGCCCACCGCGCCCGCGCCGACGATCACGATGTCCGCTCGGTGTACCGGTCGCTCGCGCGTCGTCTCGTCCGCCACAGTGCGCCTCCTCGTTCGTCGGCCCGCCGCTCGGTCGGGCGCGGAATGGCCTAAGGATAGCACAAGCCGTTATGGATAGCCCGCGGCCGTGATGGGCGCCAGGCGGACCGCAGCCGTCGGATGGCACGACACCCGCGCTTGCGAAACGCTGGCTGCTCAGCTTCCGCGCTAACGCCTGTAGGACGCGGGGGCGAGGAGGGCGATTTCGCTTCAGGACTCGACGGCGGCGAGGCGCCTGGCGGCGGTGGCCAGCGTCTCGCGGTGGAGGAACCAGGTAAGGAGGCCGGCGAGGCCAATGCCGGCCAGCAGGGTGATGAGCCGCGCCGGCCCCGGCGGGGCAATGGGATACAGGGTAATCAGCACGACGCCGAATACGCCGTATAGCCCGAGGCAGGGGAATGCCAGCAGCCACGCGGCGAGGCTCACTTGCTGGCTGGCGGTCTTCCACTCCAGGCGCGGGAAGCGGAACGCCAGGTTGACGAGCAGAGCGGCGCAGCCCCAGCCGAGCAGGGCGACGGCGAGCACGGCCACCGCCAGAGCCGTTGCGTCCAACCGCGTCACGAAGCCCGCGAACAGGACGAACGGCTCGCCAACTACAAGATAGGGCAGATAGGCGAAGGCGATCTTGCCCAGGGCGACATCGGCGCCCGATACGGGCGCGCTCTGAAGCTGCCAGAGCCCGGAGCCCTCGCGGCTAATAGCACTGAGCCCCGGATGGAGCGCCACCAGAGTGGCGATCGACAGCGCGGCCACCGCGTTGCTCCCGAGCCCTTCGAAGGCCCCGCCACCACGGAGCGCCGCCCAAAGCCAGGAGCCGCCAAACAGCAGACTGGTTACGAGTGGCTGGAGGTTGGCAGTATCGCGCAGGTAGGCGCGTAGCTCCTTACGGAGGATGACAAGGGCGACGGGCCGCGGCCGGGCTTCTCGGCCCGAGGCGGTATGGACGCCAATGGGGCGGGCTGCCGGGCGCCGGTGGCCGCCATGCAGTGCCGCCATCTCGGCGATTCCGCTGGCAACCTGCTGCTCCGCAAGCAGCACACCGCCTGCGAACACGACGAGCGAGAGGACTGCAACCGCCAAGCTGGCTGGGAGCGCGTTGACCCATTGCCCCTCGCCAACTGCTACCAGCGCTTGCCCGGCCCAGGTGGAGGGCAGCACGGGGCTATTGATGACGCCGACCAGGGACAGGGTTTCGCCGCTCAGACGGGGCAGCACTTGCGTCAGGGCGACAGCGGCCACCCCGAGCAGAATGTTCGTCAGGTTCACGAAGTCCCGCGCGAATCCGGCGGGCGCAAGGCGGACCAGCAGGAGGGCGAGGATGGCGCCCAGGCCAGTGGGCAAGCAAGTTATCAGCCCCAGCAAGAGGGGCAGGGCAACGAAGTAGGCCAAGCTATAGCCCAAGGCGAGGCCGTAGCCGGTCAGCAGCGCGGCCAGAATGGCTGTGAGGATGAGCTGTGCCGCCAGGCTGTGCAGCAGCCGGGCGAGGAACACGGCGCGAAGCGGCGCGGGCGTTACCAGCACTGGCTCGAGGTCCGATGCGAGGAAGATAGATTGGAGCGCAGCTGTCGTCCCGCTGAGGAGCGTGGTGAACAGGAGCAGCGAGATGAGGCCGCCGGGGACTCGTGGCACCAGCTCCGCGACCGGCGAGTGGATAGCGAACTCGGTCATCCCATGTGCCAGCCACACCAGGAAAATGGCGCCGATCGGCAGGCCTAGCAGAAGAGCGACCAGGGCACAGCCGAGTGCTTGGTTCTTGCGGAGGCCATTCCGAAGCTGCACCCAGTCAGCTTTCGCGAATACGCCGAGATAGTAGAGCAGCTCCATAGATTACCCGGGCAACGTGTTTAGCCAAGCGCGGCGGCGATCGCCGCGTCTTCGTGACCGCCGGTCAGGCCAAGGAACAGGTCCTCCAGCGACGTGGTAGCGCCGCGGCGCAGCTCGTCCATGGTCCCGCTAGCGACCACCCGGCCGCGGTCGACGATAGCGATGCGATCACACATGCGCTCGGCGATCTCCATGATGTGAGTCGTAAGAAACACCGCCGCGCCGCGCGCCGCCATCTCACGGAGAATGTCCTTGACCAGTCGGGCGCCATGCGGGTCGAGACCGACCGTGGGCTCGTCGAGGAACAACACCTTCGGTTGGTGCAGAAGTGCGCCGGCGATCGTCGTCTTCTGGCGCATACCGTGCGAGTAGCCGTCGACCAGATCGTCGGCCTGGTCAGCAAGGTCGAAGACACGGAGCCACTCTTCGGCGCGGCGCCTCGCTTCGGCTGGCGGCACTCGATAGAGACCGCCCACGTAATCCAGATACTCGCGGGCGCTCATCCGGGCTGGCAGGGCCGGCTCGGCTGGCACGTAGCCGAGCAGGCGCTTGGCGGGCCGCGGCTCGCGCTGGATGTCGAACCCGCCGATACGGGCGTGGCCGGCGGTGGGGCGCAGGACGCCGATGAGCATCTTGATGGTGGTCGTCTTCCCGGCGCCGTTCGGGCCGAGGAAGCCGAACAGCTCGCCGGGATACACTTGCAAGCTGATGCCGTTCACGGCTTGTTTCTGTCCGAAGGAGCGATGCAGATCGATCGCTTCGATCAGCGGGGCAGCACGCGCCATGCTCAGGGCTCGGTTGGGCGTTGGGCGCGGGAGGCCCAGAGGCCCAATGGCAGCTTGAAGCCGAGGCCGCGCTCGCGGGCGCGGGCGTAGACGCGGGCGGCTATCGCGACGTCGGCGACGCCCTGGCCGGCGTTGTTCTTGTAAAGGGTAAGCTGCGTGGGGCTGGTGCGGCCGGGCGCGCGGCCCGCGAGGACGTCGCCTAGTTCGAGGAGCCGGTCGTCGCGGATGACGCCTTGCTGGATCGGGTCGTAGAGGTCGCCCTGCTGGTCCTGGAAGACCTGGGCGCGCGAGGCGGCCACGATGGCGTCCATGCGCCGCAGGGTAGTGTCGTCGATCTCGCGGCGCTTGCGGGGCGCAAACCCGCCCTGCACGAGGCCCACGTTGCTGCCGACGATGCTGGTAACGTGCTGGCCGGGCTCCAGCCAGGCGCCATCGAAGACGGGTACGCTGGCGTTGGTGGCGGCCAGCACCACGTCGACGCCGCGCACCACGTCCTCTGGCCGATCGACCGGCACTACCTCCGTGTGCAGCGCGTCGGTCATCTCCTCGGCGAAGCGGCGGCGCTCGGCGGCGTCGCGGCGGTAGACCTTGATCTGCGTCAGGGGCCAGAGGGCCGCGAGCGCGAGGAGATGGTAGCGGGACTGGCTGCCCGCGCCGAACAGGCCGACGGAGCGCGTGTCGGGGCGGGCGAGGAGCTTGGTGCCCACGGCGCTCGTCGTGGCGGTGCGCAGGCCGGTCATGACCATGGTGTCGGGCATCTCGGCGGGCGTCAGCTCACCGAGGATGACGCAGGCGAGCGCGCCGCTCTGGCCGTCGAACAGCACGTAGGCCGGGTCGGCGATGGCGTCGTAGACTTGCTCCTCGGCCATCGGGTGGACCAGCTCGCAGTGGGTGAACAGGCCCGTCATGCCCAGCGTCGGCGTACCGCCCTGGTGCACGCTCACGCGCACGCCGGACGGCACGTGGATGCGGCGGCGCGGCGCGTTGACGCCGGGATAGGCGGCCCAGTCGCGGAACGCCGTCTCGGTGGCGGCGATGGCCTCCGCCATCGTGATGAGGCCGCGCGTGTCCTCCGGCCGCAGGATGAGCACCATGCGCCCGCTCCTCTCGGCGCCCGCGCGCCCCTCGGCACGAGCGCTGCTACCCCTCGATGGTTTACGCGCGGCCCGGCGGCGCGCTCGGGCCGGCCGAGCACGGGAGTGGCCGGCCGGCGATGGGGAGCCGCCCGAACCGGTCGCGGGCGATCCGCGGCGCCGCTCGCTTGCGCCGGCGCGCGGCCGTCGCCGGGATTGTGGGGAGGACGCGCGGCGGCGTCAAGCCGGGCGCGGGGAAGGCGGGTGGTTTGGGGCGGCGTATGCTATACTCCTTTCTGCGTCCCGGGGGCCCATGCTCCCGTGGGGGCTGCCGACAGCAGCCGCTTACGGGCGGCCATAGAGGCGCGCACAGCACCATTTTCTGGGGTTGGCTACACACCCCGCAGCGTGCGATCCACGCTGCGCCGCGCTCAGGCGCGGGGCCACCTGGGGGTGGTGCTTTGTCGTGGGGACCAACGATGACGTACAGCCCTGCCTGTCCCTGGCACCACGCCGGAGCCATCCGGCGTAGGGCGTTGGCGGATTCGCCCCCAGGTGTTGAGCTTGCGCGCGCGCTCGCGTGCGCACCGGGGAGGACTGGCAGTGCACTGGCGGACCCCTGAGGACGGAGCGAGGCGGCTTTCCCCCCGCGGGCTAACGCCGCCCCCCGTCGCTGCTGACTCGTCCCCAATCGTAGGCGGCCCCGATCTCATCCGGCCTCTGGCCGTGGTTGCGCGTGTCCCGACTCGCCACGCGGCGCGTCGCGGGGCAGCGCGCGCTTGGACGATGCGCCCGGCGCTCTCCCGAGGGCCAGGCGCGCGCACGGTGCTCCGGTTCCCGCCACCGTTAGGTGCGGCGCGGGAGCGGGCACCGAAGGGGGTGATAGTCCCGTCGGCGACCGGGCACGGCGCCGGCTGCCGCCCACCGGCGGCGATTCACGGGTGGAGGTGAACGCGGTGCGAAGCGTTGGACGGCACCTGGTGCTCGAGCTGTGGGGCTGCAGGAACCTGAACTCGCCCGACGCGGTCGAGCAGGCCCTGCGCGAGGTAGTCGCGGCGTGCGACGTGACCCTTCTCGACCTGCGGGTGTACCCGTTCGAGCCGATCGGGGTGACGGGCGTGGCGGTGCTGGCGGAATCGCACGTCAACATCCATACCTGGCCCGAACTCGGCTACGCGGCCATCGACATCTTCACCTGCGGCGCGCGCAAGGACCCGACGGCGGCACTTCCGGTGCTGCGCGAGTTCTTCGCGCCGGAGCGGATCGAGTCGATGGAGATGACTCGCGGCATCGTCCTCGACGAGGGCACGCCGGTCGAGGAGCCGGTAGCGGCAGGGGCTGACTAGGGCCGCCGGCCCGGGAGCAGGGCTCCCGGGCCGGCGGCGGTTGACCCGCGGGCGGGGCGGACCCTCACCCCGGCCCTCTCCCAGGGGGAGAGGGGGAGGGACGGACCTCACCCCGCTGCCCCCCTCTCCTGAGGGAGAGGGGGAGGACGAGGGAAGGCCTCACCTCGGCCCTCTCCCAGGGGGAGAGGGAGTAGGGGAACTCTACCGCCGGATTGGGTGTTAGACGTCGAGGACGATGGGGGCGGCGTCGGTGATGGTGCGGTCCCAGGCGGCCTGGGCCTGGCGCAGCGGGCGCGGCAGGTGGAACAGCGCCTGGTGCGTGATGCCGTCGTAGAAGCGCAGGTCGCCGAGCCCGGCGGCCGCGAGGCGGGCGTCCACGGCGGCCGGGCCGAGGGTTGCCGCGTCGGTTGTCTGCGAGGCCACCAGGAAACCCCAGCTCTCGCTGAACGAGGGCACGTGCGCGCGGTACGGCGCGACGTGGGGGAACACCTGGCGCACCGTGTGGACGACGGCCAGGTGGGCGTCCCAGACGCCAATATCCGTGCTCTCGGCCTGCACGGCGAGGGCGCCGCGAGGGCTCAGGCGGGCGGCCACCAGCTCGTAGAACTCGCGGGTGAACAGGCGGTAGGAGGGGCCGCCGGCCAGCGGGTCGGTGATGTCCACGATTACGGCGTCGAACTGCTCCTGGCTGTCGGCGAGCGTCTGGCGGGCGTCGGCGTGGAGCAGCGTGAGGCGGGGATCGTCGTAGGCGCCCTGCTGCCACTGGGGCAGGTAGTCGCGGCAGGCCTGGACGGCGGCGGCGTCGATGTCGACCATGACGACGCGCTCGACGGAGCGATGGCGCAGCACCTCGCGCAGGGTGGCGCCCTCGCCGCCGCCGGCGATGAACACGGTGCGGGGCGCCTCGGCGAGGATCATGGCCGGGTGGACCAGCGCCTCGTGGTAGATGAACTCGTCTCGCTCGGCGGACTGGATCTTGTCGTCGAGGAACAGCGCCCGGCCATAGGCGACGGTGTCGACCACGTCGAGCGTCTGGAACTGGGTCTGCTGGTGGAGGATGACCTGCGTGACCGCCCGGGCGATGTTCTCGCCGCGGCGGTTGGCGAACTCGAACCAGATGGACATGGGCGGCTCCTGGGCAGCCGGGCCGGGCGAGCCCGGCGCGGGAGGTAGGGCGGCTCGGGGTGTCGCGCGCGCCGACCGGGCGCGCGCCGCCGACCGCGGCCTTCACTACTTAGCCTACCGCACTAATGGTCTCTCGATGACGCGTTGCCGTGCGGGATGCCCTGCCACGGCCGACCACCCTTGACGAGGTAAGGGGGAACACCGCATGCGCTTCAGCCGACGCTTGGTGGAGATGAGCCGGGGGCTCGACACTCCCGTCCTGCTCCTGGACCGGGCGACGCTGCGGCGAGCCTACGGCCGCCTGCGCGCCGCGCTGCCCGAGGCCGACTGCTACTACGCGGTGAAGGCCAACCCGCATCCCGAGGTGCTGCGCACGCTGGCGGCGCTCGGGTCGGGCTTCGAGGTATCGTCGCACGTCGAGCTGCGGGCGGTGCGCGACCTGGGCGTGCCCGCCAGCCGTGTCATGTCGAGCAATCCGATCAAGGCCGTGCCGTTCATCCAGGCGGCGTATGCCGCCGGGGTGGACCGCTTCGCGGTGGACTCGCGGGCGGAGCTGATCAAGCTGGCCCACCACGCGCCGGGGAGCCGAGTGTACGTCCGGCTGACCGTGGACAACTCCGGGAGCGAGTGGCCGCTGGCCAAGAAGTACGGCGCGGGCGGCGCGGACGCGGTGCAGCTGTTGCGGGAGGCGCGGGCGTTTGGCTTGCAGCCGTATGGGCTGACGTTCCACGTCGGCTCGCAGTGCCTCGACAAGGAGAGCTGGTCGAGCGCGCTGATGCTCTGTCACGAGATCTGGCGGGAGCTGGCGGCGGACGGGATCGCGCTCCAGATGCTGAGCCTGGGGGGCGGGTTCCCGGTGCGGCACACGCGCCCGGTGCCGTCGGTCGAGGAGATCGGCCGGGAGACCATGCGGGTGGTGCGCAGCCTGTTCCCGGCCGACGAGCTGGAGCTGACCGTGGAGCCCGGCCGCGCGCTGGTGGGCGACGCGGCGATGCTGGTGGCCACGGTCATCGGGCAGGCGACGCGCGGGAAGGAGCGGTGGCTGTACCTGGACGCTGGGGTGTTCAACGCGCTGCTGGAGGCGATCCAGGGGTTCCGCTACCAGATCCGCACCGAGCGCACGGGGCCGCCGCGGCACTACGTGCTGGCCGGCCCGAGCTGCGACAGCGTGGACACGATCGCCACGGACGTGTCGCTGCCGGAGCTGAGCGTGGGGGACCGGGTGTACTTCCTAAACGCCGGCGCCTACACGCTGTCGTACGCGTCGAGCTTCAACGGCTTCGAGCCGCCCGCGGTCCATGCGTTCGAGGACGTGGGGGCCGCCGAGCGGCGCCCGCGGGAGGAGCCGGCGCTGGCGTCGGCTGGGCGCTAACTACGACTCGAAGAGGTCGCGCAGGCTGACGAAGCCGTAGCCGCGGTCGCGCAGGCCGTTGATGACGGACTGGAGGGCCGGGCCATCGCGGGACTCGACGCCGACGTGCATCAGGATGATGGCGCCCGGCTCGGCGAGGCGCAGGCAGCGCTCGATGATTTGCGTCGCGGGGATGCCTCGCCAGCCCCAGGAGTCGACGGTCCACATCACGCTGTAGCCGTAGCCATCGGCGTAGGTCGCCTCCAGGGCGGCATTGTCGTAGTCGCCGTAGGGGGGGCGCACGAACGGCTTGGTGCTTTGGCCGGTCAGGTCGACTAGGAACGCGTCGGTGCGGTCGAGCGTGTCCTGGATCTGCGCGGCGGTCTGGTGGCCGCGGTGATCCGAGAGACCCGTCCAGGAGCGGTGCTCCCAGGTGTGGTTGATGAGCTGGTGGCCCTCGGCGACCATGCGCTGCACGAGGTCGGGATTCGCCTGCGCCCACTGGCCGGTCATGCCGAAGCTCGCCGGCACGCCCTCGGCCTGGAGCGTGTCGAGGATCGCCTCGGCGTAGCCGCGATCGGCGCCGGCGTCGAAGCTCATGTGGACCACCTGGCGGCTCGTCGAGCCGTGGCTGAGCGTGACCGAGCGCGGGCCGGGGGCGTCGGGCAATTGGGGCAGGGGCGCAGCCACGCCGGCCGCGGGCGCCAGGCGAGCGGGCGCCCTTTCTTGCCTGCCGCCCGCCAGCGCCTCGCCGTCTGCGGAGGACGTTGCCCGCGCGGGGCCAGCGGTCAGCAGGAGGGCGGCCAGCGCCGCCAGGGCGATTGCACGCGACATGGTAGCCTCCATCTGGCCCTCGCTCGGAGGGGCGGGCTAGGGATTGGGCGTGTCCCCCAAGGATAGCGGAGGAGCGGCGTCGCCGTCGGCGGCGGCGAGCGCGGCGAGCAGCTCGGCGTGGATGCGGCCGTTGCTGGCGACGAGCGCGCCGCTGTAGACGTCGGGCGGGCCGCCCGCGAAGCTCGTGGCCTGGCCACCGGCCTCCGTCACGAGCAGCAGGCCCGCGGCGACGTCCCAGGGCTGGACGGGCTGCTCCCAGTAGCCATCGGCGCGTCCGGCCGCGACGTAGCACAGGTCGAGGGCGGCGGAGCCGCCGCGACGCACGGCCTGCGCTTGCCAGAGCAGCGTTTCCCAGCGGCGGAGCGAGGCCGGATAGAGCGACCGGTCGTAGGGAAAGCCGGTGCTGAGAAGGCCGCGGGCGAGGGTGTGCGTGGTGGAGACGTGCAGAGGGCGGCCGTTGAGCGTCGCGCCGCCGCCGGCCTCCGCCAGGAACAGCTCCTCGCGGAGCGGGTCGTAGACGACGCCAAGCACGATCGTGCCGGCGCGCTCGTAGGCGAGGGAGACGCCAAAGACCGGGTAGCCGTGCGCGTAGTTGGTGGTGCCGTCGATGGGATCGACGAGCCAGCGGTGGTCGGCGGCGCCGGGCGTGCCGCCGCCTTCCTCCGCGAGGATGGCGTGGTCGGGGTAGGCGGCGTGGATGTGGGTGACGATGAGCGTCTCGGCTTGGCGGTCGAGCGCCGTGACCGGGTCGATCTCGCCCTTGTACTCGACCTGCTGGGGCCGGCCGTAGTGCTGCCGGAGCAGTCGGCCGGCGGCGAGCGCCGCGCCTACGGCGACCTCGCGGCGGCGGTTCGGCTCATCTCGATGCACGCCTGGCTCCCCGCGCGTCCCGGTCGGAGGCTCCGCTGCACTCTAGCACACGACGCGGCGGCGCGCCGAAGCGCGTCCGCCGCGTCAGCAGCCGATCGGGCCGCGCGCGAGGCCGCCGTCCGGTTGGGGTAGGCCCGGGCGGCGGGGCCCCAACGAGCGCAGCGCGCTAGTTATGGCGGCTGCGGCGGGCCGCGCCGCCCTTCTCGCCGATGCGAGCCATGTGGTCGCGGTCCCGGGAGACGCTCTGGCCGCCCTTGCGGCCGATCTCGGCCATGTGCCGACGATCGGAGCTGACGGCGATCCCTCCCTTGCGGGCGGCTTCGGCGCGCGACATGCGGTGCGTTCCTTCCATCATCGCTGGCTGGTCCTCCTTCCCCGGAGTTGAGCGGGGGCCGGCGGCCGTTCCGCCGGGTTCCCATCTGGGAGCCATGTGGCAGGATTCGTGCCCTCTGCCTCGCGGCCCAGAGGCGGCTTCGCGGCCATTGGCGGGCACGCAAGCTGCGGGGATGCCGGGTCCCAGCCGCACGGCCAGGCGGGCGGCGCGCCGTACAATACCCTTGGAACTCGGTGACAGCGCGCCGGCGATGGGGCTGGTGCGCCAGTGCAAGGAGGCACGCCGATGCTAACGCCATTTCGGAATGAACCGCTCACGGATTTCAGCCAGCCGGCCGAGCGCGCGGCGTTTCAGGCCGCGCTGCGACGGGTGGCCGACCACTTCGACGCCGAATACCCGCTCCTCATCGGCGGCGAGCCGGTTTACAGCGGCGAGTGGATCAACTCCTTCGATCCCTGTCAGCACGATCGCCGCGTGGGGCGCGTGGCGCGCGGCACGCGGGCGCTGGCCGAGCGCGCGCTAAGCGCCGCCTGGGACGCCTACCTGGACTGGGCGCGGACGGCGCCCGCGGCGCGCGCCCGTATTCTCTGGCAGGCCGCGGCGCTGCTGCGGCGGCGGAAGCACGAGTTTTCCGCGCTGATGGTCTATGAGGTCGCCAAGACCTGGGCGGAGGCGGACGCCGACACGGCCGAGGCTATCGACTTCCTGGAGTACTACGGCCGCGAGATGGTGCGGCTGGCCGTGCCGCCGGCCCTTCCCCCCGTCGCGGGCGAGGAGAACGAGCAGGTCTACGAGCCGCTGGGCGCCGGGGTGGTCATCCCGCCGTGGAACTTCCCGCTGGCGATCACGACCGGGATGACGGCCGCGGCGATCGTGGCGGGGAACACCGTGGTGCTGAAGCCGGCGAGCCTGTCGCCGCTGGTGGCGGCGCGTCTCGTCGCGCTGCTGACGGAGGCGGGGCTGCCGCCGGGCGTGGTGAACTACCTGCCTGGCCCGGGCGCGGAGGTCGGCGACTTACTGGTCGAGCACCCGCGCACCCGCTTCGTGAGCTTCACCGGCTCGCGGGAGGTGGGTGTCCACATCTACGAGCGCGCGGCCCGCGTGGGCTCGGGGCAGCGGTGGCTGAAGCGCGTCGTGGCCGAGATGGGCGGCAAGAACGCGATCGTGGTGGACACGACGGCCGACCTGGAGGCGGCCGCGGCGGGGATCGTCGCGAGCGCCTACGGGTTCCAGGGCCAGAAGTGCTCGGCCTGCTCGCGGGTCGTGGCGCTCGCGGAGGTCCACGACCGGCTGCTGGAGCAGGTAGCCGAACGGACCTGGGCGCTGCGGGTCGGCCCGGCGGCGGACCCCGAGACGAACGTCGCGGCGCTGGTGGACCGCGGCCAGTACGAGAAGGTGCTGGACTACATCGGCGTGGGGCGCGGGGAGGGGCGCCTGGTCTGCGGCGGCGAGCCGGGCGATCCGGCGGGCTACTACGTGCAGCCGACGGTCTTCGCGGACGTGCGGTCGGACGCGCGGATCGCGCAGGAGGAGATCTTCGGGCCGGTGGTCGCCTTCCTGCGGGCGCCCAGCTACGAGCGCGCGATCGGCCTCGCGAACGACACGATGTACGGGCTGACGGGGGCCGTCTACAGCCGCGACCGGGCGCACCTGGAGTACGCGCGCCGCGAGTTCCACGTGGGCAACCTGTACTTCAACCGCAAGTGCACGGGCGCGCTAGTGGGCGCGCAGCCGTTCGGCGGCTTCGACATGAGCGGGACGGACGCGAAGGCGGGCGGGCCGGAGCACCTGTTGCAGTTCCTGCAGCCGAAGGTGATCGCCGAGCGGTTCTGAGGCTGGGGTGACCTACCCCCCGTCCCCCCTTCCGTCCGAAGAAAGGGGGGAGGACGCCGTGCGGCGCCGAGCAAGCTCGACGCAGGATGCGCGGCGCCCGCGGCCACAGGTACTGGGCTTCCCTGGGTGAGGACGGGGGGAGGGTGGGTGCGCCGGGACCGACGCAGTGGGCAAGCCCCCTTCCCTCTCAGGGAAGGGGGCCTGCCCGCGCCGGGGCGCGGTAGACTCGCAATCGCATCACAAATGTCGCCCGGCGGCGCCTGGCCGGCGTAAAATAACCCCCGGCGCCCGGACCCGGGCGCGGGCCAGGAGGGAAGCGAGTCGGGCGGACGCCTGCGCTCGTCCGAGCAGATACGGGAGGAAGTGGATGGGTTGGTCCCGAGTACCGGTACGGCGGCGAGCCGTACTGGCGTTAAGTCTAATGCTGGCGGGCAGCACGCTCCTCGGTCCGGGGTCGCGTGCGGCCGCCGCGCCCAGCGCTGACGACCAGGCGCGAGCGGCGCTGGAGCAGGTCAGCAACGCGATGTCGCAGCCGGGGAAGGTCTTCCGGAGCCAGCTCAACATCACGGAGCGGGCGCAGGGAGCCAACGATCTTACGAGCACCGGGACGGTGTACATCGATCCGGAGCAGCGCAAGGGGCGCTTCGAGCTGCGCCGCGACAACGCGCTGATCGGCGTGACTGGCGTCGACAACTGGGACGTGGCGGTGTTCGACGCGATCAGCAACAAGGTAGCGAACATCAACGTGCCCGACGACGCGCGGGGCCAGGTCAAGAACCCGGCCTTCAGCGTGCTGGCGCCGAGCCTGATCGCCGCGTACCAGGCGGGCCAGGTGGACCCGGACAAGGACGTGACGACGAGCAGCGACCAGGTGGGCGGCCGGAACGCCACGAAGCTGACCTACACGATGACGATCACCCAGCAGGTGCCCGTGGTGCAGCCGGGCGGCCAGCAGGGTGGGCAACAGGGCGGCCAGCAGCCGGATATGCGGACCGTCAGCATCAACCAGGAATACAACCTGTGGATCGACCCGACCACGGGCATGCCGATTCAGGAGACGCAGCGGGGGACCGACGGGGGCAACGAGGTCAGCTTCCGCAGCGCGACGTATGACAACCCCACGCTGGTCGATCGCAGCTCGGTGCCGGCGGACACGCTCTCGCTCCAGGCAGTGCAGAACATGGTCGCCAGCACCGACCAGGAGCTGGACCGGGCGCGGCAGATCGGCTTCACCGTGTTCTGGCTGGGCCGGGAGCTGCCGCGCGGCTTCACGGACGCGCGGGGCCAGCGTCAGCCGTCGCTGGTGCTGAACGACATCCAGGTCACGAATCTGCCGAACATGCCGAAGATGGTCTTGCTGGCCTACGGCAGCCGGGACGATACGGCGCGGCCTTACGTGCTGATCCGCCAGATGCCGCGGCAGCAGTTCGAGGACCTGCAGCGCCAGTCGGGGATCCCGCCGATCTCGCAGGCGCCCGGGGTGCAGCAGCAGCCCGTGCAGGTGCCCGGCGGCGCGCAGGGCGTCCTCTACCAGATCACGCCGCCCAGTGGGGGCTCGGGCGGCCCCACCCGCAGCGGCCCGGGCGCCAATCCGCCCGGCAACCAGCAGGGCGGCGGGTCCGGCAACCTGCCCCCGTTCGTAACGGTGCAGATTACGACGGGTGACTCGGTGGCGCTGATCGATACGCCGCCGGTGGCGACGGACGACGGGCGGCAGGGCAATCCCTTCCTCGATCCGGTCCAGATCGCCGCGCTGGCCGGCGCGCTCTCGCAGCTCAACTAGCAGACAGCCACTAGCGAAGGGTGGGGCGTTGGGCGCGCAGCGCCCCGCGGCTTGCCGGGGACGCAATGATCTGGCGCGTGCAGCGCGGGAGTCGGCAGCGACTCCCGCGCTTTGCGTTTGGCGGCGCCACAGCCGCGTCGGGCCGGGGAGCGGCGCGGGGCCGGGTGGTAACATAGAGGGGATGCGTCGGCCACGGGCGCTCCCGCGGCCGCTGTGCGTCGATCCGTGGCCGGTCCAAGTGGCCCAACCTCCAGGAGGTGACGATGGTCCTCGGCCGGCTTGGGCTCTTTCCCCGCGAGGAGCGCTTCTTCGACCTTTTCGAGCGCAACGCCCACAACCTCGTCGAGGGCGGCAAGGCGCTCCTGCTGGCGCTGGAGAACCCCGACACGCTGGACACTCAGCGCGCCCACCTCACGGAGGTGGAGCACTGGGCGGACGAGGTCACGCACCAGGTGATGGCGGCGCTCAACCGCACCTTCGTGACGCCCCTGGACCGCGAGGACATCGCCGGACTAGCGCACGCGCTCGACGACGTCGTCGACTTCATGGAAGCCGCGCTGACACGCGCGGTGCTGTTCAACATCCGGACCTCCACCCCGCTGGCGCGCGATCTGGCGCGGATCATCCTGCAGCAAGCCGAGGCGATCGACCGCGCCATGCCGCTGCTGCGTCAGAAGAGCGAAATGGCGGGCATCCACGACTATCTGGTCGAGATCAACCGGCTGGAGAACGAGGGCGACCGTCTGCTGGAGGCGGCGCTGAGCACACTCTACGACGACCTGGCCGACCTGGGGCAGCTGGTGGACCGCCTGAAATGGCGCGAGGTGTACGAGCTGCTAGAGACGGCTACTGACCGCGCCGAGGACGTGGCCAACGTCCTCGAGGCCATCGTGCTGAAGAACGCCTGAGCGATGGGCGATACCGCGTTCGTCCTGCTCGTCGTGATCGTGGTGGTCGGATTGGTGTTCGACTTCATCAACGGCTTTCACGACACGGCGAACGCCATCGCCACGTCGGTCGCCACGCGCGT
Source organism: Pseudomonadota bacterium (assembly GCA_021325365.1). The sequence continues at coordinate 31,908 of JAJPHF010000024.1, forward strand.
GTTGTCCCCGGCGCAGGCAGTCCTCATGGCCGGCGTGCTGAACTTCGTCGGCGCGCTCACCGGCACGGCCGTGGCGAGCACCGTGGGCAAAGGCATCATCCCCCCCGAACAGGCCACGCAACACCTCGTACTGACGGCGCTGATCGGCGCGATCATCTGGGACCTGATCACCTGGTGGTATGGCATCCCGTCCAGCTCGAGCCACGCACTCGTGTTCAGCATCGTGGGCGCGGGCATCGCGGTCGGCGGCTGGGGGATCATCGACGTGGGCGGCGTGAGCAAGGTGCTCGAGGGGCTGGTGTTCTCCCCGGTGCTTGGTTTCGCCGGCGCGTTCCTGGTGATGCTGCTGCTGCTCAACATCTTCGCCCACCAGGCGCCGGCGGCCGTCACGCGGTTCTTCGGGAAGGCGCAACTGCTCTCCGCGGCATACATGGCCTACTCGCACGGCTCGAACGACGCGCAGAAGACGATGGGCGTCATCACGATGGCGCTCGCCAGCTACTATGGCTGGACCGGCGCCCAATGGGAGGTGCCGTTCTGGGTGATCGTGGCCGCGGCGATATCGATGGCTCTGGGCACCATGATCGGGGGCTGGCGCATCATCCGCACGATGGGCCTGAAAGTGGTAGAGCTGCGGCCGATCCACGGCTTTGCCGCGGAGACCGCGGCGGCCACGGTGATCGAGGTGGCGAGCCGGCTGGGCATCCCGATCTCGACGACGCACGCCATCAGCGCGGCGATCCTCGGCGTCGGCGCCACCCGACGCCTGTCGGCCGTGCGCTGGGGTGTAGCCGGCAACATCGTCACCGCGTGGGTGCTGACGATTCCGGCCTGCATCCTGCTCGGCTGGGCGCTGCACTCGATCGTACTTCTCATCGGCGGACCGGCGCTGCGCTAACATGGCCCGCATACTGATCGTGGACGACGAGCCGAACCTGCGGCACACGGTGGGCTACAACCTGCGCCGCGAGGGGTACGAGGTGGTGCAGGCCGCCGACGGAGAGGCAGCGCTGGCGGCCGCAGCGAGCCAGCCCCCCGACCTCGTGGTGCTGGACCTGATGCTGCCGGGCATCGACGGGCTGGAGGTAAGCCGCCGGCTGCGGCAGCAGAGCGCTGTGCCGATCCTGATGCTCACGGCCCGGGACACGGAGATCGACCGCGTGGTCGGCCTGGAAGTCGGCGCAGACGACTACCTGGCCAAGCCGTTTTCGATGCGCGAGCTGGTGGCGCGCGTTCGGGCGATACTCCGCCGGGCCGAGCTGGATCGGGCGCTGCGACAGCCCACGACGCCCGAGCAGGTGGGCGCGAACGGGCTGACCGTGCAGCCAGGCCGTCGCCGGGTCGAGGTGGACGGGACAGCCGTGACCCTCAAGCCCCGCGAGTTCGACTTGCTGGCGTTCCTCGCCCGCCACCCCGGGCAGGTGTTCTCGCGCGCCCAACTGCTCACGAACGTCTGGGGCTACGACTACGCGGGCGACACCCGCACAGTCGACGTCCACGTGCGGAGCCTGCGTACGAAGCTGGGCGACCGGGCCGAGGACTCGCGGTGGATCGAGACCGTATGGGGGGTGGGCTACCGCTTCCGCGAGCCGAGCGCGGAGGGCTAACCGTGCGGCCGCCGCGGGCCAGCGACAGCGAGGCCGGGCGCGGCCGTCAGCCGCTGCGCGTGCAGCTGACCGTCGCGCTGGTGGGCGTGATCCTCGTCGCCATGCTGCCGCTGGCGGCCGTCGTGCCCCGAATCGCCCGGGCACAGCAGGTCGCGACCCTCGAAGGGCGCCTCGGGGATGAGGCGCAGATCGTGGCCGACTACGTAGCCACGCTGCAAGCCGCGCGGCCGCCCAGCGCGCCGCCGCTGCTCGCCCCAGACCCCGCCTGGGACCGGCTGGCGAAGCGGCTGGGCGCGCAGGCCGAGACGCGCATCACGCTAATCGCCCTCGACGGCACCGTGGTGGGCGAGTCGCACCAGGAGCTGGCCGAGGTCGGCAACCACGCCAGCCGACGCGAGTTCCAGCAGGCGCTGGCGCAGGGACACGGGGTAGACGAGCACCTGAGCGAGACGGTCGGCTACCCGATGCTGTACGTCGCCGTGCCGATTCGCGTCGGCGACACGGTTATCGGCGTGGCCCGCGCCGCGCTGCCGCTGGCCGACGTGAACCGGCTGGTGGACACGCTCACCCGCGCCATCCTACTGGCCGCGGGCGGCGCCGGGCTCCTGGCCGTGCTGGTCGGCCTCCTGGCCGCGCGCACGATCTCCTTGCCGCTGGCCCGGCTCAGCCGCCTGGCCGCAGCGGTGGCCGACGACCCGACCCGGGCAGCCACCGCCGCGGCGCTGCACCGCGAAGCGGGCGCGGGCCCACTGGATGCCCCGGCGTCGGACCGCTGGCGGTACACATCCGACAGGGGGTCGGCGCGCGAGGTATCGCAGCTGGCCGGCACGCTGGACCGCTTGACGCGGGCGGTGCAGCACAGTCTGGAGCGGGTGGGGGCGGAGCGCGACCGGCTGGATGCGGTGCTCAGCAACCTGGCCGACGGGGTAGTGCTGATCGACGGCCGGGGGCGCATCGAGCGGCTGAACCCGCCAGCCGCGCAGATCGTCGGCGTACCGTCGCAGCAAGCGCCGGGCCGGACGGCGGCGGAAGCGCTGCGCGATCACGAGCTAGTGGCGCTGGTGGAGCGCGCGCGGGGGATGGAGGGGCTGCCGCGGGTGACCACCGCGTTCCTGGAGTGGCAGCAGCCGCCCCGCTTCGTGCGCGCGGCCGTCACGCGCTTCGGCCCGCCGGACGAGCGGCAGACGCTGCTCGTCTTACAAGACCTGACGGAGCTACGGCGGCTGGAGACCGTGCGGCGCGACTTCGTCGCCAACGTCTCCCACGAGCTACGGACCCCGATCGCCGCCATCCAGGCGATGGTAGAGACGCTGCAAGACGGCGCCATCGAGGACGCCGAGGCAGCGCGCGACTTCGTGGACCGCATCGAGAACGAGGTCGACGGCCTGCACCAGCTGGTGGAGGAGCTACTGGAGCTGTCGCGGCTCGAATCGGGCCGCGCGCGGCTCGTCCGCGAGCCGGCGGACCCGGCGCGGCTGGTGGAGCAGGCCGCGCGGCGGCTCGCGCCGCTCGCCGAGCGCGCGGGCGTCGCGCTGCGGGCCGAGGCGGCCGCGGAGTTGCCGCCGGTGGACGTGGACGCCGAGCGCATGGGCCAGGTGCTCGCCGGCGTACTGCACAACGCGGTGAAGTTCACGCCGCCCGGGGGCGAGATCGTCGTGCGCGCCGCGCGCGAGGGCGCCGGCGTGCGGCTGTCGGTCGCGGACAGCGGGGTGGGGCTGGCGCCCGACGAGTTGCCCCGCATCTTCGAGCGATTCTTCAAGGCCGGCCGGCGCGCGCCGGCGCGCGGCCAGGCGGGCGCTGCGCCAGCGGGCGGGACCGGGCTCGGGCTCGCCATCGCCAAGCACACCGTCCAGCTACACGGCGGCGCGATCTGGGCGGAGAGCGACGGCCCCGGGCGCGGCACCACCATCCACATCAGCCTGCCCGCGTGCCCCGCAGCGCTTGCGGACGCCACCACAACCGGCTCAGGCGCCGGCACCGAGCAAAGATAGCGGGGCCGGCCGGGGCATTTACAGACCACTTACAACTCGCTCGCAGTCTCCTCATATCCGCTCTCTAGACTTCCGGTGAACGATGAGAGAAGGGAGATTGCGAATGACCAAGCGATGCGGCAGGGCGCCGGCGCTCGGCGCGACACTCCTGGCCCTGGGATTGCTGGCGGCAGCGGCGTGCGGCCCGGCCAGAACGCCCACTGGCGGCGCCTCGACGAGCCAGAGCAGCCAGGGCGCGCAGCCGACCGCGGGCGAGGCGCGGGCGCTCACCGGCGCGGGCGCCACCTTCCCCGCGGTGCTCTACTCCAAGTGGTTCGACGAGTACGACAAGGCGGCCGGCGTCCAGGTGAACTACCAGGCGATTGGCTCGGGCGGCGGGATCAAGAGCATCTCGGACGAGACCGTCGATTTCGGCGCGAGCGACGCGCCGCTCACCGACGAGCAGCTCAAGGACGCGAAGGGCGGCGCGCTGCTGCACATCCCGATGACCCTCGGTTCGGTCGTCGTGACGTACAACCTGCCCGGCTACAACGGCTCGCTCAAGCTGACGGCCGACACGCTGGCCGGCATCTACCTGGGCGAGATCACGCGGTGGAACGACCCGCGGTTGGTCGCCGACAACGCGGCGCTCGCGCCGGTGGACAAGAGCATTGCAGTGGTGCACCGGTCGGACGGATCGGGCACGACCGCGATCTTCACGGACTACCTGAGCGCGGTGAGCCCGGCGTGGCGGCAGCGGGTGGGCACCAGCACGTCCGTAAACTGGCCGGTTGGACTGGGGGGCAAGGGCAACGAGGGGGTGGCCGGCGAGGTCAAGCAGAACGACTACTCGCTCGGGTACGTCGAACTGATCTACGCTCTCCAGAACAAGCTGGGCGTGGCGCAGCTCAAGAACCGCGCCGGCCAGTTCGTCGAGCCGTCCGTCGCCTCGACCACGGCTGCGGCGGCCGGGGTGGCCGAGACGATTCCCGACGACCTGCGCGTGTCGATCGTGGACGCGGCGGGGGACGACGCCTACCCGATCGCGGGCTTCACCTACCAGCTCGTCTATCAGAACATGACCGACCGAGCGAAGGCCGCGGCGCTGGCCAAGCTGCTCTGGTGGGAGATCCACGAGGGACAGCAGTACTGCGCCGACCTCGGCTACGCGCCGCTGCCCGCAGCGATCGTGCAGAAGGCCGAGGCGAAGATCGAAGCGATCACGGGCGACGGGCTGCCCGCCCTCGGGGCCAGCTAGGGCGCCCCGATGACCCGAAACGATCCGGGGCTTGCCGACTCGAAAGACCTGGCTGCCGTGGGCAGCAACTCCGTCGAAAGCCGCGCCGGGGGAGGGGGGCCTGGCAGTGGCGACCGTCTCGCTGGGGGCGGCGGGGGAGCGGCGGACCGCTGGTTCAGCGCGGCCACGGTGGCGACTGCCGCCGGTGCGGTGCTGACGTTCGCAGCGCTGGTGGCGCTGCTGGCTGCTTACGCCGCGCCGGCGATGGGCCGGTTCGGCGTCGGGTTCTTGACGACGACCACCTGGGACCCCGTCTTCGAGCGCTTCGGCGCGGCGCACCTGATCTACGGCACGCTCGTGACGTCGGCGGTAGCGCTACTGATCGCCACGCCGCTAGGCGTGGGCGCGGCGCTGTTCGTGGCCGAGTACGCGCCGCGCTGGCTGGGCGATCCGGTCTCGTTCGTCGTGGAGCTGCTGGCCGTCGTCCCCAGCATCATCTACGGGCTGTGGGGGTTCTTCGTGCTCGCGCCCGCGATGCGCTACACGGTCGAGCCCGCGCTCCAGCGCTCGGCGGGCCAGGTGCCGGTACTGGGCGCGCTGTTCGCGGGCCCGATCCTGGGACGCGACCTGCTGGTCGGCGGGGTGATCCTGGCGGTCATGATCCTGCCAACGGTCATGGCGATCACGCGTGAGGTGTTCCGCGCGGTGCCCGACACCCAGCGGGAGGGGATGGTCGCGCTGGGGGCGACCAAGTGGGAGGTCGTCAGGAACGCGGTGCTGCCCTACGCGCAGGGGGGCATCGCGGGCGCCGCCGGGCTAGGCCTGGCGCGGGCGCTGGGGGAGACGATGGCCGTGACGATGGTGGTGGGGAACAGCTCGAGCGCGATTAGCGCGTCGCTGTTCACGCCCGGCTACACGATGGCCAGCGCGATCGCCAACCAGTTCACCGAGGCCGACAAGGAGATCTACTTTAGCGCGATCGTCGAGGTCGCGCTGGCGCTGCTGCTCGTCTCGACGCTGGTGAACCTGCTGGCGCGCGTGCTGGTCTGGCGCTTCGTGCGGAGCGTTGGCGTCGACGTGGCAGTGTAGGAGGCAGGATGGCGGTGGGAGCGGGCGCCGCGGGCGCGGCTGTCGCGCGGCGACGGCTGAGCGCGGCGGCGCCGGGCGAGCGGCGGCGGCGCATCGTCAACGCGGCGGCCACGGGCCTGATCGCCGCCGCGGCCGCGCTGAGCAGCCTCGTGCTCGTCCTGATACTCGGCTACGTCGCGTGGCAGGGGCTACCGGCCCTCAACCTGCCGTTCTTCACCGAGCGGCCACGGCCCTACGGGGAGGTCGGCGGCGGGGTGGCGCCGGCCATCCTCGGCACGCTGATCATGCTGCTCGTCGCGGCGCTGCTCAGCGTGCCGCTCGGGATCGGCACGGCCATCTACCTCGCGGAGTTTGGGCGGGGGGCGTTCGCGCGGCTCGTGCGGCTGGTGGTGGACCTGCTGGCGGGGCTGCCGTCCATCGTCGTCGGGGTGTTCGTGTGGGCGCTGCTAGTCCGCCACGTGGTAGGCCAGTACTCGGGCCTGGCCGGCGCTGTGGCCCTGGCGATCATCATGGTGCCGATAATGACGCGCAGCGTGGAGGAGATCCTGCGGCTGGTGCCCGACGCGCTGCGCGAGAGCGCGCTCGCGCTGGGGGTGCCCCGCTGGCGCACGATCCTGGGCGTCGTGCTGCCCACGGCGCGTGTGGGCGTCATCACGGGCGTGGCGCTGTCGCTGGCGCGGGCGGGCGGCGAGACGGCGCCGCTGCTGCTCACCGCGCTGGGCAACCAGTTCTTCAGCTTCAATCTGCTCGGGCCGATGGCGGCGCTGCCGGTTCAGATTTACACGTATGCCGTCTCGCCCTACGACGACTGGCACACGAAGGCATGGGGGAGCGCGCTGATTCTCGTGCTGGTGGTCGGCTGCCTCAGCCTCGCCGCCCGCGCGGTGACCGGCCGGGCGCGATGGTGACGGCGCCTCCCTGGCAGCATGCGGGAGGGAGAAGGTATGCAAGCGACCGCAGAGACCGACGAGACCGGCGTGACCCCCGCGCCGGCGCCGGCGCTGCGCATCGAACGCCTGTCGGCCTGGTACGGCGCCCACCAGGCGATCCGCGACGTGAGCTTGCGCGTCCCGGCCAACTGCGTGACGGCCATCATCGGGCCCTCCGGCTGTGGGAAGTCCACGGCGCTGCGTTGTCTCAACCGGATGCACGAGGTCGTCCGGGGCGCCCGTGTGGAGGGGCGGGTGCTGCTGGACGACGCGGACGTGTACGCGCCCGGCGTCGACGCGGTCCGTGTGCGGCGCCGCATCGGCATGGTCTTCCAGAAGCCCAATCCGTTTCCGATGATGTCCATCTACGACAACGTGGTCGCGGGCCTCCGCCTGAGCGGCGAAGCGCGGGGGCGCGATCTGGACACCGTGGTGGAGGAGAGCCTGCGCGCCGTGGGGCTGTGGGACGAGGTGAAGGGGAAACTGCGGCAGTCGGGCGCCTCGCTGTCCGGCGGACAGCAGCAGCGGCTCTGTCTCGCGCGGGCGCTGGCGGTGGAGCCGGAAGTGCTCCTGATGGACGAGCCGTGCTCGGCGCTCGACCCGGTGGCGACGTACAAGATCGAAGAGCTAATGGAGGCGCTGAAGGACCGCTACACGATCGTCATCGTGACCCATAACATGCAACAGGCATCGCGGGTGTCGGACTACACGGCGTTCTTCCTGGCCGGCGAGGACCGCGTTGGGGAGCTGATCGAGTATGGCCGTACGGACAGCCTGTTCACAGCTCCGCGGGACCGACGGACCGAGGATTACATCACTGGCCGCTTCGGCTGAGAGGCGCCGACGGCGCCGGCCGCGCGGCGGCTGCGGCGGGCGGCCCGGAAGCCGACGCGCTCGGCGACCCGTGGTTGGGACAGGAGCGCTATCGTGCCACGCCAAGGGTATCATCTAGAGCTTCAGAACCTGCAAGACCAGGTGCTGTTGCTGGGCAGCATGGTCGACAAGGCGGTGGGCCGGGCGATGGAGAGCCTCGTTCGCCACGACTTCGACCTGGCCCGAAGCGTCGTCCGCGACGACCAGATTGTCAACCGCAAGCGGTTTCAGATCGAGGAGCAGGGCATTCATCTCATCGCCACGCAGCAGCCGATGGCGTCCGACCTTCGCTCGATCGTGGCCATGCTCAGCATCGTGGTGGACCTGGAGCGCATTGGGGACTACGCGGTGGGCATCGCCAAGATCACGCTGATGCACCAGGAGCCCCCGCTGCTGGCGTCGCTGCCCGACATCCCGCGCATGGCCGAGCGCGGGCGCGCCATGCTGCGCCGCAGCCTCGACGCCCTGGTCGTGCTGGACACCGATGCGGCGCGGGCCATCGCCGACGAGGACGACGCCGTCGACGCCCTGTACGACGGTGTGTACCACGAGCTCATTCGGCAGATGATCGAGAATCCCCGCGACGTGGACCGGGCAACCTGGCTGATGTGGGTCAGCCACAATCTGGAGCGTATCGCCGACCGCGTGACCAACGTCTGCGAGCGCATCATCTACAAGGCGACCGGAGAGCTAGTCGAGATCAACGTCTCGACCTACTAAGCATTGGATCAAGCCGGGGGTGTGGATGGGGCTGCGCCCCACCTACACCCCCGGCTCAGAGACCAGCATAGCGGCGGCTACGCATCGAGATCGAAGAGGACGGTACGGCCGCCGTGGCCGGGCGGCTCGACCTCGCCGCGGCCCTCGTAGCGCCAGAAGCTGGGCCACAGGCGATGCGCCTTCAGGAAGTTCGCCAGCGCGGCCGGCGTCTCGCCGCTGAAGGTGACCCGTAGCCGGTCGCCGTCCGCCTCCAGCCGGTAGCCGGTCAGGTGGTAGTTCTCGCGCAGGCGCCGCCGCGTCGCGGAGTCACGCAGCATGGCGAGAAACGTCGCCTGCTCCGCCTCGGCGCCGGGCGCGAGCCGGCCCAGCCACACCGCGGTCGGCGAACGCTGCTGCATAGGCCCTCCCGTAAGGGAGTATACGTGGCATCGGACTCGACGCGGCACCAGTCGGCGCGAGCGCCCGGCCGCCGCGGTGGGGCTATAATCGCGCGTCCGGGTGACGACAGGCCCGGACCGGGGGAGCCGTGGCCGAAAGACTGGTGCTGGCGCTGGTGCCCGACCTGATGTTCGCGACGCAGATCGAGCAGGTGCTGGAGCGCCTCGGCTACTTGCCCGGCTTTGCGCCGAACGCGGCCGCGCTGCTGGAGCGCGCCCGCACGGATCGTCCCCGTCTGATGCTCCTCGACCTCGCGGCGCGCGGGACCGACGTGCCAACGACCATTCGTGCGCTGAAAGACGATGCGACGACGCGCGCCGTGCCCGTCGTCGCCTTCGGCCCGCACCTCGACGAGGCGGCGCGCGCGGCCGCGCAGGCGGCGGGCGCCGACGCGGTCGTCGCCAACTCCAAGCTCGCCTTCGACCTGCCGGGGCTGCTCGCGCGCTACGCGGGGGAGTGATCTAACCTCACACACGCGTCGCCAGATAGTCCCTTCCACCGGCGTCCAGTTGCAGCGGCAGTAGAGTTTGGTTGGCCCGAGCTTTGCCAGGGAACGAGCAGCCAACTGCCATGCGGGTGACAGCGGACCGAAATCCGATGGCGTATACTGGCGTCCGGCATCACCCGATTGAGGAGAAAGGATGGCCGCGGAATCTTGTGGACACCAGGTCAGCCGCCGCCGATTTATGCAAGCCGCGAGTGTGGCCGGGCTGGAGCTATTGGCGGGGTGTGGACGCCTACCCTGGCAGGCGCAACCGGGTACGCCCCGCATTGGCTATTTGTCGGCTGGCTCCGCCACGGATCCTGTGAACGCACGGCGCGTGGAAGCCTTCCGGAGCGGCTTGCGCGATCTGGGCTACACTGACGGGCAGAATCTCCTCGTCGAGTGGCGCTACGGAGAGCGGGAGCAGCTGCCGGCGCTCGTGGCCGAATTAGTCCAGTTGCCCGTCCAAATAATCGTGGTGGGATCGGGAAGTGCTCTCCTCGCGACCATGTCCCGCACGACGACCATCCCCGTCGTCGTCCTGTTCAGCGGGGACCTGGTGCGATTGGGGCTTGTGGCCAGCTACGCCCGCCCTGGGGGAAACGTTACGGGCTTGACCTATATGGCCACTGACCTGGCGGGCAAGCGGCTCCAGCTGCTCAAGGAGGTGGTATCCGGGCTCTCACGCGTCGTCACCTTGTCGAACCCCACGGAATTAGCCTCCGTACCCGAGCTGGCAGAGACGCAGAGCGCCGCGCAGCAACTAGGCGTCGAGGTACGATCGGTCCAGGTACGTGAGCCCGACGAGCTGCGGGAGGCCTTCGCGGCCATGGCGCGGGAACAGGCCGACGGCCTGATTACCTTCGCGCATGCCTTCAGCCTGGATAACCGCCAGCGGATCGTGGACCTCGCGGCCGAAAGGCAACTGCCGGCGATGTACGGCCTGAGCGAGTTCGCGGAGGCTGGGGGCCTGATGGCGTACGGTCCGCGCCTCACGACCCTCTATCGGCAGGCGGCCACCCACGTGCAGAAGATCCTCCAAGGTGCAAGCCCGGCGGACTTGCCTATTGAGGAGCCCCGCGAGTTCGATTTTGTACTCAACCTCAGGGCCGCTCGGGCCCTGGGCCTCACCATGCCGCAACACGTGCTGCTCCAGGCGACCGAGGTCATTCAGTAGCCGAGCGGCAGAGCCCCGGCGCTCGGAGAGGACGGGGCGGTTCTGACGAGTGCGGTATAATCGCACGGGGCTGGCCGCTGAGCGCTGGCGCTGGAGCGGCGCGCCGGGATGGCTCCGTCTCCGACCGCATTCACGTAGCGACCGGGGCTGGCGCGCGCTAACTTCCTGTGCAGCGGCGAGGGGGGTCGATGAAGCGCACCGTCGAGTTTACGGTCAATGGGGACGCCTACCGCCTCGACGTCGAGCCGAACCGGCGCCTGATCGACGTCCTGCGCGAGGACCTGGGGCTCACGGGCACCAAGGAGGGCTGCAGCATCGGCGTGTGCGGCGCCTGCACGGTGCTGCTGGACGGCGAGATGATTAGCGCCTGCCTGGCCCTGGCCGTAAACGCCCAGGGCCGCGACGTGACGACCATCGAGGGCCTGGCGCTCGGCGAGCGGCTCCACCCCTTGCAGCGGGCGTTCATCGAGCACGGCGGCTTCCAGTGCGGCATCTGTACGCCGGGTCAGATCATGGCCGCGAAGGCGCTGCTCGACCACAACCCGAACCCCAGCCGCGCGGAAGTGGTCGAGTGGATGACCGGGAACCTCTGCCGCTGCACCGGCTACTACAAGATCATGGACTCGATCATGGCGTGCGTCGGGCAGGAGGCGACAGTATGACGCTCACCGCCCCCGAGAAGCGCGAGTTCGACGTCGTCGGCCAGCGTGTCGAGCGGGTTGACGGCTACGAGAAGGTGACGGGCGTCGGCAAGTACGTGGCCGACCTCGCGCTGCCGGGCATGCTGACCGGTCGCGTGCTGCGCAGCCCGCTGCCCCACGCCCGCATCGTGCGCATCGACACGAGCCGCGCGCGGAAGGTGCCCGGGGTGCGGGCCGTAGTCACCGCCGAGGATACGCCCAAGCGCACCTGGGGCGCGTTCGTGCAGGACCAGCCGATCCTCGCCATCGACAAGGTGCGGTACGTGGGCGAGGAGGTGGCCGCGGTGGCCGCGCTCGACGCCGAGGCCGCCGAGGAGGCGCTGGGGCTGATCGAGGTCGAGTACGAGGAGCTGCCGGCCTACTTCGACCCGGACGACGCGCTGGCCGACGACGCGGTGCTGATCCACGCCGACAAGCCGGGCAACGTCGCGCTGCTGATCGACGTGGAGCGGGGCGACGTGGCGGAGGCGTTCGCGCGCTCCGACGTGGTGGTCGAGGATACGTTCAAGAGCACGCCGCAGTGGCACGCGGCGATCGAGCCGATCGGCAGCGTGGCGGAGTACAACCCGTCGGGCAAGCTGACGGTCTGGATGCCGACGCAGACGCTGTTCATGGCCCGCCACCGCATGGCCTGGGCGCTGAACATGCGCGAGGGCGACATCCGCATCATCCAGCCGTGGGTGGGCGGCGGCTTCGGCGGCAA
>JAJPHF010000150.1 GCA_021325365.1 Pseudomonadota bacterium
AACTTCGCCACGTCGGCGCGGCCCAGCGAGTACATCACCACGAAGAACACCATCAGCAGCGTGATCAGGTCCGCGTACGTCAGCAGCCAGCGCTCGGCGTTCTCGTGGCCGCCCTCGTGGGGCTTCTTCCGCCGCCCGGCCACGGTGCGCTAGCCTCCCGCCGGCGCGGCCGCGCGCTCGCCCGCCCGCTCGCCGGCGCCGCTGGCCTTCGCCGCCGCGCCGCGCTGGCTCGGCGCCAGCTGCGCCTCCAGCTTCTGCCGCACCACCCGCGGGTTGTCGCCCGCCTGCACGCTGAGGATCCCCTCCACCGCCAGCTCGCGGACCCAGGTCTCCTCGGCGCTCTTGTTCTTCAGCTTGTTGCCCAGCGGCAGCCACAGCACGTTCGCCGACGCCACCCCGTACAGCGTGGCGATGAACGCCGTGGCGATCGAGTGGCCCAGCTCGTCCGGGTTGTCCAGGTGGCCGAGCACGTTCACCAGGCCCATCACCGTGCCGATGATGCCCATCGTCGGCGCGAACCCCCCCATCGCCTCCAGCAAGCCGCTGCCCCGCTTGTGGCGCTGCTCAGTCGCCGCGATCTCCGCCTCCAGCACCTCGCGCACCAGCGACGGGTCGGCGCCATCGACGACCATCATCACCCCCTTCTTGATGAAGGGGTCCAGCCCATCGGTCTCCTGCTCCAGCGCCAGCAAGCCCTCTCGCCGCGCCTTGTCGGCCAGCTTCACGAACACCTCGACCGTATCCGCCGGGTTCGGCACCTTGTCGAAGAACGCCTGGGGCAAGAACTTCGGCATGCCCATGACGGCGTCGAACGGAAACGACATCATCGAGACGCCGATCGTGCCGCCGAACACGAGCACCGCCGCCGGCACGTTCACCAGCGCCGCGGGCGAGCCGCCCTCCAGAATGACCGACAGCAAGAGGGCGACGATGGCCAGCGCCAGCCCCGGCGCGGTTGCCTTGTCCATGGCTGCTCCGCTCCCTACCCTTACGCCGGCGGGTCGGGCATCCCGTGGACGGGGAGCGCCGCGTACGCGCGCCGCCGGTAGGCGATCACGCGGGCGACGACCTCGTCGAGCGGCTCGCGGACGATGAACTTCGCGCCATCAGTCAGCGAGAGCACCGTGTCCGGCGTCGTTTCGATCAGCTGGATCAGCTCGGCGTTCACCACGAACTCCGTGCCGTCCAGCCGTGACACTCTAATCATCGGCGCCCTCCCTGCGAGCCGCTAGCCCGTCTCACGCAGCCAGTGTACGGCCGGCCGCCCGCGCTTCGATAGGACGAACCGCCCGCCCCGCCCTGCCCGAACGTCCCGCCGTCCTCCCGGCCCGAGTACCCTTCTCCCAGCCCCCCGCCCGCCGCCCAGTCGCCGGGCGGGGACTCGTGCCCCATCGCCTTGTGGGCTCCTCCTCGGTTCCATGCGATTGTGACGTTCGCGCGCTTGTGACGGATCGTTCACGTTCGCTAAACTGTGCAGGTCGTTTAAGTGATGGGCGTGGCCGCTACCAGACTGGAGGCGCCGTGACGCCGAGCGAGCCCGAGCCGGTCGGGGCCGCGTTCGCGCGGCTCATGCGGGCGCTGTGCCCGCTGCTCACCGAGTCGTGGGTGGAGACCGAGCTGACGATGGCGCAGCTCAAGGCGCTGGCGCTGCTCCACGCCCGGGGCCGCGCCAGCGGGCGCGAGGTCGCACAGGCCATGAGCATCGGTCCGTCGGCCGTCTCGCAGCTCGTGGACCGGCTCGTCGGCGAGGGCTACGTCCGCCGGGAGGAGGACCCGCACGACCGCCGCGTCACCTGGCTCGTGCCCACGCCGCGCGGCCGCGCCGCCGTCGAGCAGCTCGTCGTGGCCCGCCGCGAGCGCTTCGCCGCGGTCGTCGCCGCCCTCGATACGGCGCCGCTCAGCCGCGCTCAGGTGGCCGCGGCGCTGGAGGCGCTGGCCGCCGCCGCCGAGCGCACGGCCGAGCCGCTGCCCGCGGCCGCCGTCTGACCCGCCGCGCGTAGACCCGCCCGGCCGCTGTGGGGGCGCCGCTGGCAGCGCCCTGCCGGCCGCCGCGGGGCCGGTATGAGGACGCTGCGTGCCGGGTCGTGCTCGGACCCGACCCCGCCGGTCCACGGGCGCCGCGTGCCGCGCCCGCCTGTTGCCCAGTCCCGCAGCCCGAAAGGAGCCCTGGAGCGCATGCATTCGACGACTTTCCCGGCGCTGCCGCGCCGGCGCCTCTGGCTCACGATGGCCGGCCTCGTGCTGGCGATGTTGCTGGCCGCGCTCGACCAGACCATCGTCGGCACCGCCATGCCGCGCATCATCGCCGAGCTGAACGGCTTCGACCACTACGCCTGGGTTACCACCGCCTACATGCTCGCCAGCACCGCCGTCGTGCCGATCGTCGGCAAGCTATCGGACATGTACGGCCGCAAGGTCTTCCTGGTGGGCGGCGTGGCCTTCTTCCTCGGCGCCTCCATGCTCTGCGGGCTGAGCCAGGACATGGTGCAGCTTAGCCTCTTCCGCGGCCTCCAGGGCCTGGGCGCCGGCGTGCTGATGGGGACGATCTTCACCGTGATCTCCATCCTCTTCCCGCCGGCCGAGCGCGGCAAGGTGCAGGGCATTTTCAGCGCCGTGTTCGGCTTCGCCAGCGTCGCCGGGCCGCTGCTCGGCGGCTACCTGACCGACAACCTCACCTGGCGCTGGGTGTTCTACGTGAACGTGCCCGTCGGGCTGATCGCCTTCGCGGTGCTGTGGCTCGCCTTCACCGACGTGCGCACGGGCCACGCGCGGGGCGGCGTCGACTACTGGGGCGCCACCACGCTCGTGCTGGGCGTCGTGCCGCTGCTGCTCGCGCTCACCTGGGGCGGCCACGACTACCCGTGGGCCTCGCCGCAGGTGCTCGGGCTGCTGGCGCTGGCCGCGCTCATGCTCGGCAGCCTGCTCGTGATCGAGTCACGCGCGGCCGAGCCGATCATCCCGCTCGACCTGTTCAAGAACCGCGTCGTCACGATGTCGATCGTTGCGTCTAGCCTGATGTCGGTGGGCATGTTCGGCGTTATCGTCTACCTGCCGCTGTTCATCCAGGCCGTCATGGGCACCAGCGCCACCACCAGCGGCAGCGTGCTGGCGCCGATGATGGTGGCGATGTTCGGCGCGAGCATCGGCGCCGGCCAGATCGTCAGCCGCACCGGGCGCTACAAGGCGATGGGCGTCGGCGGCCTGGCCGTGGGCACCGTCGGCCTGTTCCTGCTCGCCGTCATGCCGGCCGACGCCGACTACGCCACGATCCTGCGCAACATGCTAATCGTCGGCCTCGGCATCGGCTGTACCTTCCCGGTGTTCGTGGTCGCCGCCCAGAACGCGATCGGCCTGCGCCAGATCGGCGTGGTCACGTCGCTCACGCAGTTCTGCCGTCAGATCGGCGCCACCCTCGGCGTGGCCGTCTTCGGCAGCGTGCTCGTGACGCGCTTCACGCCCGCCTTCCACGACGCGCTGGCGCCCGACGTGGCCGCGACCGTGCCGCCCGAGTGGCTGGCGCGCTTCGACAACCCGCAGGCGCTGGTGAACCCCGAGGCGCTGGCGCAGATTCGGCGGGGCATGGCCGCGCTGGGCCCCGGCGGCGCCGATGCCTTCGCCGCGGTCCTCGACGCCACGCGCCTCGGCCTGGCGACGGCGCTGCACGAGGTGTTCCTGGCCGGCGCGGTGCTGCTGACGCTCGGCACGGTGGCGGCGCTGTTCGTGCCCGAGCTGCCGCTCAAGCGCTACGAGCGCGGCGGCCCGCCCGTCGAGGCGATGGCCCCGCCCGCCCCGGCCGCCGCCGATGGCGAGGCCGCCGAGCGCGCCGTCGCCATGCGCGGCAGCGCCCCGCCCGCCGCCTGATTCGGCGAGTTCGCCGGCACGACTAGGCGGGGTTGCAGCCGCGCCACAGCCTGCGCCTCGGCCCGAACAGCCGTGCTACAATGGCCGCGCGGCGGTGGGCAGCCTCCGAGCGCGTCACGCGCCGCGACCGGGAGCGCCCGCCATGCCGATCCGCGTCCTGCCGCTGACCGTCGCCGCCCGCATCGCCGCCGGCGAGGTGGTCGAGCGCCCCGCCTCCGTCGCCAAGGAGCTGCTGGAGAACGCTCTCGACGCCGGCGCGCGCAGCGTCAGCGTGGAGGTCGCGGGCGGCGGCGTCGAGCTGCTGCGCGTGGCCGACGACGGCGCGGGCGTGCCCGCCGCCGAGGTGCCCCTCGCCTTCGCGCGGCACGCCACCAGCAAGCTCGCCGACCTCGCCGACCTCGACCGCCTGACCACCCTCGGCTTCCGCGGCGAGGCGCTGCCCAGCATCGCCGCCGTCGCCGAGGTGAGCTTCCTCACCCGCCCGGCCGACGCGCCCGCCGCCACGCTGCTGCGCCTGGCCTACGGCGCGGTCGTCGAGCAGCGCGCCGCGGCGCGCGCGCCCGGCACCACGATCACGGTGGAGCGCCTCTTCGGCCAGCTGCCCGCCCGCCGCAAGTTCCTGAAGGCGCGCAGCACCGAGGCCGGCCACGTCGCCCACGTCGTCACCCAGCTCGCCCTCGGCCGGCCCGACGTGCGCTTCGACCTGCGCGTGGATGGCCGCCCCGTCCTCAGCACTCCCGGCCGCGGCGACGCCCGCGAGGCCCTCGCCGCCGTCTACGGCCCCGCCGCCGCCCGCGCCATGCTCGCGCTACCGGAGCCTCCCCAGACCGGAGGAGTCAACGATGCGCTCAGCACTCAGCACTCAGCACTCGGCGCTCAGCCCCCAGCACTCGTCCGCGGCTACGTCAGCCCGCCGGCCCTGCACCGCGGCACGCGCGGCGGGCTGACGCTGTTCGTGAACGGCCGTGTGGTCTACAGCCGCACGCTGCTCTACGCCGTCGAGGAGGCGTACCACACGCTACTGCCGGTCGGGCGCCACCCGCTGGCGCTCCTCTGGATCGACGTGCCGCCCGACGAGGTGGACGTGAACGTCCATCCCACCAAGCAAGAGGTGCGCTTCCTGCGCGAGCGCGCGGTGTTCGCCGCGCTCCAGCGGGCCGTGCGCGCCGTCGTCGCCGAGGCCGCCGGCGTGCCGCTGCTCGCCGGCGCCGGTCGCGCCGCCCCCGCCCCGCCGCTGGCCCCTGCCGCCCACGGCCCCCTCGCCGTCCCCGCCGCGCCCGACGACGCTCAGCCCCGCGGCCTCTGGGACGCCGCCGACCTCGCCGCGACTGACTCACTCAGCACTCCGCACGCAGCACTCAGCACCTCGCCGCGCCTGGCGCAGCTGCGGGTGCTGGGGCAGGTCGCGATGACCTACATCACGGCGGAGGGCGACGCCGGCCTCTACCTGGTGGACCAGCACGCGGCCCACGAGCGGGTGCTACTGGAGCAGCTGCGCCGAAACGCCGCCCGCCGCGACCGCATCCAGTACCTGTTGGAGCCGCAGAGCGTGGAGCTGAGCCCCGCCCAGGCCGAGGCGCTGCGCGACCGCGGCGCCGACCTGGGCGAGCTGGGCTTCGTCGTCGAGGACTTCGGCCCGCGCACGCTGCTGCTGCGCGCCATCCCGGCCGCCCTCAAGCCGACGACCATCGCCCGCGTGCTGCAGGAGACGTTCGAGGCGCTCGCCGCCGAGGCCACCGAGCGCGGCGCGGCCCACGCCGCCGACGACCCCGACGCCGCCGACTGGCGCGAGCGCCTGTCCCTGCTGCTGGCCTGCAAGACCGCCGTGAAGGCCGGCCAGCTCCTCTCGCACGAGGAGATGCGCGCGCTGCTCGAACAGCTCGACGAGGCCGAGCTAGGCCGCACCTGCGCGCACGGCCGCCCCACCGCCGTGCTCCTCACCCACGGCCAGCTCGAACGTGAGTTCGGCCGCCGCTGATCAGGACCAGAGGTCGTCGAGGGGAATCTCCAGGCCGGGGAACAGCGCCGGGCGGAAGAGGCTGCCCGGGCCGTGGCGACCGACCAGCTCGTAACCCTCCGCGCCCAGCCGGTACGCTTCGAGCGCGGGCGCGTCCAGGTCCACCAGCCAGTAGTGCGGGACGCCAGACGCCGCGTAGCGGCGCATCTTGATGCCGCGGTCGCGCGCCTCGGTGCTCGGGGAGAGCACCTCGACCACCAGGTCGGGCGGGCCCTCGACGCCCCGCTCGCTAATCAGGTGCAGCCGCTCGCGCGAGAGGAACAGCAGGTCCGGCTCGACGCCCGAGCCGCCCTCTAGCACAACGCCGGTAGGCGCCGTCACCACCTCGCCCAGCCCGCGCGTGAAGACGGAGTGGGCGATTGGCGCATTGAGCCGATTGAGCGCGCGCTGATGGCGCCAGGCGGGTGCCGTTGTCACGTACAGCTCCCCGTCGATAACCTCGTAGACGTTGCCGTCCTCCGGCGCGTCCCAGATGTCCTCGGCCTTGAAGCGGACGCCGTGCGCTACCATCGTCGTGCCCTCCTGCCGCCATTATAGGTGCGCCACGCCCGCGGAGAGAGCATGGGGCCGCGCTACGAGCCATTCACCTGGTACAGCGTGAGGACCGGCGCGTCCTGTGGGGAGCGGATCTGCTGCAAGGCGCCGTCGGGGTACCATGCGCGGACCTGCTGTAGCTCGCCCGTGCGCTCGGGCAGGAAGGCGAACACCGTGGGGCCGTTGAGGGCCAGCGGCGGGGCGCCCGCAGGCAGGGATTGCTCCACGTCGATGCCGTTCGCGCCCGGCGCGATGAACGGCACGGTCGCGAAGCTGCGGTAGTAGATGCGGGGCGCCCCGAACAGGTACACCGTCGTGCCCGGCCCCAGGCCGCGCAGGTAGTATGCTAGCTCCGTGGCCACCAGCCCGTTTTCGGTGCCGTAGTAGGCGATCGGATCGGGGTTGTGGAACACCGTCTGGAAGTTCCACACGCCAAGCCCGAGCAGCACCGCGGCGAGCGCCGTGTTCGTCACGGCGGGCGGCAGGTCGCCCAGCCAGGCCGCCAGCCGCAGCGGGCCGCACAGGCCGAGCGCCGTAATCACCGCCATCACCGACGTGACGATCACGAACCGCTGGGGCTGGCCCGGATCGTCGCTCAGCCCGAGCACGAGCGCGATGCTCCAGTAGGCCGCCGCCAGCCCGAAATACCGCCGCCGCCACGCGCCCAGCGTGACCACCATCAGGCCGATCGCCGGCAGGAGCGCCAGCGGCACGGCGACCGTCGGCGTGATGCCCATGTACCAGCCGCTCGGCACCGCTGTGATCGGCAGCAGCACGGCGTGCGCGACGTGCTGCGCCACCAGGGCCACGGCGCCCTGGCCCGTCGTCTGCTGCTCGTGCGCCAGCCAGCCGCTGCGGAAGATGCTCACCTGCTCGACGCGCGCCGTGTACTCTGTCGGGAAGTCGGCGTAGTGCGCCAGCAGCGGCAGGTACACCAGCAGCGCGCCTAGCACGGCCCAGCCAGCCGTCGGCGCCAGATGGCGCCAGTCCGCGCGGCGCGGCAGGCACGGCGCCAGGCGCTCGGCGTCCCACAGCGCCGCGTACAACAGATAGGCGACGCCCACGAGCGGCAGCACCCGCGCGGCGACGGCCGAGGCGTACTCGCCGAGTCCGATCGCCAGGCCCGCGGCCAGCGCGTCCAGCGGCCGCCGTTCCACCAGCGCGCGGTCGAGGAAGTACAGCGCGGCGACGATCAGCAGTGAGTCGGCGATCGGCACGGTCGCCAGGCGGCTGTACAGCACGGCGTAGTGGAACACCGCCAGCAGCACGGCCGCCGTGAGCGCCACCGTCCGGTCGAACAGCCGCCGCGCCAGCAGGTAGGTGACCAGTACGGCCAGCGCCCCGACGACCGCGCTCAGCAGCCGCACGCCGCCCACCGTCTCGCCGCCGACCGCCATCGCCGCGGCCTGCAAGAAGAAATACAGCGTCGGCAGCGCGAACCAGCCGGTGCCGAACGGATTGCGCAGCCCGCCCCGCACCACGTCCAGCGCGGCCAGCGCCTGCGAGCCCTCGTCGCCGCCGAAGACGTAGGGGACGTGGTTGATCCAGACGGCGCGCAGCAGCAGCGCCCCCAGCGTCACGCCGCCGAGCAGCAGCCAGTCGGTGCGCGGCAGCGCCCGCAGCCCGGCCGCCCACCGCCGCGGTGCGGGCAGCGGCCAGGGCGCGGCGGCCACGGCCGCGGCGGCGATGGCCGCCAGCCAGGTGGCGACGACCGGCCCGTAGTCCGCGCTCGTCGCCCGGCCGCGCATCTGCACCCATACCAGCACGCCCAATAGCAGCGCCGCCCGCAGCCACCGTTCGCGTGGGGTGGCGCCCAGTAGCCACCACACGTCGGGGACGGATGCCGCCTTTGCCGCGGCGCGCGGCACGCGCGCCGCGGCCACAAGGCGCGTAGCCGCCGGGTCCGCGGCCGCGGCCGCCCCTCCTGCATCCGACAGGGTCGGGCCGTCACTCAGGATAGCCGCGGTTGGCGGCGCGGGATCGCCCGCCGCGCCGCCAACCCGCTCTGGCGCTAGCGAATCGGCTAACTCGGGCGCTTCCTGCGCGGTCCGCGCTTCGACGGCGGGTGCCTGATCCCCGCTCAGCGGCGCGACCGGCGGGCGGCGCAGCGGCGGCGGGCGCCGGGGTTGGGTGAGCAGGCGCAGGGTGAGCAACGCCGCCGCGCAGGCGCCCAGCACCGGCACGACCAGCGGTCGCTGCCCGAGCAGTTGCTGGCCGATCACGGCCACGAGCAGGGCCGCCGCCAGGCCGATCGCCTCGCCGGGCGTCCCGGGGCCCACGCGGCGGGCCACCTCGCGCAGCGTCGCCGGTCGGGCCGCCGGCTGCTCAATCGTGGAGACAACGGGAACGGTAGGCGGAGCCGCGGCCAGGTCGCCGCGCATCGTATCGCCGAGGTTACTCAAGACGCAGCTCGCTCTGCGGCCCCGCGCTCCGGGCGCGGCCGCGTGGTGGATTGTACACACAACAACAGGGCCGGGCGCCAATACGCCCGGCCCTGCAGCCTGGTGGAGACGGAGGGGAGTCGAACCCCTCGTCCAGAGCGAGTCGGTCGGAAATGTACTACAAGCTTAGTCGACACTTTGGTCTCGCCCCCGCGCCACCTATCGACGGGTTGCGCGTGAGCCAGCCCGCTAAGTCTTTGGCGCGCCCTAGCCGGCGGTCCGGCGCGCCGCACTCTGACTTAAGTGGCGCCTGTTACCGGCCCATCAGAGGAGGCCGGGCAGACGCTCGCGGGTGTTAAGCCGCGAGAGCTAGTTCAGGAGTGCCAGTTACTGGCGTGCCACCGGATTAGCGAGGGAGATGGCATCCTCGGCTTGCAATTTCGCGACGTTCTCCCCTGTCGAAACCCTGCGTCCCCTCAATGTTCCCTCACCGCAGCCCTCTCCCAGAGGAAGAGGGCATTTTGCTCCCGCTGCCCCTGGGAGAGGGCTGGGATGAGGGCCTACGCCCGCGTCAGCTCCTTCACCGCCCGGTCGATTTCGCGCGCCGCCTCCCGCTTCGCGAGCGACTGCCGCTTGTCCCACAGCTTCTTGCCCCGGGCCAGCCCCACCTCGATCTTCACGTAGCCGTGCCGGTCGTACACGCGCAGCGGCACGAGGGTCATGCCGCCCTCCTGCACCTTCCCGGCCAGATGGGCGATCTGGTCGCGGTGCAGCAGCAGCTTGCGCGGCCGCACGGGCTCGTGGTTGTACCGGTTGCCCTGCGCGTAGTGCGCGATGTGCGCTCCCACCAGCCACGCCTCGCCGCGCTCGATCCGGACGTACGCCTCGCGCACGCTGATCCGGCCCTCGCGCACCGACTTCACCTCGGTGCCGCTCAGCACCAGCCCGGCCTCGACCGTCTCGAGGATGTGGTAGTCGTGGAACGCCTTTCGGTTGTTGGCGAATTGCTTGTCGGACACTTGGAATTATACTCGATGGCGAGCAATCCCGGCAGACGGCCGGCCCCGCCGCGCGCCGCGCTTCCCGCGCGCGCTAGTCTTGCCCGCGCAGGTACTGCACCGCGCGGTCGAGCACGGGGTCCGTGCTGCCGCTCCCCGCGGCCACGACGATGTCCGGCGCCAGGCCCACGCCGTCCAGCGGCTGCTCGTTTGGCGTCAGCCAGCGGGCAATCGTGATCCGCACCGTGGAGTGATCGGCTAGCGTGTGAACGTGCTGCACGGTTCCCTTGCCGAACGTCCGCTCGCCCACCAGCACGCCGCGCCCGTGATCGTGCAGGGCGCCCGCCACGATCTCCGCCGCGCTCGCGCTCCCGTGGTCCACCAGCACTGCGACGGGGATCTGCGTCGCCCGCCCGCCCTCCTTCGCGCGGAACACCTCGCGGCGCCCGTCCGCGTACTCCTCCGTCAGCAGCACGCCGTCTGGCACGAACTCGCTCGCCACCTCGAGGGCCGCCTGCAAGTAGCCGCCCGGGTTCGCGCGCAAGTCCAGCACCAGCCCCTGCGGCCGCGCCGCCAGCAGCCGGTCGAGCGGCTCGCGCAAGTCCCGCGCCGTCGTGCTCGCGAACGTGCTGATCCGGACGTAGGCCACGTCGCCGTCGAGCAGCCGCGTCCGCACCGACTCCAGCTTGATGTCCGAGCGCGTCACGTCGAACGGCCGCGGCGCCGGCCAGCCGTCGCGCTGCACCATCAGGCGCACCGGCGTGCCGCGCGGGCCACGGATGAGGTTCACCGCCTGGAGCAGCGACAGCCCGGTCAAGTCCTGGCCGTCCGCCTGCACGATGTAGTCGCCCGCGCGGATGCCCGCCTTCTCGCTCGGCGAGCCCTCGATCGGCGACACCACCCGCAGCTTCCCGTCTACCAGGTCCACGTGGACGCCGATCCCCTCGAAGCCGCCCCGCAGCTCCGCGTCGCTGACCTCGCTCATGTCCGGGTCGAGGTACACCGTGTGCGGATCGCCGAGCGCCTCCAGCATGCCCTTGATCGCGCCGCGCGTCAGTTTCTTGCTGTCCAGCGCGCCGCGATCGTAGTACTCGTGGTCCAGCAGCGACCACGTCTCCCAGAACGTCTGGAACTGCTCCTGAAGCTCGGGGGACACCGAGGGGGGGGTGCCGGACCGCGTGCCGCTCGCCGCCGCGGCCGGGGACGCGCCCCACGGCACCAGGCTGGCCAGCCCAACGCCTGGGCCGTTCGTGCCCTGGCCCCGCCCGGCCGCCAGCCCCAGCGTGTAGCCGGTGCCCAGGACGAACGCCAGCACGAACAGCACGAAGAGCGCGGTGGTTACTCGCCGCATTCGTCCGCCACCAGTGACCAGCGACCGGCCGCCAGCCGCCGCACGAGGATCGGCGTGCCCCGCGGAGCACGGGGCGAGGGACAACCCACCAAGACAGAACTACCAGCGCATTGTAAACGCGCGCCGGAGGCTTGGGCAAGGCAAGCGCGGCGGCCGGCGCGCAAGCTCGCGGAGCGCGCCGTCCCGCCGGCGCCCCTTCCGCCTGCTACAATCACCGCGCACCGACTCCATAGTATCCGATCCCACAAAGGAGGCCCCGTGCAGCGTGCCGCCCACCTCAGCCGGCATCCCGCGGCCCGTCGTCCCGCGCCGCCTCGCGTGGGCGCCTGGGCCGCGCTGGCCGGCCTGCTGGCCACCGGACTGCTCGCGAGCTGTGCGCCCGCGCCGGCCGCGCCCGCCGCCCCGGGGGCGCCCCCCGCCGCGCGGCAAGCCAGCGCGGCCGCCAGCCTCACGCCCACGCCGCTCAAGCTCCGCGCCGGCTTCACCTCGATCTCCGGCACGATGGCCCCCCTCTGGGCCGGCGCCGAGGGCGGCTACTTCGCCCGCGAGGGCCTCGATGTCGAGATCTTCTCCTTCCCCAGCGGCAACGAGGGTGTGCAGGCGCTGATGGCCGGCGAGGTCGATTTCCTCCAGATCGCCGGCGCTACCACCGTCTCCGCGGCCCTCGGCGGCGGCGACACGCTCGTCCTCGCCACGATGGTCCGCACGCTCGTCCAGAGCCTCGTCGCCCGCCCCGAGATCACCCAGCCCGACGACCTGCGCGGCAAGGCCGTCGGCATCTCGCGCCTCGGCACCACGATCGACACGGGCGCCCGCCTGGCGCTCCGCCACTTCGGCCTCGAGCCCGACCGCGACGTGGCGATCGTGCAGGCGGGCGCGATGTCCAACATCCTCGGGTCGATGGAGGCGGGCCGCGTGCAGGCCGGCATCCTCTCCTACCCCGGGGTTTCGCAGGCCCGCAAGCTCGGCTTCCCCGAGCTGCTCGACATCGGCACCCTCGGCTTCCCCTACGCCTCGACGGGCGTCAGCGCCCGCCGCAGCTACGCCAGCCAGCAGCCCGACGTGGTGCGCCGCTACCTCCGCGGCCAGATCGCGGGCATTTACCGCCTGGTCAACGACAAGCCCTTCGCCCTCACCCTCTACCGGAAATACCTTCAGACCGATGAGCCGGACGTGCTGGACGAGACCTACGAGGTCTACGCGCTGAAGTACCTGGAGCGCGTGCCCTATCCCGACGAGCGCTCGATCCAGGGCGTGCTCGACGAGCTAGCCGTCGAGGTCCCCCGCGCGCGCGACGCCAACCCGCGCGACTTCTTCGACGACCGCTTCGTCCGTGAGCTAGACGAGAGCGGCTACATCCGCACCCTCGCCCAGTAATCCCTCCCCCTCTCCCCTTGGGAGAGGGCCGGGGTGGATGCCCGTCTTACTCCCTCTCCCCCCGGGAGAGGGCCGGGGTGAGGGGGTCTCCGCCTCCCTCTACCGGAACGCCAGGTCCGCGACGACCGGCAGGTGGTCCGACCCGCCGTCCGGCCCGACGGCCGCGTGCAAGGCGACCAGCTCCGGCGAGTGGAACACGTAGTCGATCCGCACCAGCGGCACCGACAGCGTCCAACCGCCCCAGCGCAGGTGGCTTGGGTAGGTGTGCCCGAAACCGGCGCCCGCCTCGCGGAAGCTGTCGCCCAACACGCTGTGCAGCCGCTCGTAAGGATAGCTCCACTCCGTCTCGTTGAAATCGCCCGTCAGCAGCCGCGGCCCGTCAGTCGCCTGTAGCCGCGCCACCAGGTCCTCCACCTGCGCGTCGCGCCAGCCGGGGCTGAAGCCGCGCACCAGCGGCACGAGCCCGCGCCGCCAGCGGACGCGATAGCTCGGCCGCGTCACGTGGACGTTCGTGTGCAGCAGCGTCCGGTCGCCCACGCTGACCGCGACCTGATGGGCTAGGTAGCCCGCGTCCTGCAAGCGGAACTCCCCCTCCGCCTCCAGCGGCCAGCGGCTGAGCACCAGCGTGTCGGTCGTGCCGACGTGGTACGGGTACGTCGCGGCCAGCGCGTCCGGCAGCGCGTCCTCCGTGGCCGGGGGTACCTCCTGGAGCGCTACCAGGTCCGCGTCTACCGCCTGGATCGTTCGCAGCAGCGGCGCCTGCTGCCCCCCGCCGACGTTCCCGCCCGTGTTGAACGTCAGCACGCGCAAGTGCGGCCCCGCGACGGCGGGCGGAGACTGCGGGACGAGCTGCGGCCCATATGCCCAGACGAACGCCGCGAGCGGCAACAGTGACAGCACGAGCGCCGCCCGCGCCCGCAGCACGAGCGCCGCGAGCAGCAGCAGGGGCAGCGGCGTGAACAAGTACAGGGTGAACTCGCGCAGCAGCGCCAGGCTGCCGCTGCGCCCCAGCCCCGCCGCCAGCCCCGCGAAATAGGCCCCCATGCCCAGGGCGTAGCTGAGCGCGGCCACGGCCAGCACGAAGCGCAGCAACCCGATCAGCACGCCGCCTCGGTCCTCCCCCATCTCGGACGGCCTCCAGTCGCCGCCTCGCTGCTCCGGGAGCACCATACGCGCTCCGCCGCTCGCCAGGCGAGGGATTGGCGTCGCGGCCACAACCTGGGGCGGCCGCGCGGCCGCCGGGGCGCGCGGGACCAGCCTGCCTCGCTGGGGGCCGACGACCGCTCAAGCCTTGGTCACCGCCCGCCGCGGGGCGCCACGGGCGGCGGCCGCGCGGTGGCCGTCGCAGCCGAGTCACAGGTAGCGGCCCTCTCCTGCGCTCACCCCCTGACGCGAATTGCAGACTATCTCTATCAAGGGTTGGCACCCATGCCGACCGCGGGGATTACAGCAAGGGAGTGACAGTTTGCGTCTGCTGGCCTGCCTCACGTTTCTGGTCCCGCTCACCACCCTCGCCCGCGCT
Organism: Pseudomonadota bacterium; assembly: GCA_021325365.1. The sequence goes on from JAJPHF010000150.1 coordinate 14,042, forward strand.
CCCCTCGTGGCGGCGCAGGAGTGCGACGTGCGAGGTGCCGTGGAGCGACCGGTAGCGGATGCGGTCATCACCGATCAGCCCATCACGATCAGCGGCTGGGCAGCCGACGTCGCGGCCCCGAACGGCACCGGCATCGACGAGGTCCGGGTGGCCCTCGACGCCGACCCCTGGGCGGGCGGCGTGCCGCTGCCGGCGCTGTACGGTTGGGAGCGCCCCGACGTGGCGGACCTCCTTGGCACGCCGCGCTTCCGGCCGAGCGGGTTCGCGCTCGCCTGGGATCCCACCGGGGTGCTGCCGGGCCGGCACACCCTGTACATCCAGGCCCGCAGCGCCTGCGGCTGGATCCGGAGCACGCGCAACGTCGTGGTGATCGGCCCGCGGGCGCCGTCGCTCGGCGCGCCCCCGAGCAACAGCCCCGCGTGGGGCGCGCCCGCCATCCCCGCGCCTGGCACGATCTCCCCCAGCACCCCCGCCGCCGCCCGCTGATCGCCCCGCAGCCTACTCCTCGCCGCTCGGCGCGCCGGTATGCGCGTGGAGCCGAAATGGCGCCACGCTTCCGTTGTCGAGCGCCCCCCTGTACTAGCGGCGCCCGCCTTCGTTCCTCGGCCACCTGCGCTGAGCCGTGCATGGCATCCGCGCCCGCGGCCAGGACGGAGGTCGCTTGTCCGGGCGGGGGGCGGCGCCCTATCCTAGCTGTCAGTTGCCAGTCGTCCGCCCGGAGGCTCGCCATGAACGATGCCGAGTTTCGCCTGCCGCGCTACGTGCGCCCCGAGCGTTACGCCGTCCACCTGGCGCCCGACCTGGAGACCTGGTCCTTTACCGGCGAGGAGAGCATCCTCCTGACCCTCGACCGCGACGTGCGGCGCGTGGAGCTCCACGCGCTCGACCTGGACATTACCCGCGCCGAGGCCGCCGTCGGCCGACGGCGGCTCCCCGCCAGCGTCACCTACCAGCCGGGCCGCGAGACGGCCGAGCTGCGCTTCGCCGAGCCGCTGCCCGCCGGCCGCGCCACGCTGCGCCTGGAGTTCCGCGGCACGATCGGCACCGGCCTGCGCGGCCTCTACCGCGCCGAGGCGGGCGGCCGACGCTACGCTTTCACGCAGTTCGAGGCGACCGACGCCCGCCGCGCCTTCCCCTGCTTCGACGAGCCGGCCTTCAAGGCCCGCTTCGACCTGTCGGCCACCGTCCCGGCGGACCTCGTCGCCATCTCGAACGGCGCGCCGCTGCGCGAGGCCCCCGGCGCCGAGCCGGGCACCAAGACCGTCACCTTCGCCACCACGCCGCGCATGTCCACCTACCTCGTCGCGCTCGCGGTCGGCGCGCTGGAGCCGACCGCAACGGCGCTCGCTCGCGGCGGCACGCCCATCCGCGTCTGGACCGTGCCGGGCAAGACCGGCATGGGTGGCCTGGCGCTGGAGGCCGCCGTCGCGTCCCTCAACCGCCTGGAGCGCTACTTCGGCGTGCGCTACCCTTACGGCAAGCTGGACCTCCTCGCCGTGCCCGACTTCGAGGCCGGCGCGATGGAGAACTCGGGCGCCATCTTCTTCCGCGAAACGGCCCTGCTCTGCGATCCCGCCACCGCCTCCGTGGCCGCCCAGAAGCGCATCGCCCTCGTCGTCGCCCACGAGATCGCCCACCAGTGGTTCGGCAACCTCGTCACGATGCAGTGGTGGGACGACCTCTGGCTGAACGAGGCGTTCGCCACCTGGATCGAGTTCCGCACCGTCGGCGACTGGCGCCCCGACTGGGACATCTGGGTGGACTTCCAGCAGGAGAAGGCCGCTCCCTTCGCCACCGATGCGCTCGCCTCCACCCGCCCGATCCACGCCCCCGTGAAGAGCGCCGCCCAGGCCAGCGAGATGTTCGACGCCATCACCTACGAGAAGGGCGCGGCCGTCCTGTTCATGCTGGAGCAGTACGTCGGCCCGCAGGTCTTCCGCGCCGGCGTGCGCCAGTACATCCGCGACCACCGCGAGGGCAATGCCACCGCGAACGACCTCTTCGCCGCCCTGGAGCAGGCTTCCGGCACGCGCGTGCGCGCCATCGCCCGCGACTGGATCGAGCAGCCCGGCTTCCCGCTCGTCCGCGCCACCGCCCGCCCCGCCGGCACCCGCCCCCACCTCCTGCTCGAGCAGCAGCGCTTCTTCGCCAACCCAAACCTCAGTGCTGAGTCGACAGTGCTGAGTGCTGCGTCCGAGGGGAACGGCGCCCAGCACTCAGCACTCAGCGCTCAGCGCGCGATCTGGCGGGTGCCCATCGTCCTGCGCTACGCCGACGGGCGGCGCCCGCTGGTCCAGCGCGCGCTACTCTCCACGCCGCGCGCTGAGCTGGCGCTCGAAACGCCGCGGCCGCCGCGCTGGCTCTACGCCAACGCGGGCGGCAGCGGCTTCTACCGCGTGCTGCACGATCCCGCCACGCTGTCGGGCCTGACGAACGACGTGGGCACGGTCCTCGACGCCGCCGAGCGTGTCGCCCTGATTGGCAACCAGTGGGCGCTCGCGCGCGCCGACTACGCCGGCGTGGACAGCTTCCTCAGCCTGCTGGAAGGCTTCCGCCACGAGCCGCACCACGCGGTCGTCGAGTCGATCGTCGACGCGCTCGCCTCCATCGACTACTACCTCGTCGAGCCCGACGACCGGCCCGCCTGGTCGGCGCTGGTGGAATACCTGCTCGCGCCTCAGATCGAGGAGCTTGGCTGGCAGCCCGCGCCGGGCGACGACGACGGGCGCCGTCTGCGCCGCGCCGCCACGCTCCGCGCCCTCGGCCGCCTGGCGCGGCTGCCCGCCGTTGTCGGCGAGGCCCGGCAGGGCGTCGAGCGCTACTGGGCCGACGCCAATAGCGTGGACCCCAACCTGGTCGACGTGTTCATCGCCGTCGCCGCGCAGGACGGCAGCCCCGCCCTCTTCGACCAGTACCTCGCCCACATGCGCGAGGCCCGCACGCCCCAGGACGAGACGCGCCACCTGTTCGGGCTGGCCACCTTCGAGGACCCCGTGCTCGTCCAGCAAGCGCTCGACCTGAGCCTCACCCCAGCCGTGAAGACGCAGGACGTGGGGCCGCTGCTCGCGCGCCTGCTCGGCAACCCGGTCGGCAAGCACCAGGCCTGGAACTTCATCCGCGTCCAGTGGCCGGCCGTCGAGGAGCGGCTGCCGCCCTTCATGCGCCGCCGCTTGGTCGCCGCCACGGTGAACCTGGCGACCGCCGAGGCGCGCGACGAGGTCGCCGCCTTCTTCGCCGAGCATCCCGTCGAGGGCGCCGAGCGCACGCTGCGCCAGACGCTGGAGCAGCTCGACATCGTCATCGGGTTCCGCGAGCGGGCCGCGCCGCGCTTGCGCGACGTCCTGCGCAAGGACTATCACCAGGCGATGCCGGGCGCCGGCCGTTGAGGAGGCACGACACGAGCCGGAGCAGCCGCGACGGAGCCAGCCTGCCTGCGGAGGCGGGCGCCGGCCCGGGCAGTCCCAACGCGGCCATGCCGGCGCCGGCGGCGGCCGCCGCGCACTCGCCCCCGGACGGCCGCTACACCGCGCTCGGCGCCGCCGCCGCGCCGGCCACCCCACCCGGCACTCAGCACTCGGCGCTCAGCACTCGCCTCGGCGCGACCTTCCGCGCGCTCCGCAACTACAACTATCGCCTCTTCTGGGGCGGCCAGTTCATCTCGCTCACCGGCGACTGGGTGCAGCGCGCGGGGATGGCCTGGCTGGTGCTCGACCTCACAGGATCGCCGCTGGCGCTGGGCACCGTCACCATGCTCCAGTTCCTGCCGATCTCCCTGTTCGCGCTCTTCGGCGGCGTGCTCGCCGACCGCCTGCCCAAGCGCCGCGTGCTCGTGCTCACCCAGATCGGCATCTGCACGGATACCGTCGTCCTGGCCGCGCTGGTCAGCAGCGGCACCATCCAGCTATGGCACCTCTACGTCCTCGCCATCATCCAGGGGCTCTTTCAGGCCGTCGACGCCCCGACCCGCCAGGCGCTCGTCATGGAGCTGGTCGGGCGCGACGACCTGGCGAACGCCGTGGCCCTCAACTCGGGCAACTTCAACCTGTCCCGCATCCTCGGCCCGGCGCTGGGCGGCGTGCTGATCGCCAGTATCGGCACGGCCGCGTGCTTCTGGCTGAACGCCTCCAGCTACCTGGCGGTGATCGTCGCGCTCGCCCTCATGCGCGCCGCCGAGTTCCACGCCGTGCCGCCGCCCGCCCGCGGCCGCGTGCTCCGGCAGCTGGGCGAAGGCATCGCCTACGCCGTGCGCACGCCCGCGCTGTGCGGCGTCTTCATCGTCGTCTGGACCTTCGGCGCCTTCGGCTTCAACTTCATCACCATTCTGCCGCTGCTCGCGCGCTACGCCTACGAGACCGGCCCCGAGGGCTACGGCGTGCTCAGCTCGTTCCTAGGGGTCGGCTCCCTGGCGGCCGCGCTGATCGTCGCCAGCCGCCAGCACGCGACCCGCCGCCTGCTCCTCGGCGCGGCGGCGACGTTCGCGGCGCTGCTCGCGCTGCTCGGCGCCAACCCCTGGTACGGCGTCGGCGCGCTGTTGCTGCTCGTCATGGGCGTCGCCAGCATCGCCTTCAGCGCCACCGGCCAGACGCTCATCCAGTACGCCGCGCCCGGTCAGCTGCGCGGTCGCGTCATGGGCGTCTACACCGTGCTCGCCATGGGCATGACGCCCATCGGCGCGCTCGCGCTCGGCGGCCTGAGCGAGCTAGCGGGCATTCGCGCCGCGCTCGGCGTGGTGAGCGCCCTCTGCGCTCTGGGCACGGTCGTGAGCTGGCTTTACCTGCGCCACCACTTGGGCCGGCAGGCGTTCGCCCACGAGGCGCTACTGGTATAGGCCCGCGACGTACCCGCTCGCCTCCAGCTCCTGCAGCAGGCTGGAATCGACCAGGCTGGCCGCCACCTTCAGCGGCACCAGCGCCGCCATCCGCGCGCCCCCCGCCGCCTGGCCGCCGCGCCCCAGCGGCCCATTCGTCGCCGCGTTAGCCACCCCGGCGCTGGCCTCGCCCGCCGCGCCACTGTTCGCCAGCTTGGTCCCCGCAGCCATCGGCCCACGCGCCGGCTGCGCCGCGGGCCCGGCGCGGCCCCTGCCCGCACACGCCGCGAGCAGCACGGCCACCACCCACGCGACCAAGAGGCCTAACCCGCCCCGCGTAGCCCGGCCTCCCCCATCCGGTACGGGAGCAATATAGGCCGTTGGCGGTGGCTGCAAGTTACCAGGCAGCGGTCCACCCGCGTATGAGCAGCGTGTCCGGCGATGGGGGACGCGCTGCTATCCCCGGCCAGGCGGAAGATCGTGAGCGTCCAGCGTTGCCTTCAAGAACTGAATAAGCCAGCGGGCCTCGCCGCGCGCTGCATAGCGGAGAAGCAGGTATAGCCCGCCTTCCAGAAGAACCACCACGCCCACGAAGATAAGGAAACCAAGAAGCGCCTGGGGAGCACGTGGATCCCCGATTTGCCCAGCAGCAATCGCGATGCATATCACAAAGGCGTCCAAGCCGACGGCCAAGAGAATCGAGTGCAGCGGTGGACCGAACCCCACCACCAAGCGGGTGCCTGATGGCTCGCGGACAAAATGCCCGATCGCTCGCGTCTGATACGGCTGGTGTATATACGAGCGCAACCGCTTTACGAGCCGGAATCTATCCGAGGAAACCGTGCCCCAGACTGGGTACTGCTCGACCGGCCCCCTCGCCCAACCAGGCCGCTGAGGATCATCCGCGATAAGGCGCGCGATGCGCCGTGAACACTCGGCCGGATCAAGATGCGTCTTGAGGACTCGCTTCTCGGCCGCGAAGAACTTGACCTGGAAGGCCATTCCTACCAGGTCTTGCCGCGGAGCACGGCGTCGTCGAGGTCGGCGAAGTAGCGGCGCCGCAGCTCCAGGCTCATAGCGACGGCCTTGCGAGCGCGGCGCTGGCTCTCCTCGGTGGTCGCCAGGCGCGCGATGACCTCGGCCGGGTAGTTGCCGTGCTCGGCCTCGTCCTCGTGGATCAGCCGGTACGGGGCCTTCAGCCACTCGGGCACGTTCGGCGCGTCGAGCATCAGCTCGATGAGGAAGTCGGCCACTCCCTCGCCCGCCAGCGAGAACGCGGCGACGCGCTCGACCGTGTCCTGCAAGCCGGCGAACGAGTTGAACATGGCGATCTGGCCCGGGACCGGGTCGTAGTCCGCCGGATCGCCGCCGCCCAGCTCGCGGATGCGCTCGGCCAGGAGCTGCGAGTGCCGCCCCTCCTCGCCAATCGCCTCCATGAACTGCAGCTTGACCTGGAGGTCGGTAAAGCCGCGCAGCCAGCTGCCGAACACCTCGCCCGCGCGCAGCTCGTTGAAATAACGACTTTTCATAACGTGGAGCCGCTGAGCATCGGTTGTGAGCGGCACGTAGCTGTACGCCGGGGGATTCGCCTCCAGCGTGCGGCAGAACTCGCGCACCTGGGCGACCAGCTCGTCCGCAAACGCTTGAGCGGGAAGTAGCATTGTCGACATCGTCCCTCCGCCGCGCGCCCCGCGCGCTAGCACGTGCCGCCGCAGCCGTAGGTGACCATGGTGCTGACACCCGAGTAGGGCGCGGCAGTGGCCGTGCCGTTGCCGAAAGTATAGTAGGTCGGGCCGGAGCCGGACCCATTGTAGCTGGGCGAGGGGCCTGCACTCGCACCGTTGCCGCTCGGAGTGTTGGCGGTACCCACGCTCGTGCCGAAAGCGCTGTAACTGGCTGAAGCGCCGGCACCGCTCCCCGCCCCGCTCGGGCTGGCATTCGCGCCGCCGTAGTAGATCGGCACGCCCGCCGCGTTGTAGTAGTTACCGTTGCTGCTGCCGCCAAACGGGCTGGCGGCGGGGCTATAGCCGCCGTAGGAGCTGGTCGCGCCCGACGTGTTCGCGGCCGTGCTGGTGGCGGCGGCCGGCGAAGCCGCACCCGTCGTGCCGGCAGGCTGAGTGCCCGCGCCGCTGCTACCGACACTGCTGGTACTGCCGCTGCTCATTCCCGCGCTCTGAGTCGCCGCGCCGGTAGACTGCGCGCCGGCGCCACCGGTACTGCCGCTGCTCGTCCCCGCGCTCTGGGTCGCCGCGCCACTCGTGCCGACCGTGAGGTAGCCGGACGGCGCCATGCCGGGGAAGCCAGCATAGCCGTTGTAGAGGCCGGCGGCGCTGTAAAGGCTGCTCTCACTCGCCGCGGCGCTGCTGCCGTAGCTGGCGAAGGGGTACGACGCCGCGTTGGTCAGTCCCCAGCCGCTGTATGGGTTGTACACGTTCGAGGCGACGACGGCGGAGTAGCTAGGCGCGGCGGTCGTGCTGCCCGACTGATTGACCGGATTGGCGCCGCTCTGGGGCGCCGTGGGCGCGCAGCCAGTGTAGGGGTTCGTGCTGTAGCCGGACGGCAGCACGCCCGACGCCATCGCGCCGGGGAAGCTGGCGAAGCCGGTGTAGGACGTATAAGCGTTGGGAACGTACGACGCGTAGCCGCTGCTGCCCGCGGCACTGCCCGAGCAGTAGGTTTGCGCCCCCACGCCCTGGGGCGCCGCCAGCGCCAGGACCGCCAGGCCGACCACGATCGCTAGCCGCACCGCGCACCTCCTTCGCCCCCGCGCGCCGCGCCGGGGCCTTGCCGTGCGCCCACATGATAGCCGGCGAGCGGGTCCACGCGAAAGGCTACTCCGCAGCGCCCGCGTCACCGCTCGCCTCGGCCCACAGGCGCTCGACAGCCGCCGCGCTGACGCCATAGCTGAAGCCGCGTCGCTGGAGATAGGCCCCCATGCGCTGCCGGAACGTGAGGTGGTCGAGCTTGCTCAGGCTGCGCAGCCGCCGCAAGCCCGCCTGATACGCCGCGGCGCTCTGGTCGCCCTCGGGGAGCGCGGCCGCGATGTCGGCCGCGCCCACGCCCTTGGCGCGCAGCTCGGCCCGCAGCGCGGTGGGGCCGCGGGGGTTGAACGCCTGCCGCTGCTCGACCCAGTAGCGGGCGAACGCCGTGTCGTCAACGAGACGGAAGCGGTCCAGGCGCTCGCGCGCCGCGGCGATCGCCCCCGACGAGTAGCCCTTCTGCTGCAAGCGCTGCTCCACCTCCCGGGCGCTGCGCGGCCGGTAGGAGAGGAGGGTATAGGCCGCGTCGAGGGCGCGGGCGTGCTCGTCGGCCGCCGCCAGCGACGCCAGCGCGGCCGCGTCTAGCTCCTGGTCGACGCGCAGCCGGGCCGCCAGGCTGGCGTCCAGGCTAAAGGCGAACTCGCCGTCGACGTACACGTTGAAGCGCCGACCGCCCCGGCGGCGCTGCGGCTCGATCGCGGTGATCGTGCCGCCCGAGCATCGGTCCGCCGCCGCGCGACGCGCGGGGGGCGCTCGCCGCGGCAAGCGCCCCCCGTCTGCCAGGCGAGTCACGGCTAGAACGCCGGTTGTTCGACCAGCTCGGCCAAGTCGGCCGGCAGGCCATCGGCGGCGGGCAGCTCAGGCGCGGGCAACGGGGCGGGCGCCCGGGCCGCGGCGGTCTGCTGGCGAATCTGCCGCTCGATCTCGGCGGCCATCTCCGGGTTCTGGCGCAGGTACTCGCGCGCGTTCTCGCGGCCCTGGCCCAGCCGCGTGTCGCCGTAGGAGTGGAAGGCGCCGCTCTTCTTCACGATGCCCAGCTCGATACCGATGTCGAGCAGGTTGCCTTCCTTCGAGATGCCCTCGGCATAGAGGATGTCGAACTCGGCGATGCGGAACGGCGGCGCCACCTTGTTCTTCACCACGCGCACCTTCGCGCGGCTGCCGATCACCTCGGTAGCTTGCTTCAGCGACTCGGTGCGGCGAATGTCGAGGCGCACCGATGAGTAGAACTTCAGCGCGCGGCCGCCCGGCTGGGTCTCCGGGTTGCCGAACATCACGCCCACCTTCTCGCGGAGCTGGTTGGTGAAAATGACGGCGGTCTTCGAGCGGCTGATGGCGCCGGTGAGCTTGCGGAGCGCCTGCGACATGAGACGCGCCTGAAGGCCCACGTGGCTGTCGCCCATGTCGCCTTCTAGCTCGGCGCGGGGCACGAGCGCCGCCACCGAGTCGATAGCCACGACGTCGAGCGCGCCGCTCCGCACGAGCGCCTCGCAGATCTCCAGCGCCTGCTCGCCCGTGTCAGGCTGCGAGACGAGCAGGTCCTCGACCTGCACGCCGCACTTCTGCGCGTACTCGGGGTCGAGCGCGTGCTCGGCGTCGATCAGCGCGGCCACGCCACCGCCCCGCTGGGCCTCGGCGATGATGTGCTGCACGAGCGTCGTCTTGCCCGACGACTCGGGGCCAAAGATCTCGGTCACGCGCCCACGCGGGATGCCGCCCACGCCGAGCGCCAGGTCGAGCGCGATCGAGCCGGTCGGGATGACCTCGACCGACATGCGCGCACTGGCCTCGCCCAGCCGCATGATGGAGCCCTTGCCAAAGCTGCGCTCGATCTGGGTCAGCGCGAGGTCCAATGCCTTCTCTCGATCCTTATCCATCCGTCTGGTGCTCCTCAACTCCGCATCGCACTTCGAGCTATCCCAGCGAGCCGGGGGCAGCCGCGGCCCGCGCTCCGATATTGTAGCACACCTGTTCTATTATGGCTAGCCTGCCAATCGTCACGGCGCCGGCTCGGCGAGCGCCCAACCCCCCTCGCATTGTACTCGCTCCGGCCGCCCGCCAGCGCGGAAACGTCTCGCCCTGTGCGCCTGGGCTACCGGCGGCCCCACGTCACGTCAATCGCCTGGCCGGGCGTGCCCAGGCGCCCCTGCGGCTCGCCGTTTACGAGCACCTGCACGGCTCCCGCGTTGCTCACCCGCATCTGCAGGCGATCGTTCGCCGTGAAGGTTCGGCTGTTGCCGGGCTCCACGGTGTCCGCGAACACTTGCTGCCCATCCGACCACACCTGCAAGTAGCACCGCTCGGTCACGCGCGCCTCCACGACCACGGCCGCCCGCGGCAGCGGCGACGGCGTGGGGCTAGGCGGCGGCGCGGGCGTCGCGGTCGGCGGGAGCGGCGCCGTGGGCGTGCCGGGGCCGGGCGTCTCGGCCGGCTCAGGCGCGTCCGGGGCGTCGGCCGGCGCCTCCGCGGCGGGCGACGCGGCCACCAACAGCGGCGGCACGGTGGCGCGGGGCAGCGGCGTCCAGGGCGGGATCAGCGGCTCGGGCACGTCCAGGCCACCGGATGCCGCCGGTCGCTCGGGCGCTTGCAAGCTGTCGCTGAGGGCCACGTACTGCCCGTACAGGTAGACGGCAAGCAGGGCCGCGCCGAGCGCCACCAATAATCCGACGAGTAGGGACCAGGAGAGCGGCGGACCGCTAGGCGCCAGCGGCACCGCGGCCCGGATGGGGCCCGGGTCATCACGCGCGCGGGCAGGGCGGAACTGTGCGAGGAGCGGCTCGGGGTCAAGCTCCAGAAAGTCCGCATACGCCCGCAACACGCCGCGCGCGTAGACGGCGCTCGGCAGCGCGCCGTAGTCCTGGTCTTCCAGCGCGGCCAGATACCTGAAGGGAATGCGCGTCTCGCCCGCCGCCGCCTCAAGGCTGAGGCCGCGAGCGCGCCGCGCCTGCCGGAGCGCTTCGCCGAAGGTCGCGGCCGCCTCGCGCGGCGGGCGCCGCCACCGGGCCGGCCCGAACGTATGTCGCGTGCCCCCACGCGGAGGCCGATTACTCGCCATCGCGTTCGCGCTCACCCCGCCGGCCCGCCGCTTGCCCACCCGCGTGCAGCACGGCCCCGGCCGCCCGCACTATACCGGCGGCCTTACCAGGGTATCAAGCGCGAGACGATGCGCTCACGCCATGTCGAGCGATGCGAACAGCATCCGCGTCGCCCCTGCCGCCGCTACGCCGGCGCGGGACCGGTCGCGCGGCGGTCGGCGAAGCCCTTGAGATGGAAGGCAAGGGCGAGCAGCACGACGCCGAACAGGATGGCGTAGGCGCCGAGTAGCCAGGCGAGGGCGAGGATCCCGCCCAGGGGCGAGATGACCAGGAGTACCGCCAGGATCACGGAGAGCACGCCGCTGAGCGCCAGGCGCCACTCGCCCTCGATCTGCTCGCGGAGACGGATGGCCGCGATGATTTCCATGATCCCCGTGATCAGCGCCCAGGCGGCGATGAAGTAGATCAGCACGAGTGCTGCCAGCCCCGGCAGTGCCCAGACGATCAACCCGGCGACGATGCCGGCGATCCCCTCGATCAACAGCGCCCACCAGTGCGGCACCGTGGCGCGCTCCTGCACGGCCGCGACCACCGCGAAGATGCCGTCCAGGAACATGAAGACGCCGAACAGCATGACGAGCGCCGCGACCGCGATACCAGGCCAGATGAAGGCGATCAACCCGATCACGATGGCGATCACGCCGCGAATCGCCATCGCCCACCAGTGCCGCGCCAGCTGGGTGACCATATGGCACCTCCCTGCCCCCGCTCGCTCGTCTCCGCGAGCGTGCTGTCCTCGCGCTCAGCATGGCACGTGCCGACCACCACGTCAATACGTCGAGCGGCACAATTTCGGCAGGAAGTATTCGACTCCCAACGCCGTGCGGCCCACTCAGGCCTCGCAGCCGGAATGGAACACAACCACGCGAGAGGAGGGATTCAGTCGGGCAGAATCTGGAAGGCCGCGCAGTGGCGCGGCCGGATAGCGGCGAAGTGGCGCCGGTCAAGCGTAAGCACCACGTCCGATCTGAGGCGTTCGGCCAGCGCGACCACCGAGGCATCCGCGCCGCCGAGCGGGAAGTCGGCGTACTGCTCTACCAAGTCGGCAATACGCAGCCAGTCGGCGGCGATTGGCGCTTCAGTATCCAGGTCGGCAAGTCCACGCAGGAACTGGGACTCGGCCCGCGGCCCTAGACGCAGCCCAACCATATAGCTGACTTCCGCCACGACCAAGGTTGGGATCACGAGCTGGAGGTCACGGCGGCGTAGCACGGCAGTGGACCGGTCATGCGCGCGATCGTCGTTGTCGACGACTGCGTAGAGCGGGCCGGCATCAACAATCGCGAGGGCCACCCCACTCCTCGGCTAGGATCTTCTTGATGTTTTCGGCAGTATCGTGGAAACCACTCCGCCCGAGTGACTCGAAGGGGAGACGGCGTGGCTCGTGACTGTTCAGACCGAAATGGGCAGAGAATATCTCGCGGGCCACTTCAGAGACCGATGTGGACCGGCGGCGCGCTTCGCGCTCCAGCCAGCCGGCAATGTCGTCGGGTAGCGAAATCGTGGTGCGCTTCATACATGCATCATATCACAAGGTGGCCGTGGAGGTGCCAGCAAGGTCCATCGGAGACACGGGGCGAGTACAGGCTGGCCGAGGCGATTGGCCGTAGCCTATAAGGAGAAGAGGGCCGGCGCACCGCCGGCGACCAGGCGCACGGGATGGGGCATGGCGGAGTACGCGATCGCGCTCGACGTGGGCGGCACGTTCACCGATGTCACGCTGGTGGAGCTGGAGAGCGGACAGGTCTGGAGCCTGAAAACGCCGACGACGCCGGGCGACCCCTCGGCCGGCTTCACGACCGGCGTGCAAGAGGCGCTGGCCGCGGCAGGGATCGCGGGCGCCGACCTCGCGCGCGTCTTCCACGCGACCACCACCGCCACCAACGCGATCCTCGAGGACAAGGGCGTCAAGACGGGGCTCATCACCACCGAGGGCTTCCGCTACGTCCTGGAGATCGGCCGTCACGACGGGCCGCGCCGCACCAACAAGTATCTCTGGGTGAAGCCCAAGCGCCCCGTGCCCCCCGAGCGCGTGCTGGAGGTGCGCGAGCGCATCGACCAGCATGGCCAGATCGAGGTGCCGCTGGACGAGGCGCGCTGCCGCGAGATCGCCGCCCGCTTCCGCGACGACGGCGTCGAGTCCGTCGCCATCTGCCTGCTCTACTCCTACGCCAACGCCGCCCACGAGCGCCGCGCGGCCGAGCTGGTCCGCGAGGTCTACCCCGCCGCCCAGCTCTCCCTCTCCGCCGACGTGCTGCCCGTGTTCCGCGAGTACGAGCGCAGCATGGCGACGGTGCTGAATGCCTACGTCATGCCGCTCGTCGGCAGCTACATCGGGCTCCTGCGCCGCCGCCTGGCGGAGCTGGGCGTGCGCGCCCCCTTCCATGTCATGAAGTCGAACGGCGGCCTGGTCAGCCCCGAGGTCGTCCAGGTCCAGCCCGTCTGCACGGCGCTCTCCGGTCCCGCCGCGGGCGTGATGGGCGCTACGCAGCTCGCCCGCGCCGCCGGCTACGACGACCTCATCTCGATCGATATGGGCGGCACCAGCGCCGACGTGTGTCTGGTGGACGGCGGCCAGCCCGAGACGACCGAGGAGGGCCAGGTGGGCGCCTGGCCGCTCCACCTGCCGATGATCGACGTGCACACCATCGGCGCGGGCGGCGGCAGCATCGCCAGCGTGAACGCCGAGGGCGTGCTGGAGGTCGGCCCGGCCAGCGCCGGCGCCCGGCCCGGCCCCGTCTGCTACGGCCACGGCGGCACCGAGCCCACCGTGACCGACGCCAACCTGGTGCTCGGCCGCATCCCTCCCTACCTGCTCGGCGGCACCATGCCGCTCGACCGCGACGCGGCGCTGGCCGCCATCCAGCGGCGCGTGGCCGAGCCGCTGGGCCTCGACGTGTACGCCGCGGCCAGCGGCATCCTGGAGATCGTCGACAACAACATGATGGGCGCCATCCGCGTGGTGTCCATCGAGCGCGGCCACGACCCGCGCGACTACGTGCTCGTGCCCTGCGGCGGCGCCGGCCCGCTCCACGGCGCGGCGCTCGCCGACCTGCTGGCGATGCCCGCCGTCGTCGTGCCGGCCCGCCCCGGCGTGCTCTCGACGTTCGGCCTGCTGTTTAGTGACCTGCGCAACGACTTCGCGCGCACCCACGTGCGGCCGCTCGCCCAGTGCGACCCCGCGGAGCTGGAGGCCATCTTCCGCGACCTGGAGGCCCAGGCTCGCGCCTGGCAGGACACGGAGGGTATCCCCGCGGCGGCGCGCGGCTACGAGTGGTTCGCCACCATGCGCTACGTCGCCCAGATGTTCGAGCTGACCCTCCAGTGGCCCGTGCGCGCGGTGAACGCCGCCGTCATCGAGCAGATGACCCGCGCCTTCCACCAGCGCCACCAGCAGACGTACACCTACTGCTCGGAAGACGCGCCCGTCGAGATCGTCACCCTCCGCGTCCAGGCGACCGGCGCCCTCCAGAAGCTCGCCGTGCCGCGGGGACCTACCCCCCCTCCCGATGCGGGCGGGGGGAGGACGGCCGGGGCGGGTTGCACCAGCTCCCCCCTTCCTTCCCAGGGAAGCGGGGCCGAGGAGGTTCGGTCACCCGGCCCCGCCCCTGTCGGCAGCCGCGACGTCTACTTCACGCGCGCCGCGGGCTTCATTCCAACGCCGATCTACGCCCGCGACCGCCTCGCGCCCGGCGCCGGGTTCGCCGGCCCCGCCGTCGTCGAACAGATGGACTCCAACACCCTCGTCCCCCCCGGCTGGGCCTGCCGCGTGGACGAGTACGGCAACCTGATTCTCACTCGGCAGTAAGCCGTCAGGCTCCGTTGGCACGACTCCGCCACGGCGCGAAACTTGCGGAGGGCCGCACGGCGCGGCGGACGGCCCGGCAGCCTTGCCGGCCTCCGCGCGTTCGGCCCGACGAAAGGAGGCGACGCATGGCGGCGAAGGGGCTCGTCGAGGCGCTTGGCAATCAGGCCTGGCTGGAGCCGCTGGCCAACACGCTCCAGCAGGCAGTCGGAACGGCCTTCACCGCCGCCGGCTCGAACGGCCAGGCGGTGAAAGATTTCCTGCACGGCGTCTGGCTCGGCCACCCGCTGCACCCCGCGCTTACCGATGTGCCGGTCGGCGCCTGGACCGTCGCGCTGGCGCTCGACGCGCTGGAGGGGCTGAGCGGGCGCGACGAGCTAGGCCCCGGCGCGGATGCCGCGGTAACGCTGGGCCTCGTCGGCGCCGCGGGCGCGGCCGTCACCGGCCTGACCGACTGGCACGATACCGACGATCCCGCGCGCCGCGTCGGCCTCGTCCACGGCCTGCTGAACACCGGGGCCGCGCTGCTGTACACCGCGTCGCTGCTGAGCCGGCGCGGGGGCAATCGCGCTGCGGGCCGCGGCTACGCGGCGCTCGGCTACGCGGTGGCGACGGTCTCGGCCTACCTCGGCGGCGAGCTGGTCTTCCAGCAGCGCATCGGCGTGGACCACGCGGCAGGCGTACAGCCGCCGGCCGACTGGACGCCCGTGTACGCCGCGCCCGACCTCCCGTCCGACACCCCGCGGGGCGCCGAGGTGAACGGCATGCAGGTGGTGCTCGTGCGCAAGGACACGAGGGTGTACGCGCTCAACGGCGTCTGCTCCCACCTGGGCGGCCCGCTCGCCGAGGGCCACGTCGAGGGCGAGGGGATCGTCTGCCCGTGGCACGGCTCGTGTTTCGCCCTGGACGACGGCCGCGTCCTGAGCGGCCCCGCCACCTTCCCCGAGGTGTGCCTTGAGACGCGGGTGCGCGATGGCCAGATCGAGGTGCGGGCGCTCCAGGCGCCTGGGGACGGGAGTGAGGCATAGAGGGTCGGGGGCAGCCCATCCGCGCAGGGCGTGCCGCTGGGCCCCTAAGTCCTGGCCTCCGCCCCCTCGCTGCTCGCGCCTGATCCCTGAACCTCGCAGGCGCTCGCCGCCAGGCCCAGCTCGCCGGTCAGGTAGTCGACAAACTGGCGCGCGGTGCGGCCCGAGCGGCCCTTGTGGCGCAGGGCCCAGGCCAGCGCGCGGCGCCGCAGCTCGTCCGCGTCGATCGGCAGGGCGCGAGCGGCGGCGAGCGCGCGCACGATCGTCAGGTAGCGGTCCTGGTCGGGCGCCACGAAGGTCAGCGTGATGCCGAAGCGATCGCTGAGCGACAGCTTCTCCTGCGCCGTGTCCACGCCGTGCAGCTCGCCGTTGACGGCGCCCGCGCGGTCCTCGAAGCGTTCCTGCACCAGGTGGCGGCGGTTGGACGTGGCGTAGAGCAGCACGTTCGGCGGCCGCGCCTCCAGCCCGCCCTCCAGCACGGCTTTCAGCTCCTTGAACTCCGTCTCCGTCTCGTGGAAGCTGAGATCGTCGACGAACAGGATGAAGCGCTCGCGACGGTCCCGCAGGAGGTCGAGCAGCCGCGGCAGGTCGGGCAGGTGCGCCTTGGCGACCTCGACGAGGCGCAGGCCCCGGTCGCTATAAGCGGTCAGCAGCGCGCGCACGGTAGACGACTTGCCCGTGCCGCGGTCGCCGTAGAGCAGCACGTTGTTCGCGGGGTAGCCGGCCAGGAAGTGCTCCGTGTTGCGGAGCAGTAGGTCGCGCTCGGCCTCGTAGCCCACCAGATCGTCCAGGCGCGGCGTATCGGGATGGGCGATCCCCTCCAGGTAGCCGCGACCGTCGGCGCGCTCCCAGCGGAACGCGCGGTAGCGAGCAAACAGCCCCGTGCCGGCGCGCGCATAGTGCTCGGCGAGCGCGGGCAGCAGCGGACCCCAGTCGGCGGCCGCGAGCAGCCGCTGTTTAAGCGCGTGTGCCGCCGGGTCGCGCGGCGCCGTATCGGCCCCCAGCGGGCGGAACCCGTCCCAGCCCAGCCAGCGTTCGTGCGGCGCGACCCGGAGCGCCGCCGTCTGGAGTGCATGGGCATCGAGGGCGATCAGGCCGTGCAGCGCCGCCAGCTCCACGTACGCCTGGCCTACCAGCGCGCTCCCCATCGCGTCCAGCGGCGCGCGCTGCGCCTTGCGGCTGAATGGGTTGTCGTCGGCCAGTAAGCGGTCGAGGAGATGATTCTGCCAAGCGTCGCCGACCAGCGGCTCGGCCGCCAGCTCGGCCTCGGCCGCCAACAGGGTGAACAGCCGTCCCCAGCAGGCGCGCGCGCTCCGTGAGCTGGTCTGCTCGGCCAGCGCGACGAGCAAGGCCCGGAAGGCCTGGCCCACCTCGTCGTCCAGCACGGCACGGAAGAGCGCCAGCTCGTCGGCGCGCGCACTGATCGCGGCCAGCTGGCTCGCTTCCGCCGCCGTCGCCCGCATCGTTTCGGCCACACGTGCCCCCGGTGCTCGTAGTCTGTGGCTGTTGGATTCTACACTGGCGTGCGGCGGCCCCCAAACGGGCCGTCCCGCGATGTGTGCCCGGCACGGAAAATGCACTGCAGCGCGGGGCCGCGGACGGGCCGAGCGCGCCGGAATTCACACCGCACACGTACAGCATCGGTATAATGGGTTGGCGCGTTGTTCGGCTGGCGCTTCGGCTCACCTCAGGGGTCGCGACACGCTTTGGAAGAGGGAGGTGTCAACCGTGAAGCTCCGACTCGCTTCAATCCTAGGGGTGCTCGCCCTGACCGCCACCGCTACGGTGGTGCCCGCCTCGGCGGCCGGGACGAGCACGGCAGCGAACCCATCCAGCCCGGCCGCGGTACTGACCCCCGCGCAGACCGGCACCAGCAACCCGGCCCAGTCCGACGGCTGGGGCTATATGTCCATGGACGGCACGGGCATGACGCCGTGGGCGACCCTGCAGCAGGCGTCGTCGGACGACCAGTCCACCGGCTCGAGCAGCGACGACGCCGGCCGCATGCGCCGCCACCACCGCCGCATGTGGAGCGGTTTTGGCATGCCGGGCGGCATTGGCATGTTGCCCCCGACGGGCTCGCCGTGGCCCTGGTGGGCGGGTATGCCGCTGTGGCAGATCAGCGCCATGACCGGCGGGACCTGGCCGTGGGCGTACGGCCCGCCGCTGTTCCTGGCCCCGCCGCTGCCGCCGCTGCCGCCGCTGGGGGTGACCCTGTTTAACGTAGGTTTGCTGAGTGGGCGGACATGCACGCCCAGGCTGCTGGTCACGATCTGCCGGTAGGCGCGGACGCCGGTCGGCGTCGACGGGGCCGCTGGCTCCCAGCGGCTCCCGTCGACGGAGGCCCCTTGGCTTACCCCTGAGTCACCGCCGCCAGCTGTCCCAACGCGGTCTCTTCACTGGCGACAACACGGAGCCCCCTCGCCGGAGTTGGCGAGGGGGCTCCTGGCGTTCGGGGCAGCCGCGCTCAGCTCCGCGGCGCGTCGTCATCCGGGCGCCGCTGCTGCTGGCGCAGGAACTCCTCTAGCTCGGCCACCACCGCCTCCGGGCTGGGAATCTCGGCGGGCGGCTCGTCGGCGGCCGGCGCGGGCTCCTCGTCGCTCGCCAGCGCGCCCGCATCCAGCTGGCGCACGTACTCCCGCAGCTCGGCGTTGTCGGCGAGCAGGCGCTCGACGCGCACCTCCAGCGCCTCGGCCGCCCGGCGCAGCTCTTCCAGGTCCACGGGCAAGTCGAGGAGCGCCGACAGCTTGCGCAGCATGCCGTAGCATACCTTCACGTTCGGCGCGGCCTGCAGGTAGTGCGGCGCATGGCCCCATAGGCTGCCCGAAGGCAGCCCGCGCTGCTGGCAGGCGTCGCCGAGCGCCGAGTGGATGCTCGTCGGGCCCTCGTAGCGCGAGGGCGACAGCCCCATCCTCTGCATCGCCGTGCGGAGCGCGGCGTCCATCGCGGTGCCGCTCACCCGTGGCTCGCCCGTATGCGTGACCTGATCGAAGGTGCCCCCCAACGACACCACGCGCTCCACGCCGCACCGCTCGGCCAGGCCCAGCACCACGTCGATGTACGTGCGCCAACGCAGGTTCGGCTCGCGCCCTAAGAACAGCACGAAGTCGGATCCCTCGCCACGCCGCACGTAGTAGTGGAACTCGTTGCGCGGCCAGCGAATGTCGCGCTGCCAGGGCGTGCGCAGCTTGGTCGTCGGGCGCGTCTCGGTGAAGTCGTAGAACTCCTCGGGGTCGATCGAGGCGAACTTGCGCGCGCGCAGCTTCCGCAGCAGGTAGCGCATCGAGCCCGAGGCGACCTCGCCGGCGTCGGGCCAGCCGGCGAAGGCCACCAGCATGGTCGGGTTGCGCAGTTGCGGCTGCTCGTCGACGGTCAGGTACTCCGCCATCCGTCCGCCTCCCCCACGACTACCCCGCCGTCACCGGCGCGCCCAGACCGTAGAACCGCAGCGCGTTCTCGGCCAGCACCTTGCGCTTCAGCGCCTCCGGCATGTCGGTCCGGTCGCGGATGGCGGCGACGCTGTGCGGCCAGGCCATGTCCCAGTGCGGGTAGTCGGAGGCGTAGAGAATCTGGCCCTCGCCGATCCACTCGGCCGCCAGCGGGATCAACGACTCCTCGGGCTCACAGCCGATGTACACGCGGCCGCTCTTCACGTACTCGCTGGGCTCACCCTTCAGCAGCGGTGCCTCGTGGGGCCGCTTCTCGTACTCCTCGTCCATGTGCTCCATCCAGAACGGGAGCCAGCCACAGCCCGCCTCCATGAAGCCCACCACCAGCCGCGGAAACCGCTCCAGCACGCCGCCGAGCACCACGTTGGTCAGGCTGATCATCTGTTCCGGCACGTGCGAGAACAGGTGCAGCCCCAGGAACGTGTCGAAGCGCGCCTCGCCGCGCTCGCTGCCCGTCGCGTGGTAGGCCACCGGCACGCCGAGCCGCTCGCATGCCGCATAGAGCGGGTCGTAGTACGGATCGCCGACGCTGCGCGGGCCGTAGCGCAGGTAGGTCGGGAACATTGCGCCGACCATGCCCAGGTCGGTCACGGCGCGGTTGACCTCGCGGACTGCCGCCTCCACGTCCTGCAGCGGCAGCAACGCCACGCCCTTCAGCCGCCGCGCGTCCGCCTGGCAGTAGTCGTGCAGCCAGTTGTTGTACGCCTGGCACAGCGCCGCCGCGTAGTCGCGCTCGCGCACCTCGCCGATGAACAGCGCGTTCGTCGGATACAGGATCGATACGTCGATGCCCTCGACGTCCATGTCCTGCAGCATCGTCCGGACGTCCACGTCGCGCTTGCCCAGTTGGCCGCCCAGGTCGCGGTCGTGCGCGTCCTTCGGGAGGAGCAAGGTCCGCCGTGCCCATTGGGGCGCCAGGTAGCGCTTCAACTCGCTCTCGTTGTCGCGGACGTGCCCGTCCGCGTCGACGACGAGTAAATCCTTCATCGCGCTCCTCCAAGCAAGCGGCAATACGGTACCCGCGCGGGCACCCGCCCGTCCTATGCCTCCAGCGTAGCACACCGGCTCTCAGGCGGTCACCAGGCGGCGATAGACGGCGTCCAGGCGGGCGGCCGCGGCGTCCCATGAGAGGTGGGCGGCGGCCCGGGCGCGCAGCGCCTGGCCGCACGCCCGCGCGGCGCCGGGGTCGCGCAGCGCGGCCAGCAGCGCGTCGCCGAGGGCGCCGACATCGCCGAGGGGCGCGTACAGGCCAAGGTCGCCCAGCAGCTCGCGGTTCACCGGGGCGTCGAAGGCGACGACCGGCAGCGCCATCGCCATGTAGTTCAGCACTTTGCCGTTGCCCTCGGTCGCCGACACCTTGGGCGCCACGGCGACCGTCCCGAGCGCCAGGTAGTCAGGCGCCTGCTCATAGGGCACCCGGCCGGGCAGGACCACGCGCGCGCCGATGTCCAGCGCAGCCGCCTGCGCGCTATAGTAGGCCTGGCCCGGGTAGCCCAGCAAGAGGAAGTAGACGTCCGGCTCGGCGGCCAGCACCCGCCGCGCCGCTTGCAGCAGCAGCGATAGGCCCTGGTACTCGGCCAACAGCCCCAGGTACACGACGACCGGCGCCCCGGGGGGTAGGCCCAGCCGGCCGCGCAGCGCCGCCACCCGCGCCGCGCGCGCCGAGCCCGGCGCGGCCGGCGCGAATCGCGCCACGTTCACGCCGTCGGGCACGACGGTGATGCGGCGCGCGGGACAGCCGAACTCGCGTACCAGCAAGTCCGCCGCGTGGCGGGTGCTCGTGACGACCGCGTCGGCCAGGCGGTTGATCGCCGCCTCCAGCCGGCGCATGGGGCCGTACCAGCGGCTCGCCGGACGCAGGAAGCCGTGGTCCACCATCTCGGCGGTCAGGCTGCCCTGAAAGTCGAACACCAGCGGCGCGCGCGCCAGCCGGCTGAGCGGGTAGCCAATGAAGGCACCCTCGTGCAGGTGGCCGTGGACGACGTCCGGCCGCGTGCGCCCGAGGCCACGCAGCGCCGTGGCGCCCAGCAGCGCGTCGAGGTAGAGCTTGTGGCGCGACGAGCCGGGCCGCGCGTGCCAGCGCCCAGGCGGGCGCGGCGTGCGGCGGACTACCACGTCCGCCACGGCTCGCCCGTAAGGGTAAGTGTATAGCGTCGGGCGGTGGCCGGCGGCCTGGAGCGCTCGCATCTCCTCCAGGATGCGGACGTGGCAGCCGTAATCGCCGAAGAACGGCGTGGGAGCAATCGTGAGGACGCGGCAGCCAGCAGCCGTGTGAGACGTGCCGTGGCCCCGGGGCGCGCTGGCGGCGGTCGGCTGCGGGGCAACGGGCTCGGCGGGGGCCGACGGCAGGGCCGTCGGCGCGCGCCGGCTCAACCCGGCTCCGCCCCCCCGCCCTGGGGCGGCACCCGCCCGTAGGCGGCCAGCGCCGTGGCGGGCGGCGTCCGGGGCGGCAGGCTAAGGCGCAGGCGGAAGAGATCGCGGAAGGCGCGCAGGATCACGTCGGGCCGAGCGCCGGTCGCCCGCCCCGCTGTACGCGGCAGGTGCGTGACGCGGCGCTCGCGCAGGCGGAACCCGGCGCGCCGTGCCTTGACGAGGAACTCGGCGCTGAACGTGGCCCCGCCCGATTCGACCTGGACCGCCTCCCACACCTCGCGGCGGAACAGCTTGAACGCGCAGTCCACGTCCCGGGCCACCGGCCCGAACAGCAGCCGCACCAGCAGGTTCCACCCCCAGCCGTTCAGGCGCCGCGGGAGCGGATCGCGGCGCGGCTGGCGGACGCCGACGACCAGGTCGGCATCTTGCATCTCGGGAATGAACCCGGCGATCTCGCGCGCGTCGAACTGCTTGTCGCCGTCGGTAAGAAAGATCCAGTCCTTCGTGGCGGCCGAGAAGCCCGTCGCCAACGCCGAGCCGTACCCGCGGTTCACCGCGTGGCTCACCAGCCGCACCGCCGGCAGCTCGGCCGCGACCGCCGCGACGCGCGCCGCGGTGGCGTCGCGGCTGCCGTCGTTGACCACGATCACCTCGTAGTCGTCGACCAGATCACGCAGTACGGTCACCATGGCGCGCGCCGTCTCGGCGATGATCGCCTCTTCGTTGTAAGCGGGCAGCACGGCCGAGATACTGGCCAAAGATACTCTCCTTGAAGAACGCCGAATTCTACCCCGCGCTTTGATACAGCGGCAACTCACGCCGCGTGGGCTATAATCCGCGCGATGAATACCGATCGCGCGACCCCGCCGGACGACCGGCACTACACGCTACCCGCGCTGGCGGCGCGCGTGGCCGCGCTGCGCGCGAGTGGTGGCCGTCTCGTGCTGACGAACGGTTGCTTCGACCTGCTGCACGTCGGCCACGTCCGCTACCTGCAAGCCGCCCGCCGCCTGGGCGACTTCCTCGTCGTGGGCGTGAACGCCGACGCCTCCGTGCGGGCGCTCAAAGGTCCGACGCGCCCGCTCGTGCCCGCCGCCGAGCGGGCCGAGGTCGTTGCGGCGCTCGGCTGCGTCGACGCCGTGGTCATCTTCGACGCCGCCACCGCCGAGCCGCTCGTGTCCGCTCTGCGCCCCGAGGTCTACGTCAAGGGCGCCGACTATACCGAGGCCACGCTCCCGGAGGCGCGGCTGGTGCGCGCCTACGGCGGCACCGTGGCGCTCCTGCCCACCGTGCCGGGCGCCTCCACCACGGCGCTCCTGGAACGCGCCGCCAGCCACCAAGCGGCCGGCCGTGACGAGGGGGAGTGATACCGAATCCGGGGGTGGCGTTCCCTTACTCCCTCTCCCTCTGGGAGAGGGTCGGGGTGAGGGCCCGCCTCCCTAGGCGACCCCAGGGCCGGATCGGATATAACCCCTTCCCCCCATAGGGGACGGGGGCTACCGCTCCGCCGCCCTCGCCGCAAGCCCTCCCTTTCCCCTGTGGGGGGAGAGGGGGCTGAGGGGAGAGGGGTTAGCGCTCCGGTTGATCGCCGAGGCCGTTGTCCAGGGCCTGCTGCACGAAGTGACGATCGCTCAGCCGGATCGGGTCCAGCGTCGCGGTGTCGGGGTCAGTGTCGGCGAGCAGAGGCAGGAATCGGCTGATGCTGCCGGCAGTGGCGGGATAGGGGGCACGGGGCGCGAGCTGGCGCACGAAGAGGTCATACGTGTCATCCAGCGCCGCATCGTCGCTCACGTGGAGGTACTCGGCCAGGACGCGCCGCGCGACCGCCGGGTCGCGCTTGGCCAGCGCCGTCGCCTCCACCAACGTGTCCACGAACCGCTGCACCAGCGTCGGCCGCTCCTGCAGCAGCCGCGCGGCCACCACCACCTGCCGGGCCGGTCCCTCGGCGCCGACCGGCCCGAAGTCGAGCAGGCTATGGAAGTCCAGCCGCTCGAGAAAGACGGTCTCGGGTGGCACCACAGCCGCCCCCAGAATCGCCCCGTTCTCCAGCGCGGCCTGTCGCTCCTGGGCCGCGCTCACCTGCAAGAGCTGCACGTCCTTCCCCGGCTCTAGCTCTAGCTCGCGGAGCGCCAGGCGCGTGGCCACCTCGGACGCCGAGCCAGGGCGACCCACCCCAAGCCGGCCGCCCCGCAGGTCGGCCGGCGTCTCGACGGCGGGATCGACCAGCAGCCGATAGGGGAAGCTGTTCAGCAGGCCGGCCACGAAGCGCACGTCCGCGCCGCCCGCCGCGGCGACCAGCGCGCTGGCGCCGTTGCCCACCACCACGTCGGTTTGACCAGCCACCAGCTCGTCGAGCGCCGCCCGGTCGGGCTCCTGCGTCAGCGTGACTTCCAGGCCGTGTTGACGGAACAGGCCCAGGCCATACGCGACCCACAGCATCACGTTGCCCGCGTCGCGCTCGGTGAAGACGACGCGCAGCGCCGGGAGCGGCGAGGGCGCGGGCGTCGGCAGGAGCGGCGCGGGCGAGGGCGCGACCGGCGGCGCCGAGGCGACCAGCGCGCCGCAGCTGGTCAGGGGCGGGGCGCACACCACCAGGCACAAGAACAGTAGCCAGCGGCCGGGACAGGGCACCGGTGGCCTCCCAGTCACTGTTTGGGTCATTGTACCACGCGAGCGACTGGCCCCCGCGCTACGGGCGACCAGTCAGACGCTCGCACAGACCCTGCAGCTCTTCGTCTGAAAAGTAGTGGATGACGATGCGCCCGCCGCGCCGCGAGTGGTAGAGCTGGACCTTCGTGGCCAGAGCGTCGCGCAGCTCGCGCTCCAGCGCGGCCACCTCCGGCGAGGTCGGCTCGGGCGCCGGCTCCACGCCCGCCAGCCGCGAGGGCGGCATGGGCCGCGCCGTGCCACGCCGCACGGCCTCCTCCGTGGCGCGCACGCTCAGGTCCTCGGTCAGCACGCGCGCCAGCAAGGCCTCCTGCGCCGCGGCGTCGGGACACCCCAGCAGCGCCCGGGCGTGGCCCGCCGTGATGCGACCCGCGGCCAGCGCCTCGTGGACGGCTGGCGCCAGGTGGAGCAGGCGGAGCGCATTCGCCACGGCCACGCGGCTCTTGCCCACTCGCGCCGCGACCGCCTCCTGGGTCAGGCCGTGCTCGGTCAGAAGCTGCCGGTAGGCGACCGCCTCCTCCAGCGGCGTGAGGTCCTGGCGCTGCACGTTCTCGACGATCGCCAGCTCCAGCCGCTCGCGGGGCGCCACGTCCTTCACGATCGCCGGCACCGTCTCCAGCCCGGCGAGTTGCGCGGCCCGCCAGCGCCGCTCGCCCGCGATCAGCACGTAGTCGTCGCCGGTGCGCGACACGATCACCGGCTGCAGCACGCCGTGGACCCGGATCGACGCGGCCAGGTCGGCCAGCTCGTCCTCGGCGATGCGCGAGCGGGGCTGGTCGGGGTTTGGGCGAATGGCCGCCACGGGCAGCGCCAGCGCCCCCGCCGGCGGCGTCTCGCCGGTAGGCGCCGCCGGCTCGTCGGGTGGCGCGGTCGGGCGCGCCGGGAACAGCGCGTCCAGCCCACGGCCCAGGCCGCCCGGTCGCCGCTTCATGCGCGGCCGCCCGCGACGGCGCCGTAGCCCCGCCCCACCAGCTCGTCGGCCAGCGCGGCATAGGCCGCCGCGCCGCGCGACGTGGGATCGTAGCGCAGGACCGACTGGCCGTGGCTCGGCGCCTCGCTGAGGCGCACGGCGCGGGGGATCACGCTGGCGAACGTCAGGTCGGGGAAGTGCTCGCGCACCTCGGTCTGCACCTGCGCGCTCAGGTTCGTGCGCGCGTCGGCCATCGTCAGCAGCAAGCCCAGCACCTCCAGGCGCGGGTTCAGGTGCTCGCGCACGCGCTCGACGCTGGCCAAGAGCTGGCCCAGCCCCTCCAGCGCCAGGTACTCGCACTGCACGGGGACCAGCAGCGCGTCGGCGGCCGCCAGGGCGTTCAGCGTCAGCAGCCCAAGCGACGGCGGGCAGTCCAGCAGGATTAGCTCGTACTGGTCGCGGATCGGCGCCAGCGCCTCGCGCAGCCGCAGGTCCCGGTCGGGCGCGTCGACCAGCTCCACCTGAGCGCCCGCCAGGCCGTAGCTGGCCGGCGCCAGCCAGAGGCCCTGCTCGCCCGTGGGCCGCACGACCGCCGCCAGCGGCGCCTCGCCCAGCAGCACCTCGTACACCGAGGGCGCCACGTCGCGCGGGTTCTGGCCGAGCCAGCTAGTGGCGTTCGCCTGCGGGTCGCAGTCCACCAGCAGCGCCGGGCCGACGAGGCCCAGGTACGCGCCCACATGGACGGCCGTGGTGGTCTTGCCCACACCGCCCTTCTGGTTGGCGATCGCGATTACGCTGCCCAACGCGCCAGTCGCTCCTCGATCTCGTCTGCCGTTGGCACCCCGGCGAGGCCCGGCTGCTCGACCGCACATGCCGCCGCGCACGCCGCGTAGCGCGCGGCCGCCACCGGACTGTCCCCCCGCGCCAGCCGCCCAAACCACACGGCCGCGAACACGTCGCCGGCGCCGGTCGGGTCGTCGGGCCGCGCCGGACAAGCCGGCACGTCCTCGGCCACGGCGCCCTGCCACAGCCGCACGCCCTGCGCGCCGCGCGTCAGCGCGACCAGCGGCCCGGCCGCAGCCAGCCGCGCCGCGGCTTCCGGCTCGGCTGCCAGATCTTCCTCGCTGAGCGCCACTGCCTGCACGCCGCGCAGGCGCTCCGGCAAGTCGCCGCACGGCGAGGCCACCACCGCGCCGGCCCCATCCCACTGCCGCAGCCACCCCTGGGGCGTGGCCCCGACCAGCCGGCCGGGCGCCGCGAGCGCGGCCGCGAGCGCCAGGTCCACTTCCCGCGCCACCGGCGCCAGGTGAACGATGCGGGCCGCCCGCCAGGCGGGCGGCACGTCGGCCCAGCCGAGCGGCGCCGCGCGCGCCAGCAACCGCTGCCGCCGCGCGCCGGCCGCGTAGGCGTTCCGAAAGCGCGTGGTGGCCGTTGCCGGGACGCGCTGGATAGCGATGCCGGGCAAGTGGGCGGCCAGGTCCAGCCCCGGCGCGGCGCTCGTCACGATCCCGACGCGCCAGCCCTGTCGCTGCGCGGCCAGGCCGGCGTACGCCACCGTGCCGCCCAGCCGCTCCCCGTCCGCCGTCTCGTCGAGGCAGACGTGCCCGATCAGCAGGTAGTCTACACGAGTGCTGAGTGCTGAGTGCTGAGTGCTGAGTGGCTCAGGTTCAGCCCCAACAGCCTCGCCGCCTACACTTGCGGCGCTGGGGAGGCGGGCTCCGCCCAGGACCGGGGAGCCGGACGCTGCACTCAGCACTTGCAACTCGGCACTGGCCTAGGCGCGGGGGGCGACGACGACGCGCCGCTCGTCGCCCGCCCCGATGCTATAGGTCATGACGTCGGGGTGCTCGGCCAAAGCAATGTGGACGATGCGCCGGTCGGCCGGCCGCATCGGCTCCATCGCAATCGGCGTGCGCGCGCGCTGCACGCGCTCGGCGGTACGCTGCGCCTTCGAGCGGATCAGCGCCGCCTGCCGGTCGTGATAGTGCCCCACGTCCACGTTCACGCGGACCCAGCGGCGCAGGCGGCGCTGGACCAGCATGCCGAGCGTGTACTGGAGCGCGGCGGCCGTCTCGCCCCGGCGCCCGATCAGCACGCCCAGGTCCTCGCCCTCCACGTCGAGGACGATGCTGGGGCTCGCCGACTCGATGTCCACCTCGCGCACCGACACCTGGCCCTCGATACCCATTAGCTCCAGCAGGTCGGTCAGCATGTCCTCGGCCACCTCGGGCAGCCGCTCCAGGGGCACCGCTTCCTGCTCGGCCGGCGGCCCGGCGGCCTCGCCCTCGGCCTCGCGCACCGTGACGCGCACCCGGGCCTCCTCGGCGCCGATCCCGAAGACGCCGCGGCTGCCCTCGCTCAGGACCGTAATGTCCACCTCGTCGCGCTGGCGGCCCAGCCGCCGCAGCGCCTGACCAATCGCCTCGTCGACGGTTTTCCCGTGGGATTCAACGCTTCGCACTGCGTTTCTTCTCCTTGCCCGGGCGTGGGGAAGCACGGCCATTGCCCCCCGGCCCCGGCCCCCCGGCGCGCGCCCGCGGCCCCGGCCGCTCGGCCGGCGGCTCCTCCTCGTCGTCCAGCGCCGCGCCGTTGGTCGGCGGGACGGCCGGCAGGCCACCCGGCTGCCACGAGCCCGCGAACGGGGTGCTGGGCTGATAGCCGCCGGGGAAGAGCCCACCCCAGCCGGTCAGGAAATACTGCTGCACGAGGCTGAATAGGTTCGAGGTCACCCAGTACAGCACGAGGCCGGCCGGGAAATTGAACGAGAAGAACAGGAACATCAGCGGCATGAACTGCATGGCCTTGTTCATCTGCGCCTGCTGCGGGTCCGGGTTCGGCGGCGTCATCATGCGCTGGATGACGAGCTGCGTCACCGCCGTCAACACCGGCAGGACGGGGTTCGGAATGGGCGCGGTCGAGTTCGGCAGGGTGAACGGTAGGTAGTCGGGGTGCGCCAGGCTGGAGATCCACAAGAAGCCCTGCTGGAACACCGGCTCGGTGGCGGCCAGGTGCTGGAGGCCCTGGTACAGGGCGTACCAGATCGGCATCTGGATGAACAATGGCAGGCAGCCCGCGGCCGGGTTGACGTTCGCCTCCTTGTAGATCCGCATCGTCTCTTCTTGGAGCTTGACGCGGTCCTTGGCGTACTTCTTCTGGATCACCTTCAGCCGCGGCTGCAGGACCATCATGGCGCGCTGCGACTTGATCTGCTGCCAGGTGAGCGGGAACAGGACGATCTTGACGATGATCGTGAACAGGATGATGGCGAGGCCGGCCGAGCCAGTGAAGTCGGCGAGATAGAGGAGCGCCTGGCTCAGCGGCTGCACGAGCACCGCTTGCCAGAGTTGGCCGATGTCCAAAGAGCCTCCCGACGGCGCGGCGCGGACTAGGGCACGGGATCGTACCCGCCCGCGCAAAACGGATGGCAGCGCGCCAGGCGCCGCACGGCAAGCCAGCCGCCGAGCGCGACGCCGTGGCGCTCAATCGCCTCGAACGCGTAGACCGAGCACGTGGGGACGAACCGACAGGCCGGCGGGAGGAGCGGCGAGATCACCCGCTGGTACAGGCGAATCAATCCAAGCGCGAGCGCGTCGATCATCGTCACGTAGTCATGGCCGCGGCGTCCGCGGGCCCGGCCGGCGGCCGCCTGCGCGCACCGCGCTCCGCCGCTCGTTCGGTGGCCGGCCCCACCTGGCCGGGCCTCCTGTCGCGCAATAAGCGTGCCCGGCGCAGCAGCTCCTCCACGGCAGCCGCGATGGCGGCGAAGTCGGCCACCGCGATCGGCGGGCGCGCGCTCCAAACCAGATCGACGCCCGGCACCAGTGCCGGAGAGCGCGCCCGCACGGCTTCCCGCAGGCGCCGCTTCACGCGGTTGCGCACAACGGCGTTGCCCACGCGCCGGCCGACGACGAAGCCGCTGCGCGGGGGCCCCGGCTCGCCCTCGCGCGGCGCCGCGTACAACACCAACAGCGGGTGCGCCCAGGACCGTCGCCGGGCCCGCACCCGCTGGAAGTCCGCCGCTTTCCGAAGGCGCTGCGCTCGCTCGATGCCGCGTCTGTCCTGCCTGCGCCGGCGCCCGCGAGGGCGCCCAGTGGCTCGTCATCGCTCAGCTACGGTCGCGGCGCGTTCCTGTGATCCCCGCCGGGGCTTAGACCACAGTCAAGCGCTTGCGCCCGCGCAGGCGGCGGCGCCGTAGCACGTTGCGCCCGCCGGGCGTACTCATCCGCTTCAGGAAGCCGTGCTCGCGCTTGCGCGGGATGCGCTTCGGCTGCCACGTCCGCTTCGGCACTGGTTACCTCACCCTCTATGCGTGGAGCGGTCAAATTATAGCGGCGCTCCGGACGGGGTGTCAAAAGCGAATAGACGGCCTTCGCGTCCACCCCCCGCCCCCTCGCTCGTCGCCAAGGGGCCGCGCTCGCCGCATGCTCCCCACGCCTCGGCTCCCGCCAGGTAGACGATGGCACGCCCCGGAGCGGCCGGGCGCGACGAGCGGGCCGAGGGTAGCGGTGGCGCCGCGGTATAACGAAGGGGGGCGCTGCGCGGCGCCGCACGCGCGACCGGGGCACGAGGAGCGCGGGTGAACGTCCTACTGTTGTCGACCTACGAGCTGGGCCACCAGCCGCTGGCGGTGGCGCGCCCGGCCGCGCACCTGCTCGCGGCGGGCCACCGCGTGCGCTGCCAGGACCTGGCCGTCGAGCGGCTGGACGAGGCACGAGTGCGCGAGGCGACGCTGATCGGCATCTCCGTGCCGATGCACACCGCTACGCGGCTGGGAGTGCGGCTGGCGGAGCGCGTCCGCGCCCTCAACCCCGATGCCCACGTCTGTTTCTACGGCCTGTACGCCGCGCTGCACGCCGACGTGCTGCTCGGGCCGCTGGCTGACAGCGTGGTAGGCGGCGAGTTCGAGGCGCCGCTCGTGGCGCTCGCCGCCGGGCTCGATGCCGCTGGTCGCGCGCCGCGCGCCGCCCTGCGGGATGCGGCGCCGCCCGAGGGCGTGCTCACCGCGCGGGGCGGCCGCGTGTATCTGGGACGCCAGGCGTTCCTCGTGCCGCGCCGCGACCTGCTGCCGCCGCTCGGCCGCTACGCCCGCCTGCAGATGGCGAGCGGCCAGAAGCTGGTCGGCTACGTCGAGGCGAGCCGCGGCTGCGCCCACCAGTGCCGCCACTGCCCGATCACGCCCGTCTACGGTGGGCGGCTCCGCATCGTGCCCGCCGACGTGGTGCTGGCCGACGTGCGGCAGCTCGTGGCCCGCGGCGCCGAGCACATTACGTTCGGCGACCCCGACTTCTTCAACGGTGTTCGCCACTCATTGTGCATCGTCGAAGCGCTGCACGCCGAGTTCCCGGCGCTCACGTTCGACGCGACGATCAAGGTCGAGCACTTGTTAGAGCACCGCGCCTACCTGCCCGCGCTGCGTGCCGCCGGCTGCCTGTTCGTGGTCTCGGCCGTCGAGGCGGTGCAGGACGACGTGCTGATGCACTTCCGCAAGGGGCACACGGCGGCCGACGTCGAGGTGGCGCTCGGGCTGGCGGCGGCCGCCGGCATCCCGCTGCGGCCGACGTTCGTGCCGTTCACGCCCTGGACGTCGCTCGCCGACTACCTGGATCTCCTCGACTTCGTGGCGCGGCACGGGCTGGTGCGCCACGTCGATCCGGTGCAGTTCGCCATCCGACTGCTTGTGCCGCGCGGCTCCGCGCTCGTCGGCACGCCCGCCATGACGCCGCACCTCGGCCCCTTCGACGCGGCCACGTTCTCCTACCGCTGGACGCACCCCGACCCGCGTATGGATGCGCTGCAAGTTGCCGTGGCCGCGCTGGTGGAGGAGGCGGCGCGCGCCGGCGAGGACGCGGCGGCGACGTTCGCGCGCATCCACGCGCTCGCCCGCGCCGCCGCCGGCCGTCCCCCCGCGGCCAGCCCGCCTCCCGAACGGGCGCCCGCAATGGCCGTGCCGCGCCTGACCGAGCCGTGGTTCTGCTGAGCGGAGCCGACCACGGACCAGTTCGGTCCGCTGACGACGAGCGACCACCCCCGGCTGGAAGCGAGAGTATGAGGCCCAGATCGGGGGTGGTCACAGCGGGGTCACACGGCTAGCGAGCAGCGGTGGCCTCCATACCGTCGGCTTTGAGCGCCATCGTGTAGTTCAGCGCGTGTGGGTCCGCGGCGCTCCGCCCCAGGAACTAGTGGTGCTCCGCCAATCCTCAGATTCTCCTCAGCTTACGTTCAGCTACCGCTTCCCCGCGGTGTGCCATACTGGCCGCCTAGGTCAGCCCGTGCCCGGAGCCCGTGGCCCGATGCGAGGGCAGGCGAGGCTATGCGCTACCGTCGGCATCCAGAGGACCGGCGCAAGCGCTAGGAGGAGGGGCATACGCCGTCTGAGGAGCCCGTCGGCGGGCGGGTCCCTAGCGGAGTGGCTGACGCCAGCGAGTCTGCGTCCGCTAGGGCGGCAGGCGAACGGGCATGAGCAACTACAGCGGGACCGCCGCTCTCCGCGCCGCGGAGAATCACAGGAGGGAGAACCAATGCCCAAGTTGCCGAGTCGCGTCGCTTTCTCAGGGTCCGTTGTCGGCGGTTTGGCCGCGCTGCTCGTCCTGACCGCCGGCCTGGCGTGGGCAGCCGCGCCCACGGTAGTGTTCAAGCAAACGATCAACCCGCCCGCGACCAGTAGCTTCGACATTAGCTTCGTCAAGAACGATGTCGGCGCCTATATCCTCGCCGACCGGACTAACAACGCGGTCGACTTGTTCAATGCCGCGGCGCCCTCGTTCACCGGGGGCATCGGAAGCGGCGGCTTTGTCGGGAACCACCCCGCTTGCGCGGTGTTCCGCGCCTGTTCGGGTCCCAATGGCGTGCTGATCGACAACAACAACCACGTCTGGGCAGGCGACGGACCCGCGGCGGATTGCAGTACCGCAGACTGCCGCTGCTTCCCGAACGAAACGCAAAGTATGGTCAAGGAGTATACGCTGGCGGTCAGCAGCGGGGCGACGGGACGCCTCGC
The DNA here is from genome assembly GCA_021325365.1 of Pseudomonadota bacterium. Next base: position 45,929 of record JAJPHF010000150.1, read on the forward strand.
CTGCCTCGACACCGGCGGCAACTTCCGCGCGGACGAGATGGCGTTCGACCCGCGGGACAACTTCTTGCTGGTTGCCAACGACGCCGACGGATTCCTCAGCCTGATCCAGACTGCAGGCACGCCGGCGATCGTTGACCAATTCTTCTATGCGGATAACGACGTCGGGAAACCAGCATCCGCTCGGGGGCTCGCGACCGCGGGCGGCGGCATCGAGCAGCCGGTCTGGAACCCGCAGCAGGGCTTCTTTTACCAGGCGATCCCCCAGGGCACGACGGTGGGGCGCATCGATATCTTCAACCCGAAGCCCGGCAAACTGGTCTACCTACGGAGCATCGACGTGCCCAACTGCACAGGCGGGCCGACCGGTCTGGCGATCGACCCGGCGACGCGGCAACTCCTCGGCGCGTGTGGCAACGGTGCGGCGTTGATCGACGCTAACAGCGGCAGGGTCAGTATCATCGGCTCAGCCGCAACCACCGGCGGCGCCGATGAGATCTGGTTCGATCCGGGCTCCAACGCCTGGTACCTTGGCATAAGCTCGCCCCCGCAATTGGGCGTGGTAAGCGCGGGCCCTGACCATGCGGTCCAGGATGCTACGCAGGCCGGCTGCTGCGGCCATTCCGTGGCCGCCTACACGGCCAGCGCGACCCAGAGCTACGTCTTCGATCCCAACTCCACAGGCACGGGCATCAGCGTCTTCAGCGCCACGCCGTAATGCCGAAGCATCGTGGGCGGCACTCGGCAGGCTGTCTCCGGCCCGCCCAGTGCCGCCCCAGCCCCTTTCTCCTGCTCTGGCTGGGAGGGGGCCAGTCCGAAGCCGAGCCCCCAGCCGTATGTGCTCGGTTCGGGGCGGCGGGCCTGACGGCTGGCCGTGCGTGACCTGGGAGGCGGCGGCACTTGGGGGCGGCGAATGCAGCCGAGCCGCCGTCACGGCCGGCCGCGCGGCGTCTCCGGGGGCTTGGGGACCTCGGGCGGCGCCGGCGGCGCGGGGACGGGCGGGATAGCGGGCGCCGCCGCCGGTGCGGCCGGGCGCTCCTGCGCCGCGGCGACGTCCACTTTCTCGAGCCGCGGGCCGGCGATGTCCTTGCGCTTCGCCACCACCCGGTAGCTGAACGCCACGTTGCTCGTCCCGCCCTTCAGCTCCCGGACCTCGAAGCTCGCGGGCGACTGGCCGCTGACGTACAGGCCGTTGCAATCGCCCTTGAGCGTCAGGAACACGTCGTACTGGTCCCCGCGGACCAGCGCCGCGAAGTCGCGGTCGAGCCGGATCGTCGCCTGCCCGTTCGCGAGCTGCCCGCGTCCGAAGTCCTCGAACCAGCTCTCGGGCGATTCCACACAGTACAGGCGCCGATAGGAGCCATCGGGATGGGGCACGGCCGCCGACTTGGGACCGCCCAGCACGGTGAAAGCGCCGTTCACCTGCACCGGGCCGTCGAAGCGCGCGGCGAAGCCGTTGGCCGGCCCGGTGCCGTAGACGCCGGTGCCGCTGCTGGAGGAGCCGAACACCCCGATGCTGGAGCTAGAGGTGCCGAGCACCCCCACGTTGCTGGTCGAGGACCCGTAGACGCCGGTCCCGCTGTTCGAGGTGCCGATCGCCGCGTAGTTGTTCGGAGACGTGGCGTAGAGGCCGTACTGCTGCAGGGAGTTGGCGTAGACACCCACGCTGGTGTTGGACGTGCCGAGCACCCCCACGTTGCCGTTCGAGCTGCCCTGGCAGCCCACGCCGGTGTTCGAGCTGCCGACCACCCCGGCGTTGCTGGTGGAAGTGCCCTGGACGCCGATACTGCTCGAGGACACGCCGTTGACGCCGATATTGGTGTCCGACTGGCCCAGAACCCCGATCCCGCCGCGAATGAACGACCCGCCGGGCAGCCCACCGAGGCCGAAGACTCCCGTGCCGCCCGTCCCCCCGTGGGCACCCTCTCCTACCACGCCCGTGCCCCCGGCAACCCCGCCACCGACGTTGCCCCCCAGGCCGTAGACCCCGCCGCCGGAGCTGGTAGTGCCCGTGCCGCCCTGGGCGTAAATCGCCGTGGTCTGCGAGCTGTCGCCGAGCGAGGCGAACCCGTAGACCGCGTTGGAGTGCAGGGTCGTCTGCTTGTTCTGGTTGTCGGTGTTGACGTCGCCGACGATGAGCGCCTGGCCATCGCCGCCCCCGACGGCCTTCGCTTGCTCTGGGGCGGCCAGTTTCGCCAGCCCCGCCCCGAGCAGCGCCGCGGCGCCCGCCAGCAAGCCCCGCCGCCGCAGTGGTCCGGCTGCCCGCTGCCCCGCTCCGCTCTGCCCGCGCTCCTGGTCGCTCATCCTGCCCCTCCCATCACGTAATGTTTAGGCTCGGTCGTCCTATGCGGGCGGCCCCCCGGTCGCCGGCCGCGTGCCCACTGTACATCAGGCGCGATTTCTCGTCACTGCCAGCCAGAACCGGCACGGCGACCGCGGCAGGCCAGGCCGTCGTAGAATCGGGCACGAGCGGTCGAACAGCGCGCGGTGTCGACCTGAGGGCCGGCCCGGTGGCGGCTGGCCGTCGCCCCCGCGCGCGGGACATAATCCGGGGCTTACGCGAAGCGAGGGCCATCAGCCGACGAATGAGCGATGGAGACGGACCATGTTTCATCTGCTCGAAGCGTCCATTGACGACATCCACACAGCGATGCGCGCCAGGGAGGTCAGCTCCCGGCAGCTGGTCGAGCTGTACGTCAACCGTATCGAGGCGTACGACCACAAGGGGCCGGGGCTGACCGCCGTCCAGACGGTCAACGAGCGCGCGCTAGACGAGGCGGAGCGCCTGGATCAGCGGTTCGCGGCGACTGGTCCCGTGGGGCCGCTCCACGGCATTCCGGTGCTGGTGAAGGACCAGGTGGAGACGGTGGATATGCCGACGACCTACGGGTCGGCGCTGTTCCGCGGCTTCCTGTCGGGCCGCAACGCGACGGCAGTGGAACGGCTCCGGGCGGCGGGCGCGCTCATCCTGGCCAAGACCACGATGGGCGAGTTCGCGTCGGGCTACTGCGGCAGCGCCTTCGGCGTCTGCCGGAACCCCTACGACCCGGAGCGCGAGCCGGGCGGGTCGTCGTGCGGCTCGGGGGTCGGGGTGGCCGCGAACTTCGGCGTCGCGGCGATCGGCGAGGACACCTTCGGCTCGATCCGCAACCCGGCCGCCCGCAACAGCCTCGTCGGGCTGCGCCCGACGGTGCCGCTCGTGAGCCGCTTCGGCATGATGCCGGCCACGCCCACTCAGGACACGCTCGGCCCGATCGCGCGAACGGTGCGCGATACCGCGCTACTGCTGGACGCGCTGGCCGGCTACGACCCGCGCGACCCGGTCACGGCGGCCTGCGTGGGCCACGTGCCACCCACGTACACCAGCTTTCTCGACGCGGAGGGGCTGCGCGGGGCGCGGCTGGGCGTGATTCGGGAGCCGGTCTCCGACGACACCGACCCGGCGACCGAGGACTTCGCCCAGGTCCGGGCCGTGCTCGACCGGGCGCTGGGCGAGCTGGCGGCCGGCGGCGCCGAGATCGTGGACCCGCTGACGATTCCTGACTTGCGGGACCTGGTGCGGCGCTCGGCCGGCAGCTTCGAGGGGGAAGCGGCCATCGACGGCTACCTGGCCACGCACCCGAACGCGCCAGTCAAGAGCGTCCGCGAGATCCTGCTGTCGCCTGAGGTGGTGCCCAGCCGTCGCGCTCGGATGCTCGAGGACGTGGGCCACACGACGAGCGACCCCGGCTACTTGCAGCAGCAGCTGGCGCGCACGGCGCTGCGGCAGGCCGTGCTGGTCGCCATGGCCGACCACGGGCTCGATGCGCTGGTGTACGCCAGCCTGGACCACGTACCGGAGCGGATCGCCCCCGACGTGCTGACGACCACCCGGCGGGTCACGTCGCGGGGCGCCAACCGGGCACTCGCGTCGTACATGGGCTATCCGGCCCTCACGGTGCCGGCAGGCTTCGTCCCGGCGGGGCTGCCGGTGGGGCTCGAGCTGCTGGGCCGGCCGTTCACGGAGGGCACGCTGCTGAAGCTGGCCTACGGCTACGAGCAGCGCACGCGGCACCGCCAGCCGCCGGCGAGCGCGCCGCCCCTGCCGGGCGAGCCGTGAGCGGGGCTGACCTAACCCCCCCAGCCCCCCTTCCCTCTCAAGGAAGGGGCGAGAGGGACAGCGCCGGCGCCAGCGCCGCTCCATCGTCGTCTTCCCCCCTTCCCGCATCGGGAGGGGGGGCAGGGGGAGTAGGTCCACCTCCCCGCGTGCTGCTGCTGATGGCGACGCGGACCTATCGGGCGACGGCGTTTCTGCAGGCGGCGCGACGGCTGGGCGTGGCCGTGGTGGTGGGCTCCGAGCGGCGACAGGCGCTGGCACGGCACGCGCCGGGCACGACGCTGGCGCTCGACCTGCGCCACCCCGACCGCGCCGCCCGCCAGATCGCCGCCTTCGCGGCCGCGCGGCCGTTGGCGGCGGTGGTCGGCGTGGACGACGACACGACGCTCGTCGCGGCGGTCGCCGCCGAGGCGCTCGGCCTGCCGCACAATCCGGTCGCCGCCGTGCGGGCCAGCCGCGACAAGTACGTCGCCCGCCAGCGCTTCGCCGCCGCCGGCCTGCCGTCGCCGCGCTTCGCGCGCGTTCCGTTGGACGCCGACCCGGGCGAGGCGGCGCGCGCGGCGCCCTACCCCTGCGTGCTGAAACCAATCGCGCTCGCGGCCAGCCGCGGCGTCATCCGCGCCGACGACCCGGCCGAGTTCGTGCAGGCCTTCCGGCGCATCGCCGCGATGCTGGCCGCCGACGGCGCCGGGCAGACCCACCTGCTGGTGGAGTCGTTCCTGCCCGGGCCGGAGGTGGCCCTGGAGGGCCTGCTGCTCGACGGCGCCCTGCGCGTGCTGGCCCTGTTCGACAAGCCCGACCCGCTCGATGGCCCGTACTTCGAGGAGACGCTGTACGTTACGCCGTCACGGCTGCCCGCCACCACGCGGGCGGCGATCGCGGCGACGGCCGGCCGCGCCGCCGCCGCGCTGGGCCTGCGCGACGGGCCGCTGCACGCGGAGCTACGCGTGGGCGACGGGGGGCCGTACGTGCTGGAAGTGGCGGCGCGGTCGATCGGCGGGCTGTGCTCGAACGCGTTGCGCTTCGGGACCGGGCTCAGCCTGGAGGAGCTGATCTTGCGCCACGCGCTGGCGGCCCACGCGGGCGCCGGGGAGGCGGTCCTGCCCGAGCGCGAGGCGTGCGCGGCCGGCGTGCTGATGCTGCCCATCCCGCGGGCGGGCACGCTGCGGGCCGTGCGGGGCCGGGCCGAGGCGCTGACCGTGCCGGGCGTGGAGGAGGTGACGATCACCATTCCGCTCGGCCAGCCGGTGGTGCCGTTGCCGGAGGGCGACCGCTACCTGGGCTTCGTGTTCGCCCGCGCGGCGACGCCAGCGGCGGTCGAGGCGGCGCTGCGCGAGGCGCACCGCCGCCTGGGCTTCGTGATCGCGGCTCCCGGCGAGGCCGCCGACAGCGCCGGCTGCCTGCCCGCCACTCCCACGCGGCGCTTGCTGCCCATCAGCGGGCAGTAGGCGCCGGGCGGCGAGCGACGTTGAGAGGTCGCACGTCGCTCACCGCCCCGCCGAGGAAACCCTAGCCCTTCGCGGGCTGATAGAACGGGCTGGCCGCGTCCGCGCCCTTGGCGGGCTGGTAGTACGGGTTGGTGCCGCCGGCATGGTCGGTGGTGTCCACCACGCCGACGATCTGCGGATAGTGCTGCTTGATCAGCGCCTCGATGCCCTGGCGCAGCGTCACGTCGACCATGCCGCAGCCCTGACAGCCGCCGCCCAGCCGCACGTAGACGACGTTGTCCTTGAAGTCGATCATGTCGACATGGCCGCCGTGGCTGGCCACGCCGGGGTTGATCACCGTGTCGATCAGCTTGGCGATGCCCGCGGCCGTGGGGTCGGTCCAGACGGGGTTCGGGTTGTGCATGCGGAAGCCGCCGCCCATCAGCTCGTCCGCGTAGTCCACGGTGGCGCCGCGCAGCAGCGGGTAGGACTCGGGGTCCACGAAGACCTGGAAGTCGCCCTCGTCGAGCACGACATCGTCGGCGGCCTGGCTGCCCGGCTCCTCCACCGCCATGGCGTACTCGAAGCCGCCGGGGCCGCGCCCCTGGATGGCGACGCGAATCGCGCCGCGCCCGGGCACGCCCTGGTCGGCGAAGACCTCGCGCAGCTTCTCCCGCGCGGCATCCGTGAAGATGAGCGGCGGCCCCGCGTGGGCCTGCTCCTGCTCTGTAGCCATGTCGGTCACCATCCTTCGCAGCCGTCAGTGGTCCGCTATCAGCCGTCAGCTATAGGTTGGCCCCTCCCGGCGCCGGCTGACCGCTGATACCTGCTACCTGCCTAAATCGTAGCACGGCACGGGCCAGCTACTCGCTGGCCAGCTGCTGGCGGCGCTGCTGGTGGTAGTCAGCCAGGGTGGCGTTGGCCGCGGCGATCTCGTCGAGCGCGTCGGCCAGCCGCGCCAGGTCCTTGCCCGGCACGACCGCGTACAGCTCGTCCTCGCCCACGTCGGTGTACACGCGGTTGCCGACGCAGCCCGCGCTCACGATCACGCCACTCGTCAGCGCCGCCGGCAGCGCCATGCAGGTGGGCCGCCCGAGCAGCGGCAGCGCGGCGGCCACGCCGGCCCGCATGGCCGCCTCTTGCAGCAGCATCAGCCGCCCGGGCCGGCCGACGAACAGCACCACGTCGGGCGCGACCGGCGTCTCGCCCAGCGGGGCGTAGACGATCGCCCCCGGCGGCGTCGGCACGCGCGGGATGCCCGGCACCTCCTCCATGCGGACGTAGCCGATCTCGGTCATGAGGCCCAGCACCTGGTCCAGCTCGGCGGCGCGCTCGGCCGGCAGCGGCGTGTTCTGAGTGTAGCTGCCGATCGGGCAGTTGTAGTGATCGGCCGGCACGGTCGCGAACACGCGACCCTCGTCCGCCAGCCGCCAGAAGCTGCAGCTCGAGGGCTCGCTGCCCGCGAACCGCGCGACGCCGTCCGGCACCGCATCGCGGTAGGCCACCGCCACCGGCCGTCGCGTCAGGCGTAGGGCGCCCTGCAGCCGCTGCTCCAGATCGCTCCACTCGCTCATCGCTACACTCCTCTGCATCGAGCGGGCGCCGCCAGCCGCGCCCGACAGGCATCAAGCCCAGCGCCGGTCAAGCAAGAAGCTCCCGCGGCAGACTAGAGGCGCTCACCCGCTCTACGTCGCCCAGGAGCTTCTCTTGAGCAGCGTACCATAGTTGCCAACCGTCCCGCGACCGGCGCTGACGACGCGCGCCGCCGCGTGCGTCCTCGCCTCAAGCCTTGCCGCGCCCGTCCCCGCGCCTCAGCCCTGGTTCGCCCCCAGCTGGGCTATCCTTACCTTGATGCCTGTCGAGCGCCATGCATCCAAACAACGCGCCGCACTGCGCACACGGAACACGCACGCTATCCTTACCTTGATGCCTGTCGAGGGCCATGCATCACGCCGGGCGCCTGCGTTCACCCGCGCCATCATTGGCGTGCGCCCGGCCACGCCTGGTCCCTATCCGAGAAGGAGCGAGGAGCCCAGATGCCTAGACTGGATCGCCTTCCGGAGGCGCAGCGCACGTCGCTGCTCGCGCACGAGTCTATCGAGAACGAGTCGGCCCCCTGGACGCCCCTGGCGAAGCCGCTAGCCGACGCCCGCCTGGCGCTCGTCACGACGGCCGGGCTGCACGTGCGCGGCGCGGCGCCGTTCACGGGCGGCCACCAGGGCTACCGCGCCATCCCGAACGACACGCCGCTCGCCAACATCATGCTCAGCCACACCAGCATCGGCTTCGACCGCAGCGACGTGCAACGCGACCTGAACGTCGCGTTCCCGCTCGACCGCCTGCGCGAGCTAGTCGCGGCGGGCGAGCTGGGCAGCCTCGCCACCACCCACTACGCCTTTCTGGGCGCCCAGCGCACCTACGACGGCATCCTGAAGGAGTCGGGCCCCGAGGTCGCCCGCGCGCTGAAGGCGGACGGCGTGGACGTGGTCCTGCTGACGGGCGTCTGACCGCTCTGCACGCACACCGTTGGTGTGATCGCCCGCGTGCTCGAAGCGGCCGGCCTGGCCACCACGTCGATCAGCCTGGTGCGCGAGCACACGGAGCGCGTGAAGCCCCCCCGCGCGCTGTTCGTGCCCTTCCCCTTCGGCCACCCGCTGGGCCGGCCCGACGACCCGGCGCTCCAGCACGCCGTCATCCGCGCCGCCCTGGCGCTGTTCGACGCGCCGGCGGGGCCGGTGCTGGTCGACTACCCCGAGGACGCCTTCGCCGGCGAGGATCTGAACCTGCCCCAGGCCGCGAGCGTGCCGCCGACGACAACCTCCACCGACGTGGCGGGCGAGGTGGCGGCGCTCCAGCCGCACCACGCCGCCTGGCTGGCGGCGCACAACGACCGTACCGCCATTGGCGTCTCGGGCGTGACGCCCGCGGAGATCCCCGCCCTGGCATGCTTCCTGGCCGCCTACGCCGCCGGCGAGGACCTGAGCTGGCCCGAGCGGCCGGCCGACGCGCCGCTGCCGCAGTGGGTGCGCTGGGCGACCGACGACCTGAAAGCCTACTACTTCGAGGCGCGCATGGCGGCCGCGCCGGACGAGGGCTTCCAAGCGCGGCATCGCTGGTTCTGGGGCGAGACGGCCGCGGCCAACGTCTGCCGCGCCATTCGCGACCGCCTCAAAGCGGCCGGCGACCCGCGCCTCGACGCCGTCGCCTTCGGCATCGCCCGCTAAGGGGCCGCTGCGGACGTCGTAGGGCCGGGGCGCGTCCCCTGCCGTCCGGTCTGCGAATCATTCACCGGCGCCTTTGCCGCCCGCTGCCGCGGTCAGCGGCAGCGGAGCGCTTCCTGCCTATTATCCGCAACCCGGTCGCGGTCGGCGGGGCCGGCTTGCGCCCCGCTAGCCCCGCGCCGCCCGCCGGGCCAACCCGCGCAGGATCAGCGGGCGAGTCGTCATGGCCGGATCGCGAATTCGAGCGCTAGCCCGAGGTCGATGACGTAGGACAGGCACATGCCAAGCCCGTTGACGTCGAGCGACTCGTCGTCGCCGCGCAGCACGAACACGCCCTGGTTGGCCGAGCCGGCCAGCCACTGTTGGACCTGAGGCGTCACGTCCCAGGCGCCGCTATCGCCGGTGGTAGCCCCCTGCACGCCGGCTACCGCCGCGGGGCGCGTCGGTACCACGCCGTCGAGGCTCCCGCTCCAGCCGTCCGCCGGCACCCCGAGGCCCGTGTTGCAAGTGGGGAGGATCCCGTACTGCGCATCGCCGGTCGGCGAGCGGCGCACGGTGCTGGCCTCGGAATAGCCAAGCGTCGCCCGCCTCAAGGTGGCGCCGGACGGCAGCCCGCGCAGCGGCGAGAGATCAAATGTGGCCACCGTCTGGAGCACGTGCTTCTCGCCGAGGTCGCGGTTGTTCTCGTAGCCGACGACCCACAGGTCGGGCAGGGACCGGACGTCGCGCCCGTCGAACCCCCGGCAGTTCACGCCCAGGGTGGACAGTCCCATTGAGCCGCAGCGGCTCTGGCCCGCGGTCCCGACGCGCGTCGGCGTGAGGCTGACGGCCTGGACCTGCTGCGCCGCGGGCGCGGCGAAGGTCAGGCCCGAAACGGTAGGCAGGAGTCCGCCCAGCATCCCGCCCAGCAGGAGCCAGGCCGCGATTCGCTTCGATCGGCACAGTGTCATCGCGTTCTCCTCCCGTGAAGCTCGTGCGAGTCGCCGTAGGGCGTGAGGAACACGTGGTAGCAGTCGGGGTGCACCACGGCCGGAAGCCGAGGGCAGCCTGGCTGCCCTCGGTCCGGCGAACGGGTGGTCCCTCAGGACTCACAGGTCCGGTGCGGGAGCCCCGTGCGATCGGCTATCGGCCCTCCGCGTGCACCTGGTCCCGCCTTTCAGGCGGGACGCACACGCCATCCCCATCGTAGGCATCACGCCAGACATAACCCGGCGCGCACCCTATGGTGCCGGCCGGCCTATTCGGGTCGCGGTGTAGATTCGGGTCTGCTGCCTGCGCGACGTTTTCCATCTGCGTCTCAAAGGCCGACAGGGCCGTGACGCACACATGATCCTGCGGGCGGGTCAGGCGCCAGACTAGGCCCCCGCCGCACGCGTCCGAGGGGGGCGGGTTGGCGGGAACGCTGAGCGCACCGGGCACGGTCACCGGCACGTCGGCCCAGTTGCCACAGTCGTCGCTGCTAAAAGTGTGTTTCACACAATACTGCACGTGGAAGGTGATGGTCGTGAGCGGGGGGAAGTTGAGATTGTCGTAAGTCCGCTGGCCGATCCCCGAGCCGTTGTCGCCGATCTCGACCTGCTGTGACCTCTGGCCGTTGCTCGCGTCGTAGTAGACGTGCCAGGCGTCAATCGAGCGGGGCCAGGTGCCCGTGTCGCCGGAGCCGGGCATCGAGAAGCGGACGGTGACGCTGGGTGGGGTCCCGTCGACGGATGCGTGCGGGGGGCGCCAGTCGTCGCGGTGGTCGGCGTGGGCCGGGATGGCTGGCAGCGCGAGCAGGCTGGCCGCCAGTACCGCCAGTCCTAGGATGCGTAGAGCGGGTCGGTGCATCTGCGTGTGCCCCTATCTTGCTCGCCGGTGTACCGCGGCTCAGGCACCGGTCGAGCAGCAGTTTGCACGCGGCGCTGGGCTTCCGAGCGCTCCCTCCCCCCGAGCGCACGTCCAACGTCTTGCCGCGGTTAGGACTAAGCGTATTCGGGGGCTTGATTTTCGCGCATCAGGGGAATCCCTGATCTTCGCCGCGCGGCATCCCGGATTCCGCCGTCGGATCTCGCCGCAGGGGCTCGCTCGACTGGGCCCCCAGCAACCCCTGCTGGGCTGCCCAGGCGGCGAGGGCGGCGCGCGAGGGGAGGTCTAGCTTGGACAGGATGTGCGAGAGGTGCGATTCGACGGTCTTCTCGCTGATGACCAGGGCCGCCGCGATCCGGCGGTTGCTGAGCCCCCCGGCGACCAGGCCGGCAATCTCCCGCTCCCGTTCGGTCAGAGGGCCCTGGCCCGCCGCGCGACGGGACCGCGCCGGCGGCGCGTCGGACTCGAGCGCGTATTGGATCGCCCGTTCGACCGACATCGCTCGGCCGGCGGCGAGCGCGCTGGCGAAGGCCTTCTCGCCAAGGCCGTTCCGGCAGGCCGCGGCCATCTGGTCGCGGTCGAGCTGCCACGGCGGAAATGCGACGCTGTTCGACCGGTCGTAGAGCATCTCCGCCGCGCCCAGGAGCCGCGCCGCCCGCTCCCAGTGCTCCCCGGCGCCAGCCACGCAGGCCAGATGCTCCACCTCGCACCCGTAGCCGCGCAGGTGCCGATAGCGCGTGAAGCTCGCCAGCGCTTGTCGGAAGAATGCCTGCGCGGCCGCCGGATCGCCCCGCCGGTAGGCCACGATTCCCCGACTGTCCGTGGCATAAGCGCGTATCAGCTCAACCGCGCTGGTCTCAGCCGCCATCTCGAATAGCCGCTCCGCCTCGTCCAGCTCTCCCACGGAGAGCTGCGCCATCCCGACGTACCACGGCAACAGGTCGTCTCCAAGGGGCACCGGCTGTTGCCGCTGGTCAGCCAGCCTGGCTCGTCCGACAGCCGGACCACTCGGGTCGCCGATCAAGGTGAGAAACTGGACCTCGAGCGCCCCGCACCAGAAGGACGCGGCGCGATCGTTCACGGCGGATTCCAGCGTGAGGGTTTCCTTGAAGAGGGGAACCGCGCGCGCAAAGTCGCCCTGCGTCCCGAGCGCGTGGCAATAGAGCGACTGGCCAATCACGCGCCCGGCGGTTGGGGGGCCGGCCGGCAGAAGCGCCAGCAGCTCTGCGAACCGCTGGCGTGACTCGTCGATATGGCCGCGAACGTCCCAGTACATCCAAATGCCGGGCGAGGCGCGTAGCACGCGTTCGGTTGTGCTCGGCTCGACGCGGCACCAGTCGAGCGCCGCGCGCACGTTGTCCAGCTCCGCGTCCATCTGGCCGAGCCAGCCCAGTAGGTTGTTCCGGGCACGGACGTCGCTCGACTCCAGGAGCCTGAGGCACCAGTCCTGGTGCCGCCGCCGCACCGCCACCTCTTCCCCGGCCTCCCGCAGCCGCTCCCCGGCGTACGCGCGCATCGTGTCCAGCAGCCGATACCGCACGCTCCCGCGCCAGTCGTCCATCAGCACCAGCGAGCGGTCCACCAGCGCGCTCAGCATCGGGGCCACCTCGCCCGCGGGCAGATCGTCGGCCGCGCACACCTGCTCGGCGGCCTCCCGCGTCCACCCCCCAGCGAAGACCGCCAGGCGCCGCCAGAGCGCTCGTTCCGGCGCGCTCAGCAGCTCCCAGCTCGAGTCCACCATCCCCCACAGCGTCCGCTGGCGGGGCTGCGCCGTGCGCCGGCCGCTCGCCAGCAGGCGAAAGCGGTCGTCGAGTCCCCGCGCGATCTCGGCGGCGCTCGTCGTCCGCATTCGGGCCGCCGCCAGCTCCAGTGCCAGCGCGATCCCGTCGAGCCGACGACAGATCACGGCCACGGCCTCGCTGACGTCCTCGGTCAACGCGAAGTCGGGCCGCACTGCGCGGGCCCGCTCCGCGAACAACCGGGCCGCCTCGTTGGCTCGCAGCCGCCGCGCGTCGCGCTCCCCCTCGGCCGGCACTGTCAGCGGCGAGACCTCGAGGAGCTGCTCGCCGCCGATGGCGAGCGGCTCGCGGCTGGTGGCCAGCAGGCGCAGCCGCGGGCACGCCCGCAGCAGCCGCTCGACCAGCCCCGCGCAGGCTTCGATCAGATGCTCGCAGTTGTCCAGCACGAGCAGCAGATCCCGCTCGCGGAGCACCCGCTCCAGTGCCGCCGCGAGCGGCCGCCGTGGGCCTTCGACAATCCCGAGGACCGACGCTGTGGCCCGCGGGACCAACATGGGATCCGCCAATGGCGCGAGGTCCACCAGCCAGATGCCGTCGGCATGATGAGGGAGCCGTAGCCGGGCCGCTTCGAGCGCCAGGCGCGATTTCCCCACGCCCCCTGGCCCAACCAGCGTCACCAGGCGGCTCGAGTCCACTGCCCGCCCAACCCGGGCAAGCTCACGCTCACGGCCAATGAAGCTGGTGAGCGCCGCCGGTAAGTTGTGCGGCGGTAGCTGGCGCGCGGTGGTCAACTGCGTCGGCCGTGCGCCCCTCGCCTGGTGCTGCGCCGCCTCGGTCATCGGGTCCACACTGCCCTCCCGCTGGGACCACCTGCCGAGGGCAGCCCCGGGGCTCGCCGGGGCCCCGACATCCACGCGGGCCTCCCGGGCAAGGGACGGGCGCCCATGACCCAGCCCCGGGGCGGACGATGGGGGCCCGCTCGTTGTTGCTGCCGGTGCGTCCGCCGGTGAGCAGTCAGGTTGGGCCGCGTCAGCGCAGCCAGCCGCCGGCCGCGTTGAGGCTGGCCTGGCCGCGAATGTAGGCCGCGACGTGCGTGAGGAGCTGCTGGCAGTGCCGCCGCGCCGCGGGGCCTTGCCGGCTGATGGCGCTGATGAGGTGGGTGATCTCCAGCGCCTCCTGGTACTGCGCGCTCTGCGCCGTGCGCTCGGCCTGCGACAGACTCTGCGCCTCCAGCGCCTCCCGCAGTGCCTCCGCCTCCGACACGCCCGGCAGCAGCGCCTGCAGGATAACGCAGAAGAGCTGCGCCAGGTCGCGCACCACCCGCGATTGCTCGATCGCCACGGCGGCGAGCGACGCGAAGTGGCCGAGCAGCGCCATGTCGTTCGCGGTGAACGGCTCGCCCCCGTGCTTGTCACAGAGCTGCAGCACGCCGATCACCGTCTCCTCGGAGCGGAGCGGCAGGCACAGCACCGATTTGGGCACGTAGCCCGCCCCGCGCGAGATGCTGCCGGCGAACCGCGGGTCCTGGCTGGCGTCGGAGATGGCCAGCGGCTGGCCCGTGGCCGCGACCCAGCCGACGATGCCCGCCCCCAGCGGCACGCGAAAGCCGCGCGCCGCCGCCGAATCGATCAGCGCCGCCATGCAGACCAGCTCCTCGGCGTCGTGGTCGATCAGGAACAGCACCCCGGCCTCGGCCGCCAGCGCGTGCGCCGCCGTGTGCAGGATCCGCTCGATCAGCTCGCTGTGCGCGCCGAGCGCTAGCCGCACACCGCCCGCGCTGCGCCGCAGAAGCGCCTCGCGCAGCTCGTGGGCGAAGGCGGCGTCGGCCGCCAGCCCGGCGTCAGGCGCGGGGGACGGACTGACGGACGTCATCGGACCTCCCGGACATGACAGCGGACGGGGCCGGTCCCCGCCCGCCGATCATAGCATACCCTCGCGCGAGGCCGGGCGCGGGCCAGCGCCCGGCCGGCGTCCGATTCGCCGCGAAGCCGGTGGCCCCGGTTCCAGTGGATTTCCGGCCGCCGCCGTGAACGGCGGGCCAGCCGATCAGAGTCAGGCCCGCCGTTCACGGCGGCGTTGCTCCGGACAACCGGGGCCAGCTGCTTAGCGGACCATCTGGCGCGCTTCCTCCAGGTAGCGCAAGTCCACGTAGCGGTCGGGAGACGGCAGCGGCTGCGGCAGATCGCCGATCGACCCAAGCTGCTCGATGATCGCGGCGATGCCGTCGAGCGAGACCTCGCCGTCGTGGACATGACTGTCAAGCTGCTCGATCGCGTACTCCCAGGTGCGCCGCGCGGCGTCCGGCGAGGTGCGCGTCGCGTCCGCCAGAATGGCGATCCCCTGCTCCTTGTTGGCGGGGTCGGCGATCCAGCGGTCCGCCTTCACGATCGCCGCCAGGTAGCGCACCACCGTGTCGTGGTTGCGCTCGGCCCAGTCGCGCCGCACCATGTGGTTGCTGAACGCGTACTCCGACACGTAGTCGGCGCTCCGCCCGAGCAGGTTCATCCCCTGATCCAGCAGGCTGAAGAAGGCCGGCGGCGCGATCATGCCCGCCTTGGCCACCCCGGCCTGCATCGCGGCCACCCGGTTCGGCGTCCCGCCGACCACCTGCATGTCGTAGTCGCCGTCGTGGAGGCCGTTGGCCGCGAGCATCCGCTTCAGCAGCAGCGTCGTCCCGTCGTTCGGCCCCACGACCGCCATCACCTGGCCGCGCAGCGAATCGAACGTCGGCGCGTCGGCCGTGCTGATGAGCGCGAACGTCGAGCGGTGCTCCTGCCCGGCCACCACCGCCACGTTGTTGTTCGTCTGCTCGGCGGCGCGGATCATGTAGTCCAGCCCGATGTTACCGAAGTCCAGGCTGCCGCTCACGAAGGCGCGGCTCGCGGTGCCGGGATCAGGAAAGGTCGTGGACTCCACGTCCAGTCCCTGCTCGGCGAACAGCCCCCGCGCCAGCGCTACGTACACGTCGATGTACGACGGCGTGAACACGACCGCGCCCTGCTGCACGCGCGTCATTCCCTGCGGCACGGGCCGCGCCGGCGCCGCCTGCGGCCGCGGCGCCGCGCTCGCCGTCGCCCCCCGCGGCGCGCCCGCGCCCGCCCAGGCGCCCGCCAGCACGATTGCCACCGCGACCACGGCGACGCGAACAGACCGCCGTACCCTCTTCATCCCCACACCCTCCTCATCTCGCGCTCGCGCCGAAGGGGACGGAACCCCCTCCCCCAACCCCCTCCCCCCGCAGGGGGCGGGGGCTATCCGGCGGCGCCGGGGCCGTCGTCCTCCCCCCCCTTCCTTGGCAGGGAAGGGGGGCCGGGGGGTTAGGTCCTCCCCGGCGCCCGCCCCCCTTTCCCCTATGGGGGAGAGGGGGGTAGGGGGGAGAGGGGTCATCGCCCCGTCCCGCGCAGCACCGTCCCCGGCCGGGCCTCGGTCAGCACGCCGTCCTCGACGATCGGCTCGCCGTTCACGATCGTGTAGTGGACGCCCTCCGCGCGCTGGATCATGCGCGGCTCGCCGCCCGGATAGTCGTTCGCGCGCTCCGGCTCCAGCGCCCGCACCCGCGCCGGGTCGAACAGCACCACGTCCGCGGCCTTGCCTGGCGCGAGCGTGCCGCGGTCGTCCAGCCCGTAGATCTCGGCCACCTGGCCGGTCAGCTTGTGGACCGCCAGCTCCAGCGGCAGCACCTGCTTGTCGCGCACCCACTCGCCTAGCAGCGTCGTGCAGTACCCAAAGCCCGCGTCGAACGGCACGTGCGCCCCCGCGTCCGACTCGCCAACCAGCGCGTAGGGGCTGCTCAGGATCGCCGCCGTGGCCGCGTCGTCGCCGTTCGACGCGCTGTGGCAGAAGCGCGTCTCCAGGTCCTCGGCCAGCGCCAGGTCGAGCAGCGCGTCGATCACGTCCTTGCCCTGCATGGCGGCCACGGCGGCCACGCTCTTGCCCTGGTAGGCGCGGTGCTCCGGGCGGGCCACCTCCTGCACCCACACCAGGTCCCACCGCTTGTGGAACGCCACCCCCGGCGTCGGGTCGTCCACGACCTCCCAGCGCAGCTTGCGGCGCGTCTCGGGATCGGCGAACGCCTGCTTGCGCGCCGCCAGCGGCAGGAACATCACCGCGCGCCAGGTGGGGAACTCGTCGAACTGCTGCGCGTTCTGCAGCGTGTAGCGCCGCATCAGCGGCACGCTGTTCGCCAGGCCATACGCCCGGGCGCCGCGCGCGAACTCGGCCTCGACGGCCGCGAGCTGCTCGCGCCAGAGCGTCGGGTAGGCCCAGAGGTGTACGAAGATCTGCCACAGCACCGGCCGCCCGGCGTGCTGTGCCAGGTCGCCCGCCCAGCGGATGTACTCCGGCGTTGCCGCCGTCTTGATCGTCTGCACGACGCCGCCCGGAAACTCGCCGACCACCCCGGCCAGCGCGCGAATCTCCTCCTCGGTGGCGAGGCGGCTGGGCACTGGCGCGCCATCCGTGCGGATGTGGCGCGGGTTCTGGTTGGTCGAGAACCCCAGCGCGCCCGCGGCCAGGCTGGCGCGCATCACCTCCTGCATGGCCGCCACTTCCTCGGGCGTGGCGGCGCGCTCGACGGCCGCCTCGCCCATCACGTAGTAGCGGACCGCGCAGTGCCCGACGAGCGACCCGATGTTCACCCCCAGCGGCCGCGCCCCCAGCGCCCCCAGGTACTCGGCGGTCGTCTCCCAGCCCCACGGCACCGCCGATTCCAGCACCGCCAGCGAGATCGCCTCGACGCGCGACAGCGTGCTGGCCATCGCGTGGCGGTCGCGGGGACGGCACGGGTGCAGCGTGAGGCCGCAGTTGCCGTGGATGGCGCTGGTCACGCCGTGCAGCGGACACGAGGTCGCCAGTGGGTCCCACCAGATCTGAGCGTCCATGTGGGTGTGGTGGTCGATGAACCCCGGCGCTGCCACCAGCCCGTCGGCGTCGATCACGCGCCGCGCCGTCCCCTCCGCCGCGCCCACCGCGGCCAGGCGGCCATCCTGAACCGCCACGTCGCCGCCGAACGCCGGCCGCCCCGTGCCGTCCACGATCGTCGCATTCCGGATCAACAGGTCGTATGCCATCCTCGCCTCCCGCTGCGGCTACGCCGTGACCTCGGCCGGGATGCCGTAACAGGCGGCGACGTTGTCGCACAGCACGCGCTGCTTCAGCGCGTCCGATAGGTCCTGCCGCTCGCGCACGATGCGCACGCTGTTCGGGAATGGCGAGTCCCAGTGCGGGTAGTCCGACGAGAATAGGAGCGACTGGTCGCCCAGCAGCGCGGCCACCTCGGGCACCTGCTCCTCGTCTGGCTCGAAGGAGAAGAAAGCGCGCCCGCTGCTCAGGTACTCGCTGGGCAGCGCCTGCAGGTACGGCACCTCCGGCCGGCGCAGCTTCACGTGCTCGTCCAGGTTCTCCACCAGCCACGGCACCCAGCCCACGCCCGCCTCCAGAAAGGCCACCTTCAGCGTCGGAAAGCGGTCGAACACCCCGCCGATCACGACGTTGGACACGGCCGTCGCCAGCTCGAACATCGGCACACACGAGTGCAGCGCCGTGAAGTTCGTGAACCGCTCGAAGCCGACCGCGCCCGAGCCCGACACGCGGTGGATCGCCACGGGGATGCCCAGCCGCTGCGCCTCGGCGTAGAAGTCGTCGAGCTCCCGCCCGCCCAGGTCCTTGCCCGGGTACACGTACGACGGCACCATGACCGCGATCATGCCGCGCTCGGTCACCGCCCGCGTCATCTCGCGGATCGCCCCCGGCACGTCCTGCAGCGCGACGACGGCCACGCCCTTGAACGCTTGCGGGTTGGCCTGGCAGAACTCGTGCAGCCACTCGTTGTAGGCGTGCGCCAGCGCGCTCGCCAGCGCGGCCTCGCGCACGCTCCCCAGGTTCAGCAGCCCCGTCGGGAACAGCACCTGCACGTCGATGCCTTCCTGCTTCATGTCCTCCAGGTGCTGGGCCGGGCTGAGGCCGTGCTTGCCCAGCGTGTCGCCCAGCTGGCGGTCGAACTCGTCGCCGTTCAGGAAGCGCTCGCGGTACTGGAACCGCTCAGCCAGCCAGGGCCGCAGGTTGGCAATCGAGTCCGTCGTCACGTGGATGTCGGCGTCGATGACCATGCGCTCCTCCTCTCGTGTAAGGGCGCCGCTTGCTGCGCCCTCCCGGTCGCCCCCCCTGCCGCCGTAGGGGCGCTGCTTGCTGCGCCCTGCCAGCGTGGCACCCGGCTCGGTATCCGCCTGCCGGCCGCGCCTTGCCGCATCTCGCCCGGTGGCCGCCTACTGCGGCAGCCGGTCGAGGAAGCCGCTCTGCCGCAGCGCCTCGGCGAACCGCGTGTCGGTCACGTCCTCCGGGCGTGTCGTGCGCGCGGCCGGGTTGTCCTCCTCGTCCAGCACCGCCTGCACGGTGTCCCGCTCGGGATACGGGTCGAGCGGCCACAGCGGCCGGTAGTAGTCCACCGTCGCGCCGAGCAGCTCCGGGTCCTCCAGGTTCGTGTACTTGCCGATCACGTCCATCGCGAAGTCGCGGTCCGTCTTCAGGCGGCTCACGCCCTCGGCGATGGCGCGCAGGTAGCGCTCGCCCAGCTCCGGCCGCTCCGCCAGCACCGCCTTGGTGGCCCCGATCGCGCCGATCAGGAACGGGATGCGCATCGCCGCCAGGCTCAGCAGCTCGTGGTAGCCGCGCTTGCGCGCCTCGAACACGACCGGCACGGAGATGCTCGCGGCGTCGAGCGTGCCCGTCTCGATCCCCGCCAGCGACTCGGCCAGGCCGCCCGTGCGCCGCGTGAACACGTCCACGTCCGGCTCCAGCCCGACGTGCCGCATGGCCAGCCGCGCCGCCGTGTCGGAGATCGCCTTCAGGTTCGTGACGCCGATCGTCTTGCCGCGCAGGTCCTCGACAGTCTCGATCCCGGGCCGCACGAAGATGCTGGAGTCGATGTAGTTGGCGGTCGAGCCGATGATCATCGTCTCGATACCCTGGAGGTTGCCCAGCACCAGGCTGGTCCCGCCCGCCGAGACGAGGTCCAGCTCGTTGTTCGTGAGCGCGGCCAGCAGCGGCGCGCCCGCGTCGGTGTGGATCAGGTCGACGTCGAGGCCCTGCTCGCGGAAGTAGCCGCCCTCCAGTGCCGCCCACCACGGCGCCACCGACGCCGCGATGGTCGTGTAGGCCGAGCGCGTCTTGAGCGGCGGCGGCGCGGAGTCCGCGGCCGGCCCCGGCTCGCCGCTCGCCGGGACGGCGGGGGCCACGGCCGCCTGGTTCGCGGGCGGCCTAGTGCCAGCAGGCCCGGCGCTGCAGCCGAGCAGCAGGCCTGTGGCGACGAGCGCGAGCGCCAGCCGGCGCCGCGGTACGCGAGGCGTGTCGGTGCGCATGGCTCCTGCTCCTCACCGCGCTCCCCTCGACGATCCGCTCCAGGTGGGTGGAGCGTACCCCCGGGCGCACGGCCTGTCAAGCAGCCGGCCCCCTCGCGGCGATATGGTCGCCAGCAGCTAGCCAGGACTTTGCATGGGAGAGAGCCTTCTGGGAGCGCGGGCGTCCCGCCCGCCCGGCGCAACCCGCGCCCGCAACGCGGCCGAGACGGCCGCGCTCGCAGGCCGGGGCATCATCCAGGCTAGCCGGCGGGAGAAGGACGGTCGACACACGGGCCAAGACAGGCCGAGGCGGGGCCGACCCGCGGCAGGAGCGACGGGCGGGGAGGTCGTCAGGGGGTGTGGTGGCTAGGGCTCTCCACGACGGCGCGCAAGTGCCCGACGAACCGCTCCACGGTGGCCCCGTGCTTCGCCCACTCGGCCTCGAAGCGCGGCGCGGCGTAGATACGGAACTCCTCCAGCGCCTCCAGCGAGTCCCAGCCGCGGAACAGCAGCAGGCGGGTAGGATCGTCCTCGTCCTGCCCGAGGTAGCGCAAAACGAAGCCCGGCGCGACTTCCGGGATGGGCCGCAGCCGTTGTTGGAGGTCGGTGACGAGCGCCGCGACGTTGGCGGGCGGGCAGCGCAGGATGGCGCAGTCCACCACCTTGACCGGGGGCCCCGGCACCGCGTCCAGCGTCAGCCGGCGGAAGAAGTGGCGCTCGGGCTCCCCGACCGCCAGGGCGTCCAGCTGCTGCTGCGCGCTATCGGCCCGCACGCGCGCCCAGTACGCCTCACGGCTGTCCCAGACGGACACCACGAGCACGTCGTCCGGCGAGCTGAGGCTCTGGAAGACGCGCGCGATGCTGAGGGGCTCGGCCTGCGTGACGCGCTCTTCCAGCAGGTGGGTCGCGAGCGCCACCAGCCGGGGCCCCTCGCCCCGCCGCGCCCGCCGCCGTACCACGGCCGTCACGCTCATGCTTTGCCCCCTCTAGCCGCGCGTCGAGCGCGGGCGCGCGGGCGCCTCAACGAGTGTAGGTCATCATCAGCGTCCAGAACTGGGGCTCCTCGAGGAGGGCCATCGCACCCGCGAGCGCCACGGCCAGCGCCGAGACGGCGAGCACGCCATAGAAGACGAACTGGGGCAGACGATCACCCATCATGGTCCTTCCCCCACCACGCCGCGCGCACCGAGTGCGGCTAGCATACCCTGTCGCCGACTTTCTGGCAAGCAAGCGCCGCGCGTTGCGCATCGCCCGTCAGCCGCGTCGCCCCGCCGACACTGGCGGCGGCCCAGTGCGGCGTGGTATGGATTGACCGAGCCCGCGGCGCCGGGGCCAGCGGGCCGCGTACGGGAGGAGGCCTCGCGATGCGCCGATACGACTGCCTGGCCGTGCTCGCGCCGCTCGTCGACGACCAGCTCGTCGTCACGAACGTGGCGCGCAGCGGCTTCGAGTGGCACGCGCTCAAGCCGCGCGAGGGCAACATCTACACGATGGCGATGGGCCTGGTCACCCCGCTGTGCCTCGGACTCGCGCTCGCGCTGCCCCACCGCCGGGTCATCGCCATCGACGGCGACGGCAGCTTGCTCCTCAACCTGGGCGCGCTCGCCACGGTCGCCAATGCCGCGCCGCCCAACCTGATCCTGCTCGTCTTCGACAATCAGTCCTACGCCTCGACCGGCGGCCTGCCGACCGCCACGGCGGGCGCCACCGACCTCGCCGCCGTCGCGCAGGGCGCCGGCATCCGCCAGGCGCTGACCGTCCACTCCGTCGAAGCGTTCCGCGATGCCGTGGAGCGGGCGCTTGCCGGCGACGGCCCCTGGGTCATCGTGGCGAAGGTCACGGGGGCGACCGAGGCGGTCGGGCCCAAGCTGATGGATGGCCGCGAGAACAAGTACCGCTTCGTCCGCTACGTCGAGCAGACCGAGGGTCTCACGATCCTCAAGCCGTCCGTCGTCGGCCGCCGCGACGGCTAGCGCCCCGCGCCGCCCCACCATCGCGCGTCGAGGAGAGCTACCATGCGGGTTGCCGAAGCGGACCTGATCGTCGAAGGGTTGCGGGAGGCCGGCTTCAACTTCGTGGCCAGCCTGCCGGCGACGCAGCTCCACGTCCTCCAAGAGCGGCTGTGGACTCACCCCGCCTTCGTCCACGTCGGCGTGGCGAACGAGGGCGAGGGCGTCGCCATCTGCGCGGGCGCCTGGCTGGGCGGCAAGATGCCCGTCATCGTGATGGAGACCTCGGGCATCCTGGTCGCTACCTACGCCCTGCTCCGCTGCCATGCGACCTTCGGCATCCCCACCCTGCTCCTCTCCACCTACCGCGGCGACCTGGGCGAGCAGGAGTGGTACGCCGTCCACACGGGCGCCGCGATGGCCCCGCTGCTGGAGGCGATCCGCGTGCCGTCCAAGGTGGTGCGCGAGCCCGACGACCTAAAGCCAGCCCTGCTCGAAGCCCGCCGCTCGATGGACGTCTCGCTCCAGCCCGTCTCCGTCGTGCTCGGCGGCCGCCTCACGCGCGGCGAGTAGCCTCCCCCCCGCGGACACGCGCCGGCCGACACGCCGCGCCGGGGCGTGGCACGCGCGGCAACGCGGGCGACGGTCAGCCGTAGCGCCCGCGCAGGTCGTGCCAGCGGACTCGCAAGATGTCGCGCACGAACGGCAGCAGGTGGCGCCCCGGCGAGTACGTCGAGCCTTCACGCCGCTCCACCCGCACCGGCACCTCCGCCACGCGGTACCCCAGCTTGCGCGCGAGAAACAGCACCTCGAGGTCGAAGGCAAACCCTGCGATGGTGCAGGCGCCGAAGATCGCGCGCGCGGCCTCCCGCCGGAAGCCTTTGAAGCCGCACTGCGTGTCGCGGAACACCGGCAGCAGGACGCTCCGCCGCACGACCTGCACCAGCAGCCCGGCCAGCACCCGCCCGACGCTCCGCTCCGTCGCCGAGTACTGCCGCGTGCTGCGCGTGCCGATCACCACGTCGTAGCCGCCGTCCAGCAAGGCAAGGAATGGGACCAGATGCGCGGGCGAGACGTTCAGGTCGGCGTCGGCGTAGAAGATGCGCGCGCCGGCGGCGGCCAGCATCCCCGCCCGCACCGCCGCGCCCTTCCCCTGGTTCGCCCCCAGCTGGAGCAGGCGCAGGCCCGGCTGCGCCGCGGCCATCGCCCGCACGACCGCCGCCGTTGCGTCGCGGCTGCCATCGTCCACGACGAGCACCTCCGCCGCGTACGACTGGCGCGCGAAGAACGCCAGCCAGCCGTCCAGCGTAAGCGGCAGCCGGCGCGCCTCGTTATACGCGGGGATCACGACCGACACGTCCACGGATCCGCCCCAGCCCCCGCGGTATTCTCCGGTCCGCGCCCGACAGCGCGGATAATATAACGAGCGAGCGTCATCACATGGCATTGCGCGCGCAGCTGGAGGGGCGCTGCTTGCTGCGCCCTACTGGGGTGCCGCCCCCGGTCTGGGAGCGCGGCTTGCCGGGTCCTGCCGGAGCGGCGCCCGGCCCGGTCGCGCGGCACCGTTCCTCGCATCTCCAGCGCGGCTGATCCTATAGCATGGCAGGTGCCGGCATGAGGTGGGCGCTCGGGCTGATCGCCGTCGGGGCGGCGGCCGTCCTCACGGCCTTCTTCCTTGGTCCGGCGCTGGCGCTCCCGGTGGCGCTGGCGCTCGGCGCCGCGCTGCTCGCGCTCCGCCGGTCGGGCGCCTTCGCCGGCGGCCAGCGGCTCTCCCGGGGCCGCGCCGCAGCCAGCGCCAGCCTGACGGCCGGGCTGGGCGTCTTCTTCGCCCGGGTGCTCGTCACCAACCCCCAGGACAATGCCTACCTCTGGATCGCCCTGCTCGGCGGCCTGCTCGTCGTCGTCGCCGTGCCCTTCGCCCTCGCGGCCGTCGCGCCCTCCGGCCCGCCGCGCGGCTGGCTCGCCCGGATTGGCGTCGCGCTCATCTGGTGCGTGGGCGTGGCGGGCGCGCTGCTGTTGCTGCTCGGCGGCCCCCTCTACCTCGCGAGCAGCGGGGCGGTCCCCGGCGCGGCGCCCGACGGCCGCGTGCCTGCTTACCACCTGCTGGCATGCCTCGCGCTCGTCCTGCTCGTCTGGCTGGCGGGCTATCGCTGGCCGCGCCAGAGCGCCCGCACGCCGCCGGGCTAGCTCGCGCCGCCGGTCCACCGCCGCCGCCCGCCCAGTCCGCGCCGCCCGCCGCGTGCGCCTCCGTCCCATGCGGGCGCGCTTCGCGCGCCGCGCCCCCACCACGGGCCTGGTGCGGCCAGCCCTATGCTATACTCCGCGCGCACTTGCCGTCCGCCGCCCCCCGGACGTTAGAGAGGTGACCGCCGTGAAGCGCAGCACGGATCGGATACTCACCACCCACGTCGGCAGCTTGCCGCGCCCGCCCGACCTGATCCCCCTGCTCCTGGCCAAAGACTCCGGCCAGCCCTACGACGCGGACGACCTGGCCCGCCGCGTGCGGGACGCCGTCCGCAGCGTGGTCGCCCAGCAAGGCGAGCTGGGCATCGACGTGGTGAACGACGGCGAGCACAGCAAGTCCAGCTTCGTGGCCTACCCCTACACGCGCCTGGGCGGCTTCGAGCCGACCGACCAGCCGATCGGCTCCCGCGTCACCACCCGCGACGCGCTGGCGTTCCCCGCGGTCTACGAGGAGCAGCGAGCGATGTACGCCGCGCGGCCGTCGAAGCGCGGGCGCCCCGCATCGCGTCCGTCGCTCGTCTGCACCGGCCCCATCACCTACGTCGGCCAGCACGACGTCCAGACCGACGTCGAGAACCTGCGCGCGGCCCTCCAGGGCGTGCCGGCGGCCGAGGCGTTCATGACCGCCATCTCGCCGAACAACCTGGCGCTCAACTACCGCAACGCGTACTACCGCACGCACGACGAGTACCTTCTGGCGCTCGCCGACGCCATGCGCGAGGAGTACCGAGCGATCGTCGACGCCGGCTTCGTGCTGCAGATCGACGATCCCTGGCTGGCCACCCACTACGACCGCTCCCCTGGCGCGAGTATCGAGGAGTGCCGCCGCGCGATCGCGACCGGCGTCGAGGCGGTGAACCACGCGCTGCGCGGCATTCCCGAGGACCGGGTGCGCTTCCACACCTGCTACAGCGTCAACGTCGCGCCGCGCGTCCACGACTTCGAGCTGAAGCACTTCGTCGATCTCATGCTCCAGATCCGTGCCGGCGCCTACTCGTTCGAGGCGGCGAACCCGCGCCACGAGCACGAGTGGGTCGTCTGGCAGGACGTGAAGCTGCCCGACGACAAGCTGCTCATCCCCGGCGTCGTCTCGCACTGCGTCGCGCTGGTCGAGCACCCCGAGCTAGTAGCGCAGCGCATCGTCCGCTTCGCCGGCGTCGTCGGCCGCGAGCGCATCCTCGCGGCGAACGACTGCGGCTTCGCCACCTCCGCGGCCGGCGACGAGCCCCACCCCGACGTGGCCTGGGCCAAGCTCGGCGCCCTGACCGAGGGCGCGCGCCTGGCCTCGCGGCAGCTCTGGGGACGCGCCTGATGCGTCCCCATGGCCCTCGCAGGGGCAACGCCCAACGCCGCCCCGGCAGCTCGGCCGCGCCCGCGAGCAACCGCGGGAGCACCCTCCGGCACCGGCACACCCCGCGATGGCTGCTGGGAGCGCTGCTGCTAACCGCCGTCGCCTGCGCCGCGCCCGCCGCCCAGCCCCCGCCCCGCGAGCCCCCCGCGTCCGCCGCCGTGCCAACCGCGGCTGCCGTCCCGTCCGCCGCGCCGACCTCGGCGCCCACCGCGCCGGCGCTGCGCCCGCTGCAAGTGCCCCTCTCCGCGGTCAGCGGCGCCGCGACCCCCGTCTGGGTTGCCGCCGCGGCGGGGCTGTTCCGCCGCCACGGGCTCGACGCCGAAGTGGTGAACGTCTCCCCGGCCACCGCGATCCAGGCGATGCTCGCCGGCAGCGCGCCCGTCGCCCCCACCGGCTCCGGCACGGTGACCGCCTGGGTGACGGGCGCGCGGGACCTGGTATTCGTCGGCGGCGGCGTCGACCGCGCGGTCTTCAAAATCGTGGGCCGGCCCGATGTCGCCAGCGTCGAGGACCTGCGGGGCAAGGCGCTCGCCAACACCGCGCCCACCTCCAGCGGCACGCTGGCGATGTTCGAGACGCTGCGCCGCTACGGCCTGGAGCCCGACCGCGACTACACGATGACCTACCTGCGCGAGCAGTCGGCCGTGCTCGCCGCGCTGCTCAGCAATTCGATCCAGGGCACCGTGCTCGGGACGCCACTGAGCGAGGAGGCCGAGGCGCAGGGCATGCGCGTGCTCGTCGACATGCGCGACCTGCAAATCGACATGATGTCGTCCTACGTCACGACCACGCGGTCGCTCCTCGCGCGCGACCCGGACCTCGTGCAGCGCTTCCTGATGGCCTACCTCGAAGGCATGCAGCTGGCCCGCGACGACCCCGCGCTGGCGACCGAGGCCATCGTGCAGGGCTCCGGCGACGCCAACCGCGCCCACGCCGAGGCTGCCTACGCGGTATACCGGCCGGTCTGGGAGCCCTGGCCCACGCCCGCCGCGATCCAGGGCCTCCTCGACTACCTGGACGAGCCCGCCGCGAAAACCGCCCGCCCGGAAGACATGATCGACCTCGGCCCCATGCGCGCGCTAGAGCAAAGCGGTTGGCTAGCCGCCCACGTCCGCCCCAACTGAGCCCAGGGGCGACCGGGCGCGGCTGTAGCTAAGCGGGAACGTAGGGCAGGAGCTCCCCCCCTGCCGCTCGGCGATCGGGAGAGCCCAATCGTTGGGCAACCCGCTGTACAGACAACTGGCCCAGAGAGGAGAGAGCGGTGATCAAGCTACGACAAGCCGAGCGCATCATCGACGCCGTCCTCGCGCGTGCCCGCGAGCTGAAGTGCCGGCCGATGAGCGTCGTGGTCGTTGAGCCTGGTGGCCCCGTGAAGGCATTCAAGAAGGAAGACGGCTCCTCGATGATGCGCTTCGAGATGGCCTTCGGCAAGGCCTACGCGGCGCTGGCGCTCGGCCGCTCGTCCACCCTCGTCCGCCTGCGCGCCGAGGAGCGGCCGTTGTTCATGGACTACCTCATCCGCGCCTCGGACGGCCGGCTGTTCCCGGAAGGCGGCGGCGTCCTCATCCGCGACGAGGCCGGCGAGGTCGTCGGCGCCGTGGGCGTGACGGGCGACCTGCAAGAGCGGGACGAGGAGCTGGCCATCTACGGCGTTCGCGCCGCCGGCCTCCGCACCGACGAGGACTGCGCCGACCTCGACGTGCCGGTCAGGCTCCAGAACTAGCGTGCTTCGCGACATAACGGGAGAGCTACACGAGGATGACCGACAGCAGTAGCGGCCCGGCGCCTCACGATGCTGCAGAGCGCCGCACCATCGAGACCCGCCTGCGGAAGATCCCAAACGTGGGTCCGCGCATCGCCGCGGACCTCGTCAAACTCGGCATCCTGCGCCTGGAAGACGCGGCCGGGCGGGACCCCGACGAGCTATACGCCACGCTCTGCGCGGCGGACGGCGTGCGCCACGATCCGTGCGTGCGCGACGTGTTCGCGGCCGTGGTCGCCCACGCCAACGGCGAGCCCGCGCGGCCCTGGTGGGCCTTCACCGCCGCGCGCAAAGCCCGCGACGCGGCGACACAGGCGCCCATCCGTTCCCGCACGAAGCCCCGCGACGCCTAGCGCGGCTCGCCGACGCGCCGAGCCGCCTCGTGTGGTAGGATCGGGTTTCACGCCGGGCCGCGGCCCGGCGTGGCTACGTCCGCCCCACCACTGCGCGCCGCCGGCCGGTAGGGGCGGCTCTCGTGGCCGCCCGCGGCCCGCAGGCCGCAGCCCCGGCCCCCCCTCGCCAGGCTACACACCACTGTGGGGGCGCCCAGCCCTAGCGGGCCGCCGCGGGGTGGAGATGCCCGTCCTTGATCGTGGCGACGAGATGGCCGGGGCGGAGTAAGTAGTCGAGGTCGTCTAGCGGGTTCGCGTCGAGCAGCACCGCGTCGGCAATCTGGCCCGGCGCGAGCGTCCCCACGCTCGCGCCCCGGCCCACCTTCTCGGCGGCGTGCCGCGTGGCGGCCACCAGCACGTCCCCGGCCGGCACGCCCGCGCGGGCCAGCAGCGCCATCTCCCGCAGCGTCGCCGCGGGCCGCGACAGGGCGATGGCCAGGTCGCTCCCCACCGCCAGCTTGACCCCCGCGGCGTGCATCGCCGGCAGGAACCGCAGCGCCGCCGCTAGCCGAGCCCGACACTCGGCCTTCGGGTGGTGCGGGAACTCGTCCTGCCCCCAGCGCGCCTCGGGCGCCGTCAGCCGCGCGATCTCCTCCCGCGACAGGAGGCCCGCGGCGCCTAGCTCGTCCAGATAGCTCCCGTCGCCCGCCCGGCCAAGCTGCTCCCAGATGGCCAGCGTCGGCGTCAGATAGGCGCCGCTCTCCGCTAGCGCGGCCGTCACCCGCTCCGCCTCGGCCGCCTCGTGGCCCGGCGTCGGCAGGAAGCTGTGCTCCACCCCGTCCGCCCCCGCCTCCAGCGCGTGCAGCGTGTCCTCCGCCGAGTGGACGTGGACGAGCGCCCGCAGCCCGTGCGCGTGCGCCTCCGCGATCAGCGCGACCAGCGCCTCGCGCGGCAGCTTGTCGCGCCCCGGCTCGCCGTCGTACATGATCTTGACCACGTCCGGCGCCCGGTCCAGCAGCGCTCGCAGCGCCGCCAGCGCCGTGGGCACGTCGCCCGCCTGGTGCGTGCAGGTCGGGTCGTGGTGCAGCACGAACGGCCAGCCGTTGATCCCCGTGAAGTTCGGCCCCGCGAACAGCAGCCGCGCGCCGTCGCCGGCCCCCGACCGCTGCTGCCGCTCCCGCGCCTGACGGTACACCTCGACCGGCCCGCCCAGGTCCACGACGGTCGTGATCCCCCGGCCCAGGTAAGCCCGCAGCAGCGCGTCGATCGCCGCCTGGCGCTCCGCCTCGTCGCCGCCGCGCAGGCTCGACCGCAGGTGCGTGTGCGACTCCCACAGGCCGGGAATCAGGAAGCGCCCCTCCCCCGCCACCGTCTCGGCGCCGGCCAGGTCCGCCCGGGCGCCCGCCCCGCGGCCGATCGCGGCGAACACCCCGTCGCGGACCACCACGTCCACGCCGCAAGCCGGCGCACCGCCGGTCCCGTCGATCACCGTCACGTTGCGGATCACCAGATTCGCCGCCATCGCCCGCGCCTCCCGCGTGTTGCTCCGCCGCGCGCTTTGTGCTTTAGTTCGACCGACGCCGCCGCCTACCGTCCGCGCGATCCCGCCACCTGGGAGGCTCCGCCGTGCCCGAGCAAGACGCGCTCCACTGGGTCGGCACCTGGACCACGACGCCCGCCCCCGTCGAGGGCGTGGCCCTCCGCGCGCAGACGCTGCGCATGATAGCGCATCTCAGCATCGGCGGCCGGGTCCTGCGCGTGCGCCTGTCGAACGCTTACGGCGCCCGCAAGCTCGCCATCGGCGCCGGCCACCTCGGCCTGCGCGGCGACGGCGCGCGCCTCGTCCCGGGCTCCGGCCGCCCGCTCACCTTCAACGGCTCGCCGTCCACGACCATCCCCGCCGGCGCGCTCGTCGTCAGCGATCCCGTCGACCTCGACGTGCCGCCGCTCGCCGACCTGGCCGTGAGCGTCTACCTGCCGGACGACGTGCCCGAGACGTTCCAGGTCACCGGCCACGGCAACGCCCACCAGACCAACTACCTCTCGCCGCCCGGCGACTTCGCCGCCGCCGCCGACTTCCCGGTGCAGCAGACGACCGAGGCCTTCTTGTTCGTGAGTGGCGTCGAGGTGCTCGCGCCGCGGGCGACCGGCGGCATCGTCGCCCTCGGCGACTCGCTGACCGACGCCAACATCTCGCGGCTCGACGCCAACCACCGCTGGCCCGACCAGCTCGCCCGCCGGCTGGTGGCGCGGCGGGATGGCCGCGCGCTCGGCGTGATGAACCAAGGCATCGGCGGCAACCGCATCCTGCACGACGGCCGCGGCGACAGCGGCCTGCGCCGCTTCGACCGCGACGTGCTCGCCCAGCCCGGCGTGACGCACGTTATCGTCCTGCTCGGTATCAACGACATCCGCAACCGCGGCCAGGACCCAGCGGAGGTCGTCACCGCCGACGAGATGATCGCCGGCCTCCACCAGCTCACCGTGCGCGCGCACGCCGCCGGCCTCCCGATCTTCGGCGGCACGCTGCTCACCTTCGAGCACGAGACGTTCAACCCCGGCTTCTACACGCCGGAAGGGGAAGCGAAGCGCCAGGCGGTGAACGCCTGGATCCGCGAGAGCGGCGCCTTCGACGCGGTGATCGACTTCGAGGCCGCGCTGCGCGACCCGAGCCACCCGACGCGGATGCTGCCCGAATATGACTGCGGCGACCACCTGCACCCGAGCGACACCGGCTACCTGCACATGGGCGACGCCATCAACCTCGCGCTCTTCGACTGACCCTCGGCCATCTCCTCCACCCGGTGTCCAACTCCCTCTCCCTCTGGGAGAGGGTCGGGGTGAGGGCGGCCTACTCCCTCTCCCCCTGGGAGAGGGTCGGGGTGAGGGCGGCCAACTCCCTCTCCCTCTGGGAGAGGGTCGGGGTGAGGGCGTCCGCCCAACCCGCTAGTCGCTCAGCCGCCCCCAATCCACCCACTGCGCCAGCCCCGGCGCGGCGGGCAGCCGCACGCGGCCGTCCTGGATCGTCAGGCGCTCGACCGTGTACTCCTCGGTCAGCATGAGGAAGAACGTCAGCTCGGCGGGCAGGCTCCGCTCGCGCGCGGGCAGCGCCCCCGCGACCTGCAGCCCGATCAGCGCCCCCAGCGTGCTCTCGGCCACCACCCCGACGTGGACCTGGCAGCCTGCCGCGTCGGCCAGCGCGGCCATGCGCCGACACTCCGTCGGGCCGGCCTTGCTCAGCTTCACGCTCAGCGCCCGCGCGCCCTGCTCCAGGAACAGCGCCGCCTCTCCCACGCTGTTGCACGCGTGGTCCACGACCAGCGGCATCGGGCTCGCCGCCTGCAAGCGGGCAAACGCCCGGTTCGGCTGCAGCGGGCACGGGTCCTCCGCCGCCACGACGCCGTGCTCCGCCAGCCGCTCGACGTACGCCAGCGCCTCGTCGGGCGGGTAGGCGCCGTTCGCGTCCACGTACAGCGCCACGTCCGGCCCCACCGCCGCCCGCACTGCGCCGAGCATCTGGAA
The DNA here is from genome assembly GCA_021325365.1 of Pseudomonadota bacterium. The sequence continues at coordinate 76,748 of JAJPHF010000150.1, forward strand.
GTCCCGCTCCCAGCCCTGGCCGCCCTTCAGCTTCAGCGTGCGGAAGCCGTACTGGCCCACCATCTCGGCCGCCTCGCGCGCCATCGCCGCCGGCGCCTGCCGCGTCACCGTCCACGACACCGGCACGTCCGGATCACCGCCCCAGAGCTGCCACAGCGGCACCCCCGCCGCCTGCGCCCGCAGGTCCCAGCACGCCGTGTCCACCATCGACCGCGCCAGCCGGTGCTCCGGGATGCGGCCGAGCGCGCGCTCGACCGCCGCCTCGTCCAGCAGGTCCACGCCCTCCAGCCGCGGAATCAGCAGCTCCTCCAGCACCACGGGCAGCGAGCGCGCCGTCACCCCGTTCCAGAACGGATTGATCCCGCCCTCGGCGATCCCCACCCGCCCGTCGTCGGCCACCAGCCGCAACACCACGAACTCCGCGCCCGTCACCTCCGTCGACGCCCACCGCACCGCGCGCCGGTACGGTATCCGCGCGACATGCGTGCTCCACCCCGCCAACCGCATCTGGCACCTCCCGCCGCCCAGCTCGCGCCGCCCGCTCGCCCCCGGCACCGTCGCTCGCCCCAGCATAGCAACGTAAGCCGCCTCTAGGCACGGCCTGGCGCACGCGCCGCCCTTCAGCTCATTTGCGGCCCGCATGTGGAGGGCGTGGCACCGACGTACTCGGCGAGGTGCTGGCCGGTGAGGGTGCTACGGGCCGCGGCGAGGTCGGCCGGCAGGCCCTCGAACACGACCCGCCCGCCGTCGTGCCCGGCGCCGGGACCGAGGTCGATGATCCAGTCGGCGTGCGCCATCACCGCGAGGTGGTGCTCGATCACGATCACCGACTTGCCGGCGTCCACCAGCCGGTCGAGCAGTTGGAGCAGCTGCTCGACGTCGGCGAGGTGCAGCCCCGCGGTCGGCTCGTCGAGCACGTAGATACCACCGTCCGTGGCCATCTGGATGGCCAGCTTGAGCCGCTGCCGCTCGCCACCGGACAGCGTGGTGAGCGGCTGGCCGAGCCTGAGGTAGCCGAGCCCGACGTCAGCCATCCGGCTCAGGATCTTCTGGGCGGCGGGCGTCTTCGCCGGCCCGCCGAAGAACGCCAGCGCCTCGGTGACCGACATCGCCAGCACCTCGCTGATGTCCCGGCCGGCCAGCTTGTACTCCAGCACGCTGGCCTGGAACCGGTTGCCCTCGCACTCCTCGCACACCGTCGCCACGCTGGCCATCATCGCCAGGTCCGTGTAGATGACACCGTTGCCGGCACAGTTCGGGCAGGCCCCCGCGGAGTTGGCGCTGAACAGGTCGGGCTTGACGCCGTTCGCCTTCGCGAACGCCGTCCGGATCGGGTCGAGCAGCCCGGTGTAGGTGGCGGGGTTGCTGCGCCGCGA
>JAJPHF010000121.1 GCA_021325365.1 Pseudomonadota bacterium
CAGGTGGGCCCGGCGACCAACGTTCGCCCGCCCGTTATCCTGCCGAACCTGCCTGTCCTGCCGCCGCCGCCGCTGGAGTTCATCCCGCCGCCGCCTCCGCCGCTGCTGCCTCCGCCTCCGCCGGCTCCGACGGGCGCGGCCGCTGCTCCGGTGCGCGGGGCCTTCCCCGAGGTCCCCGTGATTCCTGAGGCGGACAGCCTCTTCCTGGTGATCGGTGGTCTGGTCGCTCTTGGTGGCCTCGTGGGCTATCGCCGCCTGCGCCGCCGCCCGGACGACGACATCGCCTAAACCAGCGAGGTTCCGTCGCAACAACTGGGGCTACGAGAGCGCCTCCGGGCGCTCTCGTAGCCCCAGCGGCGTGTCTGGCGCGCAAACCCGCCGCGTCTTACAGATTCGTTACGTCTTGTCGTCGCTTTGATCTGCCGCGTGCAATTCGTTGTGCGCCGCTGGGGCGACCCGCTAAGATAGGAACGATCTCGACCGCGTAGAGGCTGCCAGAATGAAGCTGATGACTGGCGACCCGCTCAGGAGCCTCAGTAGCTCCTTCCAGCGCCCGTCCCGCAGCACCATGCTCGTGGTGGGGGGCGTCGTCCTCGCGGTGCTCCTCGCGTATCGTGACATCTGGCCCTGGCTCATCAGTGAGTGGCGCTACAACCCGTACTACTCGCACGGCGCGCTGGTGCCCCTGCTGGCGTTGTTCCTGGTGTGGCGCGGGCGCAGCGCACTGCGGCCGCGCGGGACGAGCAACTGGGGCTACCTGCTGATCGCGGTCGGGCTGGCGGTGCTCGTCATCGGGCTGTGGATGTCGGCCTACTGGATCGCCGGCCTCTCGTTGCCGATTGTCATCGGCGGCGTCGTGCTGGCGCTCCTCGGGCCGCAGGTCTTCCGGCAGTGGGCGTTCCCGCTGCTCTTCCTGTTCCTGGCGATCCCGCTGCCGTTCGACGTGTGGGTGGCCCAGTGGCTAGAGACACCCACGGCCACGATCTCCACGTCGCTCGTGCAGCTGGTGGGGGTGCCGGCCGAGAACAAGGGCTCGCTCATTCAGCTGCCCAACTCGCTGTTCCAGGTGGGCGGGGAGTGCGCGGGCTTGCGGACCTCCATCTCGCTGTTTACTCTGGCGCTGTTCGTGGTGATGGTGGGGACGCCGGGCGGCGGGCGCAACAAGGCCGCCCTGCTGTCGTTCATCATCCCGCTCGCGCTCGTCGCGAACACCGTCCGCGTCGCGGTGCTGATCCTGGTAGCGCACGCGTGGGGCACGGACGCGGCGATGAACTACTACCACGACTACGCGAGCTACGTCTTCTTCGGCCTGGCCCTGGCGCTGCTCATTGGGATCAGTGGAGTGTTGCGATGCCCTCTCTGGCGAGTGGAGTTCGACCTGCGGCCATCATAGGCCTCCTGTTGATCGCGGTCCTGGGAACGGCCTGGGTTTCCACCGCGCGCCAGGACAAACAGGACCTGTTGAGCGGGTCGCCGCAGCAGCCCTGGCAGACGGATGAAGTCGGGGCGGCCCCTCGGTTCCTGATCGACACCGAGGGGTGGATGCGCTCGCCGAACGAGCACGTCGTGGAGACGACCCACGACCTCAGCAACGGGCCGAACCTGGCGACCATACCCCTGAATTTGGGCGGCTGGACCGGGCGCGATGCCGAGGTGACGAACCAGGAGACGCTGCCCACGCTGGGGGCCGACAACTTCGTCTTCCGACAGTACTGGCGCGGCAACGACGTCGTATGGCTGACGACGATCGGGAGCACGAAGGGCCAGAGCTTTCACGCCCCGACGGTCTGCTACGTCGCCGCGAACTGGAACGTGGAGGACCTCCCGCCGGAGCAGATCCCCGTGGGCAACAGCCATGTCGCTGCTCACGCCATCCGCGCCACGCTGGACAGTGGCGAGAAGTTCATCGACATGCACTGGTATCTGTGGACCGACGTGCGCCGCGAGTGGCGCCTGGGCGCCACGCTGATGCGGGTCACCATCCCCGTGACCACCACGGAGCAGGCCGCGCTTCAAGAGGGTGCCGACTTCGCCTCTAACTTCTTCTCGCGCGTGCTCAGCTAGCGGTCGAGGGCAAGAAGCACTAGCCGGCGGGATGGCAGCGCCATCCACCCTGTGCTCTATGCCGCGAGGAGTATAGCGTCGCGTACAATTGCTGGCTACTCCCCTTGTGCGCAAGTGGCTCTAGGGTTCGGGGAGCGCGCGCTGGGCGTCGAGGACCAGGCGCGCGCGCAGCGCCAGCTGCAGGCTGAGCCGCTGTTCGGGGTCGTCGGGATCGCGGCCGAGCAGGGCGCGGATGCGGCGCAGGCGGTAGAGCACGGTATTGCGGTGCAGGTGCAGGCGGGCGGCCGTTTCAGACGGGCTGTTGCCGGCGGCCACGTAGGCCTCTAGCGTCGGCACTAGCTCGGCGCGCTTCTGCCGGTCGTAGGCGGCGAGCGGGCCGAGCATCTCCTCGTAAAACTCGCGGAGGCTCGGCTGCTGCTGCAGCGCCAGTAGCAGCCGATAGACGCCCAGGTCTTGTAGCCGGGTCAAGCCGCCCGGACCGAACAGCCGCTCTCCCAGGTCCAGCGCCCACACCGCGCCTTCGTACGCCTGGTGGATGCCCGCAACGCCGTCGTGCGCCTGTCCCAGTCCCGCGGAGAGGGCGTGGGGGGCGCAGTCCGCGGCTAGCTGCTGGTGCAGGCCGGCCGCCCACGCCGCCAGATCGCGGGGCTCGCGAAACTGCTCGACGGGCAGCACGACTGCCACTAGTCCCTGCCTGGCCCGGTACGGCACGCCCGTGGCCTCGGCGCCGAGCCGCCAGGCCAGCAGCTCCTCCAGCCGCCGATCGCCCTGGCCGCCGGCCGCCAGCTCGCCTGCCGGCCGCAGCACCAGCACGTTGTGGGCGCTGCCCAGCCGGTAGCCGAGGCGCGCGGCGCGGTGGGCCACCACCTGGGGCTCGGGCAAGTCGCCGGTAAGCAGGCTCGCCACAAACTCCCCGCGCGGCTGTTCCTGCGCGTCCGTGACGGCCGATTGCTTGGCCAGCTCCAGCGCGCAGGCGGCTGTCGCACGCTTGAGCAGGAGCCGGTCGCGCGGGCTGAACCGCTCGGTGGGCGCCACGAGCGAGAGCAGGCCCGCCAGACCGCTGCCGCCCTGCACCGGGGCGACGAGACGCGCCCAGCCGTGGCCGTCCAGGTCGAACAGGGCGGTCGGCGGGTCCGTCGCGCTGACGGGCAGCCCTTCCAGCCAGGCGCGGACGCCCGCGGCGTTCGCGCCGTTCAGCAGCTCGTGGGCGTCCCGGTCAGGGGCTGCCCGCCGCGCGGGGCTGCTGGACGGCCCGGCAGGCCACTCGAGCTGCACCAGGCGCTGGCCGGCATCCTCGAGCGCCACGGCCTTGTCGGTGAGCCGGGCCAGCGCGGACACGACTGCCTTGACGCCGCGCCCATGAATGACCAGGTCAAGCAGCTCGCGGTGCGCGGTCCGTTCGAGTCGCTGGAGATCGGCCTGATACGCCGCGACACAGCGGCTGACCTCGCGCTCAACGGTCGCGGCCGCCGTTTCCGGCCGCACCACGAGCCAGGGCACGCGACACTCCCGGAGCACGGCGGCGGCCGCCGCGGGTGGCGGCTCCCAAAGCACGAGGGCGCAGGGCTCGAAGCGCGCGAGCTGACGGATCACGGCGGCCAACCCCGGCCCCACCGTCGCCGCGCCGCTCTCGGGCGGCAGCAGCAGTAGCGCGCCCGCGCGCAGCTCTTGCGGGCGCGCGGGGCGCACGCGCACGATCGTGAGCCCGCGGACCTCGCGGCCCGCGGCACTCGCCGCGCCTTCGAGGCGGGCGCCGCGCAGGGACGGCAGGGTTAGCAGATCGCCGACGGTGACCAACGGCCTCTCTCACCGCGAACGTGCCGTGCGGGCGGCGCGGGCTGCCCTGCGGCGCCCGCCGACGGGATGGCGACGCGTCGCGCATTGCCGCGCGCACGGACGACACGCCAGACTTACTGTGCGGCACCGGCGGGCAGTGCGGCATCGGTGAAAGCGACCAAAGCGGGGCCGCTCGGCTTTGTGTAGCCTGCACGACCTACCCCTCGGCCCCCCTCCCCGCGCGGGAAGGGGGTGCAGACCGTTGCCGTCCGGGCCTGCTCCCCCCTTCCTTCGAGGGGCAGAGGGGGGCGGAGGGGGTAGATCAGCCGGGGGTGAGCGGTGAGATCTCGCGCAGGCGCGCGACCACGCGGGGGATGATCTCTAGCGCCTGCTCGATCTCGGCGTCGGTGTTTTCGATGCCGACGCCGAGTCGCAGGTTGCCGTGCGCCAGCTCCTTCGGCACGCCCATCGCCCGCAGGACGTGCGAAGGATCGAAGGTGGCCGAGGCGCAGGCCGAGCCGGAGGCCGCGGCGATGCCCTGCACGTCGAGATTCAGGACCATCGCCTCGCCGTCGATGTAGCGGAAGCAGAGGGTCGCGAGGTGCGGCAAGCGGCCGGCGGGGTCGGCCGGGCCGACGAGCGCGGCGTCGTCCACCGCGGCCAGCAGCCCCCTCACCAGGCGGTCGGTGAGCCCCTGGAGGTGCGCTCGGCGCGCGGCCAGGTCGGCGTACGCTAGCTCGAAGGCGCGGGCCATGCCGACGATCGCCGCGAGGGGCTCGGTGCCCGCGCGGCGGTTCCGCTCCTGGTTGCCGCCCAGCAGCTGCGCCTGGAGCGGCAGGAGCCGCCGCACGTAGAGGAGGCCCGCGCCGACCGGCCCGTTCGCCTTGTGGGCTGACAGGGAGAGCAGGTCGACCCCGAGCCGCTGCACGTCGAGGTCGCAGACACCCCCGGCCGCGGCGGCGTCGGTGAAGATCGGGATGGCGCGGCTCTTGCCCTTTACCAGCCGCACCACCTCGGCCATCGGCTGCAGGGTGCCCACCTCGTTGTTGGCCAGCATCACCGCCACGAGGATTGTCTGGTCGTCGAGCGTCTGCTCCAGCGCGGCCAGGTCGACGACACCCTCGCCGTCGACGGGCAGGTAGGTCACGCGGAAGCCCTGGCGTTCGAGCTGCTGGCAGACGTCGAGGACGGCGCGGTGCTCGACCTGGGTCGTGATGATGTGGTCGCCGCGGCGGCGGTTCGCCTCTGCGGCGCCGCGCACTGCCAGGTTGGCGGCCTCGGTGCCGCCGCTCGTGAAGACGATCTCTGCCGGGCGGCAGTTCAGGATGCCCGCCAGCGTCTCGCGCGCGCTCTCGATATCCTTGCGCGCCTGGCGGGCGGCGCCGTATTGCCCCGAGGCCACGGCAAAGCGGTCCTCGTAGTACGGCCGCATGGCCGCATAGACCTCGGGCAGCAGGGGCGTCGTCGTGCCATGGTCGAGGAAGATCATCGTTAGCTCAAGCGCTTGCGGACGTAGTAGACGTCGTGGTCGGCGGCCTGGTGCCAGGCGAGCAGCGCGTGGCCGCTGCGCCGGATCCAGGTGGCCACGTCCTCGCGAGCGGCCGGATCGTCGGCCAGCAGGGCGATCACCTCGCCGGGCCGCAGGGCGCGCAACGCGCGGGCCAGGCGCAGCAGCGGCAGGGGGCAGGGCTGGCCCCGCGCGTCGTAAGTCTGGGCGGGCGGCGCCTCCGAGCCCGGTGGGAGCATGCGGCCTCTCCCCTGAGGTGGGAATCCGCGTGGCGGGACTAGGTGGCGGCGCCCCCGCGGCCGCCAATCCTGGCGGGGCCGCGCGCCAAAGACCGTATACTACATCTTACCAGAGCGTTGGCCCGTGCGGGCCACGCCACGCCCAGGAGACGACCGGCATGGCAACCTACCCGGATGGCGAGGCGCGTCAGTCTCCCCACGTGGAAGCCGGGCCCGACGCGGCCGAAGCCGACGTGCTCGTCCGGGGACATGCCAGCCCGCTCGACGTGGCTGTGCTCGGCGTGCGGCAGTTCCTCGTCAAGGCGCTGGCGCGCATTCGCGAGCTGCGGCCGCGGAACCTGAACCTGAGCTGGGTGACCGACTCCCTGGCCGTCGGCGGGGCGTTCCGGGCCGGCGACGTGCGCCGGCTGCGCGCCCAGGGCGTGACGGCGGTCCTCGACCTCCGCGAGGAGGCCACCGACGACGCGGCCCTGCTGGCCCGCCACGGCATCGCGTTCCTGCGGCTGCCGACGCCCGACGCGCATCCACCCTCGCAGCCCGACTTCGACCGCGGCGTCGAGTGGGTGCTCGACCAGCAGTCGGCGGGGCGCAAAGTCTTCGTTCACTGAATGCACGGCGCGGGGCGGGGTCCGCTCCTCGGCGCGGCAGTGCTCATCGCGTGCGGGTACACGCCCGCCGATGCCCTGCGCCTGCTGCGCACGCGCCGCTGGCAGGCCGTCCCCAACGCCCGCCAGCTGGAGGGCTTGCGCCAATACGCGGAGCGGCACCGCCGCCGCTAGCGATCCTCCCGCGCGCCGGCTCCGCTGCCGCGTGCTGCCCTGCCGTCCGTCCGCTAGAATGCCCTGGCTCGCGTAGCATCGAGAGGAGAGCGGGGCATGCAACTGCGATACGGCGGCGCCGTGTACGACCGCACGGCCGCGCTGGCCCTGGGCGCGGTGCGCCCGGAGGGCATCGAGCTAGAGTACGTGGTCGACCTGCCGAATCAGGTCTTCCGACGCATGTTCGACACCGCCGAGTTCGACGTCAGCGAGATGTCGGGCGGCAACTACCTCACCGCCCTGGCGCGGGGCGAGAACCGGTTCGTCGGCCTGCCCATCTTCCCGTCGCGCGTCTTTCGCTACAACTCGCTGTACGTGAACGTGGACGCCGGGATCGAGCGGGCCGAAGACCTGCGCGGCCGGCGGCTGGGCGTGCCCGAGTACGGCCAGACGGCCAACGTCTGGGTGCGCGCGATGCTGGAGCACGAGCACGGCGTTCACGCGCGCGACGTCCAGTGGGTGCGCGGCACGACCGAGAAGGTCGTCTTCGAGCCGCCAGCGGGGGTGTCGATCGAGAACGCCCCGGCCGGCCGGACGCTGAGCGACATGCTGGTCGCCGGCGAGATCGACGCGCTCTCGACGCCCGAGCAACCGGAGTGCTTTGCGGCCGGCTCGCCGCGGGTGCGGCGGCTGTACCCCAACTACACCGAGATGGACGCGGCCTACTACCGCCGCACGGGCCACTTCCCGATCATGCACATGATGGTCATGCGGCGCGACGTGTACGAGCGCGACCGCTCGGCCGCTCGCCGCCTGTACGACGCCTTCCTGACGGCGAAGAAGATGGCCTACGAGTTGCTGGGCCGCACGGGGGTGCTGCACACCAGCCTGGCGTTCCAGACCGCGGCCTACGAGCAGCAGCGTGCCCTGCTCGGCGACGACCCCTTTGCCTACGGCGTGGCGGCCACCCGCCACACGGTCGAGGCGCTGGCGAGCTACGTATACGAGCAGGGGCTGGCGCCCCGCCAGGTGCCGATCGAAGAGCTGTTCGTGCCCGAGCTGCTGGACACGTAGGGGGCGGCCCGCCGACCCGTCGCGCGGCGACCTATCGTGTCGGCGCCGCTCCGGCGCCGGCGGGCGCGGTGGGCACGAGCGGCGTCGGCGAGGGGACTGCCGCGCTCCCGGCTCCCCCCGTCGCGGGCGCGGCGGGGATCAGGCCGGGCGGCGGCGGTGGGATCGCGGCGGCGCCGCTGGCGGCCGGCCGCGCGCCCGTGCTCCCGCTCTGCACCGCGGCGCCGGTGGCGGTATTGACGGTGGCGCCGCTTTGGACGGCCGCGCCGGTCGCAGTGTTGACCGTGCCACCGGGGGCGGCACCGCTCGGCGCCGTGGCTGCCGCGCCGGTACGCGGGCTGGTCGCGCCGGCCGCGCCAGTGCGGGCGGCCGGCGTCGGTGCCGTGGCCGCCGAGCCACCTGGCGCCGGCAGGCGCACCGGTGTCATCGGCGGCGGGGTGGGGGGCACGCGCGTGGGCGTCGGCGGCGTGGAGGGCACGCTGGCCGCGGCCGCGCTGGCGGACGACGCGGGGCCCGTGGACGACGCCGTGGTGCGGGCGGGCGCCGTCGCGGCCGGCGCCGCGGGCGACACACTGGCCTCCTCGCCGGGCAGGTGCAGCGCCTGGCAGACCGACCACCCCTGGCCGCCCCAGCCCGTGTGCTCGCACCACGTCCAGGTGCCATCGCCATCACCCGCGACGGGCCCGCTCACAATGGTGACGTGGCTGCCCGGCGGGATCGTCGCGATGACCGGCTGGTCCAGACCCGGGCCGGCCCGCACGTTGAGGTCCTCGTCGGCGACGACCGTTGCATCGCTCCCCGCAAGCTGCTGCCCCGGCGGCACGGCGCCGGCCGGCACGGCCCGCAGCAGCCCCACCACGAGCGCCCCCAGTACCCCTACTCGCGGTAGCCAGCGGCGAGCCGCTGACCCCAGCCCGATACCAACGTGACCCATTTGCTCAACCTGCCCTGCCGAGCGCCGGCGGGCCGCGCCCGCGACGGACGCCGCGGCCGTCGGGCCTGCTGCCCAGCGCATCACTCGCGGCCGCCCCACCGGCGGCACGCCCCTCATTATGCCGCAGGCCGGCGCTGGCGCCTAGCTTACAGAACCGCCCGTGCTGCCGGGACTCGCCCCCGTGGCGCACGCCCCGCTAGAATTGTGCAGCGGACACGTCGTGTCCGCTCCCCCCTGCACCCCGCGAAGCGGAGGATACGATGTGGTCACAGCTTGCCGCGGCGCTAGTCGGCGTCGTGGTAGTGGCGGTCGGCTGCGCCGCGCCGCGCGCCACGCCGCCCGCACCAGGCGCCCCGGCCGCGTCGGCGCCGAGCGCGCCAACCAGCGCGCTCGGCGCCGCGGCCCCGGCCGCTCCCGCGCCGACGGCTGCCCAGCCCGCGCCGCTCAACCCGCGTCAGACCGTGCGCGTGGTCAGCATCGGCTTGGCCGCGCAGGCTCCCACCTACCTCGCCATCGACCAGGGCTACCTCAGCGACCTGGGGATCGACGTCGAGCTGGTCAACCTGCCCGGCACCAACGACGTCGTCACGCTGCTCAGCAGCGGTCAGCTGGACGTGGGCTTCGGCGCGATTGCGCCCAGCTTCTACAACGCGGTCGCGCGCGGCGTCGGCATCCGCATGGTGGCCGACCACGGCAGCAACCTGCCGGGCCGCAGCACGCCCAGCCTGGCCGTGCGGACGGACATTCTCGACCAGCATCCCTGGGCCGGCTACCAGGACCTGCGCGGCAAGAAGGTCGCCGTGCAGCAGGCCGGCACCCTGACCGAGTACTATCTGGAGCAGATGCTCAAGCGGGGCGGCCTGCAGCCGAGCGACGTCGAGATGGTGGCGCTGCCGTTCCCCGACATGGCGGTCGCCTTTGCGAACAAAGGGATCGACGCGGGGCTCGACAACGAGCCGTGGGCCACGCAGCAAGAGCAGCTCGGCCTCATCAAGAAGGTGGTGTACACCGACGACGTGGACCCGGGCGGGCACGTGGCGGGCCTCCTGTACAGCGAGGCGTTCGCGCGCAACACGCACGCGGCGCGCAACTTCATGATCGGCTACCTGCGCGGCGTGCGCGACTACTGGGACGCTTACGACGGCCGCAAGGACTTCCAGATCGTCGTGGACGTGCTGAAGAAGTACACGCCGCTCAAGGACGAGAGCCTGATCCGCAAGATCCCGCCGACGGGGCAGGACCCAAGCGGGCGGATGGATCCCGCGAAGCTCGCGGCGTACCAGGACTGGTTCGTCGCGAAGGGGCTCGTGCCGCAGCCGATCGACGTGGCCAAGGGCCTGGACCTGAGCTTCGCCGAGTACGCGGACAGCGTCCTCGGCCCGTACGAGCCGGTCGCGCAGCCGCGGCGACCCAGCTAGGGACTGGAGCGAATGGTGAGAGCGACGCCCTGGCTCGTGGTGGTCACGGCGCTGTTCGTGACCTCCCTGCTCACCGCCAACATCGTCGCCGTGAAGCTGGTCGCGGTCGGCGGCCTGGTCGTGCCCGCGGGCGTGGTCATCTTTCCGCTGTCGTACATCTTCGGCGACGTGCTGACCGAGGTGTACGGCTACCGGCAGGCGCGGCGCGTGATCTGGCTCGGCTTCCTGTGCAATCTGCTCATGGTCGTCGCGATCTGGCTGGGCGGCGCGCTGCCGGCGGCCAGCTTCTGGGACGGCCAGGCGGCCTACGACCGCATCCTGGGCTTCACGCCACGGCTGCTGGCCGCCTCGTTTGCCGCCTACCTGGTGGGCGAGTTCGCGAACTCCTACGTGCTCGCCCGCCTGAAGATCGCCACACGGGGCCGCTGGCTGTGGACGCGGACGATCGGCTCGACGCTCGTCGGCCAGGGCCTCGACTCGGCGGTGTTCATCACGCTCGCCTTCGTGGGCGTGATGCCAGGCGCGGACGCGCTGCTGAGCGCGATCCTGACCCAGTGGCTGCTCAAGAGCGCCTACGAGATCGCGGTCACGCCGCTCACCTACGGCGTCGTCGGCTTCCTCAAGCGCGCCGAGGGCCTGGACACCTACGACTACGACACGCGATTCAACCCGCTGCTGCTGGCCGATTGAGCGCGGCGGCCCGTCTCGGCCCGCCCTGCGGGCGCAACGAGGCGCGCTCGGTCGCGTGGCGCGCGCCCGCGCCGCCGGCCAGCGGCGCTTGCTCGCGCGCCGGGCCGCGCCTACGCTGCGAGTAGCGCTCTGAGAGGAGACAGCATGCGCGCGCTCCGCTTCGACGGCACTCGCCTCGCGCTGGCCGACGTGCCGCGCCCCAGCCCACCACCGGGCGAGGCGCTGGTGCGCGTGCGGCTGGCGGGCGTCTGTCACACCGACCTCGAGCTGACGCGCGGCTATATGGGCTTCCAGGGCACGCTCGGCCACGAGTTCGTGGGCGAGGTCGAAGCTGCCACGCCACTGCCGGGCGGAGCCAGCCCGCTGGCGGTAGGCCAGCGCGTGGTGGGCGAGATCAACGCCGCGTGCGGCGCCTGCACGGCCTGCCGGGCGGGCCTGGGGCGCCACTGTCCCACGCGCACTGTCCTCGGCATCCAGGGGCGCGACGGCGCCTTCGCGGACTACCTGGCGCTGCCGCTCGCCAACCTGCACCCGGTGCCGGACGCGGTGCCCGACGAGGCGGCCGTCTTCGTGGAGCCGCTCGCCGCGGCGCTGGAGATTCTGGAGCAGGTGGCCATCCGGCCGACCGATCGCGTGCTGGTGCTGGGCGACGGCAAGCTTGGGCAGCTCGTGGCGCGCGTGCTGGCTACTACGGGCTGCGACCTGACGGTCGTCGGGCACCACGCTGAGAAGCGCGCACTGCTGGCCGCGGCGAGCATCGCCGCGCTGGCGGCGCCGCCCGATGCGCGCGCCGACGTGGTCGTGGACTGCACCGGCCGGGCGGCAGGCTTCGCCGAGGCGATGGCGCTCGTGCGCCCGCGGGGCACGCTCGTGCTCAAGAGCACGGTCGCCACGCGGCCGGGCGAGCCGCCGCTGAACCTCGCGCCGCTGGTGATCGACGAGATCACCGTCGTCGGCTCGCGCTGCGGGCCGTTCGCGCCGGCGCTGCGCGCGCTGGCCGAGGGGCGCGTGACCGTCCAGCCGCTCGTGACGGCCGAGTACCCGCTGGCTGACGGTGTGGCTGCATTCGCGCGGGCCGCGGAGCCGGGCATGCTGAAGGTGCTCGTGCGGCCCTGATCGTCTGACGTACATTCTCGTCCGCGTGCCACGCCGCGCGCGGGCGCCGCTCACCGCCGAGAGGAGCGACCATGCGCTATCTCATCCTCGTCGCGCTGCTGCTGGCTGGCTGCAGCACGGCCGCGCAGCCCACGCCCAGCCGGCCCGCTGGCGCGCCCAGCCCGGCCGGGACCGCGCCGGCGGCCCAGCCCCCCAACTCCGGGGGCAGCCAGCCAGGCGGCTCGCCGTCGGCTGGCGCGGCCGCCGTCGAGACGGTGCGTGTCGCGCACGTGCCCTCAACGCTGTTTGCGCCGCTCTACGTGGCCATCGAGAAGGGCTATGTGCAAGAGCAAGGCGTCAAGACCCAGCTCGAGCAGGTAACGGCCGGGCAGGACGCGATGGCGCTGACCGCGCAGGGCCAGCTCGACGCGGTGGTGGGCGGCTTCGCGGCGGCCACTTTCAACGCCATCGACCGCGGGCTCGACCTGCGCGTCGTCGGGTCGATGGGCGCCCAGCCGCAGTCCGGCTATCCCTCGGCGCTGATGGTACGCCAGGACCTGCTCGACAGCCGCCAGGTGCAGAGCATTGCCGATCTGCGGGGCCGGAAGATCGCCGTGGCGGGCGGGCTCGGCAGCACCGGCTCGTACTGGGTGGCGAACAAGCTCGGCGAGGGAGGGCTGGGGCTGCGCGATGTGGACGTCGTCAACATGCCATTCCCGGACATGGTGACGGCCTTCAAGGCGAGCGCGGTCGACGCGGCCTTCCCGCCCGCGCCGTTCACGACGGAGATCACGAAGGACGGCACCGCTGCCTACTTCGGCGGCCCGATCCGCCCGGGCGCATCGGCCGTCGGCATGGTCTACGGGCCGGCGTTCCGCGGCGAGCGGGACGCGACCGCGCGGCGCTTCTTCACGGCCCTGGTGCGCGGCGCGCGGGACTTGCAGGGGGACGGCTACTTCGCCGACGAGCACCTGCAGATCTTCGCGAAGTACACGAACCTGCCGATCGAGACGCTGCGCAACATCGACGCCTACGGCTTCGACCCCGACATGAAGCCCGACATCGATACGCTGCTCGACATGCAGCGCGTCTTCTTCGACGCCGGCATTCTCACCTTCAGCCCGCCGCTCACCGCCGACCGCATCGTGGACGACAGTTACAGCCGCGCCGCCGTCGCCCAGCTCGGCCCCTACCGACGGTAGCGCACCCCACCAGGCGCGCGAGTGGAGCGTGATTTCGCATGTTCGCCGTCTTCTGTGCTGACCCGTTGGTCGGCCGGACCGTAGACTCAGCGTATGCTGACGAGGCCACCGCCGCCCGGGCGGCCGGCCTCGACATCTTGCTCGTCGATTACGAGGCGCTGGTCGACGGCGGCGACCCTGACCGGGCAGTGCGTCGGGTCCCCGCGCAGCCGCTAACCTACACGGCCGTGTACCGTGGCTGGATGATGCGGCCAGCCGATTACACTCGGCTCTATGATGCCCTGCTCGCTCGCGGCGTGCGGCTAATCAACGATCCGACGGCTTACCGGCACTGCCACTATCTGCCCGCGTGGTATCCGCTGTTCCAAGGAGAGACGCCCCGGTCCGTATGGACCGATACCGGTAGCGAAGTCTCTATGGATCGCATAATGGAGCAGCTTGCGCCGTTTGGCGATGCGGCGTTGATCCTCAAGGACTTCGTCAAGTCGCGCAAGCACGAGTGGGCCGAGGCGTGCTTTATCCCATCAGCCGCCGACCGCCCGGCCGTTGAGCGAGTCGTGCGCCGCTTTGTCGAGCTACAAGGGGACGACCTGGAGGGCGGGCTAGTCTTTCGCGAGTACGTGGAGTTCCAGCCACTCACCGCGCATCCCGCGAGTGGCATGCCGTTGGTGCAGGAATACCGCTTGTTCTTCCTGAACGGGGCGTTGCTGTCCTGCACGCCATATTGGGAGGTTGGTGAGTACGATGTCGGCCCACCGCCCCTGGAGCGGTTTGGCGCGCTGGCAACCCGCGTGCAGAGTCGCTTCTTCACGATGGACGTGGCGCGCACCACGGCGGGCGACTGGCTGATAATCGAGCTGGGTGACGGCCAAGTCGCGGGCCTGCCCGCCCGCGCGAACCCGGTCGACTTCTACGCCCGCCTCCGCGAGCATTCGCCAGGCGAGTAAAGCAGATCGCTAACTCTCGCGCGACCGGCCACCTGTATAACGCAGAGGGAGGGAGCGATTGGCGCTCCCTCCCTCTATGCGCGGGTGGGTCGGTGGTGCTAGCTGGCCTTCTTCGCGGCGCTGGGCTGGGGGCTGGCGATGACGATCGACTTGCTCTCCAGGTAGTAGTCAAGCGCCTCGACGCCGTGCTCCTTGCCGTAGCCGCTCTGCTTGAAGCCGCCGAACGGTAGCTCGTCGTAGGCCACGTGCAGGTTGTTCACCCAGGTGTAGCCGGCCTCGATGCGCTCGGCCGCCTCCTGCGCCTTCGCCAGGTTCGTCGTCCAGATCGACGAGCCCAGCCCGTACTTCGAGTTGTTGGCCTGCGCGATGGCGTCGTCCAGGTCCTTCACGCGGAAGACGGGCAGCGCCGGGCCGAAGCACTCCTCCTGGACGATCCGCGTGTCGGTGGGCACGTTCTCCAGCACGGTCGGCTGGTAGAAGTTGCCGTGCGCGTACTCCTCGCCCTCCGGCCGCTTGCCGCCGACGAGCACCTTCGCGCCGCGCTGGACGGCCTCCTGCACCATCTCCTCGACTTCCTGGCGCTGCTTCGCGGTGTGCAGCGGCCCGGTGGTGACGCCTTGCTGCAAGCCGTTGCCCACGCGCAGGCGCTGGACCTTGGGCAGGAACTTCTCGAGGAACGTGTCGGCGATGCTCTCGAACAGGTAGAGCCGCTTAACCGCGAGGCAGGCCTGACCGCAGTTGAAGAAGCGGCCCACCGACGCCGCGCTGGCGGCCGCGTCCAGGTCCGCGTCGTCGCAGACGATCATCGGGTCGCTGCCGCCCAGCTCCAGCGTCACCCGCTTGATCTCCTGCGCGGCGACCTCCATGACGTGCTTACCGGTGCCCGTCTCGCCGGTGAAGGCGATCTTGCGCACCAGCGGGTTGACCAGCAGCTCCTCGCCGGCCACGCCGCCAGGCCCGGTGATGATGTTTAGCACGCCCGCCGGCACGCCGGCCTCGTGGAACAGCTCGACGAGGCGGATCGCCGCGAGCGGCGTCGTGCTGGCCGGCTTCACGACCACCGTGTTGCCCGTGACCAGCGCGGGGGCGATCTTGTTGCCCATCAGCGAGACGGGGAAGTTCCAGGGCACGATGGCCGCGCAGACGCCAACCGGCTGCTTCACCACCAGCCCGTACTTGTCCTTCTCGGCCAGCGGCACGTACTCGCCGCGGACCTTGTTCGACAGGCCGGCGTAGAACTCCAGGTTCTCGGCGAAGCGGTTCACCTCGATCTGCGACTCGCGGAGTGTCTTGCCCTGCTCCTTGGTCTCGATCTCGGCGATCTCCTTCATGTGCTCTTTGACGAGCTCGGCGGCCTTGAACAGCGTCTCGGCACGCTTGGTGGCCGGCGTGGCCGCCCAGCCGCGGAAGGCCTCGTGGGCGATCTCGACGGCGCGGCGCACGTCCTCGGCGTCCGCCTTGGGCACGGTGTCCACCACCTCGCCGGTCGCGGGGTTGTGGATCTCCATCACCGCGCCGCTGCGCGCGGCGGTGGGCTCGCCGCCGACAATCATCTTCGCCATCGTGTCACCCTCTCTCCCACGGCGATGGTCGCCGCTATGCTGCATGTGGGGCCTTGCGTCGTGCTCTGGGGGTAGGCCAGCGCTCACGGGTCGCGCGCACATGCCGCGCGGCGCGCCGCCGCGGGCCGGGCAGGGGCCCAACAGGCTCAGAGGTGCAAGGACCTATGGCGATTATATCAATCCTGGGGATGCGCTCTGGCGACGGCAGCCGCGGGAGGCGAGCCGGCCACGCGCGCCGGCCGCCTGGCGGGGCGTGGGCGCGCTAAGTACTCGGCCAGGGATGGTGCGTAGCTTTGGCTTCGCCAAACCTACACACCAAACTGGGCCGGCAGCTTAGGGCGGCGGGCGGTCGGGCGAGCGGTCGGCCGAGGGCGGCGCTGGCGCTCGGCGTCGGGCGGGCGGTGGGGCTCGGCGCGCAGGACACGGCGCGCGTGGGGATCGCGGACTGGTACTCGCGCGCGTGCCCGGCGGCTTCCAGTCGTCGCACTGTCGCGCGCCGGTCAGTTAGCGCTGGACGATCCAGCTCAGCCCGTCCCGATAGCGGCCGGTGCGCCGTGTAGGCGGCGCAGGAACGCCTCGGTGTGCAGTCCGACGTCCGCGACCAGACGCACATCCTCGACGCCCGCGGCTGCCAGCCGCCCGGCGAGCTCGGCCTCCTCCACGCAGCCGGCCAGCGCCAGCGCGCGTTCCGCAGGGAGGAAGCCCGCCTCCCGCACGGCCGCCAGCACGCGGTCGAGTGCGGCCGCCGGCGGCGCCGTGCGTGGCTCGAACGCGCGCGCCGCGGCGATGACGACCGCGAGGGGGATGGGACCTGACCCCCCCGTCCCCCCTTCCCTCCGAGGGAAGGGGGGAGCCGGTGGCGGGCTGCGCCGCCCCTCCCCCCTTCCCGCATCGGGAGCGGGGACTGGGGGGGTAGGTAGCTCCACCAGCGGCAGGCCCAGCGAGGGCAGGGCGGCCGCCATGGGCGCGGGCGCCACCAGCAGCACGTCGCCGCGCCCGGCCAGGCGCGGCGCCAGCCGCGCGACGGTGGCCGCGAGCGCCGGTGTGTCGACGACGACGACCTGGACGGTCACGGCGCCCCGCGCCAGCGCGAAGTCGGGGAACAGCACGCCCTCGGGATAGACCAGCGCCGCCGGCCAGTTGCGGAGCGACCAGCCCTCGGCCTCACCGCGCCGCCGCAGCACGGCCATCTCCGGCCGCGGGTCCCACCACAGCTCGGGCGAGCTGGCGGCCTCTCTCGGCGCCTGGCCCTCGGCCATCGCTCCCTGGTCTGCCGCGTCCCGCCCCGTGAACGCGCGGAGAAACTCCGCGTTCAGACTGCACGCATACGGCCCGCCGCGCGCCTCGACGAGCGCGCTGCCCGCTCGCACCGCGCCCGGATGGCGGACCAGCGCCCGGCCCAGGGCGCGCACGACGCGACGTCCGTGCCGGGTCCACGACCCGAGTGCATCTTGCTCGCCCAGCAGCGCGATGTGGCACGGCGCGGCCTGGGCGCGCCGCCTGGCGGGAGCCGGCTCGCCGTCGGCGGGCAGGCTGGCCGTGGCCGCCGCGCCGGGGGCGTCAACCGCCGCGGGGCGCAAGCCGGCCAGTGCCGCGTGTCCCGTGAGCGAGTCTAGGAAGGCCGCCGCGGCGTCCTGTCGGCCGCGTGCCGCGGGCGCCAGTTCCAGGTCGACGCGGGCGGCCGCGCGCAGGACCGTCTCGGCCACCAAGTGGTTGTAGATCGCCGCCACCTCGGCTGGCGTGGGGGGCAAGCCCAGGCGCACGAGTGGCGCGCGGTCCTCAGCGTCGAGCACTAGCAGCGCCTCCACGGTGTCCGGTGCCAGCTCGACCCGCGCCGCGAGCCGCCCGATGGCGGCCGTGCGCGCCGCGTCGGCCGCGAAGCCGCCGTCGTGGCGGTTCACGTCGGCGTACAGCGCCGCCCGCAGGTCGGCGGGGCTGTGCAGGTCGAGCGCCGCCAGGCGCGCGAGCGCCGGCGCGTCGAGCGCGTCGGCGAAGCCCTGGCGGCGGTAGCGGTAGTGGCCAGCCAGGCTGGCGACGACGGCGCGCGCCAGGCGGTGGTCGGCGAAGAACTGGACCAGCACCTCACCGTCCAGCTCGGCGCGCGGTCGCCCCACCATCGATTCGAAGTAGTCGATCGCCAGCGCTAGCTGCGGGTACAGCCGCTCGTCCTTGAGGAGATAGGGATAGACTTGCGCCGGCCCGTCGGCGCCGCGGCGGCGTACCGTGCGCCGCAGGTCGTGCCAGCCCAGGCTCACGCCGCCACCTCCGGGCGGGCGGCCGGCCGGCGGCGCTGGGCACTCCGGCCCTCGACCGTGCGGCGGCTGATTAGCTCGTACAGCACCGCCGGGCGCGGCTTCGGCCGGAGCACGCGCCCCAGCCGCTGCACGTACTCGCGCGTGGCCGAGCTGCCGCTGACGACGATGGCGACGTTGGCGTCGGGCACGTCCACGCCCTCGTTCAGCACGCGGCCCGCCACGAGCTTGCTGTAGCGCTGCGCGCGGAAGCTGTCGAGGATGGCCTGCCGCTCGCGCGCCTCCGTGCGGTAGGTGATAGCCGGCAGGCACAGGCGCCGGCTGAGCTGGTCCACCAGCGCCGTGTACTCGGAGAAGACGAGCACCTTGTCCTGGCGGTGGCGGTCCAGCAGCTCGGCCACCTTCGCGATCTTCGCGTCGGCGTTCAGCGCCGTCAGCCGCGCCTCGTGGTGGGCGCGCAGGGCGCGGCGGGCCGCCGGATCGTAGCCGCTCCGCCGCACGAGATCCTTGAAGAAGTCCATGCCGCCGGTCCAGATGCGGCGCGTGGAGAGATACCAGCGGTACTCGGCCATCAGCCGGTCGTAGCGCATGCGCTCGGCGGGCGTGAGGTCCACGTACACGCGGCGCTCGCGGTACGTGGAGATGTGACGTTCGGCGGCCAAATCGGCGGGCAGGCGCCGGTAGACTTCGGGCCCGAGCAGGTGCGCCAGGTCCACGTGGCGACCGTCGGCGCGCTCGGGTGTAGCGCTGAGGCCGAGGCGGTAGGGCGCGTCGACTTTGCGGGCGATGCTGCGATAGCTCGCCGCGGGCAGGTGGTGGGCCTCGTCGACGACGAGCAGCCCGAAATTCGGCAGGTGCCGCCCGCGCATACAGGCCGAGTCGTAGGTTGCCACGGTGAGCGGGCGCAGCTCGCGGCGGCCGCCGCCCAGCTGGCCCACCGCCTCGGCCGGCGCCCCCAGGCGCTCGACGAGCGCCGACCGCCACTGGTCCAATAGCTCCAGCGTCGGGACGACGACGAGCGTGCGGGCCTGGAGCCGCGCGGCGGCCATCAGCGCTAGCACCGTCTTGCCCGCGCCCGTGGGCAGCACGACCACGCCGCGGCCGTCAGCGCGCTCCCACGCGGCCAGCGCTTCGTCCTGGTAGGCGCGGGGCGCGAGGCCAAGCTGCACGGCGAACGGCAGGGCGCGCTCGGGCGGCAGCGGCAGCGTCGCCGCGTCGTCGGCTGGCTCGTCGTCGTCGGCCAGTCCGCTCAACACGGCGTCGCTCTCGTCAGCGAGAAAGAGGTCGAAGGCGGACTCGTCGGCCATCAGTCACCTCGGCGCGGAGTTGGCTCGACAGCTCGCGGCTCGCTACCGCCGCGACGGCAGACCGGACGGCGGCCGTCGGTGCCGCGGCAGCGCCTGCTGCCATTTCGTTAGAACATACGTTCTAATTGTAGCATAACCAGTTGACACCTGCACGACGGGGGCTACGCGCTAGCGGGGCCGGCGGGGGTCCACCAGATCTGCACCTGGCGGATGCCGACGAGCGCCACGGCCACCTGCGCGTCGAAGCGGCCGTTGGGCAGGAAGCGGATGGTGGCGTTGGCGATCGGCAGGAACGCGCGCCCGCTCTCCGCGAACCACTGCAGCAGGTGAGCTGGATCGCTGCCGCGGCGGTGGAACTGGCCGGAGATGATGAAAAGCGGCAGCGCCACCGTGATCGGTACGCGCTGCGTCGGCACCCGGGCGGCGCTACGCGGCGCGGCCGTCTCTTCGGGGACGACGACCTGGAGCGAATCCTTGCGAACCCCCATCGCGCCGGTCGCGAGGGGCGGGCCGGCCTCGGCGAGGAGATCGTACCAGTAGCCGTGGGCGACGTCGAGATAAGCGCGCTGCGGGTCGTTGAGATGGTCGCTCAGGCGGCGGCGGCCGGGGTCTACCTGGCCGATTACCAGGTGCGAGTCGGTGTACAACCGCACGCCGGACACGAGCGCTTCGCCGTGGCTCGGCGTGGGCGGCGGTTGGGCGAGTGGTGCCGCGTCCCCGTCCGCGGTCGGGACCGGGGGCGTTGGCGCGGCGAGCGGCGAGGCCAGCGGGAGTGACGTGGTCGCCGGCGCCGCGGCGGATGCGCTCGCGGCGGCCGGCGGGGTGGCCGACGCCGTCCGAGCCGCGGGCGGGGTGGAGCGCGCGCGCAGCAGAAGCGCCTGGACGCGGAGCGCCAGCTCGGCCGGTTGGGCGGGCAGGCGTGCCACATCGTCGAGCGGGGCCAGCCCGCCCGCGACGAGCGGCGGCGGGCCCTCCGGCGGCAGTAGCAGCAGCGTGGGCAGAGCTGGCTCCTGGTGCAGCAGCTGGTACAGCGTGGCGAACGAGTAGGGGGCGGGCCGCGAGGCGTCGAGGACGGCCGCGCCCCGGCCGCCCACCGTGGCGAGGTACTGCGCGACCGCCTCGCGCGCCTGGGTACAGTACGGCCGCAGCCCCACGGCAGCGAGTGCGCCCGCGAGGGGCTCGAGGAACGGGTGCGCCGTGATGACGAGTACGGGCGGGCCGCCCGGCTCGACCGCTCGCTCGGGCTGCGTGGTGCGCTCCTCCCGCTATCGCGCGGGCCGGCCCAGCGGCCGAGCCCGTCCGCGCGGCGCGCTGCTCCCCCGCGGCGGCCCGGCTGTGTGCTTGGCAAGCCCAGGCTAGACCGGTGGGGCGCGGCGGCCGACGTCCAGAATCGTCACAGTATAGCAACTGCGCGCCAGCGGGCGGCGTCCAGACGCCAGGGAGCCGGGGGCTGGCTGGGCTGGATCCTGAGCAGCGTATAGACCGGGGAGACGCAATCAGCGGTGGGGTAGACGAAAGCTCGGCCTGCGTGGTACTCTTGTGCGCTTTTGCTCGTTGCGGCTAAGTGCCTGGCGACCAGCTTCCGCCGCCCCGGATAGTCCACGGGCATTTGTCTCCAGTTCATGCGCAGCCTGCCGCGCCGTGCGGCGCTAGACGGAGATGACAAGGAGGGAACATGCGAGGAATGCCACGTAAGCTCTGGCTTGGCGTAGCGGTGGCTGCGCTGGCCGTCGTAACGGCGACGGCGCTCTGGCCCGCCCGCGGCCCATCGCTGGACGCGCAAGGCACCATCAGTCCTGACCCGGACGTGCCGCGGCTCGCGCGGCAGCGGGTTGACAAGCGGGACTACCTGAGCTTGCGCGAGGAAGCGATGGCGGTGCGGCGCGGCTGGGAGGAGGGGAAGCCCCTCGACATCGCGGCGCGCGGCCGGGCGCTGGCGCAGTTCGAGCAGCAGGCGCTCCGCGTGCGCGCGCAGGGCGCGCCGGCCGGCATCGCCAGCACGACCGCCTGGACGCCCATCGGCCCCGCGCCGATTCCCAACGGCCAGGTCACGCAGCCGAATGGCCCCTCAATCACGGTGCCGGTGAGCGGGCGCGCGACAGCCATCGCCGTCCACCCCACGAACGCCAACATCGCCTACCTGGGCACCGCGCAGGGCGGCGTGTTCCGTACCATGGACGCCGGGGCCCATTGGACGGCGATCATGGATACGGCGCAGTCGCTGGCAATCGGCGCCGTCACCATCGACCCGTCCAACCCCTCTACCGTCTGGGTGGGGACCGGCGAGGGCAACCTCTCAGCCGACAGCTTCTTCGGCGTCGGCCTCTACCGCGTCCGCAACGCCGACACGGCGCCGATTCTCGACGGGCCGTTCGAGCTAGCCGTCAACGGCACGGGTACGACCACTAGCAACGGCCATGCATTCGTCGGCACGGCGATCAACAAGATCGTCTTCGATCCGAACGACGCCAACCGCATGTTCGTGGGCAATACGAATGGTGTCGGCGGCCTCGGTGGCAACAGTATCTGCTGCGGCCGCACCAATCCGCCCTCGGGACTCATCGGCTTGTACTTCTCGGGGAACGCGCAAGCGACCACGCCAGTCTTCTCGCTGGTAGCGGTCAGTGGGAGCTTCAACGGGTTCCAGGGCGTGACCGATGTCACCTTCGAGCCGGGCAGCTCGAACAACCTGCTCGTGGCCGTCCAGGACCTCGGCGGCCTAGGGCTCTCCGGGATCTGGCGGACGACGAACGCCGCCGTCGCCTCCCAGACGCCGAGCGTGGCGCCCGCCTTCACCCGCACCTTCGCGCCCAGCTCGAACTTCAACATCAAGCTGGCTATCAACAAAATCGGCAGCACGGTCACGGTGCTCGCCGCCACGGCTGAGAGCAACGGGTCGCTGCGCGCGTCGACCGATGGCGGGGCCACCTTCGGAAGCCCGCTCGGCGCGGCGACGGGCTTCTGCACGGCACAGTGCTTCTACGACATCGTGGTCGCTATCGATCCCGGCAACGCGCAGATCATCTATCTGGGCGGGGCGTCCGACTCGGGCGCGTCGCGCATCTTCACCAAGTCGATCGACGGGGGTGGCACCTTCACGCGGAGCAGCGTGGGGCTGCACGCGGACATGCACGCGCTCACGCTGGCGCCGTCGAACTCGGCGGTGATCTACGTCGGCAACGACGGCGGCGCCTTTCGCTCGGACGACGCGGGCGGTACCTGGACCAGCCTCAACCAGACGCTGAACACCGTGCAGTTCCAGAGCGTGGCGCGGCACCCCTCGGACTCGAGCTTCACGATTGGCGGCACGCAAGACAACGGGACCGAGTACCAGCAGCCCGGCGGGGCGTGGACGCGCGCCGACTTCGGCGACGGCGGCTTCGCGCTCATCGACCAGACCGCCACGGACACGACCAACGTGACGATGTACCACACCTACTTCAACCAGACGAACAACTTGATCGGCTTCGCCCGGGTGACGAACGTGGCGAACGCTCAGGAAAATGGATGGACCTTCCTGGGGTGTAGCTTTCCTAACTCGAACAACGGTATTGGCTGTGCCGACACCACGCAGTTCTACGCGCCGATGGCGCTCGGTACGAGTCTCACCCCCAACGCTCTGTACTTCGGCACCGACCGCCTCTACCGCTCGACCAACCAGGGCGCGACCATGAGCGTCGTCAGCCAGGGGCCGCTGGTGTCCGGCGTGCCGATCAGCGCCATCGGCATCTCGCCGCAAAACGACAACGTGCGCATCGTCGGCTTGCGGAACGGCAAAGTGTTCGCCACGACGAGTGGCTCCAGTACGCTCACCGACGTGACCGGCTCGATCCCCGCGAAATACGTCGCGCGGGCGATGATCGACCCCACCAACCAGAACACCGCCTACGTCACGCTCGATGGCTATGGCCTGGCCGCGGGCCAGCACGTCTGGAAGACCACGAACCTGAGCTCCGGCGCGCCTACCTGGGTGGCGGCCGGCGGCACCGGCGCGAACGTGATTCCCGACGTGCCGGTGAATGCCTTCGCGATCGACCCGACGAACCCGCTGCTGCTGTTCGCGGGCACCGACATCGGCGTGTACCAGTCGCAGGACGGCGGGTTGAACTGGTTCCCGCTGGCCTCCGGCCTGCCGCGCGTGGCCGTGTTCGACATGGTCTTCCAGCCGTCGAGCCGCACGCTGCGCATCGCCACCCACGGGCGCGGCATGTGGGACCTGGACATCCTGACCGGCGGCAACCCGACGTTGACCCCGGTCCCGACCCAGACGAGTACACCGACGCCATCCGCGACGCCGCTGGTCACCAGTACGGCCACGGCGACTGCGACGCCGGCCGCCACGAGCACCCCGACGCGGACCCCGACGATCACGCCCACGCCGTTCCCGCGGCCGAATGTGGGCGTGCAGGTGACGCCGAGTGCCGGCACGCTACAGACCACGATCACGGCGCGCGACGCGGGCTGCGCCAACAACACGCAGAACAATCAGTTGTTGGCGCTCCAGTTCACGCGCCTGACGAACGCGACGGTCGACGTGGCGACGGCCCCGTCGACCACCGTTACCGCGGCAACCGTCGTCAGCTTGCCGACGCACCCGTCCTCGATCGGGCTCACGGTACACCGCGTGACGCCCGGCCAGCCAGCCACCGTCGAGGTGATGGTGACCGACGGCTGCGGCAGCTGGCCGACGCTCGTCGGCGGTGGGGCGAACGCCTTCTAGCGCTCGACGCAGGCGAGACGAGGGCGGCCCACGGGCCGCTGCCCTCGCATTGTGCCCCGCTCCGCCGCCGAGCGGGGCCGCGGCGCGTTAAGCAAACCTTCAGCCGCCTTTCCGTAAATCCTCAGCCCCGGGCCAAATTTCGCGTGCTAGAATTCCCGCGATATGTCACCTTTGCCTTTACCGCCACGACCCTGTCTCATCTGCCACCGGCTCTGCCGGTCGAAGCAGCTTACGCGCGGCCGTTGCCGGGCCTGCGACTCTTATTGGCGCCGGCACGGCACCGAGCGACCGCCTGAGGGCCTACGCCGGCTCGGACGCCCCTGCATCAACTGTGGCCGGGCAGCGCCGCTGCCCCGTCGCGGACGCTGCCAGGCCTGTTACATGTACTGGTGGCGCAAGGGCGTCGAGCGTCCCGTCGAGCGTATCGTCGCGCTCCCCGTCGGGCTCCCGGCTCCCGCTCTCTCGGCCTCCTCGTGAGCGCCGCGCCTCGACTGGGAAGGGTGTTCGAGGTAGCTTGACGCTCTTCCCAGCCTAGGTGCGTGGGTCCCGCTCGGATCGCGCGAGCGCTGCTCGGCAGGCCCCACTTGCCCCGCCGGGCCGTCTGGCCCGGCGGGGTGTACGGATTTGCTGCGCCCCGTGACATAGAGTCGCGCGCGGCAGTGCTTCTCTTGCCCATCCTCGTTGCCCCGCCGTGCGCGGGTGCCGACCGCGTGCCGCCAGAGTACCGTCCCCGCTGGTGAGCCGCCTGGGCGCGGCCGTGCCGGGCGCGCGGCGCCGCGCGATGCCGGTGTCCTCAAGGCCCCGAGGGCGCCGGGATGCGCAGGCCGGGGGCGAGCCGCGGCGCGGCAGGGACGGCGGCGACCGCCAGCTCCCGTCGGACCCTCTGGAGCGGTCCCGCCTGGTCGTCTGGCGCGGCGTGCGGCGTGGCCCCGGGCGTGGCCGTCGCGGCCGGCAGGTCGGGGGGCAGGCTCGGCGGCCCGGGCGCTTCCTCTGGCTCGGCCCCCGCGGGATCGGTGCGGTCTTCGGGGATCACCGTCGCCGTGGGCGTTGGTGTGGGGCGAGGCGTAGGCGTGAGCGCCACGTCGTCCAGGTGGCGTGCCTGGGCGAACAGCAGCGCCGCGAATGCGCGGGCGTCGTCCAGCGCGATCTCGTCGGTCACGGTCGCGAGCGCGGTGATGCGCACCTGGGTCACGCCGTCGTCCCAGCGCCGGCCGGCGGTCGGCCAGAGAAAGAAGTGCAGGTCCACCTGGGTGGGGCCGTGGGGATCGCGACCGATGACGTAGCGCAGCACCACGTCGCCGTCGTCGGTCGGCACGGTCGTGGTGCCGCGGTCTTCGGTGTCCCAGCCCGCGAACTGGTAGCAGATGAGCGGGTGGTGCAGGCTCTGGCCCTTGGAGGCGCCGACCATGCTGAAGATGACCGTGCGCAGGCCGCTCCGCTGGTACATGCGGTAGACGATCCGGTCGGCGTCGAGCGTGGGGAAGGTGGCCTCGTTGGTGATCGGCACGTCGCGCCCGGTCCACGGGCCAAGCTGTAGCGGCACCTCGTCCAGGTTCGGCCCGTCGTGCAGGTCGAACTTGGTCCGCACGAGCCGCTCGTCGTCGGTGTGCATCCAGGCCTCGCGGTCCATGTCGTACCAGGCGTCGGTGCTCGACGGCGGATCGGCGGACGCGCGGCCGCGCGCCTGCGGCAGCAGCAGGCTGGCGAGGAGCACAAGGGGCAGCAGGTAGCGGACGAGCGAGGAGCGATGCATGGGGCCAGTATACCGGGCCGAGCGCCGCGGTGTCTGCCAGCTTCGTGGCTCTCGCCGCCCGACGACGGCCCAATATGCCGCGTACAGCCCGCGGCTGGGCACCCACCGGCAGCTATAATCCGTGTGCGATCTGGGCGGTGCGGCGCGTCCAGCGTGTGCCGCCGCGGCCCGCCGCCGAGGGAGGTCGGATGCTCGTCATCCTCGCGGGGGGCGTGGGCGCCGCCCGCTTCTTGCAGGGGCTGGTGCAGGTCGTTTCCCCGGCCGAGCTGACAGTTGTCGTCAACACGGCCGACGACTTGGAGCTACACGGCCTCCACGTGTCGCCCGACCTCGACAGCGTGCTCTACCACCTCGCCGGTTTGGCCGACGCGGGGCGCGGCTGGGGCGTGCGCGACGAGACGTTTCACGCCCTCGACTTGCTCGGCCGCTACGGCGCCGACACGTGGTTCCAGCTGGGCGACCGCGACCTGGCAACGCACATCTACCGCACGCGGCTGCTGCGCGAGGGGCTGCCCTTGTCGGCGGCGACCGACCGCATGCGCCGGGCACTGGGCGTGGGCTGCCGGCTGCTGCCGATGACCGATGCGCGCGTGGCGACCGCCGTCCAGACGCCCGACGGCTGGCTGCCGTTCCAGGTCTACTTCGTGCAGCGGCAGTGCGCGGACACCGTGCTCGGGGTGGCCTTCGAGGGCGTGGAGGGCGCGACGCCCGGCCCCGGCGTGCTGGAGGCCATCGGCGCCGCCGAGGGCGTGATCCTCGCGCCCAGCAACCCGATCGTCAGCCTCGGCCCAATCCTCGCGGTGCC
>JAJPHF010000162.1 GCA_021325365.1 Pseudomonadota bacterium
GACGAGGCCACCAAGCTGGCGGAGACGATCAACGCGAACGGGCCGATCGTGGTGCAGGGGACCAAGGAGTACATCTACAACTCGCTGGACATGCCGCTCAGCATGGCGGCGACGATGGAGCAGGTGTACTACCAGCGTATCCGCCAGAGCCCGGACTACGACGAGGGCTCGGCCGCGTTCGCCCAGAAGCGGCGCCCGGCGTTCAGCGGCACCCCCACCGGCGCCCGCCCCAAGCAGTAGCGGCGCCGAGCGCGCCGGCCGCGCCTCGGTGGAGCAGGCGCCCCGGCAGCCCGGCCCTCGGGGGATAGCAGGCGGGGGTGAGGCCACAGCCCCACCCCCGCCCGGCGAAAGCCCCGGTCCAAGCGTAGGAGAGACGCATGGCTAGCCCGCCCGCCACCCGGCTCGATCCGGTGACCCTGGAGGTCATCCGCAACGCCCTGCCGGCCATCGCCAACGAGATGTCACTCGACCTCCAGCGCACCTCCTACAACATGATGATCTACGAGGTGCGCGACTACTGCTGCGCCCTCCTCGACGTGGACGGCCGGCTGCTGTCGCAGAACCTGGGCGGCGTGTCGCACTTCGTGGCCGACCTCGGCGTGATCATCCAGGACGGCGTGGCCCGCTACGGCCGCGACGGGTTCGCGCCCGGCGACGTGCTCATCACCAACCACCAGCGCGTCGCCGGCCAGCACCTCAACAACGTCTGCATCTACACGCCGTGCTTCTTCGCGGACGAGCTGGTGGGCTTCGCCATCGTGCGCGCGCACTGGGTGGACGTGGGCGGCCTGAGCACCGGCTTCGGCGGCGCGGGCGGCGTGGCCGATCCCTGGATGGAGGGGTTGCAGCTCGACCAGATCAAGCTGTACGAGCGTGGCGTGCCCGACGAGAAGGTGCTGCGGCTGATCCGCGACAACGTGCGCTACCCCGAGTCGTCGATGGGCGACCTGCGGTCGCAGCTGGCCGCCTGCCGCCTGGCCGAGCGCCGGCTCGGGGAGCTGCTCGGCCGCTACGGCCCGGCCACGACGCGCGCCTGCGTCGAGCAGATCTTCGACGAGACGGAGGCGCGCTGCCGCGCCGTCGTGGCGCGCTTCCCCGACGGCACCTACGAGGCCGAAGCGGCCTTCGACAGCGACCTGGTGGACCTCGACGACCCCGTGCCGATCAAGGCGCGCGTCGTCATCGCCGGCAGCGACATGACCATCGACCTGACCGGCTGCTCGGCGCAGCGGCGCGGTCCGATCAACTCGCGCACCCTCGCGGCGGCCTACGTCGCCTACAAGGCCATCACCACGCCGCTGGAGGCGGTGAACGAGGGCTCGTTCCGCGCGCTGAGGGTGGAGATCCAGGAAGGCAACCTGATGATGGCGCGCTTCCCGGCGACGATGGCCGCCTGGAGCCTGCCGGTGCCGACGGTGGTCGACACGATCCTCCGGGCGCTCGCCCCCGCGCTGCCCGACCAGATCCCCGCCGCCCACGCGGCCGCGCTGGGCGGCGCGGTCATCTTCGTCGGCGACCATCCGGCGACGGGCCGCCCGTTCGTGCTCCAGTCCATCGAGGGCAGCGGCTGGGGCGGTCGGCCGTGGGAGGACGGCGCGTCGGCGTCGGTGTCGGTCTGCCAGGGCGACGTGCGCAACGCGCCGATCGAGAACATGGAGCTGAAGTGCCCCGTGCTCGTCGAGCGCCGCGGCCTGCGCCCCGACTCCGGCGGCCCCGGCCGCTACCGCGGCGGGCTGGGCATGGAGATGCGGGTGACGAACCTGGTAGCGGGCACCTGGGGCATCAGCAACAGCGGCCGGCGCCGCTGCCCGCCCTGGGGCCTGTGGGGTGGGGGGCCCGGGGTGATCGCGGCGAGCCTGGTGCGCTTCCCGGGCGACGCCGACTTCGCCCCCGGCAACCTGCACCGCCGCCCCGTGCCCGCGGGCACCACGGCCCTCATGCTGACCGCGGGCGGCGGCGGCTGGGGCGACCCGCTGGACCGCGACCCCGCCGCCGTGCAGCTCGACGTGCAGGAGGGGTTCGTCTCGGCCGAGGCCGCGCGCGAGCAGTACGGCGTCGTCCTCGACCCGGCCAGCGGCGCCGTCGATGCCGGTGCGACGGCCGCGCTGCGCGCCGCCCGACGCGCACGCTAAGCAGCTAGCCTACGTTGGTGTGGCGGTTCGACGTAGTGAACGCCGTCGAAGCCGGGAGGCGCGAGGGCGGCGGCGAGGCGCCGATCCACGCACTCGTCCAGAAAGAGGGGCGGTCTCGGCATCGGTCGTCGGCGAGCTGGGCCCGGATCCGTTCGTCGATCTCTCGCCGGTGGGCTTCGTAAGTGGTTTGCGCCATCATGGACTCCACCGCTGGAGCGCTCGCCAAGCGTGCCGCCGCCGAGCGCGGGCGGGCCGCGGCGCCCGCCGGGTCATGCTGAGGGGAGTATAGCAGTCCGTCAGGCCGTCGCTAGCTGGAAGGCCAGCGGCACGGCCGCGGCCGGCGGCGCCCCGCGGTCCACGACCCTGCCATCCTTGATGACGTACGCCAGGTGCTCGCCGCCTTGCAGCACGCGGATGTCGGCCAGCGGGTCGTGCGTCAGGATCAGCACGTCGGCGAGCCGGCCGGGCTCCAGCACGCCCACGTCGTTTGGCAGCCCCACGGCAAAGGCGTTGTCGCGCGTGGCGGCGGCGATGGCCTCCAACGGCGTGTAGCCGCAGTAGCGCACGAAGATCTCCAGCTCCTTCGCGTGCATCGCCCCGAACGGCATGAAGAAGTTGTTGCCGGTGTCCGTGCCGAGCAGCAGCTTGATGCCGCGCTGGCGGGCGCCCTCGACGACACGGATGAGCGCCTCGAAGTGGCGCTTCATGCGGCTCACGTCGAGCTGGATCACGTCCTGGCCGTAGCGGCCGCCGGCCTCTTCCACCGTCGCCAGGAAGGTCATCGTCGGCACGATGGGGATGTCGGCCGCGGCGACCGCGTCGAGGTCGGCCTCGGTGGCCAGGTCCGCGTGGACGATCCAGTCGACACCCGCCTCGGCCGCCGCGCGGGTCGAGGCCGAGCCGCGCGAGTGGATGGCGACGCGGGCGTTGCGGCGGTGCGCCTCCTGCACGACGGCCGCGATCTCCTCCCGGGCGAGCGTCTGCACGTCGCCCGAGCGGCTGTCGGCCATCTTGATGAAGTTCACGCCGTGCTTGAGCTGGCGCCGCGCCTCCGTGACCATCTCGGCGGCGCTGTTGCACAGCACGCCGACGCCGTGGTCGGGCGTGCCCACCCACGACGGCTCGTCGTCCTCGATGCTGCCATAGGTGATGAGCATGCGGCCGGCGCAGTGGATGCGCGGCCCCTCGATCAGCCCCAGCTTGATCGCGTCGCGCACGCCCACGTCGGTGAACCACGTGCCGCCCGGCACGCAGATGCTGGTCACGCCCGACCGCAGCACCTGCTGGGCGCTGCGCGCCGCCTTCAGCGTGCCCAGCTCGGGCCGCGTGGTGCCCCGCCCCTTGCCCTCGCCCGGCAGGTGCGGGTAGCCGTACGACAGGTGGGTGTGGGCGTCGATCAGCCCCGGCATGATCCACTGGCCCGCGGCGTCGATCACCTGCACGTGCGCAGTGTCGCGCGGCTCGATGTCGGGGGGCAGCGGCCCCACGCTGCGGATGCGCTGGCCCTCGATCACCAGCGCCTCGTTCGGCACGGCGTCGCGCCCCGAGCCGTCGATCAGCGTCCCGCCCTGGATCACCAGCATCTGTCCACCACTCGCCATGATTGCCTCCGCACTCCCGCCTGGATCACCCGACGGGGAACCCGCCCCGGCGCCCAACGGCGCTACGTCACGGCGTCTCCTGCCGCCAGCGCAGCAGGCCCTCGACGTTCAGCGCCAGGAACTCGTCGAAGCGCCGCCACTTGCCGTATTTTGGCGTGAGCGCCTCGCGCACGGCAGCCTGCATCTCCGGCGAATTGTCGGCGTAGCCCTTCGCCTGCGCGGCCTCCACGGCGTCGGAGAGCGCCAGCAGGTAGCCGCGCGCCTCCAGCACGTCCTCGCGGGTGCCGGTGATGCGCGGGCTGGCGTGGCCGGAGACGACCGTGTCGAAGTCCAGCGTGTCGTGCAGCCACTGCAGGCGCCGCGCCGTCCAATCGGGGTGGCCGACCATCGTGCGGAACGGCACGTTCTCGGGCTGCACGAAGTCCACCGCCATGACGACCTTGCCGGCGGGGTAGTGCAGGATGACGTAGTCGTCGCGCGGCGACAGCTCGGCGGCGTACAGCTCGACGGTCTTGCCGCCCAGGGCGAGGGTCAGGTGGTCGTCGAACGTCAGGTCGGGCACGGGCGAGGTGGGATCGTTTGCCGCGGCGATCTTGTCCGCCGCGTTGCGGTGGCTCACGAACCGCGCGGTGTCGGCGAACACCGCGCCGCCCATGCCGTGGTCGGCGCCCCAGTGGCTATAGAGGACGTACCGCACCGGCTGGTCGGTCAGGCTGCGAATCGCCTCCTTCAGCACGTACGGCGTGCGCGGGTTGTGCTGCCCGATGGGATCGGCGAGGATCACGCCCTCGTCGGTGACGATGAACAGCGCGGTGTGGTTCTCGTAACGGAAGGCGTAGGTGTCGGGAGCGAGGCGGGCTAGCTCCGCGATCGTCTGCGGGGGCATGCGGCACCTCCTGCGGGCCATCGCCGGCGGGCGGCCGTCGGTCGCGCACCAACCGAGCGCGCTCAGCATGGCACGCCGCGGGCAGGCTGTCAAGCGCCGTCCATGGGCTTCTAGCTTGCAGCTACTGGCCAGGCGGGGCGCGAACGCGACGGCCAAGCGGGAGGTCAGGGGCTACGACGGCGCGATCGGGCTGCCGTCGCGCCGTGCGACGAAGGCCGCGCGGGCGCGGGCGAAGGCGGCGTCGAGGGCGGGGGCCTGGCTCGCCGCGGCGGCTAGCGCGCCGGCGCGCGCGTGGCGCTCGATCTGCTCGGCGAGCGCCGCCAGCTCCGCCGCGCCGATCGTGCGGGCGCTGCCCTTCAGCGCGTGCGCCGCCCGCCGCACCGCATCCGCATCGGTCGTCGCCAGGGCGGCGTGGACGGCGGCAAGCTGGGCCGGCGCCTCGTCGAGGAAGAGGGCGACGTATTCCGGTACGGGGTCCGGCCCCTGGGGGCGCAGCGCCGCGAGGCGGGCCAGGGCGGCCTCGTCGACGACCGGGGGCGACGCGGCCGAGGCCCGCGCCGCCCCGCCCGCCTCGCCGTCCGGCGGGGCCGTGTTGCTCTCGACGGGCAGCGGGCCGGCGCCAGTCGGGGCCGCGTCGGGCGGGGCGGCCGCCAGCAGGGCCTCTAGCGCCGCCGTCGGCGGTACCCAGCGGCGCAGGACCCGCGCCAGCCCCTCGACGCGCACGGGCTTCGCCACGTAGTCGTCCATGCCGGCCGCCAGGCAGCGCTCGCGGTCGCCTGCCAGCGCGTTCGCGGTCACGGCGATGATCGGCGTGTGGCGGGCCGTGCCCTCGCGGCGGCGCACCTCGGCCGTGGCCGCGAAGCCGTCCATCTCCGGCATCTGCAAGTCCATCAGGATCGCCGCGTAGCCCCTCCGCTCCAGCGCGTCGAGCGCTGCGCGCCCGTTCGCCGCCACGTCGCTCGGGTAGCCAAGCTTCGCGAGCATGCCCCGCGCCACCTGCTGATTGAGCGCCACGTCCTCCACGACGAGGATGCGCGGCCCCGCGGCGGGCTCCGCCGCTCCCGGCGCCGGCCGCCCGGCGAGCGCGGCCTCCGGACGCGGCGCGGCGGCCGGGCTGGCCGCCGCCGGCCCGAACGGCACGGTGAACCAGAAGGTACTGCCCTCGCCCGGCACGCTCTCCACGCCGATCGCCCCGCCCATCAGCTCGACCAGCCGCTTGGCGATCGCCAGGCCCAGGCCGGTGCCGCCGTAGCGGCGCGTCGTCGAGCTGTCGGCCTGGCTGAAGGCGGTGAACAGCCGCGTCTGGGCCTCGGGAGCGATGCCGATGCCCGTGTCCGTCACCTCGAAGCGAACGGTCGTCGCGTTGCTGGCCCCAGCCCGCCGCGCTCGCAGCAGCACGGTGCCGCTGGCGGTGAACTTGACGGCGTTGCCGACGAGGTTGGTGATCACCTGGCCCAGCCGCGTGGGGTCGCCCTGCACGCGGGCCGGCACGTCCGCGTCCACGATCGCGTGCAGCTCCAGCCCCTTCGCGTGCGCCGCCTCCGCGAGCCCGCCGACGGCCCGCTCGACGACGACGTGGATGGCGAAGTCCACGGCCTCTAGATCGAGCCGCCCCGCCTCGATCTTCGAGAAGTCCAACACGTCGTCGATCAGGCCGAGCAGCGTTTCGCCCGAGCGGCGGACCGCCTCGCCGTACTCGCGCTGGTCCGGCGCCAGCGGCGTGTCGAGGAGCAAGCCTGTCATGCCGATTACGGCGTGGAGCGGTGTGCGCAGCTCGTGGCTCATGGTGGCGAGAAAATCGCTCTTGGCGCGCGAGGCCTCGGTCGCGGCCTGCGCCGACGCGCGCTCGCGCGCGACCGCTCGTTCCAGCTCGCCCACCGTGGCCTGGAGCCGCTCGGCCATCGCGTCGAAGGCGGCGCCCAGTTGCCCCAGCTCGTCCGTGCCGCGCACGCCCGCGCGATAGGCCCACTCGCCCCGCGTCCAGCGGGCGGCGGCCGCTTGCAGCGCGTGGAGCCGCCACGCCTGGCGCCGCCATAAGAGCAACAGCGCCAGGAAGATTGCGCCCGAAATGGCGACGGCCGGAATCGCTTGCCGTGCGGCCGCGGCGTAGATCGGGTCGAGGACCGCGGCGGTGGGATACGCGGCGGTCACGACCCACGGCGTATCGGCGACCGGCGCGTAGGCGAACAACTCGGCGACGCCGTCCCGCCCAACGCCGAACCGTGTCCCTTGCCCGGCCTGCAGCCCTGCCTGCTGTGACGGGCTCAGTGTCCCGCCCACGGCGGTGTCCGCGCCGGAGCCCGTCAGGATGCGCCCCTCGGCGCCGTCCGCCAGCGTCACCAGCGCCCCGGCCGGCAGGCCCAGGTCGGCCCAGATCGTCGGCAGCCGCGCCAGGCGCAGCGCTACCATGACAAACCCGGCACGGAACGGCGCCCGCGCCTCGCGGATCGGGACGACGAGCGGGAGCACCAGCTCGCGGGAGCTGCGCCCCTCGACGATCTCACGCCCGACGGTGAATTGGCCGCTCGCCACGGCCGCCTGAGCATACGGCCGGCTGGCCATGTCGGGCCGCTCGGCCCCCGGCTGGTAGTCGGAGATGCCGTGCTGCTGGAGGTCCGAGGTGAAGTAGAGCAGCGAGGCGAACATCGGCTGCGGCGCGGCGAGCGCGGCGAGCAAGGCGTCGCGGTCGGCGTCCGTGCCGTCCCAGAAGCCCGGCAAGCCGGCTGCCGTGGCGGCCGTGCGCTGAGCTTCGGCCAGCACCTCGGCGACGTCGCCCGCCGCGCCCTCCGTGAGGATCAGGAGATTGCGCGCCCCCCGGGCCTCGTACTCGATCACCTGGGCGCGGGTATAAGCGAGCGCCAGCCCTAGCGTAGATTCCACAACTGGAGTTGCGGCCAGAAAAAGGATCCGGCATCCTGGGGGTCTCTCACCTCCACCGCAGGAGCCGAATCCTCATGAGCAGTGTAGCGTGCCCACCGGCTGCCGCGCAGCCCACCAACGCCGTGCCGCTCGCCCGGCTATTCAGCTACACGCAGTCGCTCGGGTTGGAGCGCTGGCTCGCTCAGCGCAAGCGCGGGCTCTCCACGCTGATCCTCAGCCTGCTGTGGCTCGTGCTCGCCTGGCGGGGGAGCGGCCGGCCGTATCACCTGAGCCTGCTCCAGGAGCCGCTCTTGGCCGCGCTGCTGGGGCTGCCGGCCCTGCCGACCGCCGAGACGCTGCGCCGCAGTCTGCGCTACTTCCCGGCCCAGGCGGTCCGCCGGGCGGTGGAAGCCGCGTACCTGGCTGAACTACCCCGCCGCTCGGGTCGCGTATGGGCCGCCTTGGACAGTCACCAGCTGCCGTATTGGGGGCGGGGCAAGCGCGACGAGCTCCGCAAGGGCTGGTCGGGCACGCACAGTCGGCGCCTGCGCGGCTATCGGCTGTATCTGGCCGTGGATACCGACACAGGCCAGATCATCACGTGCGTCCTGCTGCGCGGCCATGCCCGGGACTCCCGCCTGACGGCCGTGCTGGCCCGCCACTTACGCCGCCTGCTCGGTCGGCGCCTCGCCGGGGTGGTAGCCGATTGCGGCTTCACCAGCCGCGCTGCCGTCGCCGCGCTGCTCGACGCGCGCGTGCCATTCATCCTCGGCTTTGCGCGCTCGGCCCCGGTGCGCACGCGCCTGGCGGCCCTCACCGGGCAGCAACAGCGGTGGCTGCGCGAGCAGGGAGCCATCCGCCTCGGCTTCTGCCCCTGGGATACGCGGCTGCAGCTGCTCGCGCTGCGCGCTCGCACGCCCACGGACCGGCGGGGGCCCTGGGTGTACGTGACCAGTATCCAGGGGCGCGGCCCCCGGCAGCTCGCCGCCCTCTATCGCCAGCGCTGGCGCGTGGAGCAGGCCTTGGACGAACTCGTGAATGGGCACGATCTCGATCACCTGGTGAGCACCCGGCTGCATCCGAACCGCGTGGCGGTCGGCTTCCGGCTGCTGGCTCGCAACCTCGCCATCGGGCTCCAGATCCGCGAAGCCGCCGCCCGGCCACCCGTCATCCGGGAGCCGTACGCCTTCCGGGCCCTGCGGGTCGACGGCCTCGGGACGTTCCGCCAGAAGCGCCACACGCTCTATCTCACGCCGTTGAACCCGGCCCCGCCGCAGCATTGGCGCTTACCCTGGACCCGCCGGGTGGTGCGCCTGGTGGCGTAAGTTTGAACTGCGGAATCTACGCTAGTGATGCCAACAGCGCCACGACGAACAGGACCGCCACCTGCGTCGCGAACGAGGTCGTCAGCCGGCAGGCCATCTGCCAGGGGCCGGCCGGGCGGTTGCCGGCCCGAACGGGGGGCGCCGGCGCGCGGGCGGGGACGGAGGCGGGGCGCTCGTCGCCGTGCCGATCGCTCACCATCGCTCCGGGGCCCTGCCGGTGCGCTGCGCCGCCGACGATCCTGCGCGCCTGTCGAGTCTCGCCGCGCGTCGCCGGCGAGGCGCCCCCAACGGGACGCCGTTTGGCAGGGATCGAGGCCACTGGCACAGGAAGACGCGGCGCAACGCGCCGGCCGCGGGACCAGACTATATCTATACAAAGGTATTATCGGCGGGAACCAAGCAGAATGTGTACCGAGCCGAGATCGCGTGGTCGGCTATTGGGGGAGGGTCTTACCCCGCCGAAAGTAGATAACCGCGACCTACTTTCGTGGATGCCACTGGGCGCCGCCGCGCTGCCGCGCTACGCGAGGGCCGCCGCTTCGGCGCGCGGCCAGGCGCCGAGCACCTTGAGGTAGGCGCAGTGCTGCTCGACGGCGCGCAGCACCGCCTGGAGCTTCGGGTCGGCGGCGTGGCCCTGTAGCTCCACGAAGAAGACGTAGTCCCAGGCGCGGCGCCGCGACGGCCGCGACTGAATGCTGCTCAGGTTCACACCCGCCTGGGCGAACAGCGCCACCACGTCGCGGAGCGCGCCGACGCGGTCGCGGATGCTGAATAGCAGCGCCGTCTTGTCGTCGCCGGTCGGTCTGCTCGTCAGCTCGCGGGCGAGCACGTAGAAGCGGGTGTAGTTCTGGGCAAAGTCCTCGATGTCGGCGGCGACGACGTCAAGTCCGTACACCTCGGCGGCCAGCCGGGGCGAGATGGCGGCGCTGGCCGGCGTCTCCGCCGCCTGCGCGGCGGCCCGCGCCGTGCTCACCACCTGCACGATCTCGCGGCCCGGCAGGTTGGTGCTGAGCCAGCGGCGGCACTGCCCGAGCGCCACCGGGTTCGTGAACACCGTGCGGATCGCCTCGGGCGCGCAGCGCGCGACGAGCTGGTGGTGGATCGGCAGGATGATCTCGGAGACGACCTTCAGCTCGGAGTCCACGAAGGCGTCCAGCGTTTCGTGGACCGGCCCCTCCGTCGAGTTCTCGACGGGCACGACGCCGTAGTCGCAGCCGCCGCGCGCGGTCTCCAGAAAGGTGTCGGGGATGCTGGGCAGCGCCACGTACTCGGCCGCCGCCCCGAAGCGCTCCAAGGCCGCCTGGTGCGTGAACGTCGCCGCCGGCCCCATGTAGCCGATCCGCTCGGCGCGCTCCAGGCTGCGCATGGCGGAGAGGATCTCGCGGTAGATGGCGCGCAGGTGGCTGGCGGTGAGGGGGCCCTGGCTCGCGCCCGTGACGTTGGCGAGCACGGCCGCCTCGCGGTCCGGCGCGAAAACGACCGCGCCGCGCTCCGCCTTGTCGGCACCGACCCGCTCCACCAGCCGGCCGCGCTCGTCCAGAAGCCGCACGATCTGCCGGTCGAGCGCGTCGATCTCCTGCCGGAGCGCGCCGAGCGCGTCCTTGCCGCCCTGGCCCGCGGTGTCCTCGCTCACCCCTGCCCCCTGTCCGCTGCCTACAGTGTCGCGTACCCGCGGCCAATGCGGCAACGTCGGCGAGGCGGCCATGAGCCGCCGCAGGACCTCCGGCTGCTCGCGGAGGTAGCCGCGGGTCGTGACGAGCGTGCCTCGCTGGTACTTAAGGCCGAGCGTCGACCGGTCGGCCAGTCCGGCAAAGCTGGCGCGGGCCAGCGCGACGCTGAGCGGCGTGATCGTGGCGGACTCCAGCGCGCCGCTCGCTGCACCTGGGCTTCAGACGGGCCGCGCGCGGCCCACGTCGTAGCGCAAGAGGTCTTCGCCGACCACGAACCGGTCGAAGTCGTGGGCCACGTCGGCGCGCACCTCGTCAGTGTTCACCGGCCCCAGGTGGCTGAGCAGGAGAAGCTTGGGATCGGCCAGCCGCGCGATGCGCCCCACGTCCTTGGTGCTCGTGTGGTAGCGGTTGCTGTAGCCATTACTGCCGCACCACATCCGTCTGCGCTAGCCGGCCCTGCACTGCACCGAGCATTGAGCGCGAGCTAATCCTCGTGTAGAAGTGGGGCGCGCCCCTTCCGCTCCGCTCAAGAGCCGCCATCCCTCCGGGGGGGCGGCTCTCTGCGTCCTCCCGGGCTTGCTCAGTGAAGATTATTCCCTGGTCAGTATACCGGTCGATACGCATACTTCTGTCAATTCCATGCCCGAGAGTCACACCACCAGCACCACACTTTTAGGCCGGCATTGGGAATACGAATGCTGGGGGGTACGCATAGGTGACTGATTGTCAGAAACTCGGCCAGAAGCATGCATGCGTAGCCGTCTTTGGGATGGTTACCAATCTAACCTATGCGCCCGTGAGGGTTGGTTAGATTGGTAACCATCACCACGCCACGGTGACCCGACTACAGGCATGTCACGTGTTGTTTTGACCATTACTTTTATCCTCCTCTCGTGAAGCTGTATAGTTTGTACGTTGTAGACGAGCGCGGCGATTCCCGCCGCGGAAGGAGGCCATCAATGCGAACCACCGCCGAACCCCTCGGGCCAGACATCACGAGCGTCAGCGCGGCGCTAAGTCGTGACGAGGCGCGCCGCGTGCGGCTGCGGGCAGCCCTGTGCGGCCAGACTGTCTCGCAATACGTCCGCGAGCTCATCCGGCAGGACGCGAGGCAGGACGAGGCGGATGTCGCTGCCGCACTAGCAGCCGCGGTCGGCCGGGAGCGGTAGAGTGAAAGAAATGAAGCGGCGACCGAGCGGGGGCCTAATCCCGCCCAGCCGCCTAGTAGGCCCCGACCCGGTGAGCAACCAAGACCGAGCACCTACGAGCCCATTATTGCATACTCCGGTAACCACCCGCCGCACCACGGGTGCCACGCGGCTGCCCCACCGCGCCCCCACCGTCACCGTCGAGCACGAGCACGACCTGAACCTCGCCCGCTGCGCAGCGGCGCTGCTGGTCCTGCTCGGCGCGGCCCCCAGCGCTAACGCCTCGTACCACGGAGCGCAAGATGGTGGGCGATGAGGCGCGCGTTACACCGATCTTCGACCCCGGCGACCTCTGGCGG
The DNA here is from genome assembly GCA_021325365.1 of Pseudomonadota bacterium. Next base: position 11,981 of record JAJPHF010000162.1, read on the forward strand.
CTGGAGCGCTACCGACTGGGCGGTGCGCTCGACGACCTCGACGCTCTGAAATCAGACATCTGCCGGCAGGTCGCCGAGGCCATGCAGAACGCGAATGGCCGCGGGCGCGATGGCGCACTAGATGACGTGCTAGCGACGCTCGACCCGGCCGACGCCGCGGCTATCCGGGACGGCATGGCGATGACCGACCCTTACGGAGAGGACCCGGGGGGCGAGGCGTCGACGCCTCGCCCCCGCTTCACCCTGGAATCCCTGGATGACCTCGCCAAACGGCCACCGCTAGAGTGGCAGATTGAGGGCTACAGCGTTGTCGGCACGCTGGGAGTGGCCTACGGCCCAAGCGGCGTCGGCAAGACGCTGCTGGAGATGGCCGAGAACTGCTGCCTGGCATCGAGCAAGGACTTCTGCGGCCGCAAGACCCGCGGCGGCTATGTAGTACACGTGCTTGCGGAGGGCGCCAGCGGCGCTCTCCAGCGCGTGCAGACGTGGCTCAAGCATCATCCCGGCGCCGACCTGAGCCGCCTGCGCTTCATCTGTGAGGCGGTGAACCTGATGGAGGACGCCGAGGTGGGCGCGCTGCTCGCCCAAATCGCCACGCTCCCCGAGCCGCCCGTGAAAATCACCATCGACACGATGGCGCGCTGCATGGTCGGCGGCGATGAGAACAGCAGCCGGGATGTCGGCAGGGTGGTGGCGGCCTGCGACCGCATTATCGCGGCGACGGGCGCCCATGTCCGCCTGGTGCATCACACCGGCAAGGGCGGCGAGGTCGAGCGCGGCTCGTCGGCGCTGCGCGGCGCCGCGCAGACGATGCTCTTTCTCACTGCCAACGACGGTGTGCTGACACTGCACTGCGACAAGCAGCGGGACGGCGACGAGTTCGAGGACATCACTCTCACGATAGTCGCTGATAGTACCACTGAGAGTTGTTTCCTGGCCCCCGCCGAGCCACCGGAGCGCAGCCACGAACTGACCCCGAGCGCGCGGCACGTGCTGGCTGCTCTGGCCGAGCACTTCCCGGAGGACGAGGGCGCCGCGACCACCTGGTGGCTCAAAGTCTCCGGGGTTTCTGAGCCGACCTTCTATCGCGCCCGGAAGCAACTGCTCCGCGAGCAGTACGTGCGGCAGGAAGGCAAGCGGCACGTGCTCGCGGAACTGGGTCGCGTCACGCTCGGGCTGCCGCTGGTTACTATCACTGGCCCGGTGATAGTAACCCCGGCAGGTGATAGCTCTCACTTGACAGAATCGAGCGCTGGCATGCCCGAGCTATCAGCGCGCGATTTGGCGCCGGTGCAGCAAACTCTCACTACTCTCACCGAACTATCATCGACCTCTCATGAGAGTAGCCCAGCCCCCGAAAATTACTATCTATCACTCTCCCCCCCCTATAGGGGGGAGAGTGATGAGAGTAATTGGGAGGGGGAGAGCCCGGACAACGGGGGTGCTCACCTACCGGGGAGGGGAGGGGACGATGCTTGAGGCTGCCGGGCTTGACCTCCTGGACCTGGTGAGCCGCGTCACGCCGCTCCGCAAGGCGAGCAACACCGATGGCGGAGAGTACGTGGGCGCCTGCCCGGACTGCGGTGGCACCGATCGCTTTCACGTCTGGCCGAACGCGGAACGCCCGCACTGGCGATGCGGCCTGCCCGGCCGGAACGGGTGCGGCCGTGGTGGCGACCTCATCCAATGGCTGATTGACTTCGGCGGGCTGGGCTTCCCCGAGGCCGCCCGCGCCGCGGGCAAGGCGCTCGTGGACCACCGCCCCGTGCGCCCCGTGCGGCCGCCGTCACCCCCCGCACCGCGCCTACCGCCCGATACCGACCCGCCGCCGCCTGCCTGGCAAGCGCGCGCCCGGGCCATTGCCGCCCGCGCCGCGGAGGTGCTGTGGTCCCCGGACGGGGCGGCGGCGCTCCGCTACCTCCGCGAGGAGCGCGGGCTCAGCGACGCCACTATCCAGGCCGCCGGGCTCGGCTACGTGCCGGTGGAGGTGTACGACCCGCCGTACAAGTGGGGGCTCACCGGCAAGCGGGTATACGTGCCCCCGGGCATCACCATCCCCGTGGAGGCGCACGGCGCGTTGTGGGCGCTCAAGGTGCGGCGGCTCGACGGCTCTATACCGCGATACATCCAACCCCGCGACGGTAAGGTCGCGCTCTACGGCGCCGACCAGCTACAGGGTCGCGCCCTCTGCGTGCTGACCGAGGGCGAGTTTGACGCGCTCCTGCTGCGCCAGGAGGCCGGCGACCTGGTCGATGTGGCGACGCTGGGCAGTGCGACGGCCTTGCCGACGCCCCGGTGGGCCTGGGCGCTGCGCCACGCCGGTGTGTGGCTCGTGGCCTATGACCGGGATGCCGCCGGGGCCAAGGGCGGGGCCAGGATGGCGGCTCTCAGCCGCCGGGTGCGCATCGTCCAGCCCTTCAGCGGGAAAGACCTCACGGCGATGGTGCGGGCGGGCGGCGACTTGCGGGCGTGGGCCACCGGGCTGGTCGCCCGGTACACCCCGTTGTCTCCGCGAGCCGTGGTACCTCCCCCGGCGTCGTCTCCGGCGCCGAGCGCATCGCCGGCGCCGCCCTGCCTCTGCGTCCAGTGCGAGCGGCGCCCCGCTGGCCCGCACCGGCAGTTCATCTGCGACCTGTGCGACGCCGCGAATCAGAGTCGCTTCGGGCGGCCGGCGATGCCGGAGCACCCGCCCGGTGTCGCGTCAAAACGCTAGGAGAGGTACTATGCTGCGCTCGCCTACTTCACCCGCCCCGGCCTACCCCGCCGTGCGCTGCACACTGTGCAGCGCCGCGGTGCTGGTCCCGCCAGTCGTCCCGTTCGACCCGTGGCTCGCCCAAGAGCGCCGGGTCGACTTCCTGGCCGAGCACCTCCGCCTCGGCCACGGCTTCAGCCGCCAGGATGCTGTCCAATGGGCGGCCACGGACGCCGTTCCGTGGAGCGGGGCAGGGCGATGACGCCGCAGTTTGAGCGTGCCCCCGACGATGGCGGCATCCGCGAAGCATCCAGGCCGCTGCTCGATGCGCACGGGCGCCAGCCGTCCCTGACCGCGGCGCCCGTGTCCGCGGCGCCGACCGGCGAGCTATTCCACCAGGCCGATGTGGTCGAGCTTGTCCGCGCCGTGGCGACGCCGCGTGGGCGCCTGCCGGCGGGCGCCCGGTTCCTGGTCGTCTGCGAGGACGATGCGGCGTGGGCCGAGGTCATCGTGGTGCCGGTCGGCGCAGAGGGCAGCCGGCCGTTCGCGCTGCGCCGGGAAGTGCTGGCGTTGCGTCGCCATCTGTCCCCCGAGGAGATCGCGGCCGCCCGCGACAATGTGCGGGTAGTGTTGGGCGTGCCGGACCCGGAGCCAGCAGCGAGCTAGTGGGGCGTAGAGACGCCATCGCCCCCGGCCTGGGCGTAGGAGCGCGCCCAGGCCGGGGGCGGTTTGCCCCTCGGCGGGAGACACCGCCCGCCGAGGGAATGGGAGACGCCGCCGACCACTCGCCGCCCCAGGGGGAACAGAGCAACCCTCGGGACGGCTCGGTCCCCGCCCAGTTCAAAGCGCGGGGCAGGCCGGCTAGCACGCGATGCGGGGGACCGAGGCCCGCTCGCGCACGTCCTTAGCTGGTGGGGCCGACGCTGCCCGGCGCGCGGCCGTGCGCCTCGCGCAGCAAGCGGTTCACGCCCTGGAGGTCGGGCGTCTCGCTGCTCGTGGCGCGCCCGCGGCCCTCGATGTAGCGCCCCGCGGCCTCGTGGTAGCGCGGCTCGTGGAGGTTCGGCCGCATGAGGACCTCCTTCGCCGCGTACGGCAGGCGCGCCCACACGGCCGCCGGCCCGGCGGTGTCGAGCTTGGAGAGCATCGGCCCGTGCTCGGCCGGGTCCAGCCGGCGCGTCGTGAGGCAGTGCTCCAGGCGCGCCTTAAGGTCGGGGGGCGCCTCGGTGGGCAGCCCGTCGCCACCGAGCACCTCGGTGGCCAGCAAGGCGGACTTGTGGGTGCTCATCAGGCGGTCCCACACGCTTGCGGCGCCTTTGCTGTCGAGGCTGCGGAGAAGCTGGCAGCCGTAGTCCACGTCGATGCGCTTGTGCCAAATCGCGGCCTCTAACCGCTGGCGGAGGTCCGCCGGGCACCGTTGGTCGGCGTACGAGCCATCCGCACGGCGGCCGTCGCGGGCTTTGCGAACAGGAGTGTGCCCTTCTTGGAGCCGCCGGCGCACTTGCTGCACCGTGGCGGCCACTGCCGCATCATCGGCCCAGGTCTCGTAAAACATTGGCTCCTCGGGGGAGGTCGCCGCCGACCGCACGAGCCCGGCCGCGCGCTGGACCGTCTCGGCCGGGATACCCTCTGACTTGGCTAGGTCCTCGGCCAGAAACTCGGCCATTTCCAACTCGAAGTCCAAATCCGCGCGGTCCATGCGGGCTCCATTTGTCATCATTCCGGTGCGTCAGCTATTCCGCACCTACCCTTACAGTGTAGGGGTTTCTCTCGGGGCTGTCCACTAATTGCCGCGCTTGCCCGGGCATTTTTGGACAGGATAGGCGGCTCCCGCCGATAATAGAGCACGCTTATCAGGAGGTTTCCGACTTGGCGACACAACGGGCTATCTGCGCGCGGCGGGCGCACATCCAGCAGCTTATCGACGCGCATCAGGGCGTGCCGCCCGCGTGGTGGCTGGCCGACCGCCTGGGGGTGCATCCCCGGACGGTCAAGCGCGACTTGGCCGCGCTCGGCGTCCGGCGGGAGACGCCGCGGTGGACGCCCACGCCGCCGGCGCAGCAGGCCGTGCAGGAGGCGGCTATCCTCCGGCTCACGAGCCTCGCCCTCCTGGCGGAGCTACAGGAGGCGCTGCGCGACCGCCGGCGGGGCCGACGTGCTCGACTGAACGGCCATGTTGTTCGGTCCCCCCGTTCACTTGTTCGGCCCACACGGCCCCTCGTCGCGGCCGAATCCCTTGCCCGGTAAGGAAATCCGATGTCCGAACACCCGGCCGAACAGGCCGAACAGGCCAGTGCTCCCGAGGCCGATGTGACGGCCCAGCGGCGGCGCCTCGTGGCCGCCGCGGTGCTGCGCGGGCATACCCTCCGCGAGGTCCGCGACGTGCTCAGCCGCCAGGGCCAGCGCAACCCGGCGACGGGGCGCCCGTGGGCCATCAGCACGCTGCACGCCGACCTCCAGGCCCTCCGGGCGGCCTGGCGGGCCGAGACGCGGCAGGATGTGGCCGACGCCCAGGGGCGCGTGCTGGCGGCGCTCCGCGAGGTCCAGCGCGAGGCCTGGAAGGGCGGCGCGCTCGGGGTCGTGCTCCGCGCGCTCGTGGCCGAGGCCAAGCTGCTCGGCCTGGAGGGCGCCCCGCCCAGTCTGAGCGATGAGCAGTGGGAGGGCCTGATCCGCCGCTACGTCCACGACCCGGCGATCCTGAACGCGATTGCCGACGATGCCGAGGCGCTCGATGCCGGGCGGCCGCTCGCAGCCCTGCCCCCGGGAGGAATGGTCCATGTCCCTCACGAGTAGGCGCACGCTGCGCCAGGGCCGGAGCGCGGGGGCGGCGCTGCGCTGCCCGGTCGCCCCCGCGTCCCCCACCGCACCGGGCATCGCACCCGATGCGGCGCGCCGCGCGGCCTGCGCGGATGACCTGCTGGCCTTCGCGCGCACCTACCTCGCCCATCGGATGACCGCGCCCAGCGCCCCCTTCCACCAGGAGCTACTGGACCTGTTCCGCGAGACGCTCCAGACGCCCGGGGCCGGCGCGGTCATCGCGGCGCCGCGCGGCCACAGCAAGAGCACGCTGCTCTCCTTCGTGGCGCCGCTCCACGCGCTGCTCTACAGCCGCAAGCGCGTCGTCGTGTTGATTTCCAACACCGCATTTCTCTCCACGAGCTTGGTCCGGGCCATCAAGCAAGAGCTAGAGTCGAACGCCCTCCTGCGTGCCGACTTCGGCGACCTGGTGGGCGGCAAGTGGACCGACAGCGACGTTGAACTCGCGAACGGCGCGAAGCTCGTCGGCCGGTCGATGGGCGCGCAGATTCGCGGCATCGCGCACCTGGGCCAGCGCCCGGACCTCATCGTCGCGGACGACCTGGAAAACGACGAGCATGTCCAGACGCCCGAGCAGCGCGCCAAAGCGTATGCCTGGTGGACCGAGGCCGTTCTCCCCGCGCTCGACCCCCAGCGCGGCAACGTCATCGTGGTGGGCACGGTCCTGCACTTCGACTCGCTCTTGAGCAAGCTGCTGGCGCAGACCGGCGACTACCGCACGCGCACCTACGCTACCTCGGAGGAGGCGCCGCTCTGGCCGGAGTGGATGGGGTCGGAGCGCCTGGCCGCGGCCCGCCGGCAGGTGGGCGACCTGGCCTTTGCCCGCGAGTACCAGAACCGGCCGTTCAGCGAGGCGATGCAGCTATTCCGCCCCGCGTGGTGGCGCTGGTGGGTGCGCGACGACCTGCGCCGTGGCCTCACGGGCGGCTGGGAGTATCAGGGCCAACCGCTCACCATCTACCAGGGCGTCGACCCAGCGAGTAGCCTGAAGGTCGGCGCGGACTACTTCGGCCACGTGACCGTGGGTGTCACGCCGCAGGGCGAGTGCCTCGTCTTGCAGGCGACGCAGCAGCGCCTGAGCTTCGACGCCCAGGTCGCCTACGTCGAGGAGCAGGCGCAGGTGTGGGGGCCGCAGTTGATTGGCTGCGAGGCCGTGGCGTACCAGGAGGTGCTGGTGCAGGCGCTCGCGAAGTCCCCGTGCATCGCCAAGCGGGTCCGCGGGGTGCGGCCGCGGCGCCTCCCTGGCGTGGCGGGCAAGGTGGCCGGCGAGCACGTGGCCGCCTCGGGCAAGGAGGCCCGGCTGCTCAGCCGTACGGGGCTCGTCGAGCAGGGGCGCGTGCTCCTACGGGCGGCTGGCGTGGGCGAGCCGAGCGAGGCGGTGCCGGACCTAGCGGGCGTCCGCGTGCATCCCGAGATGCTCGCCTTCTACACGCAGGCCACGCAGTTCCCCGCCAGCGCCCACGACGACCTGCTCGACGCCTGGGACATTGCCCTAGAGATGGCCGCAGAGCGCGGCTCCGGCGCGGTGTGGGGCGTGCTGGTCAGCCACACGCTAGAGGGCGCCGGCGACCTCGCTCAGGCGCACGCCGACTGGACGCGGCTCACGGGCGGGTATAGCCCGACGCGGTACGGCATCCGCTAGAGCAGCTTGAAGGCCGGCCGCGGCTTGCTCTCCGCCGGCACGGGTGCCTGCGGGTCCATCGGTCGCCACAAATCGCCCCCACACGGGCAGGGCAATGGCAGCCCCTCCACCGGCACGAGCGCCGCCTGCCCCAGCGCCAGCAGCGGCCGCCGCCGCGCCTCCGAGAGCAGCGGGCACGTCCGCTGCGCCGCACAGGTGCTACACTGCATCGGCGTCCTCCAGGTGCGCATCGGGGATGCGGGCGAGCGCGATGGGGGTCGGGTCGCCCGTCGCCGCCCGGTAGGCCGCCATCATCGCGTGCGCGCTCGCGTCGATGGCCGGGTCGCGCAGGAGCGCCGGCTGGTCCGCCTCCAGGTGCGCGAGCGCCGCGCGCCAGTCCCACCCGAGCGACGGCCCCCACTTCGGCGAGCGGTCGTCCAGGGCGAGCGGGGCGAACGTCCAGCCGCCGCGCGCGGTCCGGGACGCCAGGAGCGCGTCTCCCGCCTCGCCCACGAGCGCCCAGCAGGGGCCGACCGCGGGCACCGCCAGGCCGCCGACAAAGAAGGCGAACCACCACGCCGGGCGGCTGGGCGCGGCCTCCAAGCGGTCGCGCAGCGTGCGCCCCTCGACGGCCGGTGCGTCCAGGGTGTCGTCGGCCAGGCGCACGAGGCCATCGGGGCTGCTCAGATACCAGCGCTCGCCCTTGCGGAGCAAGCGGCGGCTGCCCAGGTCAATCACGTCCATGCTGTCCCCCTAAGCGTCCCGCACGGCGCTGGCGACGCAGACGACGGCGCCCGACGTGAGGGTCACGCTGAATTGGATGTAGTCCACGAAGGCGCTCGTGGTGTACACGCCGTTCGCGGTCTGGCCGCTGTCCAGGTCGACGAAGGTTACCCCGTCGAGCGAGCCCTGCACGTTCACGGTGCCCGCCCAGGTGCCCGTGAGTTGCCACGTGAAGCGGTTGCGGCCGCGCACGGCGTACACCGGGCTGGTGCCGCTCGCGGTGCCGGTCGTGAGGCCGTCGAACACCTGGGGCGGGGTGCCCGTGCCCAGGTCGAGGGGGTGCTGCCACCAGAACGCCTCGGCAATGACATCCGGTGCGGTGCGGGAACGGACCAGGCCGCCCTGCGACGGGTCGGCTAGGTTCGGTTGGTAAATGTCAAGCATCGTCTGTCCTCTAGCCCAGGCCGCTCATCGGCGCCCCGGCCAGCGCCAGGTTGCGCGGTGTGACGCGGCTCAAGTAGTCCTGCTCGCTGATGTGCCGGGCGCGCGGCTGCACCGTTACTACCTCCTGCCGCCCATCGGGCCAGGTGAGGTGCAACTCAATCGGGTCGACGCCCACCTGCACGCGCTGGATGGCGCCGAGGGCCGCGAGTTGGTCCCGGCTCATGGGGCTATACGGTCCCAGGCTACCTTGCTGCGCGCCGATGCCCTCGTACTCCGACAGATAGCGGCGGTACATCTCGTAATACTGGCGGTTCTGCGGTAGCAGGACATTGCCGTTCTGCCCGGCCAGCGCGTCGCGCAAGAGCGCTTCCCCGCTGTCGCCGGCGGCCGCTCCCTTCGCGAGCGCGCGCCCGAGCGGGCTACGATCGCTGAGGGACCAGTCGGCGGCATCGAGCGGATTGTTAATGGCGTACTGGCCGGCGGCCGCCACCGACATCCCGCGGTCGCGCGCGTAGTCCCGCAACTGGTAGCGGTCGTCTAGCTGGAACGGCCCGTACGCATGGCCGCCGTCCCCCGGCGTGGTGCGCCCGAGGCCGTCCTCCTGGCGCAGAATCGCCGCCACGACAGGGCCGGCCGCCGGGCCGTAGCGCTGCATCGCCATCGCGATGATGTCGTCGCCCGGCTCAGGGAGGCCACTACTCGTGACGGGGCGGTACGCCGGGGAATCTTCCGCTGGAGGAGGCGCCATGCTGGCCGCGCCGGCCAGGCGCGCGCGGTTGGCCTGCGCGAGCGCGGTCCAGTTCTGGAACACGATGCCCGGGTTCGTGTTCATCCGCGACACCTGCTGGAACTCCTCCCACGTGAACGTGTGCCGCTCGCCGCGGGCCGGGTCCATGACCGTGAGGCCGCGGTCATCGGCGCTCACGCCGGTCACCAGGTGCCCGCCGGGGTACTGGTCCCGGCGCTGCACACCGTTCACGCTGAGCATGACCGGCTGCTGGTTGGCCAGCGCGTCGCGCAGCGCCCCGGTGCTGCGAATGGATTGGCTCACGTCGAGGCCCCAGTGCCGCTTGACGAAGCCGGCGAGGAGCGGGTCGTGCAGGCCGTCGTTCTGGATGACGCCCTCGCTCACCATCATGCGGAACACGGTGCCCTCGTCGATGTCCACGCCGGCGCCGTTCAGAATCGCTGTGAGCGCCCCCGCCGAGCAGCCGCGGGCCGCCGAGTCGCGGCCGCCGGCCGCCTGCGTGACGTTCGGGATGTCGCTGAGCGCTGGCGGGGGCATGGCATCCGGGGTGCCGCCGGGGGCCGCCTCGGGCGCGGTGTCGGGCGCGGCCGCCGGTGCCCCCATCCCCGGCGGTACCGGCACACCAGGGGCCGCGCCATCGTAGCTCGGCGGCACGGCGCCCGGGACCAGCGGGGGTGCCGCGGCGGGAGGCGCCGGGGGTGCCGGCGCAGGCGTGAGGCCCGGCGTCCAGATGGAGCCGGGCATGGGCACGCCCCGGCGCCGAGCGTCCTCCTGGGCGGCCTTCTCCGCGGGCGTTAGCTCACCCGAGTGGGCCACGGGCGGATTCCAGATGTCCGAGATGCCGAGCGTGCTCACGATGCCGCCCAGCCCCTTGGCGATGGAGTCAAACAGGCGCCCCGCGGCCTCTGTCAGGTTGTTGGTCGAGCCGGTGATGTTCGCCTCAAACTGGTGGAGCTTCTCGATGGCGGGCACCATCGTCTGGCCCGCCATCTCGTCCATCGCGGCATTGAACCGCTGGAGGGCCGCCACCGCGCTCTCGCCCGGGGCCAGCGTGTTCGGGTAGTTGCCCACCGCCGGGAGCGCCGCGCCCTCCATGCCGCCCTCGCCCGAGGTGCGCGCGCGGAGGATGCCCGGAAGACCACCGTGCAGGAGCGCGAGCGCCTGATTGCCGCTGATGTTCCCGCCCAGCACATCCTTGAGGAAGATGGCTTGCAGGTTCTCGTCGCCCCCCACGAGGCCGGGGAGCTGCTGGATGGCCGCGGGCAGGTACGGCGATTCCAGCCCCTTCTCCTGCTCTAGCAGGAACTCGGCAAACCCCATGTTCGGCTTCTGCTGGCGGTAGAGCTGGTAGAGGAGCATCTGATTCGCGCCGCGGGCGCCCGCGACGCCGCGATCGACGCCGGCCATGACGTTCGCGCCTGCCTGGCCGCGCAGCCCGGGCACGTCGGTCCGGTTGAGCGCGGTGAGCATGCCGACGATATGCTGCATGTCGGGGGCGTCGACGGTGCGCTGGGCGATGGTGCCGGCGAGGCCGGTCACCGTCTGCAAGAACTCCGACTCCCGGCCGCGCATCTTCGATTGGTCGATGCCCTGGGCGAACACGTCCGCCAGTTGCTTGGTGTCGACGCGGTTCAGTGTCCCGCCAAAGGCGGACGGCACCTGCCCGCTCGTGATGCCGGCCGCGCCCATCCGCTCGGCCGCGGCGAACGCCTGTGTGGCCGCGCCGAGGTCCACCCCCATGTAGCGCGCGAACTGCATGGGGGCGTCCAGCCGCGCGCTACTCCCGTTAAAGCCCTCGGTGCCCCCGGAGGCCGCGAGCGCCTCTGCGACCGATAGCGCCTCCTGGCGCCCGTAGCCGAACTGGAGGCCGCGGTCGAGCACCTGGTGGCGTAGCTCATTCAGTTGATTCGCGTCGCCCTGCGTGCGCCCCGAGCGCCCGGCTCCGCGGCGGTACAGCCCCTCGACCCGGGGCACCAGGCTGGTGTAGCGGTCGGCCGCGGCTGGGAGGTTCACGGCCCAGGTGGCGAGTTGCGCGCCGATAGCGCCAATCCCCGTCAGGCCCAAGGCCCCCATGATGCCGCCGGCGCCGAGGCCCGGCACCGCGCCGGCCACGGCGCTCGCCGCGCGCATGCCCTGGGGCAGCATACTGACGCCGGGGAGCGCGCCGAGCAGGTTGGGGCCGCCGACGTGCTGGAAGGCCCCGGCCACCGCCGCACCCGAGGCGGCCACGCCGACCGGGCTCTGCGCCGTGCGGCCCCCCAGCCCCGCGAGCGTGCGCAGCGTGTCTGCCACGCGGCTGAGCGCGCGGTGGTAGTGGTTCACGGGCTCGGTCGCGAACGCGGCGCCCTGGTACTTAGCGAGCGCCTGGGCCGCCTGGCCGAGGCCGACATAGCTGGCCTGGAGCTTCGACATGGCCGCGAGTTGGGCGGTGGAGGCGTCGCCGGTGGCCTGCGCGAGCCCCTTCTGGAGGTTGAGTAGCTCGCGGCCCGCCTGAATCTGCCGCTGGAGGTCGGGGATGTGGGCGGGGAGGGCGCCACCCGCGGCCGCCTTGGCGCTCGCGCCCTGAAGCTGCGTGGCGACTTTGTCGAGGAGGTTGCGGTGGCTTTGGAGTGAGGCCCCCAGCTTTTCGAGTTCAGCTACAACGCGTATCTCGGCGTTCTGGTCCGGCATGCGGTACGGCTCTCTTTCGGCACAGATTGGGGGCGAATGCGCGCGAAACGGGCGCGAATCCTGCACAGAATTATCCCATAGTAGGTACCTGGGGTGCCGTAAATTGGGCACAAGGCGCCCCCGCCAGGCCCGACCTGGCGAGATGCTGGTGCATCTCCGGCGTGTTCGGCTGGGCCAGGAGGTAGAGGACCGATGGCGCGGGCAAATCGGCAAACTTTGCCGATTTGAAGCGCTCGGCCACCTCCATAAAGTTCCGCGCGGTTCTCTCGCTCCAGCCGAACTCGGCGCGCTGCCAGGCCGCAATGCGTAGCGTGGGCTCGTCGAGCAGCGTGAGCGGGCGGGCCTGGCGCTCGGTGGCGGGCAAAGTGTCGCCCATGGGCGACAACTGCCTGACAGTTTCCGCAGCCGCGATGACTCGGTAGGCGTACTTGTGCCCCCCGAGGTCGGGCCAGCGGCGCGCGACGTATGCCTCAAACGTCGCGTCGCTCTGCTTGTAGAGCCGGTGGTCGCGGATGTGCTGGAGCGCCTGGCCCACCTCGATGAAGCTGGCCGGAGTTTCGCTCGGAGTCCGCGCGAAAATAGAGCCCCGGGGGCATCTCCCCGGGGCTCGTTGAGTGGATGTCGGGCAGGTAGGCGCCACGGCCGGCTCAGGAGCGGGTCAGCACGCGCTCCTGTTCCTGCCGCCAGATGGCCTCGACGGCGGGGGCAAGCTGGCCCAGGCGCCGGAGCACCCGCTGCAAGACCTGTTCACACTCGTCGAGCATCTCCGCCGTCACGGCCTCGTCCACGGCATCGACGGCCGCGCACAAGCGGTCCACGTAGAGCGGCGGCAGGTCGGCGGCGAGGGTCAGGATGGCGGGACCGGCGCTCGCGGGCAGGTTGGCGACGCATTCGCGCAGGCGCGTGGTCGGGTCGGCGCTCGGGCTAGGGAACATGGCTCAGACCTCCTAAGATGACGGCGGGGCGAGGGAGGCCGCCTCCCTCGCCCGGGCTGTGTGCAGCGGGGGTTACTCGCCCATCTCGCCTAGTTCGTACTGGCAGCGCGAGCAGCACTCGCCCGTGCAGCGCGCGAACGTGAACGGCTCGGGCGCGCGCGCCGCGGCCTCGCCCAACGCGGTCAACGTGTACGGGATTGGCGCGTCCGGGTCCGGCTCGGGGTGCTCCTGGTGCTCCTGGCAGCGGCGCAGGAGCGCGACCGCCAGACTGTGCTTACACCAATCGTGGCGGCGCTCGAAGTCTTTGCACGTGCAGGGCCACGCGCCGTGGGGGGTGATGATGACCAGGTAGAACTGCTCGGCCTGCGTCTCGGACGCGACCCACCATGAGCGGCCGTCGTCGCCGGTGGGCTCGACCGTGCGCGTCGCCAAGATGCGGGCCGCTTTGTCCATGCGGCCGGCGAGGTCGGGGTGCGCCGCCTGGCCCTTCGCGAGCATGGCCTTGAGGGTGTCCAGGGTGATGCGCGCCGTGGTAGGCTGTGCCTGAGGGGTGCTGGTCGCTAGCATCGGTCCGCTCCCTTCGCTCGGCCCCGCTGGTGGTAGTGACACCGGCGGGGCTCTTTACGTTCTACAGGGCATCACGCGCTCCCTGCGACTACATGATACTACATTATGCGCTACATGACAAGACTTGAGTTGAATTGACACGTTATGGCACGGTACAATGTCGCTGAAAGGAGGTGAGGCGCATGGCTGATGACCGGCTGATGACCGTGCCCGAGGTGGCCGCGTACTGCCGCGTCAACGTGGAGACGGTCCGGCGCTGGCTGCGCGATGGGAAGCTACGGGGCGTGCGCTTCGGCGCCCGTGCCGGCTACCGTGTGACCGCCGCCGAGTTGGAGCGGTTCCTAAAAGCCGCGGCCTGAGCTAGCAGGCCGCGGCCGTTCCCTGGCGCCGCTGACACGGCCCGGGGCTGGCGAGCCTGACGCAAGAGAGGAGGCCCGCATGGGCAGTGTAGCACCCAAGGCGCTCGACACCACCCCCCGCGTCGCCCTCTACGCGCGCGTCAGCAGCGACGAGCAGGCCGAGCGCGGCACGATCGAGAACCAGGCGCACTTCCTCCGCCGCTACTGCGACCTGTACGACCTCCCCATCGTGGAGACGTATCTGGACGACGGCGCCTCGGGCACCCGGCCACTCGCGGAGCGCCCCGAGGGGCGGCGCCTGCTCGCGGACGCCGGCACTGGCCGCTTCGGCGTGGTCCTCGTCTACAAGGTGGACCGGCTGGGGCGCTCGCTCGCGCCACTACTGGACGCCCACCGGCAGCTAGAGGCGCACGGCGTGACGATACGCAGCGCGACCGAGCCGTTCGACACGGCTGAGCCGATGGGCCGTTTCCTGTTCCAACTGCTCGGCTCGATGGCTGAGCTAGACCGCGCCACGCTGCTGGAGAAGCTGACGCTTGGACGCGACCGCGGCGCGCGGGCCGGGCGCTGGTACGGCGTGGTGCCGTTCGGCTACGACCTGGACGCGGACGGCTGCCTGGTGCCCTCGACCCGCCTGGTGGAGGGGCTGGGTTGCACCGAGGCCGAGCTAGTGCAAGACCTGTTCTCGCGCATCGCGGGCGGCGCGACGCTGTGGGGCGAGTGCCAGCGCTTGAACGCTCTCGGCGTGGCGCCCGTGCGCCGCTACGCGAGCGGGAAGGTGATTCGCGTGACGGACGCCTGGCGGCCCGCGCGCCTGTGCGGCGTGCTGCACAACCCCGTCTACACGGGTACGCACACGCTGCACAGCAAGCACGGCGCCGTCGCGCGCGAGGTACCCGCCCTGGTGCCGCTGGCGGTGTGGGAGCAGGCGCAGCGCGTGCTGGCGAGCAACCGCAAGCTGTCCAAGACCGGCCAGGCGTATGATTACCTGCTGCGCGGCCTGGTGCGCTGCGCGAACTGCGGCAGTGGCTACACGGGTGCGGTGAACCGCAAGCGGCGGCGGGACGGGACGCCCTACGAGACGCGCTATTACCGCTGCAACTGGGACTTCCCCATCGGTGCCGCCCCGTGCGCGGGCAAGGCCGTGAACGCCGACGCTCTGGAGCGGGCCGTGTGGACACACTGCGCCGCCTTCATCCGCGACCCCGGCGCCGCCATAGCGGAGGCGCAGGCGGAGCTACGGGCGCGCCAGGCGCAGGCGGCCGACCGCGGCGCCGAGCGGGCGCGGCTCACACGGGCGCTCGCGGACAAGGACGCCGAGCGCGAGCGGACGATGACGCTGTTCCGCAAGAACCTGATTACGCTGGCGGAGGCGGAGGTGCAGCTAGCCGCGATGGCGCGCGAGCAGGCCGAGACGCAAGCGCTGCTCGCGGCCCTGGACAGCGAGACACAGCTAACGGCCGCCGCCCAGGCGCAGCTTGCGGACGCGACAGCTATGCTGGGGCGGCTGCGCGACCGCCTAGAGGAAGTGGAGCGGACGGACGATTGGGCGACCAAGCGGGCCGTGGTGGAACTACTGGTGCGCCAGGTGACGGTGGAGACGACGGGCACGGGGCGGGAGCGACGGGCCGTCGGGCGAGCGCGCTATGCTTTTGGGCCGGAGGTTGCGGCAGTCGCGGGTAGCGGTTGCGCTTGGCGATGAACGCCTCCGCCTCCGCGGGCGGCATGTGCTGGCGTGCCGCCTCGTGCTTCGGCTTCAGCCACGCCTCGTGGACGAGCACATCCACGCCCGCCGCAGCCTCCGCCAGCGGCTCGTAGGGTGCCGTGTCGCCCGAGATCACCAGCGACGCGCCCTCGGCGTCGAGCCGCCAGGCATAAGCGTGCTCGACGGGATAGTGGTCGACCTTGATCGGCGTGGCCCGCCAGTGGTCGCCCTCGACGCGCTCGCCCGGCGCGACCTCGCGCACGTCGATGCGCCGCGCCTCATCGGACAGGCGGGTGGCGAAGCCGCGGATCTTGATGTCCCAGTCCAGCAGCCGCAGGAGATTGTCCACGTACTCCTGCAAGCCCGGCGGGCCGATCAAGCTGAGCGGCCGCTCGTTGAACAGGATCCAGCGCGTGATCAGGAAGTGGCCGAGGTCGATGCTGTGGTCCGAGTGCATGTGGGTGATGAGCACGGTGTGTACGTCGCGCGGGCTGTCGCCGGCCTCGACCAGGCGCCGCACCGCACCCGTGCCGCAGTCGATCAGGATGCGGTCGTCGCCCACGCGCACGATCTGGCTCGGCCCCGCGCGCCGCGGATCGGGGATCGGCGTGCCGGTGCCCAGTAGCGTCAGCTCCATTCCATCCTCCCGCCAGACACTACGATGCAGCGTGATACCATATCCGCGAGGAGCATGATGTCATGGCTACGGCCCGTCCGCGCAAGCGGGCTGCCCCAAAGGACACCACGGGCGGCATCCGTTGGCTGACTCCCGAAGAAGGGCGCCAGTTCTTTGACGAGCAGGCGCGCAAGCGCCTCGGCATCAGCGGCGAGGAGTTCCTGCGCCGTCTCGACGCCGGCGAGTACCGCGACATCCCCGACGACCCGGAGCACTGGCCCATCATCGAGTTGTCGCTGATGACCGGCTTTGCGCGCTAGGACGCCTGCACAGGCCATTCGGGCGATTACCAGACCGCTGCAGCGAGCCCTCTCGTGCGTCACGCGCTCGGTGCCGGTCGGTAGTGCCAGGCGTTCGGATACAGGCATATATAGTTTCCAGCTCGCGGAGGCGGGCCAGGTCCCGTTGCCTGGTGCTCGTCACCTGCTGCTTTCCGTGAGATACGATCTCGAAGTGGTCCAGGAGCCGCATGGACGGTGGGCAGCGGCTATCGCCGGATACTGGTACGCGATTCTGCACGCGGACGAGCGGGAGCTGTTGGCCTATCACTGGCACCCCCGAGGTGTAAGTGCGATCGTCTGGCCCCACCTGCACGTCTCGGCGCCGGTGGCGCCCCTCGACCTGAGCCGGGCGCATCTTCCCACCGGCCCCGTCTCGTTGCCGGCCGTGCTGCGCTGCGCCATCGCCGACCTCGGCGTGCGGCCGCTGCGCCAGGGCTGGGCGGCCGTGCTCGCCGACGCGGAGAGCGCCGTCACCCGGTCCGGCGAGTAATGCACCACACGAGCCGCGCGGGGTGTCCCCGGTGCCGGCGCGCGCCGCGCAACCCCACGGTAGCGTCGGCGGAAGACGCGCGCACGCCCCGAGCGGCCTCGCCTGCCTCCCTCAAATAGGTGAGGCCGCGTCGGGGCGTGCGGCGGTCGCGTGCGCGGGCTAGCGGCCGAGCTGGCCGCGCGCCGCGCCGTCCGGGTAGTCAGTGGTGTGGACGTTGACGTAGAAATCGCCAGGGTTGTCCATCAGCTGCGAGACCGTGGCCGAATCGACGCCCGCGACGCAGCCGCTGGAGTTGCCGTTGGTAGGCGCGGTGAGCGACACGACGACGGGGCCGGCGACGCCGACCGCGCCGCGATGAATGTGCGCGGCCGTCGGGGGCGCGCCGAGATTCACGACGTGCATCGCATAGCACACCGTGTTCGACGCCTGATCGACGGTGACGGCGGCGGAGCCGATAGCGTTCGGATCGCCGGGCCCGGGCACCTCGGCCGAGCCGTCCATGGTCGCCGTCAGCGGCGGCTGGAGGCCAGTCGTGGTCGCCGTCCGGGTGGTGACCCCGCCCACCGGGGTGGTGGTCGCGATCGGGGTCAGCGGGCCGCCCACCCCGATAGTCGACGTGCCGGAGACGACGGGGGTCAGGGCGGTCGTGCCGCCGGGCACGGTGGTCGTCGTGCCGATTGGCAAGGGGGTGCTGACCACCCCGGGCGTCGTCTGGGCCGCGTCTGAGGCCGGGAACTGCATGTCGGACCCGCCAGAGGTCTGGGCCGCCACGATCCCGCCGCCCACGCCAAGGAGAAGCGCCACCGCTGCTGCTGTCGCTGCCGCTCGAAGAATGTTCATAATCACCTATACCCTTCTGTCTGATCGGCTCTTCCCGCGATGCGGCGGCGTCGAACCGCCGCTTCGTGCTTGACCGCGTGGCCTCCTCGTCCACGCGGTCTCGCGCTGCTGCACGTCTTGTGCCATCAGCCTTACAACGGGCTCACAGCGCGAAGCGGCCCGCCCGGGGCGGCCAGCGCGTGGCTATACTCCTCCATAGACAGCATCGCTGCCCGGGCGGGCAGGGCGGGGGCGAGGATGCAGGACACTCTCACCGCGCGCGAGCGCGTCGAAGAGCTACGCCGCCAGATCGACTACCACAACTACCGCTACTACGTGCTCGACGAGCCAGAAGTCAGCGACGCCGAGTACGACCGGCTGATGCAGGAGCTGCGGCGCCTGGAGGCCGAGCACCCCGAGCTGGCCTCGCCCGACTCGCCTACCCAGCGCGTTGGCGCCGGGCCGCTGGAGGCGTTCGGCGTCGTCGAGCACCGCCTGCCGCTCCTCAGCCTCGCCAACGCTTTCAGCCCCGACGAGCTGCGCGCCTGGCACGCCCGCGTCGTCCGCATCATCGGCGAGCGCCCGCTGTGTTACGTGCTGGAGCCGAAGATCGACGGCCTGGCCGTCTCCCTCACCTACGAGGACGGCCGGCTCACCCTGGCCGCCACGCGCGGCGACGGCCTGCGCGGCGAGAACGTCACCGAGAACGTCCGCACCATCCGCAGCGTGCCGCTGACCCTGCGCGGGCGCGTGCCCCGCGTCGTGGAGGTGCGCGGCGAGGTGTACCTGCCGCGCGCCGCGTTTGCGAAGCTCAACCGCCAGCGCGAGGCCGAGGGCCAGCCGCCCTTCATGAACCCGCGCAACGCCGCCGCCGGCTCGCTGCGCCAGCTCGACCCGCGCATCACCGCCAGCCGCCCGCTCGACATCCTGCTCTACCAGATCGGCTACCACGA
>JAJPHF010000008.1 GCA_021325365.1 Pseudomonadota bacterium
CGCGGGGCGGACCTCAGCTACGGGCGGCTGGAGGACGGGGGGCTGCGCTGCCTGTACCACGGCTGGCTGTTCGACCGCACCGGCCAGTGCCGGGAGCAGCCGGGCGAGCCGGCGGGCAGCACGTTTTGCCAGCGCGTGCGCCACACCGCCTATCCGTGCCTGGAGGCCGCGGAGCTGATCTTCGCCTACCTCGGGCCGGGCGAGCCGCCGCTCCTGCCGGCCTACGAGTTCTTGACCGTCCCCGCCACGCAGCGCTACGTGAACAAGGCGTTCCACGAGTGCAACTATCTGCAAGCCAATGAGGGCAACATCGACCCCGCCCACCTATCGTTCCTGCACTACATGATGCAGGACGACCCCAGCCGTCTGCGCCTGGTCACCAAAGACGTCGCGGGCACGAGCACGACGACCAACCGGCTGTACGGCAGCGACACGTCGCCGACCATCGAGATCGAGGAAACGGACTACGGAGTGCGCATCTTCACGGTGCGCAAGGTGGGGCCGGGCGAGATCTACGTGCGCGCCTCGAACTTCATCATGCCCAACCTCAGCTCGTTCCCCGGCCAGACGGGTGGGGAGGGTTACAGCGTCAACTGGCACGTGCCGATCGACGACACGCACCACTGGAAGTACATGATCAGCTTCAGCCGCGAGCGGGCCCTGGACAAGGAGGCGATGCACCGGCCCTACGCCGCCAACCTGACGGCCGACCATCGCCTGGTGCGGAACCGGGCGAACCGCTATCTGCAGGACCGGGAGGAGATGCGGACGCGCAGCTTCATCGGCATGGGCGCGTTCTTCCCGGCGCACGACGCGTTCGCCACCGAGGGCGAGGGGCCGATCCAGGACCGCACGACCGAGCACCTGGGCTACACCGACAAGGCGATCATCCTCGCGCGGCGGCAGCTCCTGCGCGCCATCGCGGACGTGCAGGCCGGCAAGGACCCGCAGCACGTCGTGCGCGACCCGGCCGCCAATCGCTTCGCGCACCACGTCGTCACGTCGCAAGTGATGCCCGACCGCGCCGACTGGCGCTCGCTGTGGCGGCCCGAGGGACGGGCGGCGCCGGCGCCCGTGGCCGGCGCCTAGCTCCTCGACACGGCTCAGCGGCCGCGTGTGAGCTTCCAGCACAGAACAGTTGACCGGTAACCGGCTATTGGCCTATCCATCAGCGCGCGCGTGGGAGACTCGGATGGCTACCCAGTTGCGCTTTGGCATCGCCGGGCTCGGCGTGGCCAGCACCCAGATCCTGCCGTACCTGGTGAACAATCCCCAGGCCCGCATCGTCGCCGCCAGCGACGTGCGGCGGGCGGCGCTCGACCAGTTCGAGCGCGACTTCGGCGGTGAAACGTTCCTGAGCGTCGAAGAGCTGTGCCGAAGCCCGAACGTCGACGCCCTCTACGTCTGCACGCCGAACCACCTGCACGCCGAGCACGTCATCTGCGCGGCCGAGCACGGCAAGCACGTCATCGTCGAGAAGCCGATGGCGCTCACCCTCGACGAGTGCGAGGCCATGAACACTGCCGCCGAGCGGAACGGCACGTACTTGCTCTGCGGCCACACCCACAGCTTCGACGCGCCGATCCGCAAGATGCGCGAGATCGTGCAGAGCGGCGAACTGGGCCGCCTGGGGATGATCCACACCTGGAACTACACCGACCTGATGTACCGGCCGCGCATGCCCCACGAGCTGGACACCCGGCGCGGCGGTGGGGCGGTGTTCATCCAGGGACCGCACCAGGTGGACGTGGTGCGGCTGCTCGGCGGGGGGCTGGTGCGCAGCGTGCGCGGCAGCGCCGCGATCTGGGACGAGTCGCGGCCCAGCGAGGGCGCGTACACGGCCTTCCTGGAGTTCGAGGACGGGACGCCCGCGACGATCGTGTACAACGGGTACGCCCACTTCGACACCGCCGAGCTGCACTACTGGGTCGGCGAGGGCGGCCAACCGCGCGATCCCAATACCAACTTCCAGACGCGCGCCCGCCTGCGCGCGGTGGCGGACGAGGCGTCGCTCAAAGAGTCGATGCGCTACGCGGGCGAGCGCGCGGGCGACTTCGCGCACCTGCACGACGACGCCGAGCGGCACCAGCCGTTCTTCGGGATCACGCTGGTGAGCTGCCAGCGCGGCGACCTGCGACAGTCGCCGGACGGGCTGTACCTGTACGGCGACGACGGCAAGCGCGAGATCCCGCTGGAGCGGATGGGCAGCGCCCGCGAGGCGGAGATCAACGAGCTGTACCAGGCGGTGGTCAACGACCGACCGGTGTTCCACGACGGCCGCTGGGGCGAGGCCACGCTAGAGGTCTGCCTGGCGATCTACGAGTCGGCGCGCGAGCGTCGCGACGTGCTGATGCAGCACCAGGTCCCGAGCCCGGCGTAGCAGGCCGTTACGCGCATTCTGATTGGGCGTGAGTTCACGATACATCAGAACGCGCGTAACGAGGAGAAAACGAAGTTGGTCAGACAGCGAGTACGCCGCGCGCGGCTCCCCGCGGCGCTCGGCATCGTGCTGCTGGTGGCCGCGTGCGGGCCAGCGCCAGCGAGCGCGCCCGCCGGGGCGCCGGCCGGGGGCGCCGGGGCGGGGGGCGCGGCGGGTGAAGCGGCCGCGGCGGCGCCGGCGGACGCGCCGGCGGGCTGGGAGGAGACGGTCGCCGCGGCGAAGCAGGAAGGGACGCTCGTGCTCTCGGGCCCGCCGGGCCAGCTGTGGCGCGACGGGCTGCTGCTGTTCGAGAAGGACTACCCGGGGATCAAGGTCGAGCTGACGGGGCAGAACTCGCGCGACTACTGGCCGCGGGTGTTCCAGGAGCGCGCGGCCGGGCAGTACCTCTGGGACCTGCGCGTGGGCGGCCCGGACCCGCAGGTGTTCCAGGCCCGCGACGGGGGCGCGCTGGACCCCGTGCGGCCGCTGCTGGTGCTGCCGGAGGTCACCGACGAGAGCAAGTGGTTCGGCGGCTTCGACGGACTCTACGCCGACGCGGCGAAGCAGTACCTGCCGGCCTTCATCGCCCAGTCGTCGCCCACGGCCTATGTGAACCGGGGCGTCGTGTCGGAGGCCGACCTGAGCAGCGACCGGCAGCTCGTCGAGCCGCGCTGGCGGGGCAAGATCGCGATCGCCGATCCGGCGGGCGGCGCCGGCCTGGGCACGCTGACGACGCTGCTGGCCGCGTATGGCGAGGATTACGTGCAGGACTTGCTGAGCAAGCAGGACCTGGCCGTGACCGGCGACAATCGGCAGCTGGCCGAGTGGGTGGTGCGCGGCCGCTACCCCATCGGCATCGGCGTGACGGACGACGAGCTGCTCCTGTTCCAGCAGCAGGGCTTGACCTTCGACGTGCGGGGGCTGGGCGGCGCACGGAAGCTCTCGCTCGGGTTCGGCGGCATCCAGCTCATGAACCGCGCGCCCCACCCGAACGCGGCCAAGGTCTTCGCCAACTGGCTGCTGACGCGGGACACGCAGGCCCGGCTCGCGCCGTTGGTGGAGTTCAACAGCCGGCGCACCGACGTACCCCCCGTGAGCCCCGCCGACGCGCTCGACCCCAGCCACCTGCAAGACTACGTGCCGCACCAGTACGAAGAGCTGCTGCCCACTCGCCAGCGCGCTCAGCAACTCGGCAAGGACCTGCTCGCCAAATAGACCGCCGGCGGCCGGGGAGCCGCCGTGGGGACGCGACGTGCGGCACTGCGCGCGTCGCCGGCTCGCGCGGTGAATCGCGGGCCGCTCGACCCGTCCTGGGATCGCGTGTGTGGTAGCGGACAGACGGCGGCGCGCGGCGTGACACCCGCCGGTTCGTCAGAGGAGGAGAGAGTGGCAGTCGAGACCGCGGCGCCGACCGGAGCGACCTTCGACGACCTGCGCACGTTCATCGCCGCCTGCCAGGAGATCGACGACTGGCGGCAGATCGACGGCGCGGACTGGGACCTGGAGATCGGCGCGCTGACCGAGGCCACCGCCGACCTCGTGCCGGGCCCGCCGATGCTGCTGTTCGACCACATCAAGGACTACCCGCCCGGCTACCGCGTGGCCAGCCTGACGCTGGCGTCGCACCGGCGCGTGGCGCTGGCGCTGGGCCTGCCGACGGACCTGCCGAAGCTCGACCTGGTGCGCCTGGCGGCGCGCAAGATTCGGGACGTCAAGCCGATCCCGCCCGTCGAGGTGCAAGCGAGCCCGCTGCTGGAGAACACGCTGACGGGCGACGCGGTCGACCTGCTGCGGTTCCCCACGCCGCGCTTCCACGCCCAGGACGGCGGCCGCTACATCGGCACAGGAGACGCCATCATCCAGCGTGACCCGGACAGCGGCTTCATCAACGTCGGCACCTACCGCGTGCAGGTCCACGACCACAACCGCCTGGGCCTGTGGGTCAGCCCGGGGCAGCACGGCCGCCTGATCTTCCAGCGCTACTGGGAGCGGGGCGAAGCCTGTCCGGTCGTCGCGGTGTTCGGCGGCGACCCGCTCACGTTCCTCGCGGGCTACCAGAAGATCCCGTGGGGCAAGTCGGAGCTGGAGTACACCGGCGGGCTGCGCGAGCGGCCGCTGCCGGTCCTGCGCGGGCCAATCACCGGGCTGCCGATCCCGGCGGGCTCGGAGATCGCCGTGGAGGGGGAGATCCCGCCGCTCGAGGAGGACGGCCAGGCCGAAGGGCCGTTCGGCGAGTGGCCGGGCTACTATTCCGGCGGCACGATCGGCACCGGCCGGCCGCAGCCCGTCATTCGCGTGAAGGCCATCTACTACCGCGACGAGCCGATCATCGTGAACCAGGCGCCGATGTGGCCGGGCGCGCCGGTCATGGGCCTGCCCACGAGCGCCGGCCTGCTGTGGGACCAGCTAGAGAACGCGGGCATTCAGGACATCCAGGGGGTCTACAGCTTCACCTCGTACCTCACCGTGGTCGCCATCCGGCAGCGCTACGCGGGGCACGCCAAGCAGGTGGGCCACGCGGCGCTCGCGTGCTCGGCGGCGGCGCGCAACGGGCGGTACATCGTGGTGGTGGACGAGGACATCGACGTGACCGACCTCAAGGAAGTGCTGTGGGCGATGCAGACGCGGGTGGACCCGTACACCGACATCGAGTTGATCGACGGCACCTGGAGCACCCCGCTGGACCCCCGCATGCCGCCGGACAAGCGGGCGTCGGGCGATCACACGAACAGCCGGGCGATCTTCTACGCGGTGCGGCCCTGGCCCTGGCGGGAGAAGTTCCCGCGAGTGAGCCGCAGCGAGCGGGAGCTGCGCCGCGCCGTCGTGGAGAAGTACCGCGACGTTTTGCCTTTCCCGCCGCTGTAGCATGGTGCCAAGGGGCACCGGTCGGGCGGGGGGAGCGTCCCACGCCCGACCGGGCGCCGTGGCGGAGCAGGCGCCCAGGCCGCTGGTAGAGGAGACGAGCACGATGCTGACGCGCGAGGAGAACGCGCTGCTGACGCGGACCGGGCCGGGCACGCCGCTGGGCGCGCTGTTCCGGCGCTACTGGCTGCCGGTCCTGCTCTCCGAAGAGCTGCCGGAGCCGGACGGCGACCCGAAGCAGGTGCGCCTGCTGGGCGAGCGGCTCGTCGCCTTCCGCGACACGCGGGGCCGCGTGGGCTTGCTGGAGGAGGCGTGCCCGCACCGCTGCGCCTCGCTGGCCTACGGCCGCAACGAGGAGTGCGGCCTGCGCTGCATCTACCATGGCTGGAAAGTGGACGTGGACGGCAACATCCTGGAGACGCCGCCCGAGCCGCCGGAGAGCACCTTCAAGGACCGCATCAAGCACGTGGCCTACCCCACCCGCGAGGCGAACGGCTCGATCTGGGCCTACCTGGGGCCGCGCGACCAGATGCCCCCGTTCCCGGAATGGGAGTGGCAGCGCGCGCCGGCCGCGCAGTTCGGGGTGACGAAGATCTACGAGGACTGCAACTACCTGCAAGGGGTGGAGGGCAGCATCGACTCGGCGCACTCCGACTACCTGCACTCCTCGAACATCCGTGGCCGCCCGCGCGACCACGCTCCCCGCCTGGAGACCCAGGACACCGCCTACGGCTTTCGCTACGCCGCCATCCGCAAGCCGGATGTCAACCCCGAGCGGCAGCAGTACGTGCGCGTCACCATCTGGGTCGCGCCGTGCCACGTGCTCATCCCGCCGCTGCGCTCGCGCGTCGCCGGCTCGGCGACGGACGGGGACGAGGTGGCGGTCCACCAGGCCTGGGTGCCGCTGGACGACGAGCACAACGCGTTCTTCACGTTCGCCTACAACCGCACCGGCCCGCTGCCCGCCCACTGGCGCGAGCACGCGGCGAGCTTCGGCCTGGCGAGCAACTACGGCTGGCCGCGGCGCAATCGCGCGAACCTGCACCTGCAGGACCGGGCGGCGATGCGCGCCGGCAACTGGTCGGGCATCGAGGGCGTCAACGAGCAGGACTTCGCGATGGTCGAGAGCATGGGGCCGATCGTGGACCGCAGCCGCGAGCACCTCGGCGCCAGCGACGTGGCCGTGATCCGCATGCGGCGGCGGCTGCTGCAGGCAGTGCGGGCCGTGCAGGCCGGCGAGGTGCCGATCGGGCTGGACCCGGCGATTCCGTACGGGCGCATCGCGACCGACGAGCGGATCATCCCGATCGACGCGCCGTGGGAGAGCGTGGCCGCCTTCGCCGGCGAGTACGTGCCCGATCCCGCCGCGGCGCGCGCTTGAGCCATATCACCGCGCCGGGCGCCGCGGTCCCAACCGGCGCTCGGTCGCACGCTCTTGGGAGGTCGCCCGATGCGTCGTACTAGCACCCCGCCTGCCGATCGGCCGCTCGCGCTGCTGGTCCTGCTCGCGCTGCTGGCCGCGTGCGGCCCCACGGCCGGATCGGGCGGCGCCGCGCCCGCCGCGCGGCCCGGGAGCGGCGAGCCGCCCGCCGCGGCGTCCGCGTCGCCGGCCGCGGCGACCGGCGACAGCGCGGCCGCGCCCGCCGGCTGGGACCAGATGGTTGCCGCGGCCAAACAAGAGGGCCGCCTCGTCATCTCGGCGCCCGCCAACACGATCTGGCGCGAGCAGCTGACCGCGTTCCAGAAGGACTACCCGGAGATCCAGGTAGAGTACACCGGCGGCAACTCGCGCGACTTCTGGCCGCGCGTCAGCCAGGAGCGGGCGGGCAACCAGTTTCTCTGGGACGTGCGCATCGGCGGCCCCGACCCGCAGGTGTTCGCCGCCCAGGACGACGGTGTGATCGAGCCGGCGCGGCCGCATCTGGTCTTGCCGGAGGTCGTGGACGACAGCAAGTGGTTCGGCGGGTTCGACAGCATCTGGGCCGACACGGAGCACCGGTTCATCCCGGGCTTCCTGGCGACCGCCTCGTCGCCGGTCTACGTGAATCGCGACCTGGTGCCAGAGCCCGAGATCCGCAGCGAGCGCGACCTGCTGGACCCGAAATGGCGCGGCAAGATCGTCATCCAGGACCCGCGCGGCGGCGCCGGGCTGGGGTTCCTCGCCACCTTTTTGCAGGTCCACGGCGAGCAGTTCGTGCGCGATCTGCTGCGGCAGGACCTGGTCGTGACGGGCGACAACCGGCAACTGGCCGAGTGGCTGGTGCGCGGGCGCTACCCGATCGCCATCGGCCTCCGCAGCTATGACCTGCTGCTTTTCCAGCAGGAGGGGCTGGGCAAGAACGTGCTGCCCGTCCGGACGGAGGCCATCCCGCTCTCCATCGGCTCGGGGAGCATCCAGCTGCTCACGCGGGCGCCGCACCCCAACGCGGCAGCCGTGTTCAGCAACTGGCTCATGACGCAGCGCGTGCAGCAGTCGCTCACGCAGGCGACCGGCGAGAACAGCCGCCGCACCGACGTGCCCGCGGCCACGCCAGCGGAAGCGCCGGACTGGACGCAGATGGACAAGTACGTGTCCCACCAGGACGAGGCGCTGCTGCCCGTCCGCGTGAAGGCGCTGCAGCTAGCCGACGAGCTGCTCAAGTAAGGGGACGAGCGGGGCGGCCCGCCTGCGAGCGGGCCGCCCCGCTGGATACCGCAAGGGGGTGCCCATGCCACTACCGATCGAGCTGGACCTGCAAGGCCGTGTGGCGGTCATCACCGGCGGCGCCCGCGGCATGGGCGCTGCCTACGTGCGCGGCTTCCTCGAGGAGGGCGCGCGGGTGGTCGCCGCCGACCGCTCGTGGACGGGCGTGGAGGGGTTCCAGCAGGAGCTGGAGGCGCGCGGCGTGCTGTGCCTGGACATGGACGTGACCGACGACGCGCAGCTAGATCGGGCCTACCAGGCGACGCTCGACCGTTTCGGCACGGTGGACGCGCTGGTGAACAACGCGGCCATGCGCTCGCGCGACCTGTTCCCGCCGCACGGGCGCCGTCTGACGCTGGAGACGTCGGACGAGGATTTCCTGCGGATGTACAGCGTCAACGTGTTCGGGGCGCTGAAGGTGATCCGCCGCTTCGTGCGGCCGATGCTGGAGAAGCAGCGCGGCAGCATCGTGAACGTCGTGAGCAGCGGCAGCCTATTCCACGCGCAAGGTGGCGCCTACGCGGCCTTGCGGCCGGACAGCGTGGAGCAGCCGTACATGTCGTCGAAGGCGGCGCTCGCCAACCTGTCGTTCTACCTGGCCGCCGAGCTGAAGGACGCGGGCGTGGCGGTGAACGCCGTGGTGCCGGGCCACACGCGCACGACCGGCTTCGACGAGCAGAACCGCGCGCGCCTGGCCGAGGGGCGGCGGCCCGGGCCGCTGCCGTACGTGCCGGAGCACGTCGTGCCGCTCGTGCTCTTCCTGGCCTCGCAGGACGCGCGCGGGGTGACGGGCCGGATGTTCGACGCGGTGCAGTGGAACCGGGAGCACGGGCTGGGCGACGACCGCTGGCGCGACACGGCCTTCTCCTACGACGCGCTGCTGCCTGGCTGATACCCGGCCCGGTCCGCCGGTTCGGTTAGCGGGGCGCCCCCTCACCCCGACCCTCTCCCAGGGGGAGAGGGAGGAGGCGAACGCTAGCTCCGCATGCGGTATGAGCCGGCGCGGCCCCGCGCGGCGGGCCGCCCGTCCGGGACGGCAAGCGGCAAGCGTGTCGCGGGCGCTGGCCGCGCACCGGCGGGAGAGGTGGCCGGTTGACAGGCCGCCGGGCGGCGCGAATAATCAGCGGCCAGTCGAGCGACAGTATTTTCGGGTGACCGCGGCAAGCGGGGAGGTAGGCGAATGCGGGCGGAGCTAGCGCGCGCGATCACGGCGGTGGGGAGCGCCTTCCTGCTCGTGGCGCTCGCCGCGGCCTGCGGCTCGGGCGCCGCCAGCGAGGGCAGCCCGCCCGCCAGCACGGCACCGGCGGCCACAGCGCCCCAGCCCGCCGACGCGCCGTCCGACTGGGCTGCCACCGTAGCCGCCGCCCGGCAGGAGGGCAAGCTGGTCATCTCGGCGCCCACGGGGCAGCTGTGGCGTGAGGTGCTGCTGACGTTCGAGCAGGACTACCCGGGCATCAGCCTGGAGCTGACGGGCGGCAACTCGCGCGACTTCTGGCCGCGGCTGTTCCAGGAGCGCGAGGCGGGCCAGTACCTCTGGGACCTGCGCGTGGGCGGGCCCGACCCGGAGGTGTTCGAGGCGCGCGACCGCGGGGCGCTCGATCCAGTGCGGCCGCTGTTCGTGCTGCCGGAGGTCGTGGACGAGAGCAAGTGGTTTGGGGGGTTCGACGGCCTGTACGCCGACAACGGGAAGGAGTACCTACCGAGCTTCATCGCGACGGCGTCGTTCGACGTCTACGTGAACCGCGATGCGGTGCCCGAGAGCGACCTGGCCAGCGAGGAGCAGCTCATCGATCCGCGCTGGCGCGGGAAGATCGTGATTCAGGACCCGCGCGGCGGCGCCGGGCTGGGCACGACGACCACGCAGCTCGCGGCCTTCGGCGAGGACTACGTGCGGCGGCTCTTCACACAGCAGGACGTGGTGGTGACGGGCGACAACCGCCAGCAGGCCGAGTGGGTGGTACGCAACCGCTACCCCATCGGCATCGGGCTGCGCATGGACCAGGTGAAGACGTTCGAGCAGCAGGGGCTGGTCGTGAACGTGAAGGGGCTGGGCACGCCCCGCAAGCTGTCGCTCGGCTCGGGCGGCATCCAGCTGATCAACCGCCGGCCGCACCCCAACGCGGCCAGGGTGTTCGTCAACTGGCTGCTCACCCAGCAGGTGCAGGAGCGCATCGCGCAGGCCGTGGAGACGAACAGCCGGCGGCTGGACGTGCCGCCCGGCGACCCGGCCGAGGTGCTCGACCCGAGCCATCTCGCCGACTACATCCCGCACCAGTACGAAGAGCTGCTCCCCACCCGGCGCCGCGCGCAGCAGCTCGGCACCGAGCTGATCAAGTGATAAGTACTCTGGCCCTGTGGTGCGCCGGTCGGGGCGCCCTCACCCCGACCCTCTCCCAGGCGGAGAGGGGGAGGGACGAGGGGGCGCGCCCTCGCCCTGGCCCTCTCCCAGGGGGAGCGGGGGAGGGACGAGGGGGCGCGCCCTCACCCTGGCCCTCTCCCAGGGGGCGAGGGAGTAAGGGAGCTACGGCGCCGGATTCGGCACGAGACGCGAGCGCAGCACCCGCCGGCGCGGGCGAGGCGTGGCGCGACCCGGCGAGCCGCCGGGCGAGCGGTGCCGCGGCGGGCGTGGCGCTGTCGCCGTCTGGCGGCAGGGGCACGCGGCGGACGCCAGGCCGCGCCGGCTACCGCTCAGGGCGCGACCCGTCCCAGGCGCTCGACGGCATAGCGCATGTAGGACGGGTCGACCACGCGGTTGACATCTTGCTTTTCCTGCTGCGAGCCTACCTGCAGGAAGTAATCCTGCATGGTGTCCAGCACTTGTGGATCGAGCGTGCCGTTCGGGTCGAGGCTCGGCCAGGAGATGCGGGCGTAGAGCGCCGGGTCCTTGAGGCCCGTGTACTTGGTCAGGACGGGAACGATCTCTTCGCGGCCGCGGTCGGTCTTGGCGGCCTGGATGTAGTCGCGCGCCCCGCGCAGGTAGGCCACGGCGAACCGCCGCACGGCCTCTGGCTGCTGCCGCTCGAAGACGGGGCTGAGCAGGATGATCATGGAGACCGCGCCGGGGAACACGTCGCTGACCGCCATCACCTTCTTGCCCAGGCCCTGTCCCTCGATGATGGTGACGAAGGGGTCGATGGCCCACGCCGCGTCCACCGCCTTGTTGGCCAGGGCGCCGACCTGGTCGGGGATCTGCACGATCGTGAACTGAACGTCGTCGTCGGCAAGGCCGCCGCGGGCCAGGATACGGTCCATGTACAGCTGCGGCGTCGTTCCCAGGATGTGGATGGCGATATTCATTCCGCGCAGGTCGCTCAGGTCGCGGTAGCGGCCGCTGTCCACGTGGTCCTGCCGCACCATCAGCGCCGCGCCCCAATCGCCGGGCGTGACGATCGACAAGCTGCTGATCAGCTTCACGCCCACGTCGCGCCGCGCGGCATTGAACACGCTGGGGTCGGGCGCGCCGGCGCTCAGCGCTAGCTCGCCGCTCGCCAGGGCGGGCAGCGCTTCGGCCGCGCTGCGAAACGGTACGAACTCGACGTCCAGCCCCTCGTCCTGGAAGTAGCCCCGCTCCTGGGCCAGGTACATGCCGATCTCGCCGCTCAGGCCGATCGTGCCCAGGCTCAGCTTGACCGGGGGGCTGAGCGGCGGCACCGCGGTCGCGGCCGCCGGCTGGGGAGCCGCGGGACCGGAGGCGCCCGCTGGCTGGGCGGCGCTGCCGGCCGCCCCGGCGCCGCCCGGCTTCGCGGCCGGGGCGGCTGATGGCGACGCGCAGCCGGCGGCAAGCGCCAGCACGAGGAGGGCGAAAGCGGGGCCAAGGCGACGACACGACGCGCGCATGCGGACCTCCGTTGCCGCCGCGGGCGTACCGTCGCCCCCCCCGCGGCATGCCTGTCGCGCGGTTAGAGCGAGAGCAGCTTGGCGCGCGTCTCGACGGCCTCGGGAGCGTTGTTGCGCGATTCGAAGGCGATGATCTGGTTCTGCGCAGGGTCGCGCACGAGGGCCATCGGCTCGCCGCCCTGCTCGACCAGCGCGATCTGCTCGGCGAGCAACTGGCGGAAGAGGACGATGCCGCGGTCGGTGGCGCCCAGGTGCTCCCGCGAGCGGTCGTAGATGGCGCCCTGCGTCTCCCAGGCCATGCGGTCCTGACCGTAGAACCCCGACAGATCGTACTCGCCGTCGGGCAGATACTGGTCGACGTGCTCGACGGGCGGATCGTCGGGCTGCGCCACGCGGCGGCCGTCGGGCGACGGCGTGAACACCATGATGTAGATGCAGGTGTGGGCGTCGTCGATCGGCACGCGCCAGTGCAGGCACTCGTCGCGTCCCTGGGGGATACGCAGGATGTTGGGGAAGATGAGCGGCGGCCGGATCTCGACCTCCGGATGCTCCCCGCCGTACTCGCAGGTCTTGGTGACGCCCCACTCGCAGCGGCCCCACTCGTACTTCACGATAGGCCGATAGAAGTACGCGCCGTCGTTGCGCCCCTGCAGCTTGAGCATGTGCCCGTGCAGGTAGTAGGTATGGACGGTGTCCGCGGTGTTCTCCTGCGCCTGGAGCCAGTTGCAGCGCAGCGGCGGCTGCGTCTGGATCTTCCGCACGCCGTCCTCGCGCACCAGCACGTCCCAGCGGGGCAGCAGCGGCGCAGGCGCCGGCCCCAGGTAGGCGAAGAGCATGCCGGCCAGCTTCTGGACGGGGTAGGCACGCTGGCGGATACGGTCCTTGAAGGTGCTACCGGCGGGCTCGAACGGCTGCTCGAGGCACTGGCCGTCGGCGGTGGCAAACTTCCAGCCGTGGTAGGCGCAGCGCAGCCCGCAGTCCTCCACGAAGCCGTAGTACAGCGAGACGCCCCGGTGGGGGCAGTGCTCGGCCAGGCAGCCATAGTTGCCCTGTGCGTCGCGGAAGACCACCAACTCCTCGCCCAGCACCTTCACCCGCTTCTTGGGCCGCTCGGCGGTCAGCTCGCTGGCAATGGCGACCGGCTGCCAGTAGCGCCGCAGCAGCTCCCCACACGGCGTGCCCGGCCCGACGCGCGTTAGCCGCTCGTTCTCTTCCTGACTCAACATAGCCTGCTTCTCTCCTTGCCGCGCCTTCCGGCTGGCGGCGGCGCCCGCCGCTACTCGAACTGGCGGTACCTGGACGCGCTGTTCGCGCCATCCACGACCGGACGCCACCGGCGCAGACCGCCCGGCGTTCAGGCGCCGGCGGTCTGCGGCACCGCTACCCCAAAGAACTCGCGTAGGAGGCGGTTGCACTCCTCGGGCTTGTCGTTCTGGACCTGGTGGCCCGAGCCCTCGACGACGTGGAACGGGACGTCGGGGAACATCGCGTGCAGCCCCTTGCCGAGCGGGTCGAGTGGCGCCGAGCGGTCGGCGCCACCCCAGATCATGCACCACGGGATCGTGAGCAGCGGCAGCCGCGCCCGCACGTCGTACACCTGCCGCTCGCTCGGGTCGTTGGCCAGCAGCTCGCGGTAGCGGCCGAGCGACTGCATCATCTCGCGGTGGCCCGGCAGCGAGGCGGCGGCGAAGCGCGCGTCGAGCAAGTCGTCGGTGATCCGCGCTGGGTCGTTGACGATCACCTCGAGGAAGGCGCGGATCGAGTCGCGCGTGCCGTCGAAGCGAGGCAGCGGCGCGGCCTTGCCCTCGTCGCTGAGGCCGCAGGCCGTGGCCAGCGTAGCGGTGCTGATGAGCGCGGCCTGCTTCACGCGCGCCGGAAAGTCGAGCGCGTACTTGATCGCCACGTAAGCGCCCTGCGAGTTCCCGACCAGCCGCACGTCGTGGAGGTTGAGCGCGTCGATAAATCCGGCGAGGTGGTTCACCTGCGTCTGGAACGAGTACTCGATCGGCGGCTTGTCCGTGAGGCCGGCCCCGATCAGGTCGATGGCGTAGACGCGGAAGCGCTCCGCGAGGGCGGGGATGGTATTGCTCCAGCCGCTCGCGCCGCCGGCGCCGGGACCGCCGCCGTGGACCAGCACGACCGGCTCCCCCGCGCCAGCCTGCACGTAATGCGTCCTGACGCCGTAGACCGTGTCGCGCATGCCCGCTACCTGGGGCACGACCACCCAACCGTCCTGCCAGGCCTGGGTTGCCATCGCTCGCATCCTCCTACTGTTCAGCAGCCTCACGGGCGCCGCTCCGGTGGCCGGCGCTAGCGGCTCGGCTGGCGCAGGACCGGCGCGGTGGGATCGACGGTAATGACCTCGTGGCGCTCGTCGAACACGGCCGCCAGCGAGGCGACGCTGGCACGCGCGGCGCCGCGTACGACGGAGCGCGCGCTGCCGACGTCGGTTACCCACGCGGGCAGCTCGATCACCTGGTCCCGGGCGGGATCGCGGATCGTGCCGAGCGGGTCCCGCCCCGCCGCCACGGCGTCGATCTGCTCGCGCAGCATCTGGCGGAACAGCAGGATGCCGCGGTCCGACGTGGCGAGATGCTCGGCGCTGCGGTCGAACACAGGGCCGGCCGTCTCCCAGGCCATGCGGTCCTGACCGAAGAACCCGTTCATGGCGTAATCGCCGCCGGGCAGCCGCTCGGGCATCAGCGTGTGGACGAACGGCGCCGCCGGGTCCTGCGCCTCACCCGCCGCGAGCCGGGCGCAGGCGCGGCAGTCCGCGGCACACTGGGCGCGTGCCCAGGGGGCGGTAGGCTCGCCGTCGACGAGGTAACCGACCCAGAACACCTGGGTGGTCGTGTCGTCGACCGGCACGCGGAAGTGCATCGTCTGCCAGGGGTATTCCAGCACGCGGACCATGCCCGGGAAGACCATCGGCGTGCCGCCGGCAATCTCGTCGCCCAGCGCGGTGCCGTTGCCGACGTAGACCCAGCTCTTCACGATGCCCCACTCGAACGGCTGGACGCCGTGCTGGACGATCGGGCGGTAGAAGTAGTCCACGCTCGGGCCGCGCTGCCCCTGCTGGGACAGGGCGTGGCCGTGCAGGTAGTAGGTGTGCGTGATGTCGACGGAGTTCTCGACGACCTGGAGCCAGTTGCAGGCCAGCGGCTCCCAGCGGTAGAGCTTGCGATGGCCCGGCCAGGCCAGCACGTCCCAGCGGGGCAGCAGCGGCGCGGGCGGCGGCCCCAGGTAGACGAACAGCACGCCGCCGAGCGCCTGCACGGGATAGGCGCGCTGCTGGATGCGGTCCTTGAACGTGCTGCCGGCCGGCTCGAACGGCTGCTCCAGGCAGTTGCCCGCCGTGTCGAACTTCCAGCCGTGGTAGGGACAGCGGATAGCGCAGTCCTCCACGAACCCGTAATAGAGCGAGACGCCGCGGTGGGGGCAGTGCTCGGCCAGACAGCCGTAGTTGCCCTGCGCGTCGCGGAAGACCACCAACTCCTCGTGCAGAACCTTCGCGCGCAGCTTCGGGCGCTCGGGCGTCAACTCGGCGACGAAACCGACGGGGTGCCAGTAGCGCCGCAGGAACTCGCCACAGGGCGTGCCCGGCCCGACCCGGGTCAGCCGCTCGTTCTCCTCCGGGGTCAGCATGGCTCCTCCTCCGCGCGCGGCGGTGGCCACACCGTCGCAGCTGCGCCGGCGCGGTGATGGAAGGGTAGAGCGAGCGCGGGGGCCTGTCAAGCGACGCGCCGCGGCGAGAACGCCGGCGGCCACCCCAGCACGGCGTTCGTTGACACGGCGCGCGGCGGCCGATACCATGCCGGCTATCGAGGGTCGTTCGGCCCGCTCGGCGCCGGCTCCCGGCCGTCCGATCCGCGCCGCCGTCACCCGACGGAGAGTAGAGCCATGAGCGAGCCCCGTCCATCGCGCCGGTCCCTGCTGGGCCGGCGGGCGTTCCTGCGCACGCTCGCGCTGGGCAGCGCCGGCCTGCTGGCCGCCTGCCAGGCGTCGCCCGCCGCACCGTCGTCGGACAGCGCCGCGGCGGGCTCTGCCGCGGCGGCCGGCCTGGACGCCGGGGCCCAACAGACGCAGTGGGATGCGCTGGTGGCGGCCGCGCGGCAGGAGGGCCAACTGTCGCTGCACGGCCCGCCGACGCCGGACACGCGGCAGATGGTGCCGGAGGCGTTCACGCGCCGCTTCGGCATTCCGGTCGAGTACAACGCGCTGCGCTCCAACGAGATCGCGGTGAAGATGGTCACGGAGAAGCAGGCCGGCCTGATCACCATCGACGCGATGCTCACCGGCCTCACCAGCTACGCCGACATCCTGTACCCCAACGGCCTGCTGGCCGACCTGCGCGCGGCGCTGATCTTGCCCGAGGTGACCGACCCGACGGTATGGATCCTGGAGCCGACCGACCTGTTTCTGGACCCCGAGCACACACGGCTGATGCGCCTCTTCTACACCACCACGGCGGCCGCGGCGGTCAACCGCGATTACGTGGACCCAACGCGCGTGAAGGTGGCCGCGGACCTGCTGCGCCCCGAGCTGAAGGGGAAGATCTCCGCCGAGGACCCGACCGTCCCCGGCTCGGGCGCCAACGTGGCGGCCCACTTCTACCTGCGGCTCGGCGAGGAGTTCGTGCGGACGCTGTACGGCGAGCAGGCCGTGGTGACCCGCGACAACCGCCAGCGGGCCGACTGGCTGGTGCGCGGCACCCAGCCGGTGACCTTGAGCCTGAGCGCCGCCGAGCTGGACAAGGTGCTGCAGGACGGGTTCCCGGTCGAGGTGATCCGCAAGCTGGACGACCTGCCGGGCCTGACCGGCTCCGCCTTCGGCGTGGCCGCGCTCGTCGAGGGCGCCCCCCACCCGAACGCGGCGAAACTGTTCGTGAACTGGATCGCCAGCCGCGAGGGGCTGGAGGTGTTCAGCCGCGCGGAGCGGGTCGCCGGCACGCGCAAGGACCTCGACTACGCGCAGTGGGTGCCGGCCTACAGCATCCCGCTCCCCGGGGTGAGCTACGTGGATACCTACAACTGGGACTGGAAGGCGCGCGAGCAACCGGCCGCCGCGGAGAAGCTGAAGGAGATTCTGGCCGGCCGTTAGCGCGCGTGGGGGAGTGGCGACAATACTCGCACGGAGGGTAGCGCGCGGCTACGCTGGTCGACGCGTGGGCGGTGCTGCCAGCGGCGGCCGCGTGGGCGGCGCTGGCGGTTGCGGGAGCGGGGTCGCGGTCGGATCGCGCGGCGCCGCCGTGGCTTCCGGGGTGGGCTCAATCGTCGGCGTAGGTAGCGGCGGGGTCGGCAGCATCCGCCATACGAGAACGGCCACGATGAGGAGAGCTAGCGCGATCGCGGCGCGCAGGCGCTTCGGCCCGCCGCTCTTTTCCTCGCGCGGCGGTAACTCGGGCTGCGGAGGCGGGACAGTTGATCGGGCCGGCTGATCGGTCGCAGCCTTGATTGGGTCGGAGGGCGCCTGGTGCCGCGGGTAATCCGCTAGTAGGCGCTCCGCCGGGGTCGGCTCGGCCGCCGGCGCGTGTCGGCTCTCGGAGCGCGGCCACGATCGCGGCCCGGGCGGCGGGTCGCGCTGCTCTTCCCGCTGCGTGATCACCACCCGGTGGGGCGTGAGTTTGTCCTTTGACGAGGGTGCCAGGACGACAATCGGGTCCCGCCTCGACGCTGGAGCGTCCCTCTGCCCCGGCGGGACATCCACCCGCCTAAAATGGAATGAGCCGATTCGTGTCCGGGCCTGTCGGGGCCGATCCGCGCCGCCACGCGCGACGGCGCCGCCTGGCGCAATCGACCGCGCTTCCAGCCCGTAGCCGCGGACGGCGGGGGACCGGTCCGCCGCCGGAGGGCCGTCGCCCTGGCGCGCGCTCTGGGATGCTCCCGGCGGTGCCGCGGCTGGGGTCGCGGCCGGGGCCTTGCCGGCCGCACGCTGCGTTTGCTGCCAAGCAGCCTGGATGGCCTCGTCCATGGCTTCGGCGGTTGGGTAGCGATCGGCCGGGGCTTTGGCCAGGCTCCGGCGGAGCACCTCGTCCCACGCGGGTGACAGCCGGGGGTTGAGGGCGCGCGGCGCAGGCGCTTCGGCCTGGACGTGCTGCAGGAGCACCATCACGGGCGTCGGGCCCTCGAAGGACAGCCGACCGGTGAGGATTTGGAAGAGCACGACCCCCAGCGCATAGAGGTCGGTGCGGGCGTCGATGGGGCCGCCCTGGCTTTGCTCGGGAGCCATATACTCGGGCGTGCCAACCAGCGTGCCCACGCGGGTAGCGAACAACGATGGCTCGAGGATCTTGGCGATGCCGAAGTCGGTGAGCAGCGGCCGATCCCGCTCGCCCATCAGGATGTTGCCGGGCTTGATGTCGCGGTGGATGATGGGTGGCTCCCGGGTGTGCGCATGCTGCAGGGCGCCCAGGATCTGGCTCAGCACCCGCACGACCCGGACAAGCGGAGGAGCCTGTTGCAGCCAATCGGCAAGCGTGCCACCCGTGACCAGCGGCATGACAATGTAGGCGATTTCGTCCGTCTGACCATAGTCGTAGATCGGCAGAATGTTGGGATGGTCGAGACGCGCGACGGTTTCCGCCTCGCGCTGGAAGCGCGCGCGGAACTCCTCCTCCTGAACCAGGTGCGGGGGCAGCACCTTGATGGCCACGAAGCGGTTCATCGACGGCTGCAGCGCCTTGTAGACGACGGCCATCCCCCCGCGGCCAATCCTCTGGACGATCTTATACTGGCCGAGATGGTGGCCTTCCAGGGCGCTGATTCGAGTCGGACGAGCTGGCGCCTCTACCATTTGGCCCTTTCGCCTGGAGTGTCCGGGCTATCCCCGGCGCCGACGTGGGACGTCGCGCTCTGCCAACCTGCTGCCGTGCCGACGAGGCGCGCTGCCCGCGCGAACGAGCGCATGCGCCCGGTTCCCGGCCCGCTGCCTGGCCCTACTGTTCTTCCGGCGCCTCGCTTGCCCGCAGCGGGGCGGTCGCCGCGTGCGATATGGCATGGCGAGGCGGGCCGGTCAGGCGCGGTAGGCTTGCAACTTTGCCGCGGTCCGATCTCTCACGGCAATCGTAGCAGCGGCACCTACTGCCGACAGTGAAACGGCTCACACCGGTCATGCGACGTCTTTCACAGACGGGAGCGACCAACGGCGTCGGCGAAAGGGCGGCGCGAGCATTCCGCGCCGCCTGAGGGCCTGGCCGGAAGGTTGCCGGGCCGCCCGCGACGCGCTACAACACCTGTCACAGAGGAGGCCCCATGCGCGACGCTCCACGCGGCCCCTGGCGGACGGGGAGCCTCGCCGGGCCATGCCTCAGCCCGGGGCCGCTGAGCCGCCGGGCGCTCCTGCGCGCGCTGGCGGTGGGCGGGGGCGCCTTCCTGGCGGCGTGCCAGGCCGCGGCGCCCACGGCGGCGCCGCGCGCCTCCGAGCCACCCGCAGCCGCCCCTACCGCGGCGCCCGGCTCGACTGGCGCCAGCGGTGCGGACGGCTGGGAGCAGCAGTGGCAGGCCCTCCTCGCGGCCGCCCGCCAGGAAGGCCGGGTAACCATCGGCGGGCCGGCGAGCCCGGACCTACGCGTCGCGGTGCCGGCCAAGCTCAAGGAGCGGTTCGGGATCGAGACCGAGTACATCGCCTTCCCCCCGAACCAGGGCGAGTTCATCGAGCGGCTGGCCCGCGAGCAGTCGGCGGGGCAGTACACTGTCGACGTGTTCGTCGGGGGGGCGCAGAGCATCTTCACCGCCGCCTATCCCCAGCAGATCATGGCGCCGCTCCGGCCGCAGCTGATCCACCCCGAGGCGATGGACGTCACGAAGTGGCGGCCGGGCCGCGTGTGGTTCAAAGACCCCGACGACACGTACTTCATGCAGATCTTCAATCAGGTGTCGGGGCAGATCGCGGTCAACACGGAGGAGGTGCATCCCGACGAGATCCAGTCCTGGCACGACCTGCTCGACCCACGCTTCACGGGCAAGCTGTCGGCCTGGGACCCCACGCTGCCGGGCACCGGCTGGAACACCGCGAACTGGCTGCGCCTCACCTTCGGCGACGACTATTTGAAGCAGCTCTACGTCGACCAGAAGGTCAACATCCCGGCGGACGCGCGCCAGTGGGCCGACTGGCTGGCGCGCGGCACGTATCCCATCGCGATCGGCGCCGCGAGCCGGGACGTCGAGACGCTGAAGAAGGACGGGTTCCCCATCGCGGTGCTGCCCTCGTTCCCGGAGGCGCCGGGCGTGGTGACCGGGGCGTTCGGCATCGTCGTGCTGCTGGCGAACCCGCCCCATCCGAGCGCCGCCAAGCTGCTGGTGAACTGGCTGGCGATGCGCGAGGGCCAAGAGACCTGGGGGCGCGCGGATCAGATGGCATCGGTGCGCACGGACGTGGACAACGCCTGGGTGCCGAGCTACGCCGTGCCGAAGCCGGAGTACCAGTACCTCGACGGCTACGACTGGACCTATGTCAACACGGCGTTCCCGGAGTCGATCCCGAAGATCCGCCAGATCATGGCCTTGCGACAATGAGCAAGCGGCGGCAATGGCGCCGCGGCCCCGTGACGCCGCGCGCCGGCCGCTGTCGCGCGGCGCTTACGCCGGGGCGTCGGCGCTCGCTTGCAGCAGCGCGGGCCGCAGGGGCGACGGCACCTGGTACTGCATGCGGATCTCCTGGCGGGCGCGGGACGACTCGCTGATGGCGATGCACGCCTCGAGCGTCGCGCGGCTCCAGCGCGCGTCGGGGAAGGCGGGGCGGTTCTCGCGCACGGCGTTGACCAGCGCCTGTACCTCGCCGGCACGCACCCACGGGCCGGTGATCGGCACCTCCTCGCGGCCGCGCTCGGTGTAGACGTATAGGCCGTCGGGCGACTGCCGGATGTCACCCCGCTCGCAGCTTACGATGGTCAGGCCGAAGAAGTCCTGCTTGTGGTCCTCGCGCCGCGTGAAGGCCTCAATAGAGTACTGCGGCAGCGCGTAGAACTGGTCGGCCGGGATCGGGCCGGTGCCTCGCGGCCGCGGCCCGAGCAGCTTGTCCTCGGGGCACACGCGGCCGCCCTCGCCGATACCCCAGGTTAGCTCGCGGATGTCGAAGTTCCCGTAGCCGTTGAAGCTGGCGAGCGCAGTCGCGCCGTCCTCGAAGTCCAGGAAGGCCGAATAGTTGGCGTCCACGTCGTAGTGCGGCTGCCACTTGCCCGTGGTCGCGCGCACGCCGCGGACCAGGCCGCCAGCCAGGTAGCGGATGACGTCGATCTGGTGGGGGCCCTGGCGATAGACGACCCCGCCGCCTCGGTGGGGATCGACCGAGGCGGCCTCCCACGGGCGCTGGATCCAGTCGTTGTACATCCAGGTGTTGATCTGAATCACCCGGCCGAGGCGCCCGCTGGCGAGGATCTCGCCCATCTTCCGGACGTAGGGGCGGTGGATGCGGCTGTGGCCCTGCACGTACTGGACGCCGTTCGCCTCGACCGCCTCGACCATGCGGTTGGCCTCGTCGAGCGTGATCGCCATGGGCTTCTCGCAGATGACGTGCTTGCCGTGAGTGGCCGCGGTGATCGTGTGCTCGGCGTGCAGGTTGTTGGGCGTGGCTACCCATACCGCGTCGATAGGCCCCTGCTGGCACATCTCGTCGAGGCGGGTGAACGTTGCGACGCCGAACCGCTCCTTGAAGCGCGCCAGCTCGTCGGTGCGGACGTCGCAGACGGCGGTGAGCTGCGCGCCGTCCGTCGCCTCGATGCTGCCGAGCACCTGGCGCGCCGCGACGCCCAGCCCGACGATGCCGATCCGGACCAGAGGCTCCCCTGCCATGTCGGTCGCTCCTCCCCGCTGCTGGCCGGCCGCCCGCCCCACGAGGAGCCGGCCGGGCTCGCCGTGCTCCGGCCCCCGGCGCGCGGTTCGCCGGACGGTGATCGCGCCGGGCGCATGCCGTTCCCGGCGGCGTAGCGCTCGGCCCGTTCTACTGCCGGCCGGCCCGCGTGTCAAGCGCGGCAGCCACGGCCAGCGCGGCCCTACCGGACGACGATTCATGCTCTTGACCGGGCCGCTAGGCCGCTCTACACTGGGGCCGGCGTCGCTGGCCGATACCGCCGGTGCGGCGGCACGCAGCCGCTCACTCGCGAGCTTAACGGCGCGGCGGCAGAGACGGCGTCGCGGCGCAGAAGAGGAGCGTAGCCATGGCAGACATGCTGTACGTCGGTACGGAGGAAGGGCTCGTCACGCTGTGCAGCGCGGACGGGACGAGCTGGCACGTGGAGCACCAGGGGCTGCGCGAGTGGGCGGTGCCGGCGGTAGCCGTGCTGCCGTCCGCGCCGAACTGCGTGCTGGCCGGGACGCGCGGCGACGGCGTGTGGATGAGCGACGACTGCGGCGCGACGTGGCGCAAGCCCTCCTACGGCAAGCGCGGCCCGGGCAAGGTGCGCGGTCTGGCGTACGATCCGCGCAACGGCCGGCTGTACGCCGGCTGCGAGCCGATCGACCTGTACGTGAGCGACAACCTGGGGCAGAGCTGGGAGCGGCTCGACTCGGTGTGGGACGTGCCCGACATCGACGCGGTGGATTACCCGCTGAAGAGCGTCGAGCCGCACGTGCGCCACGTCGTCGTGGATCCCCAGGACCCGCAGACGCTGTACATCGCCCTGCAAGTCGGGTACATGCTCAAGAGCACCGACGGGGGCGCGACCTGGCGACGGCTGGATCGAGCGGTGGACGCGGACGTCCACACCATCGTCGTGGACCCTGTCGATCCCCGCACCATCGTGATCGCCACGGGCGGCCACGACTACCGGGCTGGGCGTGCGCCGGGGCGCGCGCTCTATCGTAGCACGGACGCGGGGGAGACCTGGTCGCCGGTCGGCCTGGAGTTCGAGCACGAATACGCCGTCCCGCTGGTCATGCACCCCCGCGACCACCGGGTGCTCTGCTCGGCGGTGGCGAAGGGCCAGCCGGGGCGCCCCTGGCAGCGGCCGACCGGCGCGGAATCGCTGATCATCCGCTCGACCGATGGCGGCGATACCTGGCAGCCGCTTGACGTGGGCTCGACGGAGGCGACGAAGGGCTTCCCCGAGGCGCTCGCCTTCGCCGCCGACGAGTCCGACCGCTTGTTCGCCGGCTACCGCGGCGGCGACCTGCTGAGCAGCCCCGACGGCGGGACCTCGTGGACGAAGCTCGACGCCCACCTGCCGCACATCAACGACATGAAGTGCGTGCGCGTGTGATTCGCCGACCTCGGGGACCGGTGGAGGGGCAGGGTAGCGAAGCCCCCCCGCCCTTCCACCGGTCCCCCCGTTTGGCGGCTCATCGCCGATCCGGCCCGGCGGTGCGCCCGCCGGGGCGCGCCCTCACCCCCGCCCTCTCCCAGGGGGAGAGGGAGTAAGACGCCCTCACCCCCGCCCTCTCCCAGGGGGAGAGGGAGATAGGGAAGGCCATCGCCGGATTCGGTATCAGCGGTAGGGATCGGGCCAGCGCCCGAGCCGGTTCACCGCGTAGTCGATGAACTGGGGGTCGATCAGCTTCGCCACGTCCACGCGGCTGGGCAGGATGCCCTTCTCGACACAGAAGTCCTGAAAGCGCTCGATCGGGCGTGGGTCGATGTAGCCGTTCGGCTCGACCGCGTGGAAGCGCATCTTCTCGTACATCGCCGGGTCTTTCACGGCCGTGTACTTGATCATCCACTGGATGATCTCGCTCCGGTCGGCCTCGTTCTGGACGAACGCGCGGTAATAGTCCCGCTGGCCGCGGAGGTGGGCCGTCACGAAGCGCCGGACGGCCTCGGGATTCTCCTGGATGAACGCCTCCGAGGCGTACAGCACCTGCGGGTACTCGTCGGGCACGATCTGCCCCGCGTCGATCAGCACGTGCGCCAGTCCGCGCAGCTCCATCGTCGTCAGCAGCGGTTCATAGGCCCAGGCCGCATCCACCGCCTTGTTCGCGAGGGCCACCGGCATGTCGGTCATCTGCATGGTTGAGAACTCGACGTCGTCCAGGGTCAGGCCGACCTTCTTGAACGCCGTCTCCATATAGTAGTCGGGAGTGAGGTTGCGGCCCAGCTCCGCGATCGTCTTGCCCCGAATCTGGCTCAGGTCGCGCAGCTCACCGCTGTCGTACAGGTCCTGGCGGGCCATGAGCGCGGCGGTGCCGCTCTCGGCGCGGAAGCGCGCCTTGTCCTGCAGGATCTTGATGTTGATGCCGCGCAGCACGGCGTTGAGCACCGCGGGGTCGAGGCTGCTGCTGCCGAACTGCACCTGGTTCGTGGCGAGCAGCGGGAGGAGGCCTGAGCTGCTCTGCGCCGGCACCATGTCCACGTGCAGCCCTTCGTCCGCGAAGTAGCCGCGCTCCTGGGCGATGTAGATGCCCGCGTCGGCGATGATGTATGGCAGGCCGAGCGTCACGCTGACCGGGGGGCTCAACGGCGCGACCGCCGTCGGCGCGCCGCTGGCGGCTTGCGCGCTCGACGCGTCGGTCGGCACCGCCCGCGGTGCCGACCGCCCCCCCGCGCAGGCTGACAGGATTGCCAGCGTTACGAGCAGCACCGCGCCGCGCGAGCCCATCGTCATGTCTCGCATCACGCCCACCTTGGTCTCCATCGCCTGTAGCCCGTCGTCTGCCCGTCCGCCATTACGCCCCGGCAGTGCGCGCGATGGAGTTAGGAGCCGGCACCGGAAACTCGTTCGCGCGGCTGGGCCGAGTATGGTGCGCTAGTTCGTGCTCTGTCAAGCGGGTTGCGCCAACGCCAGATGCTCTCGGTCTTGCAACACGGGCGCGGCACGGCCTACACTCGCTGTAGAGCGTCCCATTTCACCACCGGACGCATGGCAGCAGCGAGCGCGATGGATAGGCTCGCCGAACCGCACGACAGTCACGCACCCGGAGGGAACCGTGGCGTCGACGGACGCCGAGCTAATCAGCCGCTACGTGGAACTCGACCCCGACCGCCCGGGGCCGGCTGAGGCGCGGATTATCGGTACCGGCGTCCCCGTCTGGGCGCTCATCGGCCACTACCAGGCGACCGGCCGCGACCCCGCCTACGTCGCGGCTAGCTATGATCTGCCACTCGCCGCAGTCGAAGCCGCGCTGGCATACTACCGTCAGCACCAAGCCGTGATCGAAGCGCGGCTCGCCGCAAACGCTGCCTAGCCTCGGTGGCCGCCTTCTATACATGAAATGGAGTGCCAACGAGAGTGGCCCCGGATCCGCGGCGCAGCAAGCGGTACGCTAGAGCGCTCGCAGGAGAGAGTCCCTGCTCGCTGCGCCGCGGATCCGGCGAAAGACCGCGCCTCAGGCGCTCGCCGCCGTGAGCTGGCGGTAGTGGCCGACCTTGGAGACGGGCGCCAGGCCGCTCGCGATACGCGCCCAGCGCTCGCCCGCGTCGTCGCTGGCGAACACGTCGCCGTCGGTGGTGCCCAGGAACAGGCTGAAGCCGCCCGGCCACGACGCCAGCGTTAGCGCCTCGAAGTTCGCGCGCATGTACTCGGGCAGGCCGTTCCGCAGCTCTTCCCAGGTGCGGCCGCCGTCGCGGCTGCGGAGAATGCCCGGGCGCGCCTCGTGGCTCGTCCGCCAGACGCCCGGCGACTGGCTCGCGCCGCTCATGTACACGATGTCGGGATCGTCCGGCGCGAACGCCAGCCCATCCGGGTAGCCCACCCGCGAATCGCGGAACGTTAGATGCTCCCACGTCTCGCCGGCGTCGTCGCTCCGGTAGAGGCCCATGCCGGTCGCCAGGAACAGCCGGTCGGGGCTGGCGGGATGGATCGCCAGCCGGTGAATGTCCTTGTACGAGTGGTCCCCGGGGCGATAGTAGCTATCCAGCTCGCGCCAGGTCTGGCCCTCGTCGGTACTCTTCAGCAGGGCGCCCTGCTCCACGCCGGCGTAG
Source organism: Pseudomonadota bacterium (assembly GCA_021325365.1). The sequence goes on from JAJPHF010000008.1 coordinate 25,650, forward strand.
ACCACGCGGCTGTCGCGCGGGTCGAAATTGACGTTCTTCACGTGGCCCGTGTGCGGCGGCGCGGGGAACGTCCAGGTCTCCTTGCCCGGCACCTCGGGCAGCGCCGGCCGCTCCGTCCACGAGTCGCCATAGTCGGCGCTGCGGAACAGGTGCGACGGCTCGGTGCCCGCCCACAGCACCACGTCGCCGTCTCGCTCGGCGGCGGCGATCGTGTAGACGTGGTCGCAGGTGAGCCCCTGCGTCTTCAGCTCCCAGGTCTGGCCACCGTCGTCGCTGCGGTAGAGCCCGTGGCCGTGGATGCCTGCGAACAGCCCGCCGCGCCGCGGCTCCCAGAGCAGCGCGCTCACGTGCAGGCCCTCGAGCGCGCGCCGCGCCACGCGCCACGCGGCGCCCAGGCCGTCGCGCGCCAGGAAAGTGATGCCGTCCAGCGTCGCCACGGCTAGCTCGCGGGTCGGCGTGTCGCCGGCGTACACGGTCCGCCCATTCGGAGACAGGCAAACGATCACGGGGCGCTCCTTTCAATTAGCGATCAGCGATCAGCCGTCAGCTATCAGCTACCGTCTGCTGATGGCTGACGGCTGATCGCTAAACAGGGCCAGCACCTTGTTGGAGTTGAAGAGATAGCTCTGCACGAACGACGTCATCTCGGCCCGGCGCCCCGCCATCGCCCCGGCGAGGCACACCCAGTTCAGCATCTCGTGCTGGCCGGAGGCTTGCATGTCGCGCGGGTCGAGATCGCGCCAGCGATGACACTCGCCCGCCTCCAGCTCGGCGTAGCGGCGCCGGTCGGCCTCGACGTCGGGGTAGAGGTAGTGGTGCTTGGCCGTCAGCGTGCCGTGCGACCAGCTCGACGAGCCGATCACCGCCGCCCGCCACGGGCTGTCGGCGATGATCTCGGCCACCCGCTTGCCCAGATCGTAGCAGCGCCAGGGCGGCGGCGCCGGCGGGGGGCGCACGGGCGCGTCCGCGGCCCCCGGCCGGTCCGCGGGCGGCACGCGCAGGCTGCTGCCGTAGCAGTTCACATGGAACGGGACCACCGGGTAGTCGAAGCCGCGACGGTCGTAGTCCAGGTAGAGGACCGTGCGGGTGTGCGCGTGCCCGAGCGTGGCGCTGTGGTGCATGCGGTAGGCGGTCGCCACGTCGAAGCCGCTCTCGATCAGCCCGTGCGCCAGGTGGTTCGCCGCCGCCTGGTGGCCGCGCAGCCGCACGACCGTGTCCGTCGGCGCGTCCCAGACGTTCGCGCTGGCGCCGAGCCCGCGGCTCGCCTGGAACGGCGCGATCGTCACCTCGTCGAGGGCGTAGACGCAGAAGGCGGGCAGCACGTCTACCTGGAAGTTCTCGTACTGGTCGTCGCCCCAGATCAGCACGAAGTCCGGCTGGAAGGCATCGAGCGCCGCGCGGGCGGCGCGGAAGCCGGCGAGCAGCTCCGCGCGGTGGCGCCGTGCCGCCGTCAGCCCCTCGTCCGCGCCCCACTCGGCTTGCATCGGCGCCGGCCAGTTGCGCGGGTCGCGCAGCGCCGCGGGCGTGCGCTCGCTGCGCAGGGTGCGGCGCAGCACGTTCGCCATCGCCTCGTCGGTGAACTGCAAGTGCGGCGCGTGGGTACAGCCGATGCCCAGGACGGCGCCCATCTTCTCACCTCGCCGCAGGAAACCTACACCCCGGCGGGCTCTGCCGCCATGACCGCCTGCTGGTAGGCGTCGTAGCTGAGCCACTGCTTCGCCTGTGAGCGCTTGTGGTGCAGCCAGATCTCGCGCTGCACCTCGGGCGTCGTGGCGCGGCTGATGATGATCTCGCGGCCGATCTGGCTGTGGTCCTCGTCGGCCTCCTCGTGCGCCTGGAACCACACGGTCGCCTCGCGCGGCACGCCGTACTTCTCGACCAGCGCCCAGCCCCACATCGGGAACACGATCGAGCTGACGCGCTCGCCCATCCGCATGTTCGCCGGCAGGCCACCGATCCGCTGGCTCAGCGAGCGGTAGCGCTCCGCCTCCAGGATCACCTGGGTGAGTGGCGTCGGCTCCGAGGTCTCAATCTCCTGGCGCGTGAGGCCCAGCCCCTCGCCGAAGCGCAGCCACAGCTCCGGGTGGCTGTCGCCCACGCCAGCCACCCCCGCCTCGGACGCCACGACGCGTGCCTGCTTCTTCATCTCGTCCAGCGTGGCGGCGGTGGCGAGGATCATCGCGTCGTTGCGGATCGTCTGGACCTTGTCGTGGAAGCCTTCCTTCGCCCACGCCTGGAGCTGCCGGCGGGTGTACTCACCGCGCATCAGCCGCAGGATGAACGGGTGCAGGACCTTGGCCGAGTGCTCCAAGACGGCGTCGGCGATGGCGTCGGCGAACTGCTCGGGCGCCAGGAAGCGCTCGGGCGGCGGCGGGAACTCGGGCATGGCCCGCAACGGCGCCGTGTCGTAGATGCGCTGTACGCGCTCGCGCAGCGCGGCCATCGTTGCCATCGGTCACACCTCCCTCGCCACCGCGCCGGCCGGCCCCGCCGAAATCGCGGCCAGTGTAGCACACTCGCTTGTCGGTTAGTCGCCCAATGCCGCGAGCAGCGCCGCGATGAAGCCCTCGGCCTCCAGCTCGCGCAGCCAGTGCAGGTCCCAGACGCTCAGCGGGTTCATCTGCCCGGCGCCGCCGTACTGCGCCGTCGCGATCTCGTACATGTTCGCCACCGCCTCGGGCGTCGGGTACGGCGGCACCTGGAGATCGTCCACGATCGCGTCGAACTGCCGCTCCAGCTCGGCCGCGTCGGTCAGCCGCATACGCCGCATCGGCTCGCCGCGCGCGATCGCCAGCGCGTCCGCGCGCCGCAGCCGCAGCAAGGCGAGCGCGTGGACGACGCTCTGCACGTAGCGCCGCATCACGTCGGGGTGGGCCGCGGCGTAGCGCGTCAGACAGGCCTGGCTATAGTGCCCCACGACCTCGACATCGGGCGCGTCCAGCACCTTCAGGCCCGCCGTCAGCGCGGGCGGCAGGTAGAGCCGCGAGATGAACGCGGCGGCGCACGTCCCGTCGGCCACCGTTCGCCACTGGCCCCAGCGGCCCACGTCCTCGTCGCGCACGATCGTCGTGGCGACCTGTCCCTCCAGGCCCATCTTCCGCAGGCGCAGCATGATGGCGTGGGGCCGGCCGTGCGAGCGAATGGCGATGGTCGTGCCGCGCAGCGCCGCCACGTCCTGCACGTCGGGCCGCACCACCAGCTCCAGGCCGTTGCGCAGCACCGGCGCGCAGAACATGCTCACCTGCCGGGCGCGGGTCGGGTCGCCGTAGAGGTACTCCAGGTGCTCGATGATGACGTCGCACGCCTCGTCGAAGAGCGCGGCCTCGTACTCGCGGGTGCCCTTGATCTGCAGCACCTCGACGTCGAGCGCGTAGTGCGCCCGCGCCATGGCCTGGATGCAGAAGATCACCGGCGTGCGGTCGTCGTCGCGGTAGGCCAGGCGAACGCGGTCCACGGCGCTTCCTCAGCGTTTGGCGAGCGCGGCCCGGGGGCCGCGCGACGAGCCCTGCCCGCTCAGCACAATGATCGGGCGGTACTATGCCCCCGCGCGGTGGGCCTGTCAAGCGGCTGGCAGTCGCGGCGCTGAGGACTACATTATCATTGGCATCATTGGCGGGCCGCGGTACTCAGCCCGCTACGCTCGGCAGGCGCCTCACGGCGCAAATAGTGCCCACGGTCAGAGGGGTGCGATGAATTGGCGAGGCGCGCATCGCGGGCAGGCGCTGCTGGCAGGATGGCTCGGATTGGTACTCACCGTGGCGTGCGCGCCGACCAGCGCGGGACGCGCCCCGGCAGCCGCGCCGGCCGGGGTAGCCTCCGGAGGGACCGCGGACGTAGCGGCCAGTGCCGCGCCCGCCAGCCTGACCCAGGTGCGGATGGGCGTGACCGGCCACTCGCCCACCTACTGGCACGCTTACATCGCCACCCGGAAGGGCTTCTTCGCCCAGGAGGGGCTCGACTTCGACACGATCGTCATCCCATCGTCGGTGACGCAGACCCAGGCGCTCATCGCCGGCGACGTGAACTTCAACTCCTACTCGGTGGACTCCGTGGCGAAGGCGGTCGTCGGCGGGGCGCCGCTCAAGCTGATCGGCTCGGCGCAGGAGGTGCCGAACTTCCTACTGATCGTGGACCACGACATCACCACCTGGAACGACCTGCGGGGCAAGACGCTGGGCGCTGGCTCGCCCGGTGGCTACTACGACATCGTGCTGCGCGCGATGCTCGCCGCGAACGGCTTGCAGCCGGGCGACTACGAGCTACGCAGCATCGGCAACTCGTCGCTGCGCCTGCCGGCGATCCAGACTGGCCAGATCGCGGGCGCGATCATGGGCGACCCCGACGCGTTCGTGGCGCGGTCGGCTGGCTACCAGCCGCTCGGGTCGGTCCACGACTACGTTCACGACGTGCAGTACACCGGCTACGCGATCGCCGACGAGTGGGGCAAGGCGCACGAGGCGCTGGTGGTGGGGTTCCTGCGGGGCATCCTGCGTGCCATCGCCTGGATCAACGACCCGGCCAACAAGGACGAGGCGGAGCGCATCTACGGCGAGATCACTGGGCTCGGCGGCCCGTACCTCGACGACATCTACGACCAGATGGTGACCCAGAAGATGCTGTCCACGACGGCCCGCCCGAACATGAAGGGGCTGGAGAACATCACCAACCTGGCGTACCAGCAGGGCAGCCTGAACTTCGCCCCGCCGCTCGACACCTGGGTAGACATGAGCTACCTGGACAAGGCGATCGACCAGCAGCGCAGGCACTGACAAGGCCAGGCAGAGCCGAAATCAGCCCACCGTGGACGCCGGCTCGAGGCCGCGTACGCGAGCCAGCAGGACCTCCAGCGCCGAGCGGAGCCCGGGCAGGTGGGCGAGGACTTGCTGCCAGGTGGCCTCCTCCGCCTCGGTGGCCTCGGCGACGACCCAATCGTCCACCGCACGCAACAAGCGCAGGAGCGCCGGCAGCTGGTCGTCGGACAGTTTGCTGGCGAGCGCCAGGGCCTGCACAGCTAGGTCAGACGGGTAGCTCGTGATGGCGTAGCACGCGAGCTCGCGGAGCGGAGCCGAGGCCGGCCCGCCGGTTGGTGCCGCGGCGTTTTCGGGCGGGAGTACAGCCGGTTGCTCGGGGACGATCCCGTTGGCGGACTGTGCGCGGTGAATCATCAGCTACCTCCAGCGGTAGCGTAGTACGACCGGACGCGGGCGACCACGCTTTGCGCCCCGGCTGTAAGAGGGTTGTGCCGTCCGCAGGACGCGGGTAGCCGTGCGTTATTGCCAGAGCGCGAATCCCATCGCGCAGCCGACGCCGGTGGGCGCGCGGTAGAGCGGCTGGTACTCCAGCACTGCCGCCGGCCGGTCCAGGGCGCCCGCCGCCACGATCCAGTTGCGGATCTCCGACGTGCCCTCAACCAGCGCGGCCGCGGCCAGACTCGCCAGGTAGCCGAGGTCGTTGCGCTCCAGCGCCGCCAGCACGCCGTGGTCGAGCGCCTCGTCGATCTTCGTGTGGAGGCCGCCCGAGGCGACCACGACCACCCGCCCCCCGCCATCGTGGTCGCGCAGCGCGGCCGCCAGCGCCTGCCCGAACTGCACGCAGCGCCGCGCCGACGGCGCGGGGGGGTAGTACGTGTTCACCATGATCGGCACGATACGGCACCGCGCCGTGGGCAGCAGGAACTTAAGCGGCCGGGCGAAAGCGTGGCCCAGGCCGCCCGCGTAGCGCGTCTGCCGCGAGTAGGCGGGGTCGAAGCCGCGCTCGGACAACGCCTCGACGATCGAGAGCGCCAGCGGCGCGTCCACCTCGTAGCGCGCCCGGTTCTCGGACAGCGGCTGGTCGAGGTAGCGCAGGCTGGTGCTGGCCTCCACCGCGTCGCCCAGGAAGATCGTGAACGGCGGCATGTTGTCGTCGAGCAGGTTCTCGTGCTGGTCGTCACCCACGATGACGACCGTGTCGGGCGCGAGGGCATCCAGCCGCTCCCGCAGGCGCTCGATGGCCGCGTGGCACTGGCGCCACTTCGCCCACTTGGCGTCCAGCGTCTCGCGCTCCAGCTCCGGCCGCACGGGGAGCGGGTCCCAGCTCCGCGTGTGCAGGAGCCTCCACTGGTCGGGATTGAGCATCAACTGCGGCGCGTGCGACATCGCCAGGCCGCCCACGATCTCCGCCATCGCGCCTTGCCTCCGGCCCTACGACCGTTCGCGTGCCCAGCGCAACCATAGACCGTCGCGTTTCCGGCGTCAACGACGGTTGCTCGCGGCGGCCGGCTCTGGTACGTTGCGGCCATGATAGTCCCAGCCGCCTCCGCCCCCGATCCGGCCGGCGCCGCGCCGGACGTCGGCTCGCTCAGTCCCTGGAGCGTCCTGCGCCAGCGCGACTTCCGCCTGCTGTGCGTCGGGCTGCTCGTCTCCAACACCGGCACGCGCGTGCAGCAGCTCGCCCAGAACTGGCTGCTCTGGGAGCTGACCCACTCCGCCTGGGCGCTGGGGCTGTACGGGCTCTTCCGCACCGTCCCGTTCCTCGCCGTGTCGCTCTACGCCGGCGTGCTGGCCGACCGCCTGGACCGCCGGCACCTGCTCGTCTGGTCGAACGGCGTCAGCATGATCTACCCGCTGCTGCTCGGCGTCCTGGTGGCGCTCGGCCGGGCCGAGCCCTGGCACATCTACCTGATGGCGCTGCTCAGCGCCACGGCCGACAGCTTCGACAACCCCGCGCGCCAGGCACTCATCCCCACGCTGGTGCCTCGCGCCCAGCTGATGTCGGCGCTGAGCCTGATGAACGGCCTGCGGCGCATCGCCACGCTCGTCGGCCCGTCGCTCGGCGGCCTGATCATCCTCTGGCTCGGGACCGCCGGGGCGTTCTACGTGAACGGGCTCAGCTACGGCGCCGTCGTGCTGGCGGCCCTGCTGATGCGCGCCCCGCTGCCCACGCCCGGCACGGCCGCCACCCGCGCCTGGAGCATGGTGCGCGAGGGGCTGGACTACGTGCGCCAGCACGAGCTGCTGGGCACGCTGCTAGCGGTCGAGACGGTCGTCACCCTCTGCACGTCGTATCAGTCGATCATGCCCGTCTTCGCCGATCAGGTGCTGGGCGTGGGCCCCGGGGGGCTGGGGCTGCTGATGTCGGCGCCGGGGCTGGGGGCCGTGGTCGGCTCCGTCACCCTGGTGTGCCGCGGCGACGTCCGCGCCAAGGGCCGCTGGCTGCTGGTGAGCGGCGGCCTGTTCGGCGTCTCGCTGCTCGCCTTCGCCGTCTCGCACAACTTCGCGCTGTCGCTGGCAGCGCTGGTGGCGGTCGGCTGCATGGACGCGGTGTACGCGGCCGTCCGTAACACGATCGTGCAGCTCGCGGCGCCGGAGGCCTTCCGTGGGCGCGTGGTGAGCGTGCAGACGATCGCCCAGCGCGGCCTCTCCCCGAGCGGCAACTTCGTGACCGGCAGCCTGGCCGCCGTCGTCGGCGCGCCGCTCGCCGTGGCGCTGCTCGGCGTGGTGACGACCGCCCTCGTCCTCTGGCGCGGCATCGCCCTGCCGGCGCTGCGCGACTACCGCGACGAGTGATCCCCGCCCGCGCGGCTGCCCATTGCCGCCCGCTTGCGCTAACTGGCAGCGGACCGACGAGGGGCCTCTGCTCGGCGCTTAAGCCCGTCAGGAGACAGCTACGGCGTCTGGTGGCGACGGCGCTGGCCGGTCGCCATCGCTGCCATGGATGCCACGTGGCTCTGAATCCGTGACGAGGGCCGCCCGTAGTGGGGGCGGCCCTCGTCCGTGAATGAGGCGATCATCTCGGACACCATTGCAGCCAGTCGCCGCGGACGCGACCGCGCGAGGGTGTTGAATCGGGGTCGAAGGCCGGCACCCGCAATGCACTGAGTTCGTGCGCCATAATCGCGGAAACTCGTGTAACGATTTTGCGAGAGGATCGTTTTATGAGTAGACAACTGCAGCCGCTGACTGCCGCAAGAAGTATGCCATGCTGATCTAGCGCGGTAACGTTTGGCGTGGTGGAGAGCGCAGGAGCGGCTTGCCGGACGACTATCAATGGGCAGGGCGATTAGCCGAAACGATCCGCGCCCGCCATAGAAGGAGGACGCCAAGGCGCGAGCAATCTTCTCAGCCGTCGCCCGCTCCTCTCCCAGGCCGATTGGCACCGATGCGGCGCCGCGGCTTGATGACCGGGCTCGCGGCCCTGGCTGCCGGGGCCTTAGCGAAAACCACCGCCTCGCCCGTCGCCGCGAGCGATGGCCAGGCGCTTGTCGCGGGCCAGACGAACACTGCTACGAGCACGACGCGGCTCGATCGGAGCGGCGCGGCGGCGGTGGCGCTCGTCGTGACGAACACCAACGCGGACGGCATCCAGGCCGTGGTGCCCCCAGGCGGCACGGATACCTACGGCGTTTGGGGCGACAACACCGCCGGCTCTGGCGTCGGCGGCATCAGCTCCTCGGGTAATGGCGTGGCGGGGGCCGCATACAACGGCATCGGCGTGCTCGGCGACTCGGAGAGTGGTCCCGGAGTGGATAGCGCTTCTCGGAACCACTACGGAGTCATCGGCCGGTCGACCAACAGTATCGGCGTGCGCGGCGAGAGCGCCTCGCAGCCAGGCGTCCAGGGCGAGTGTGCCAACCACTACGGTGTCCACGGTACCTCAACAAACTACCCTGGCGTCCGGGGGGATTCCACCGCGAACCCTGGCGTATGGGGGCACTCGACCAACGACATCGGCGTCAAGGGAACGTCCCAGAATCACGTCGGCGTGCGGGGTGAGGCTACCGCGCAGCCCGCGGTGTGGGGTGACTGCTACAACCACTACGGTGTCTACGGCACCTCCGCAGGCAATGCCGGGGTAGTGGGGCAGACCGGCTCGACCAACGGCAATCCGGGCGTGATGGGAATCGCCAACGGCGGCTACGGCGTCTACGGCAACTCGCAGAGCCTCCAGGGCGTGATGGGAATCTCCACCAGCGGGTACGGCGCCATGGGACAGTCGACCAGCAGCATCGGCGTGTTCGGGCTCTCCACCGACAACACGGGCGTCTATGGGCAATCGAGCACTGGTCACGGCGTGTACGGGTTCTCCCAGGCCGCTCATGGGATCGTCGGCAGCTCGGCGTCGGGGTTGGCGGGGTACTTCCAGGGCAACGTGCAGGTGAACGGGGCGTTCACGGTGTACGGAGGCCCGAAGTCCGCGGCCGTACCCCATCCTGATGGCTCGCAGCGCCGTATGTACTGTATCGAAAGCCCCGATAGCCTATTCGAGGACTTTGGGTCGAGCCAGCTCACGGCCGGGCGCACGGTGGTCACCCTGGACGCCGATTTCGCAGCGATCGTGCAGAACAACAGCTATCAGGTCTTCCTGACGGCCGAGAATGACTCCAACGGACTCTACGTCACGAACAAGAGCCCGACCAGCTTCGAGGTACGCGAGTCCCGCCTGGGCACCAGCAATACGCCGTTTAGCTACCGCGTCGTCGCCAGACGCAAGGACATCGCCGCTGTGCGGCTAGAGCGAGTGACAATCGCGGCGGCCCTCCCGCCCGAGCGGCGTCGGCCCATCGCCCCGGTCACTCCCATTCCGGCCCGCGACGTGGCGGCGCCCCAGCCGAGCCAGCCCAAGGCCGTGACCGCACCACCGCCCGTGGAGCGCCGCCCGCCACCCGTCCATTAGCGTCAGAGGCCAACCCGCGTGGCGAAACGTGGTCGACCTGCATCAAGACCTGCAAAGTATCTGAGGGCCCAGAGAAGGGGACGGTTGCCGTGAAGAGCCGACGATGCCTGGCGATGCTGCTGCAAACGGCCATAGTCTGCCTGGTGGTACTCGCTGGCCAGCCCGGCCTCGTGCAGCAGCCGACGGCCCAGGCGCGCAACGCCCCGGCCGCGGTCTTGGCCCAGGCGCCGACCGTTTCCGCGCGGCCGAGCAGCGTGCCAGCTGGGGGTACCATCGGCGTGACCTGGACGGGCATCGGCAGTCCCAACAGCAACGACCGCATCGGCGTGTACCAGGGCAGCACGGACCTCAACCTCTGGGTGTACACGGACGGCCGCAGCGGCGGCCAGGCTGCCATTCCGCTCCCCGCGGCGCTCACCCCTGCAAGCAACTATTCGTTGCGTCTGTACGCGGCCGGCGGTGGCCTGCTCGCGACAAGCCCGCCTTTTACAGTGACGGCCGCAGTGGGCGGAGCACCCAGTAGTGGGCCGAGCGTGAGCGCGCGGCCCGATTCGGTGCCGGTCGGCGGGACGGTCAGCGCGACGTGGACGGGGATCGCGAGCCCCAACGTCAACGACCGGGTCGAGGTGTACGCGGGACCCAATCCGGTCAACCTACGTGCGTACACGGACGGCAGGGCGAGTGGGCAAGCGGCAATCGCCCTCACCGGGGTGGGCGAAGGCAGCTACAACCTGCGGCTGTTCGACGACGGCGGCACGCTGCTCGCCACGAGCGGCCCCTTCCGCATCGGTCCGCCTCCGACGCCGCTGCCCACGAGTACGCCGACGCCGGTGCCCACCCAGGTTGCCTCGCCCACGCCAGCGCCCGGCTCTTGCATCCCGGTCGAGGTGCCACCGGCGGGCACCGCGAGCAACCCGCCCTACATCAACGGCGGGAGCGTGGGCGGCGTGCACACGCTGACCGGCAGCTACAGCTACAGCCACACCGACATCGCCATCGCGGGCGTGGGGCCGGCGCCCAGCTTTACTCGCACCTACAACGCCAACGACTCCCGTAGCGGGTCGCTGGGCGTCGGCTGGACCCATAACTACGCTATCCGCCTGGTCCGGCCCGCGTCCAGCAGCAACGACATCGTACTCGTGGGCCCACAGGGGCGCAGCGACCACTACACGTATACGGGCGACCCGAATGGCTTCTGGAGTCCGCCAGCCGGCGTGTTCACGACGCTACAGAAGCAGACGAACGGCGCGTTCGAGGCCAAGGCGCTGGACCAGAGCCGGATGACGTTCAACGCGTGCGGCCGCCTGGACGCCATCATCGATCGCTACGGCAACAGCAGCGATCTGACCTACGATCCCGTGACCGGCCGGCTGGCGCTCATCGCGGATCCCGCGGGCCGCGGCTCCCTCTCGCTCGGGTACGACGCCAACGGCCGGCTAACGAGCGTCCAGGACTGGAGCGGCCGGCCGGCGGTGACGTATGAGTACGACGCGAGCGGCCGGCTGTCGAAGGTCCACGACCGGATGACCGTGCCGGACGGGGGAAACGTCACGACCTTCGGCTACGACGCCGGCTCGCGGCTGTCAACGATCACCGACGCCCGGACCGCCAGCCCGTGCCCCAGCACCGGCTGCGTGGTGCTGACCAACACCTACTATCCCAGCGGGCAGGTACACTATCAGGACGACGCCGCGGGCCAGCGAACGACCTTCACCTACCGCACGAGCCCACCCGGCGCCGACGTCACGTTCCCCGCGACCAGCTATCAGGCCACGTTTCAGCCGACTCAATCCTACACCTACGATGGCAACGGCTGGCTCACGACCGAGGTGACGAGTCCGGAGAGCGGTATCTCGTACACGGTGAGCCACGCGTATGACGCGACCAAGGGTGTACGCACGTCCACCACCGACGCCCGGGGCGCCACCACCACCTATTGTTACGACGTGTCCACGGCCGGGACGGCGCTCGGCACACGCGGCCTGCTCACGCGCGTGATCGCGCCGTCGGTGTTCAGCAGCGACATCGGCGCCAACACCCGGCCGACGACGCTGACCGAGTACGATGGCCTGAACCGCCCCACGCGGGTGTACTCGCCCAAGGGCGTCAACACGGCGGCCATCCCGCCCACCTGTAGCGCGGACTATACCGCGCCCAACGCGCTGGACCTCGCCTACGCCACCGACAAGGCGTATAGCGGGCACAACGAGCTTACGGCGGTCACGCGGCGGTACTACAGCTACGACCAGAATGGGAACCGCACGGGGGCAATGCAGGTCGCGACCACGAAGTACGAGTACTCGTCCACCTGGCCCGGGCAGGTGACGTACGAGACGCCGCCGCGGGGAAACCCGGGCCCCCAGCCTGACCACGCCTACGCTACCGCGCACACGTATTACGGTCCCGGCGACCCGCAGGCCGGCATGAGGGCCACCACGCAGCCGCCGGCCCAAACGGCAGTGTACATGTGCTACGACGCCGTTGGGCGCCTGACGGCCAAGAGCGACGGCTTCGTGAACGCCTGCGATTCTGTCCGGAACCAGAACCACCGCTGGGACTACACCTACGATAACGAGGACCGGCTGCTCAGCACCACGTCTCCCCCCACGACCTTCGGGCAGGCCAATACGCGACTGACGACTAGCAGTAGCTACGATGCGGTGGGGCACCAGGTAACCGCGACGGATGCTGTGGGCAACATCACTCGCTATACCTATGATACTCGTGGCCAGCTCTTTGAGGTGCGCCAGAGCAAGGACTTCGCCAATCCGGACAACGATTCGAGCCCGCAAATCACACGCTACCTCTACGATGGTCTCGGCCACCGGCAGTGGGTCTACAAACTTCAAGGGACGCAGCAGCTCACGCAGGCTCAGTATCGTTCGGACGGTCTGGGGCGCCTCCGCGAGGAGATCGAGTACGTCACTTACCCAAGCAGCCTCACGCTGACCCGCACGTACGGCTACGACTCGAATGGCAATCGCACCTCGCAAAGCAACCCAAACGGCGGCAGCATCTCCTGGGGGTACGATGCGCTGGACCGGCCGACCACCATCAGCTACTCCCCCAGTGCTTCCACACCCGGCGTCACCTACCATTACGACCGCGGCGGGCGCCGTACCCAGATGATCACGGACACCCAGGGCAGCAGCACCTACACCTACGATGAGCGCGACGCCTTAGTGCGTATCGAGACGCCCTATGTGGGCGGCAGCGGGACGAAGGTCGTCCGCTACGGATACGACTTGGATGGCAACCGGGCCTGGCTGCGCTATCCACGGCAGCCCAGCCAGATCGAAGGCGATCAACTTACCTACACTCGTGACGTAGCTGGTCGTATCACATTTCTCACCGATTGGCTGAATCGCTCGACGGTCTACAGCTATCACCCCACTGACGGCAAGCTGACTAAGCAGAGTAACGTTACCGGCACGACGAAGACTCCAGAGTATGACAATCTACGCCGTCTGACCGGCTTGGCTCATAACTATAGCGCAGGCTCCGCGATCGCAGCGGACAGCTATCTGCTGGACGGCAATGGCAGCCCTTACGAGATCGACGGATTTGCCCAAAATGCTTGCCCATCTCCGGGCTGCACGCCGAGTGCGACCAGTTACAAGCACCGGTACGGCTACGACCATCTCAACCGTCTCATTAGCTTCAACGACGACGATCAAGTCGCCGCGCTACCATCAGGGATAAGCCAGCATTACGACGCGGCCCATAATATGTCGGATTTCACACTGAATTTCCCGCCGCCGACACCCGGCCAAACCTGGACCAATACTCCCAATGGAGCTGATTGGCTCCTCGCACAGACCCGATCTGGAGCCGCCGGATCATTCACCTACGGTTATGATAACAATGGTAATCAAACGAGCGAGTCGAATACCATCGCTTATCCCCAGTACACCTTTAGTTATGCCATCGCTGACCGACCGCTTACAGCAGCATCTGGTGTAACCACAGCCTATTTCACGTACGATGGCGACGGGGTGCGTGTCTTCAAATCGGTGGGGTCAACGCACTACCTATACGTCTATGATCGTAGCGCCAAGACCCCGACTCTCTTAGAGGATGGTAGTCGCCGCTACGTGTCCGGGCCGACAGGCATTCTGTATACCACCGACATCACTGGTGGTGGGAACCCACAGCTCATTTACCACACGGACAACCAGGGATCAGTTCGCGCCATCACAAACTACAGCGCGCAGCTGGTGTACAGCACGCGCTATGAGCCGTACGGCAACCTGCGGCACACGGCGAGCGTTGCCGGGTTCGCGGCGCAGCCGCTCGGCTACACGGGCGCCCCCTTCGACCCAGAGGGCGCGGTCATCTACCTGAACGCGCGCTACTACGCCCCTGGCGAGGCGCGCTTCATCCAGCGCGACAGCGTCTTCGGCAGCGACAC
>JAJPHF010000117.1 GCA_021325365.1 Pseudomonadota bacterium
CCCATCTCCGACGTGACGTTGTGGGGGACGGACTGCGTGAGCGTGTCGGCCGCGTTCTTCTCGCCCAGCCACGCCTGCAGCTGGTCGTTGAGCCACCAGGTGGCCTCCATCCCCGCCATGATCACCTGGTGGCTTTGCGGATCGAACAAGAGCCGCTTCAGCTCCTGGAGGTCCGCCAGGATGAAGTCGAGCAGCGCCGGCCCTGACTCCGTCCGGATGTCGCGCTTCAAGGCGGCGATGGAGGCTTGGCTGCGCTCGATCAGCCCGTCGACGATGGCCGGATCGGTCCCGATCGGGGCTGGGGCGCCGGCTCGCGGCGTCTGCCCGGGCCCCTCGTCCGGGAGCGACCGAATGAAGTCGCCGCGTTCGAGGAGGGTCCGCAGCGCGTCCCCGATCAGCGGATCGCCTTTCCCCAGGACCTCCAGCAGGCCCGCGCGGCTCGCCGGCGAAGCCAGTTCCCGGGTAACGTCAACGAACAGCCGCCCGCCGGCCTCGTACATGGGCCGTGCGGCCGTCAGCTGCCACAGGGAGATCCCCAGCGGCTTCATGGGGTCGGTCATCATCTGCTGATGACCGACGGAGACGTAGACGTGATTCTCTCGGTCGCCGGCCGCGGGGATGGGGAACAGCGTGGTGATCGGCCGGCTCTGCACGATCTGGAAGTCGTCGTCGACCAGGCACCATTCGACGTCCTGGGGGCGGCCGAAGTGCGCTTCGATCCGCCGGCCCAGCTGCGCGAACCGCACGACCTGCGCCTCCGTCAGCGCTGGCTGCTCCTGCCGCTCCGGCTCGATCGCCTGTTCCTGCGTCCCGCCTGCCGGCGAGGCGTGGATGGCAAGCTGCTTCGTGGCAACCGTCTTGGCGACGATCTCGCCGTCCCGCACCTTGTAGACGTCCGCGTTCACCAAGCCGGCGACCAGGGCCTCGCCGAGTCCGAAGCTGGCCTCCACGGAGGCTATCTTCCGGTTGCCCGTGACGGGGTCGGCCGTGAACAGGATGCCGGCCGCCTCCGGGAAGACCATCTGCTGCACGACCACGGCCATGCGGACCTTCCGGTGGTCCAAGCCGTTCCGCAGGCGGTAGGTCACGGCCCGCTCGGTGAAGAGCGAGGCCCAGCACCGGCTGACGTGCTGGAGGATCGCCGCTGGCCCCACGACGTTCAGGTACGTGTCCTGCTGGCCCGCGAAGGAGGCCGTCGGCCAGTCCTCCGCCGTCGCGCTGGATCGGACGGCGTAGGCAGCGTGCTCGCCGAGCCGGGTGAGCGGGCGGGTAATCGCCGCTGCCAGATCGTCGGGGATGGCGGTCCCTTCGAGGGTTCGGCGGATCTCCGCGCTGAGCACGCGGATCGCCTCCCGGTCGTCCGGCTTCAGGCGCGACAGCCGATCGAGCCGATCTTCGATCGACGGCGCTTCCGCCATGATCCGCTGGAAGGCGTCCGTCGTCACGCAATAGCCAGCCGGCACGCGGAGGCCGTCGATCCGCGAAAGCTCCCCCAGGTGTGCGCCCTTGCCGCCAACGACCGCCACTTGCGTCTGGTCGATCTCCTGGAAACCCAACACGTAGCAGCCCATCCGCTCCCTACCTCGTGCGTTCTCTACGGGATATTGCAGCGTCGCACCGGCCCCCATCCCCTATGCCGCTGAAGGGAATGGACCCCGCGCGCGTCGCGGCGCAGGCTCCATTCCGGCTCCTCGGCCTGCTCGCCCGCCAGCATCAGCCCGGTCGGGCCGCCGCCGGCGATCATCACCGCATGCTCGGTCGTCGCCACCCTCCGGCCGGCACCAGCCGGTCGTGCCCAGCGCTGCGCATCCCTCGGCTGCCGCGCCATCCAGCGGCGCGCATACCCGCGTCTCCACGCCGCGTGCCCGCAACCGCACCGCGAGTCCCGCCAGCGGTTCGACGTCCCCGCGCAACCCCCGCGTGGATAACAAGATGCGCATGTCGTGGCCCAATTCCGGCAGGTTCCGACCTCTGCCGACGATTCTGCCGCACGACCCGGGTCTTGTCGCAAGCCCCCCGGCGCGCTGTATATTAATGGTGGGGAGAGTGCCTCTCTTCGTACCCTTTCCCAGCCGTTGTGGACAGACAACCTCCTCGCGAAGCGGCGGCACGCCGCATACGGCAGTACGTCGGCCAGAGAACCCCCTGTCGGCCGCACGCCGCCATAAGCACTCATCGCGGTGACTGCAGGCATCCCCAGTAAACGAGCGCGCATCCGATGGCGAGGAAGGCTTCGTGGCTGTCGTCGCGGCTGTCCCAGCGGATACGCAAACGGCGGGACCAGTGCAGGTGAGCGCAGGTCCGGTCCCCGACCCAGCGTTGCGCCAAGGCCGGAGCCGTGCCCGGTCCCGCACCGGGCGATCTTCGGTTTCACGCCCAGAGCCCAGACCAGGCGACGGTACGTGTCGTGGCCGTAGCCTCGGCGCGGGCGGCGGTGGCGGCGCGGCCCCCTGGCGCGCTATGCTACCGCTAACGTCGCCGGAGGGGGATATGCATGCGGGAGTTCGTCGTCGGCCATAGCTCGGACGTTCACGTCCCCTCGGAGTACTACACGCCGAACGACGACCTGGGTGCCCTACGCCACGTGCTGTGGACGGCCCAGGCCGCCGCGGTCGACGTGCTGCTCCTGGCCGGCGACATCTTCGATCACAACCGCGTGCCGCTGGAGATGCTCGACCGCACGGCGCGGCTGCTGGCCGACGCGGCGCTGCCCGTGGTGATCCTGCCGGGCAACCACGATCCCCTCACGCCCGACTCCGTGTATCTCCGCGGCGGCCTGGCCGAGCCCGACAACGTGTGGGTGCTGGGCGTGTCCGTGGAGCAGGCTGTGGTGTTCCCGGACCTCGACCTGGAGATCTGGGGCCATGCCCACCTGGACTACTCGGACATGCGGCCGCTCCGCGACCCGCGCCCGCGCTCGACGCGCTGGCAGATCGCGGCGGCGCACGGCCACTTCGATCCTCTGCCCGCCAACGGCGTGTTCCGCGGCTCGTGGATCATTCGCCCCGAGGAGATCGCCGCCACCGGCGCGGATTACGTCGCGCTGGGCCACTGGAACCGCCCCTTCCAGGCGGCCGATGGCGCCGTGCCCGCCTACTACTCGGGCTCGCCGGACTTCGCGGAGAGCATCAACCTGGTACGGTTCACGGCGAACGGTGTGCAGGTAACGCGCGCGCCGCTGCGGACGACCGCGCCCGTGGCCGACCGCCCCGCGCTGGTGTAGGGTTACTCCCCCCCGCGGCCCCGCGCGGGAGTGCGCTCCGCCCCGCCCTCTGCCCGTGGCCCCTGGCTCCCGACAGGAGCGCGGCTTGCCCCGCCTTTGGGCGCTAGCTATAGTGGGCTGTTGCCGCCAGTCCGCCCGTGGCGGGCAGCCGGCCCACGCTGCGGCAACGGCTCTGACCCCAGGGCGGGCGCAAGGGTTCGCGGTGAGGAGGAGCGCGATGGCTATCGCCGATAAGACCTACCAGACCGTCAAGGTGGAGCGGGAAGACGGTATCGCCTGGGTCACTCTCAACCGTCCCGAGAAGCGCAATGCGATGAGCCCGCAGCTGCACTTCGAGATGGTGGACGTGCTCACCGAGCTGGAGAGCGACACCTCGACGAGCGTGCTGGTGCTGACGGGCGCGGGCGAGGCGTGGTGCGCGGGGCAGGACCTGCGCGAGTACTTCCGCGGGCTGGACGACAAGCCGGCGGAGCGCCGCCGCGCCTCGTGGGCCACGCAGGAGTGGCGCTGGCGGCGGCTGTTCACCTATCCCAAGGTCACGATCGCGATGGTGAACGGCTATACGTTCGGCGGCGCGTTCACGCAGCTCGTCGCCTGCGACTTCGCCATCGCCGCCGAGGAGGCGACGTTCGGGCTCAGCGAGGTGAACTGGGGCATCTTCCCGGGCGGGCTGGTGAGCCGCGTGATCGCCGACGCCATGACGTACCGCGACGCCCTGTACTACATCCTGACCGGCGACACCTTCGACGGCAAGCAGGCGGCGGCGATGAAGCTGGTGAACTTCGCCGTGCCCCGTGCGCAGCTCCGCGACGAGACGGTGAAGCTGGCGCGCAAGCTGCTGAACAAGAACCCGCACACGCTGCGCGCGGCCAAAGAGGTGTTCAAGACGGCCCGCACGATGGATTACTGGCAGGCCGAGGAGTACATGGCGGCGAAGGCCACCGCGCTGCGCGCGACGGACCCGGAGAACGGGCGCGAGAAAGGCATCCGCCAGTTCCTCGACGAGAAGCGCTACCGCCCCGGCCTGGGCGAGTACATCCGCGGCGAAGACTGACCCGCCTGGCGGTGTCCCCGCGCGCCGCTAGCCAACAGCGGCGCTTGCGGACGTTGAGCCGTCGTGCGCGGTAGGGCGGGGCCAGGGGCGCTGGCCGGATGCCGCGCCCCACGCCCCCGCGGCGCCGGCCCGACCGGTCGCTCCGGCTCCGGGACGGGCGCAGGGGCACTCGCCGGATGCCGCGCCACACCCCCGCCACCCGGCCGGAGTTGGTGCTGTCCTCTATCCTGGCGAAGGCGCGGTAGGGCGGGGGCTCGTCCCCCGCCGCCCGGCCGGCACGCCCGGGCCAACCATCCGGGAAACCGCTCCAGCAGCAGCAAAAGGCCCGGCCAGCGCGCTGGTTGCTGACCGGGCCTCGTGCTGTGCGGCGCTCACGGTCGCAGGACTGGCGTATCCTCGTAGCGGATCGTCGGACTGTGTCCTGGTGATACGGCGACTACAGTGAAGCGCAAGCGTGTTTCAGCATCCTCGGCGGATCGTGCCGCTGCGCGTCGCCGCGCGTGAGCCCGCTGGCTGCCTCTAGCGTACGCCGGGCGGGCGACACTCCGCAAGTAGAGGCGACGCGGGTTAGGCGATCTCCACCGCGAATAGGCCGTTGCCCATCGCGGCGTCTTTGCCCACGTGGACGAGGCTGCCCCACAGCAGCCAGGGGAGCAGCGGCTCGACGTCGCCGTCGAGGACGACCTCGCCGACGAGCCCGCCCATCGGGAGTTGCCGACCGTGGCGACCGGAGCCCCGAAAGAGGTCGCGCCAGGCGAGCCGCCGCTCGGCCACGTGCACCCGCTCGGCCTGCGCCAGGACAACGGCCGGCGTAACCCCGGTCGGTCCCGCGCCGTAGCGGTCGCCGAGCGCGTCGAGCCGCTCCAGCAGGCGCGCGAGCAGGCTCCGCAGCGCGAAGGTGTCCGGCTTCACGAGCCGTCCGCCCTCGACCAGCCGCGTGGGCGTGCGGAACGTCAGCCGCAGCGCTGGGCGTGCCGTGCCGGACGCGCGCTGCGCTCCAGGTGCCGCGTGCGGCATAGGGACCGCCGGCCCCGCATCTGGTGCCGCCGCGCCGGCGAACCTCCCGGCGAGGGCGGCGGCCGCGGCGGCGACCTGGGTGGCGTCGACGGGCAGCGCGGGCGTGGCGACGCCGCCGTCGGCGGCGCGGTAGACGCGCTCTTGCGCGCCGGCCAGGGGGTTCTCGGCCCAGACTTCGGTCAGCCGAAAGCGGCCGCCGCGCCCGACCCCAAGCCCGCGCTGACCCATCGCCTGTACGCCGAGCAGCGCGTAAGGGAACACGCCGAGCGCCCGACCGAAGGTGGCGAGCGCGAACTCGAAGGTCTGGCCGGGCGCGTAGGCCAGGGAAGCGCCGGGCGCGACGCGTCGGACGTATGGGCGCGGCACGTCCCGACCACGAGGGTGGTCGGCGGCGACAGGGGCGAGCAGGAAGCAGACCGGACAGCGATCGCTCGTCGGCGGTTGGCCGCAGGCGGAGCCGCCGCCCGCCGCGCAGTACTCGTCGCGCAGCGCGCCGAACAGGGCGCCGCGCAAGGCCGCGCCCGTCGCCGGGGGCAGCCGCAGCGGGCTGGTGACCTCGGAGCGGAAGCGCAGCAAGTGGACCGCGAGGTCGAACATCCGGCTCCCCTGGCGTGGGGCTCTGCCCGGCGGCCGACAAGGGATAGCGCGGGACTGCCTCGCAGTCTACACTGCCGGCGGCGCGGCCAGCGATCCGGCGAGCGCCGCGCCGTCGTCGGGAGCCAGGTCCGGGACGGCCGCATCGGGTCCCAGCGGGTTGGCGACGCGGAGGAGCTGGAGCAGCGTGTCCGCGATAGGCGCCAGGCGAGCGCCGTGCGGCGCGATGACGGACAGGGGGCGTCGCAGGTCCACGCCGGGCACCGGCACGGCGACGAGCGCGCCGGCCGCCAGCTCGCGCAGCACGGTGAGGCGGGGCACCCACGCCACGCCCGCATCGGCCAGCACAGCCTCTTTGAGCGCTTCGGTGCTGCCCAGCTCCATGGCCGTCGCGACGGTCACGCCAACCCGAGCCAGCCGCGAATCCACTAGCGCCCGCGTGGCGGAGCCCGGCTCGCGCCTGAGGAAGGGGGCGCCGTGCAGCGCCTCCAGGGGCAGCGCCGTCTCGCTCGCCCACGGGTGCTCGGGCAGCACGATCAGCACCATCTCGTCCGTGGCGAACGGCTGGACCGCGAGGTCAGCATGGCTCACCGGGACGGCGACGAGACCAAAAGGCACCTCGCCCGCCTGCACGCAGGCGATCGTCTGGGCGCTCGTGCCCACCGCCACGGCGACGCGCACGTCGGGGTGCGCGCGCGCGAAGCAGCCCAGTACGGGCGGCAGCAGGTGGTTGGCGATGGTGGTGCTTGCCCCGAGCACCAGCCGTCCGGGTGCCGGTGCGTCGGTGGTGGCGGCGATCTGCTCCGCGTTGTCGAGAAGGTGGAACACGCGCTCGGCGTACTCGTATAGTTCCGCGCCCTCGTCGGTCAGGTAGACACGTCGGTGGCGCACGGCGAACAGCGGCGTGCCGTAGTGGCGTTCCAACGCGCGCAGGTGGCCGTGGACGGTGGCCTCCGAAAGCTGAAGGCGCTCGGCGGCGCGCGCGAAGCTGCGCTCGCTCGCGACCGCGTGGAACGTTTGCAGATGGTCGAGGCTCGCGGGTGAATTCAACATCGGTCCTGCCACCACGCAGCAGACTATTAAGGATCACCTTAATGTTAACATGATCTTGCGCTCGCGGGCACATGCCGCGCCCACAATTGCTCGCAGCCTGCATGAACCCGCGCGGCGACCCCGGCGAGCGGGTTAGGCCGGCGGCTGGGCATACGCCTCTAGCGCCCCGCACGTTGCGGCAGCGAGCGCCTGCTCGGGGTAGGCTAGCGGCCGCCCGCGACGGCGGCCAGCAGCGCCAGCCCGACGAGCAGCACCACCAGCAGCGTCAGGCAGCCGCAGCAGTTGCAGCAGCCGCCGCGATCCTCGTAGCGCCAGCCGTACACAGCCTCGGGTTCTCCGCGGACGATACTACTTGGGGGCGCGCACTGCGCTCACCGCCTGGCCGGGCCCGCACCCCACCGCGCAGGCCGGGCCGGCGCCAGCATCGCGCCGGCCCGGCCTGCGCTCTCCCACTCCGCTGACTCCACCGGCGCACGCTCCGACGACACCCGGCGGCGGGGCGACACGGGCCTTCTCAGGAGTAGCCGCTCGTACGGACCGCCGCCTACCGCGACGGCGCCGAGGGCGGCGGCGGCGCCTGCCAGGTGACGCCCCCGTCGGGGTTGCGGATCACGAGGTTTGGATCGCCGTTGGGATTGAAGCCCACGCCCACGCGCGGGTGGTTGTTCGGGTCCCAGAAGCCCATGATCGGCTGGCCGTCGTCGGCCAGGCCCAGCGCCACGCGCAGCTTGCCCGCGGCATCGTACACCACGATGTTCGCGGCGCCGCTGTCCTCGACGCCCAGGCGCATGCGCAGCGTGCCTTGCGGGTCGACCACCTCGATGCGCTGCGCGCGCACGACCGGGAGGGCGGGCTGGGCCGCGGCCGTGGCCGGGGCGGCCGCTGGCCCCGGCTCGGTGGGCGCCGCGCCCGCGCCGGGCGCGACTGCTGCCGGCGTGCTCGGCGGCGTGGGCTCGGCTCCCGGCGCGGCAGGGGCTGACGTCGGCGGGGCCGTCTGCGCCGAGGGGGACGCCTGCTCGGTGCCCTGCGCGGCGTGACTGTACGGCGGGTAGAGGAGCACGCCGACGGCGAAGGCGACGGCCGCCGAGATGAGCGACGAGACCAGAACTGGCACGAGCACCGCGCGCTGCATGGACACACCCTCCCTGACGAATGCTGATCGGCAGCATTATCGGCCCGCCAGCAAGCGGCGTACCAATGCGCCCCCCTGGCGCGGCCCAGGTACGGCGCGGCGCCCGGGAACGTGCGACCGTCCGCGAACAGCAGCAGTCGGTGGCCGTGGGGTGGCACCAGTTGTGCCGTGTTTGTTACGGGGGATCGCTCGGTGTCGCTACTCGATGCGTGTGCCGAGGCCGTAAATGGCGTCGGGGCCGACCGAGTCCTTGATGCCGCTCACGCCGGGGCGAGCGCCGGGCCGAAGAGGGCGTCGGCGGTGCGCTGGAGCACGGGCACGCTCCGGGGCGACATCCACGGACGCACTTGGCGCAATCCTACGCGGAAGCACGCTGCTTGCGCGCGGCTCTACGAGATGGATCGCTGGCGCTGGCCTGGCGTGCACGTTCCACCAGCTCGGCGCCCTGCGCAATCAGCCTAGAGCGCCGGCCGTTGTCGTAGAGGAGGCCCAGGCTTGCGATGTACTCGGCGTCGTTGGCAACCGCGACTTTCAACACCATGCTGAGTGCGTCGGCTTCGGTTTCATGAATGCTCAGCAAGTTGCCCGACGCCCCGGACCACAGCTCGAATGCCATGACGTGACTCTCCATTCCTGTTCCCACCGTATACTGGCACCACGGCTACCACCGCGGCAAGCAGTACCTCTGGAGCGCCCCAAATAGTGTGGTGCCCGGCGCTCAGCGTGCGCTCGATCTGCACCGAGCTTTCCGGATTGATCTCCAGCAGGGCAATGTAACTGCCAAGTACGGGAAGCGCGCGCGCTCGTCGCCTTGCCTGGGCCTCTGTCGCGAACACGGACCGCCCACTGCGCAGGCGGCGTATCGCCGGCGGGTCCGATGGGGATGCCCGTCCCCGGGCATCATCCGAGAGGAAGTCATCGACTGTCGGCGGGTTCGTGCGGACGATTCGATAAACTCGACGCGGCGGCGCCGACGCTGCCATCCGGCACTACGATTGAGCCGATGCGAGCGCCGGGCCGAAGAGGGCGTCGGCGGTGCGCTGGAGCATCGGCACGCCGCGCACCTCCGTTTCCCACAGCGGCAGGATAGCCCGCACCTGGCCGTCGAACTGCTCCCAGATCGTCGCCATGTGCTCGTCCTGCATGGCCACGCGGTTGCGCACGAACGCCGCCGTGTCGGCGCCCACCGTGCGGCGGTCGATCAGCATGTTCACGATCACGCCGCCCACGGGAATGCCGAAGTCGTGGAACCACTGGATGAAGCGCGTAATCACCGCGATGGGCAGCGCCTCGGGCAGCGTGACGAAGAAGAACGCGGTCTTCGTGGCGTCCGTGAGCAGCACCCGCGCGTGCTCCATGCGCTCCTGAAAGCTCACCAGGTAGTCCATCAGCGGGTCCTCCTCCTTCTTCTTCGAGAAGGAGAGCATCTCCCGCAGCGACCGCGCCTCCTCGCGCGACTTGAGCATCTTGTTGACCCACAGCGAGTAGATCTTCGACATGCCCAACAGCCGCCGCGCGTTCGCCGTCGGCGCCGTGTCGAACACGTATACGTCGTACTCGTCCTTGAACATGAGGTCGATCATGTTCTCGAACATCGCCGACTCTTCGAACGCCGGGTTCATCGTCGCCGACTCCACGAACTCGTCGGCCTTCGTGGAGATCTCGGCGAACTTCAGGAACCACTGGATCTTGTCCTTGATGTCCTGTTTCGAGCGCTCGATGGTTTCATGCGTATCGATCTCGTAGGCCCACAGGTTGGGCACGTCCGCGACGGGCGTGTGGCGCCCGAACACATCTTGACCGAGTAACCCCGAGAGGCTGTGGACGGGGTTGGTCGAGGCGAGGAGGGTGCGGCGGCCCTGGCGCGCGAACCACAGCGCCGTCACGCCGGCCAGCGCCGTCTTGCCCACGCCGCCCTTGCCGCCGAAGAAGATGTACTTCAGGCCCGCATGCGCCTGCATGTACTGCGTCATCGACTCGGTGATGTCGGGCATGCTCGCTCCTGCCGTCAGCTATCAGCCGTCAGCTATCACCGAGTCTCGCCCGACCAGCGCCAGCCGTCGAACCGCACCCCGGCGGGTGCTCACGCCCCGGCAGAATCCAGCCACAGGCTGACTGCTGATAACTGACAGCTGATCGCTACGTCCCGTACATGATGCCCGCCAGCCGCTCGATGGCCGGCAGGCCCGTCACGTCGCGCTCCAGCTCGGGCACGCGCGCCAGCACCGCGGCGCCAAAATCGCGGTCGATCTCGGCCAGGTACCGCTGCTGCATCGTGATGCGATTCCGGAGATAGTCGGGCACGTTCTGCTGCGCTAGCTCGGGCGGCACCACTCGGTTCACGACGTAGCCCGAGATCGGCACGTCGAAGCGCGCGAACAGCTCCGCCGCCTTGCGCGTGTCGACGAGAATCATCTCCTCGGGCACGAGGACGAAGAAGAACGCGGTCTTGCGGCGGTCGGTCAGGATCGCCGACGAGGCGCTGATGCGGCTGCGGATATACTGCAGCTCGTTCAGGATCTGGTCTTCCTCGACCACTTTCTGGCGCCGCATCTTCGAGGCGACCGCGTCGTACTCGCGCATCTCCTCGCGCAGCTTGGTGATCTTACCGATC
Source organism: Pseudomonadota bacterium (assembly GCA_021325365.1). The sequence goes on from JAJPHF010000117.1 coordinate 10,688, forward strand.
CACTCGTCGTAGACCTTCGCCATGCTGAGATAGTAGAGCGCGTGGCCGAGCGGCACCAGGTCGTAAATATAGTAGTCGTAGTCGCCCTGCACGACGATGTCGACCACGGCGTCGAAGATCGCGCTCTCCTCCATCGCTGGCTCGGCCGAGGCCGCGGCGATATAGTTCTCGATCTCCTCGGGCACCTGGTCGAAGCCGTACATGTCGAGGATCTTCTGGCGGATCTCGTCCTGGTACGCCTTGATGCGCTGATCCGCGTCGATCTCCTGGGCCCACAGGTTGTCCATGATCTGCACGGGGCCCTTGCCGAAGATGTCCTGCTCGAAGATGTCGGAGAGGCTGGCCTGGGGATCGACGGAAAAGACGAGTACCCGTTTGCCCTGCCGCGCGAGCCAGTAGGCCGTTGCCGCCGAGAAGGTCGTCTTGCCCAGCCCGCCCTTGCCGCCAAACATGATGTAGCGCCGCTCGGGCTGCTGCAGGAACACGTCTCGGAGAGTCATGACCGCTCCAGCTATTAGCTGTCAGCTATCAGCTTTCAGGAGTCGACGGTGGCCCGTCTGCTGATAGCTGACGGCTGACCGCTGACGGCTCGCCTCAGGCCATTGCGTCAGTCAGGTCCTTCTCGCGGAGCATGCGCCGCTTCCAGGTGGCGATCTGCGGCACCACGTGCGGGAGCAGGCGCAGCGAGTAGTACGGCGGCAGGATCGGCACGCCCAGCAGGTCCCCCATCGTGATGAGGATGAACAAGTGCTCCATGCTGGCCCGCGTGCGGATCGCGTAGCGGGTCATGTCGTGCGACGCCATCCCGTAGAAGATCTCTTTGAAGTTGTCGACTAGGCCAAACAACCCCGTGCGCTTCTCATCCGGCATCGCGCACCTCCTGCGTCGGCCGCGCGGGTGTGCCCGCTGGCCCTGAGCATAGCATACGCCGTGGCGGGGGCACGAGCGGGCAAATGGTCCCGTGGGCACGGGCGCCGGCCGCTGCCCGCCGGCCCGCCGATGTGGCACACTAGCCGCACCGGCGCCCGGCTGGCAAGGGGGAATGGTGGACCGACTCGACCAGATCGGTGGTATCCTGCTGTTCTTCGGGGCCGGGCTCTGGGTGGCCTGGCTGCTCGGCGGCACGCTGATCAATCGGCGGCGGGCCGCGGCGGTGAGCCGCTGGGCCTACGCCGAGGCGCGCCCCCTCGGCAAGAAGCTGTACGTGCGCTGGATCACGATGGCGGCGTTCGAGCTGACGGTGCCCGAGGCGCGCGCGCCGTTCCGGCAGCTCAGCTTCACCGGCTTTCTCCAGTCGCGCGAGATGCCGTTCGTGTGGCTTTGGAACCGCCTGCGACGGCGCGGCGACGTGCTAGTGGTACGCGCCGAGCTACGCCGACGCCCGCTGTGGGGGCTGGAGGTGTACCGCGCGCAGAGCCTCCTCGGGGGCGACGCCCGCCGCGCCGCCCTCGAGGCGGGCTGGACGCCTGCACCAGGCCCCGACGGCCTGTGGCGCGCGAACGGTGGCGGGGCGGCCGCCGAGCTGAGCGAGCGGCTGGTCGGCGCGCTCGGCCCGTGGGCAGCACATCTGGACCGCCTCGCCGTGCGCCGCGAGACGCCCCAGCTCGTCCTCGCGCTCGGGCTGAGCGGGGTGCGCCCGGGCGCCGCGCCGCCGCTGGGCGCCTGCCTCACCCGCCTGGCCCAGCTCGCCAGCGCCGGCTAACGTCCCCCGTGCTGTCCGCGCACCCGTCGCGGTCCGCGCGTTTGGCGGGCGCGCGGGGCTTTACGTATATTGTGGGGTTCTGAGGACGTCGTGGGGGCGCGGGACGATGACACGGAGCGTGGGGGCGCACCAGGAGCGGCGGATGACGAGCGACGCGAGCGGGCGGTACGGCCGTGGGGAGCGGGGTGGAGCGCGATCGCGCGGCCGGCTGCGCCGCGCGGTCGGGGCCCTGCTGCTGCTGGCCGCGCTGCTGGCGCCGCTGCCCGGCCCCGGCGCCGCCGGCAGCACCGCGGCGCTGGCGCAGCCGGCCGCGCGCGGGGTCGCGGACGACGAGCCGCCGCCGTTCGGCGCGCCGTCGCGGTCGCTCGAGCAGGCCGACGCCTGTGCCGGCGCCGCCAGCTGCACCGAGCGCACCGAAACCGACAGCGCCACGGGCCAGCCCGCGGACGCGCTCCAGGTCGCCGGCGGGCCGGCCCAGACAACCGACCCGACGGGAGCCGCCAGCGCGTCGGACCAGGCGACGGCGTCGGCCGGCGCCGAGACGGCGAATGCGGCGGCCGCGCCCGCGCCGGCCGCGGCCCCGTCGAGCCAGCCGGCCAGCGCCCCGGGCGCGACGAATACGCTGCAGCAGTGCCCCGCCGGGCCGGCGCTGCTCGACACGCTCCGCACCCGCTGGGATGCCGGCACGCTGGTCCTGAGCGTGCAGCAGAGCGCGCTCGCGTCGCTCGCCCCCGGCCCAGACGCGCTAAGGGCGCTGACGGCCAGGCTGCGCGACGGCGAGCCCCCGCGGACCGACGATGCGCTGGGCTGGCTGCTGACGCGGCGTGAGGCCCCACGCTACCCCGACAACCCCTTCGTCACGCTCACCCGCGACCAGAGCCACGGCGAGGCGGGCGACGCGAGCTACGAGGCGCTGTTGGCGGCGCGCGTCGCGGCGAGCGACGAGGCGCTGCAGCCGCCGGACGTGCTCCGCCTGGCGCTCGACGTGACGGGCGGCGACTACCCGCTCGCCACGCTGGTCGCGCACAACCTGCTCAAGGAGCTAGCCTTCGCCAGCCGCGACGGCGCCGACGCGCTGGTCGGCTGGAGCGCCGGCGACCGCGGCAGCGCCGACGCCGCGCGCGCCGCAAGCGACCCGCGCTATACCGTGCGGACCGCCGCCGAGGTGCCGGCGCTCGTCGGCAAGCTGGCCGCCCTTCGCCCCGCCGACGACCCGCGCGCCGACGACCGGCTGGGGCCCTGGTACCACCTGTTTGGGATGCTGTTCGTCGGCGCGCTCGTGGGCGGGCCGACGCCGTTCGGCCCCGAGGCCGATCTGCTCGCCGCCTGGTTCCAGCCCGACCCGGCCCCCGACGCGTACCAGGACCAGGTAACAGCCTGCGGCACGCGGCTCGCGGCCCTGGTGGCCGCGCTGGCGGCTCCGGCCGAGGCCGCCGCGCCCAGCGCCGCTGCCCCCGCCGCTCCGCCCAGCGCGCCGCCTGCCACCCGCGCGGCCGACCCCGCCGGCGCCCTCGCCGCGCCGTTCGCGGCGCCCGGCGCCGTCGCCGGGCCGACGAGCGGCGCGAGCGCGGCGCCGAGCCCGGCGGTCGGGCCGAGCAGCGCGGCCGCGCCCGCGGCCAATAGCCCTGCCGCGCCCGCGGCCAATACCGCGGCCGCCCCCGCGCCGCCGGCCGTGCTGAGCGCGCCGTTCGCCGCGCCCGTGATCGGTCCGCTCGCGGCCGCGCCGATCGCCTACTATCCGACGCCCTTCCCGGCGCAACCCGCGCCGGTGGTGCCGGCCCAGGCGCTGCCCCCCACGCCGGTCCCAGCCGCGGTGGTGTCGGCGCCGAGCATCACCGGCCTGGTCCGCAACGCGCAGAGCGGTCAGCCGCTCGCCGGGGCGACGGTGAGCGTGACCGGCACGGGCGCCGCGGCGACGACGGATGCCGGGGGCAATTACCAGCTCGCCGGCCTGACCCCCGGCGTCGTCCAGGTCAGCGTCACGGCCACCGGCTACATCGGCGACAGCGCGAGCGTCACTGTCCCGCCGACCGGTAGCGCCACGCAGAACTTCGCGCTGTCGCAGTCGCTGGCTGCCGGCCAGTTCCGCATCGTGCTCACCTGGGGGAGCACGCCGCGCGACCTCGACGCGGTGCTCTACCTGCCGGGCGGCGGCGCCACCAACAAGGTCGACGCCTACACGCGGAGCGCGGCCGGCGCGTCGCTCGACACCGACGCCAGGAACGGCGCCGGGCCCGAGACGATCACGATCACCCAGGCGAGTCCGGGCCAGTACACTTATGCGGTCCACCAGTACAGCAACGACGGTACGCTGGCCGCCAGTGGCGCCCACGTCCAAGTCCTGCGTGGCAGCAGCACCCTGCAATCGTTTGATGTGCCCTCGGGTGTGGGGCGCTGGTGGACGGTGTTCACCTTCGACGGCACGTCGGGCACCATCACGCCCGTAAACACCATGAGCAGTCAGCCGCCCTCGCGCTAGCACCTCGTCACGGTCAACTTGTTCGGTGTTGGCAACTGCCAACACCGAACAAGTTGACCGTAGACAAGCCGCTAGCGCGCCGCGTCGGGCCGCCAGACGGCGCCCGCGCCCCGGGCTATCATGCCGCGATGCGCCAGCCGAGCCGGGCCGGCGCCGCGGACGCGCGGAGAGAGCAGCATGAGCCCCGACACCAGTGCCCTGCGCGGCATCGACGTGCATACCCACATCCCCCGCCCGCCGGACATGGCGCCCAGCCCGCGCGCCGCGCAGATGGCGCAGTACTTCCGCAGCCCCGTCATGGGCATGACCGTCGAGCAGATGGTCGAGCTGTACCGTCGGCTGCGCCTGATGGCGGTCGTCTTCGACATCGACAACACGACGACCGAGAACAGCCGGGGGGTGGGCAACGACTACGTCGCCGCGGTCATGCGCCGCTTCCCCGACGTGCTCATCGGCTGGGCGACCGTCGATCCCTGGCTGGGCCGCGCGGCCGTGCGGGAGCTAGAGCGGGCGGTGACGGAGCTGGGACTGCGCGGGCTGAAGCTTCACCCGATCACCCAGGCCTTCTTCCCCGACGACCGGCGCTTCTACCCGCTGTGGGCGAAGGCCGAGGAGCTGGGCATCCCCGTCATCTTCCACACCGGCCACACCGGCGTGGGCGCGGGCGCGCCCGGCGGCACGGGGCTGCGCCTGAAATATGCCCACCCGATGCATCTCGACGACGTGGCGGCCGACTTCCCGAACCTGACGATCATCGGCGCCCACCCGTCCTGGCCCTGGCAGGACGACATGCTGTCGGTAGCCCTGCACAAGGCCAACGTCTACTTCGACCTGTCCGGCTGGTCGCCCAAATACTTCTCGCCGTCGCTCATCCAGTACGCGAACACGCTGCTCCAGAACAAGGTGCTCTTCGGCTCCGACTTCCCGGTCATCAGCCCCGAGCGCTGGCTGGCCGACTTCGCGGCCGCCCCCTTCCGCGACGAGGTGCGCCCCAAGATCCTGCTGGAGAACGCGCGCCGCGTCCTCGGCCTCGCCGCCAGCTAGCCTCGCCGGCAGTCTACGGCTGGTAGCGGCGCTGGGAGAGGAAAGTGACCAGCGCCGTGAGCTGGTCGGTGGTGACGTTGCCCCCGTAGGCCGGCATGTTGTTGCCGCCGTTGATGATCCGCAGCGTGAGTTGATCGGGGCTCAGTCGGTCGCCCACGTAGGTCAGGTCGGGGCCGCGCCGGCCGCCCGTGCCGGCGATACGGTGGCAGTCGATACAGCCCTTGTCCACGAACGTCTGCGCGCCCCGCGCTGCATCGCCGCTGAGCGAGTGCGTCACGTCGGCCGGCAGCGCCTGCGCCTGCGTGTCTGGCGACCAGGGCGCCGCGTAGCCCGCCACGATCAGCACCCCAATCGTGAACACCACTAGCGCCACGCCGCCCACCGCCCATGGGCGCCGGCTCGGCGCGCGCTCGCCCGTGGCTCCCAGGAACGGCACCAGGAACAATACTACGCCGAGCAGCACCGGGAACCCGAGAATGATCAGGCTCTCCAGCGACGGCGGCGACAGCGCCAGCAGCGCGAACAGCCACAGGAAGTACCAATCGGGGTGCGGGTCGGCCTGGATGATCGTCGGGTCGGCCGGGCGGCCGAGCGCTGGGGCGCCGATGACGATCGCCAGCACCACCACGCACGCGCCAACCGCGAGCGCGAACACCACGTCCTTCCAGGCGGCGTCAGGCCAGAACGGCTCGCCGTGCTTCAGCAGCTCGTGGTAGCGCTGGCGGTAGGTGGCGGGATCGACGACCACGCCCGGCCGTGGCGGCTCCGAGATGCCGTGCCGCACGACCAGATAGAGGTGGACGCCGATCAGCGCGAAAATCAGCGCCGGCAGCAGGAAGACGTGCGTGGCGAAGAAGCGAGTCAGCGTCGCGCCGCCGATGGTCTGCCCCGCCACGGCGAGCTGCACCAGCCAGTGGCCCACGAGCGGCACGCGCTCGACCATGCTGGCCAGGACGGCTACTGTCCAATAGCCGTCCTGGTCCCAGCGCAGGAGCTGGCCCGTGAACGCCATCGCCAGCGTCAGGCCGAGCAGCAGCACGCCCGTCAGCCAGTTGAACTGGCGCGGCCACTTGTGGGCGCCGAACAGGAACACCTGGATGGCGTGGATGCCGATCAGGATCACCATCGCCGACGAGCCGAAATAGTGGATGCCGCGGATCATGTTGCCCAGCACGGCCCGCTGGCTGATGAACTGGATGGTGTCGTAGGCGCTGTTGGGCGCGGGCACGTAGGTGAAGGCCAGCGCCACGCCGGTGATCACCTGCACCAGGAACGCGACCAGGGTGGCGCTGCCGAAGACGTACCACCAGTTCACCCCGCGCGGGACGGGGTGCTGGATGATGGGCAGGATCGTCTCCGTGAAGCCGAGCTGCTCGTCGGCCCACCGCCAGACCCGCTTCCACATGCTTCCTGCCTCGCCTGCGGTGTCCCCCACCCCTTCCTACTTCCTTCCCGCTAGCCCGTGATCTGCAGGAAGAGCGGGCTCTGCACCTGCAGCTTCCCCTCCTGTACGCGCGCCGGGTAGTGAATCAGCGGTCGCGGCGGCGGGCCGCCGGCCACCGTGCCGTCGCTATAGTACACGCCGCCGTGGCAGGGACAGAGAAACAGGTTCGCGTCGGGCTTCCAGTCCACGGGGCAGCCCAGGTGCGTGCAGTTGACGGAGAAGACCGTGAACTCCTGCGCGCCGGTCCGCCGCACCCAGGCCGCCGTCTGCGCCGTCTGCCCGGCCCACGGCAGCGGCGACGGGTCGGCGACCGCGCGCAGCACCGTGCGACCCTGCGGGAAGCTGTCCACCGGGCCCACGTCGACCCACTCCCGACCCTCCGGATTCAGCAGCGGGTTGAGCAGGTAGGCGATCACGGGCACGCCGAGCACCAGCCCGGCCAGGCCGCTGAGCCCCAGGCTCACGTTGTTCAGAAAGCGTCGGCGCGTGATCTCGTCATTGGTCACGGAGTAGCTCCCCCAGCCAGCCCGCCAGGGCCAGCGCGAACACGACCACGCCCGCGACCGTGAAGGCGAGCGTGGTCACCAGGCCGAGCGCGATGAGCGTGATGCCGGCCGCCAGCGCGCAGGGCCATACCGTTGGCGCGGGCAGGTGCGCCGCGCCGGGCGCGGGGTGCAGCTCCCCGGCAGGAGCCTGCCCCGGCGTGCCCGGGGCAGAAGCGCCCGGGCGGCCGCTGGCAGCCGGACGCTCGTTCTGACGGGGCGGCTTGCGCGAGCGCGGGCTCATAGCAACGTCCACAAGTAGATGACGCTAAACACCACGACCCATACGCCATCCACGAAGTGCCAGTACAGCGCGACCGCCTCGAAGCCGCCGTGCCCGCGCGCCGTGAGCCGCCCCTTGACGCCCACCCCGGCGGCAATCAGCAGCGCCACCAGCCCGACCAGCACGTGCAGCCCGTGGAAGCCCGTCAGCGTGTAGAACGTCGTGCCGAACAGGTTGCGCGCGGGCGTCACGTTCTCGGCGACCAGGTGCCGGTACTCGTTGCCCTGGCCGAGCAAGAACGCCGCACCCAGCGCGATCGTCGCGAACAGCCAGAGCAGCGCGCCGCGGCGATCGTCGCGGCCCAGCCGCGCGCCCGCCCGCGTGATGGTGAAGCTGCTGGCGAGCAGCAGCACGGTGATGACCGCGGCGTACGGCACGTCGAGGACCTCGCGCGGGCTCGGGCCGCTCGTCGCGCGGCCGTGATAGACGACGTAGACGATGATCAAGGCGATGAAGAAGACGGCCTCCGACGTGATGAAGATGCCCACGCCCACCAGGTTCGTGTCCGCGCGCCGCCAATCAGGCATGGTCGGCTCTCCAGTCGGCCAGCTCGGGGTACTTGGCGTCCCACAGCGGCCGGCGGCTGCGGACCGGCGGCAGCGGCGCAGCGAAGTTCTCGGGCGGCGGCGGCGACGACGTGGCCCACTCCAGCGTGAAGCCGTCCCACGGGTCCGGACCGGCCACCGCGCCGTGGCGCAGGCTGACCAGGATGTTCCACACGAAGATCACCATCGCCACGCCGAGGATCGCCGCGCCGATCGTGGACGCCAGGTTCCACTCTGGCCACCCAGCATACGGTGGATAGGTGTAGATGCGGCGCGGCATGCCGAGCATGCCGAGCACGTGCTGCGAGAAGAAGGTCAGGTGGAAGCCGATGAGCGTGAGCCAGAAGTGCCACTTGCCGAGCCGTTCGTCCAGGAAGCGGCCGGTGATCTTCGGGAACCAGTAATACACGCCGGCGAAAATCGCCATCATGACGCCGCCAAACAGCGTGTAGTGGAAGTGCGCGACGAGGTAGTAGCTGTCCGAGATCTGCCAGTCCATCGGCACCACCGCGACGTGGACGCCGGTGATGCCGCCGATCACGAACGTGCCGAGAAAGCCCAGACAGAACAGCATCGCAGTGGTGAAGCGCAGCGCGCCGCCCCACATCGTGGCCAGCCAGTTGAAGATCTTGATGCCGGTCGGGATGGCGATGAGCATGCTCATCACGCCAAAAAACGTGTTGGCGAGCGGCCCGAGGCCGACGGTGAACATGTGGTGCGCCCACACCATCATGCTGAGCCCGGCGATGCCGATGCTGGCGGCGGCGACGAACGGGGCGCCGAACAGCGGCTTGCGGGAGAACACGGGGATCACCTCGGAGATGATGCCGAACGCGGGCAGCGCCAGCACGTACACCTCCGGGTGGCCGAACGCCCAGAACAGGTGCTGGTAAATGATCGGGTCGCCGCCCGCGGCCGCGTCGTAGAAGTGAGCACCCAGGGTGCGGTCGATGTACACCATCGCCGCCGCGGCGGTGAACGGCGGCACCGCCCAGATGAACAGGAGGCTCGCGATTACCGACATCCAGGCGAACATCGGCACGCGTCCTAGCGTCATGCCCGGCGCCCGCTGCGTGAGCACGGTGGCGGTGATGTTCACTCCCGTGGCGATCGTGCCAATCGCCGACACGGCCAGCGCCAGCAGCCAGAACTCGGTGCGGCCCGCGCCGGTGTACGGGGCCAAGGTCAGCGGCGCGTAGCCATACCAGCCGATGTCGGGCGCGGCCCCGGCGAGGAAGCTGAAGTACAGCAGCAGCCCCGAGAACAGCAGCAGCCAGTAGCTCATGGCGTTCAGCCGGGGAAACGCCATGTCGTGCGCGCCGATCATCAGCGGCACGAGGTAGTTCGCGAAGCCGAACAGGATCGGCATGCCGACCCAGAACAGCATTGTCATGCCGTGGACCGTCACCAGCTCGTTGTAGACGTCGGGCGCGAGCACCGTCGCGCCCGACGTGGCCAGCTGCAGGCGGATCAGCAGCGCCTCCAGCCCGCCGATGGCGAAGAACACCAGCCCCGTAATCAGGTACATGATGCCGATCTGCTTGTGATCGACGGTGGTCATCCAGGTGAGGAGCCAGCCGGGGCTGCTGGCGCGGGGCACGGGGCTGATGTATTCGCGCTCGGCGGTAGCCATGATTACCTCAGCTCGTCCAGGTAAGCGGTCAGCGCGGCCAGGTCGGTGTCGCTCAGGCGGAACGTCGGCATGAAGGCGCCCGGCTTGACCACCTGCGGGTTGTCCAGCCAGCGGCGCAGCTGCTCGGGCGTGTTCGGGATCACGCCCGAGGCAAGCGTCTGGCGGCTGGCGACGTGCGTCAGGTCGGGGCCGGCGGTGCCCGCGGCCGCGGTGCCCTTCACCGTGTGACAGTCGCCACAGGCGTTCGTCTGGAACACTTGCTGGCCCTGGCGTGCCGGGTCGCTCGTGGGGGCCGCGGCGGGCGCCGCCTCGCGCGCCAGCCACGCGTTGAACTGGTCCTGGGGCTCGGCGATCACGCGCAACAGCATGCCGGCGTGCTGGATGCCGCACAGCTCGCTGCACTGTCCCACGTAGACGTCGGGCGTGCTGGCCTGGAGCCACATCTCGTTCGTTTGGCCCGGCACCATGTCGGTCTTGCCGTTCAAGCGCGGGATCCACAGCGCGTGGATCACGTCGGCGGAGCGCAGCTGGACGCGCACGGGCACGCCGACGGGAATGTGCAGCTCGTTGGCGGTGACGACGCCCTGATCGGGGTACTCGAAGCCCCACCAGAAGCGGTTGCCGGTGGCGACGACCGTCAGCGCGTTCGGCTGGGCCGCCGCGGCGCCGAAGATGGTCGGCAGCTCCAGCACGGCGAGCACCGCCAGCACCACGACCGGCGCCAGCGTCCAGCCGATCTCCAGCCGCATGTTGCCCTGCACCTGCCGGGGGATCGCCGCGCCCGGCCGCGCCCGAAAGCGCCAGATGCAATAGGCGAGCAGGCCCCAGACGAGCAGCAGCACCGCCAGGGACATGAGGAGCACGATGTTGAACAGGTTGGAGATCGCGTGCGCCGGCGGCCCGGCGGGGTTCAGCGTGAAGCCCGGGTCCTGCGCGCGGGCCAGCCCCGCCGCGAGCGCGTCGGCCGCCAGCGCCAACAGCGGCGGGACCCAGCGCCGCCAGCTTCGCCAGCCGTGCTGCCGCGAGAAAATGCGGTTGGCCGCTTTCACGGTTGCCAGGCTCCGGCCGCGCTACGCTGGTACTCGAATCGTCAGGCCACCCGGTCGATGTCAAGCCTCTTAGCCATTCTATCCGCTCCGGTTCGGCTCGCGGTCGCACGCGCAGCCCGGCAGCCCCAGGCTGCTCACCGAACAGGTCGAGGGATTCCGAGGCGAGCCCTGCCCCAGTGTATATCCCCACGGGGCCATCTTGGGGTACGGCGCCCCGGCCGCCCCCCGGCAGGATACGTACCAGGTGCGGACCGAGTGAACACGTGTGGCCGCAAGCGCCAGTGCCCCGATAAGGGGGAACAGTGTACCATCGTAGCGGTCCGCCGGGGCCGTCGGCCCGCCTCCATGCCGCCCGGGCGCGACTCGCGACGACGGCTCGAGCGAGCTAGACGCTACCCGCGCTCACCAGATCTCGCGGAGGTCGAGGACGAAGCCGGGGAGGACCGGATCGCCCGCCAGCCGCTCCGGCTGATCGAGCCGGTCGACGGACGCCTCGGGGCGGTAGACGTACACCTGACGGGCCTCGGGATCGAGCAGCCAGCCCAGCCGCGCGCCGTTCGCCACGTACTCCACCATCTTGGCTTGCAGCACCTCCAGCCGGTCGGACGGCGAGCGTAGCTCCAGCACGAAGTCCGGGCACAGCGGCAGGAAGCGCTGCCAATCTCCTGCCGAGAGCGGCGCCAGGCGGCTATTCCACACCCAGCTCGCGTCCGGGGAGCGCACCGCGCCGTTCGGCAGGCGAAAGCCGGTGGACGAGCTAAACACCTGCCCCGTCCCGTCGCGCTCAGCCCAGATGCCGAGCCGCATGATGATGCGAGCCTCGCCCCGGCCGCTGCTACCTGCTACGGGGGTCATGACGCTCCAATCTCCCTCGGCGGTCCGTTCGATGCGCAGATCGCGGTTGAGCTGGCACAGCGCGAAGAACTGCTCCTCGGTGAGGTCGAGCGCGGGCCGAACGTGCAGGATGAGCGGCCACGGGTAGGTGTCGGGAGGCGCTTTCGACTTGCGGATGGTCGTACTCATGATGTGCTCCCTTCGCCCCGGTGGGCCGCCAGCATCGCCTCGTCGCGGCATCATTATCGCGCAGGGGCTCGGCGCCTGCGGCCACGCCGGGCCCGCGGCGGCGTGCGGTGAGCTGGATCATGGTGTCGCTGACCGCGTGGGCGGGCAGGCGGCGGCGGTGCTATGCTGAGGGTTGCCTGATCGGGGATCAGCCGAGGCGGCCCCGCGGGGCCGCGCGGCGAGCACGGAGGGAGCAGCATGGCGCGCATGCGGGTGATCGACGCCGATGGACACATCTTCGAGGACAGCGCGGCCATCGCGCGGCGCCTGCCGGCGCCCTGGGAGCCCGCGCGACTGAGCGCCCCCGACCGCATCACCGCGCCGCTCGACCACCTGCACAACGACAACGGCCGCATCCCCCCGGGCGCCTTCAACCGCGCCGTCGGCCCCCAGCAGTGGGTCGAGTTCATGGACGCCGTCGGCATCGAGGCCGCCGTGCTCTACCCAACCGCCATGCTGGCCTTCGGCCGGCTGCCCTACCCCGACTACGCCATCGTCACCAGCCACGCCTACAACGACTGGTTGGCCGAGACCTACCTCGCCTTCAGCCCACGCTTCCGCGGCATGGGGCTCGTGCCGCTCCAGGAGCCGGAGGCCGCGGCCGCCGAGCTGCGCCGCTGCGTGACCGAGCTGGGCATGTGCGGCGCCATGCTGCCGGTCGATCTGGTGACGGGCAGCCTGGGTGCCAAGCACTACTACCCGCTCTACCAGGAGGCCGACCGCCTGGGCTGCTGCCTGGCCGTCCACGGCGGCTGCCACGCCGGGCTGGGCATGGACGACTTCCACAGCTTCGCGCCAGTCCACGCGCTCGGTCACCCGATCACGCTGCTCACTGCGCTCGCGGCCGTCGTCTTCGACGGTATCCTGGACAGGTTCCCGCGCGTGCGCTGGGGCTTTTTGGAGGGCGGCGTCGCCTGGCTGCTCCTGGCGCTGGAGCGCTTCCAGGGCTCCTACGAGGCGTTCACGCCGCACAACGTGCGCGGCGAGCTGCTCACGCTGCCGCCCGGCGAGCGCTTGCGCGATTACCTGCGCCGCCAGCTCCGCGACGGCCGCGTGTTCGTGGGCTGCGAGGCGACGAGCCGGCCCTCGCCGCCGTCGTGAAGGAAGTCGGCGCCAACTGCCTGCTGTTCTCGTCAGACTTCCCGCACGAGGTGAACAACGACCTCTGCCGCGAGGAGATCGACGAGCTGCTCGCGCATCCCGACCTGACCGACGCCGCGAAGGCCGGCATCCTACACGCCAACGCCGAGCGCTTCTACCGGCTGGCGCCGGTCGGGAGCGCCGCCCCCGCGCCGACCGCGGGATAGCGGCGGAGCCGGCGCGATGCGCGAGAGGTGGCCATGCGGCTGACCCTCCGCTGGGCGGGTCTGGCCCTCGCGCCGCTCCTCCCGCGCCTGCGGCCCTCGGCCGCGGCCCGCCGCCCGGGCCGCGTGGTCCGGCTCGAGGGCATCATCTTCCAGAGCGATGCGCGCAGCACGATCGGCGCCTGGTTCATCCGGCCGTTCGAGGAGCTTGACCGCCGCGTCGCGGGCATCGCGCGCAATCGGCCGGACGCGCCCCAGCCCCCCATCCACGCGGGCATCCGGGTGGCCATTGAGGTGGACGGCCGCGAGCAGCAGTACGTCGCCGAACAGCTCGTGGGGCCGCTGTACGAGGACCTCCACGACGGCCTGCACTGGACGCCGCTCGCCGAGTTCCGCGCGCGCAACCGCGGCGGCTGGAGCGTTACCGTCCCCGCCACGGCGTTTCGCGGCGTCACGGACGCCGTCGTGGCGGAGACCGTCGCGCGGCTGAACCGCATCGAAGGGCACCGCTTCCTGGGCGAGGACTGCGTGGCCTTTGTCGAGCGCGCCTTCGGGGGCCGGCGCCTGTTCGCCGACAGCCCGACGCTCCGCGCGCTGGGCCTGCACGTGCGGGTGGCCGATCCGGCGCTGCCAATGCTCCGGCGCGACGCCCCGCTCGATCCCCGTGCGGCGCGGCTGCTGCGCGTCGAAACGCTACAGCACCTCCCCGACCCGGAGGGCGCGTCCGCGCCCACGAGCGCGAGCTGGCGCGTCCACGTCGCCGCGCTCGCCCTCCTGGCCGTGGTCGGCGCCATCGGCCTGGGCCGGCGGCTGGCCCGGCGGCGCTAGCCCCGCCCGCGCCGCCGGCCGCGACCAAACCGCTGACCCGTCCTGGTGTGGCGGCGTCTCACGACACCGGCGCCGTTGTTCCTGTACTCCCTCTCCCCCTGGGAGAGGGTCGGGGTGAGGGCGGTCGTCCTCTCCCTCTCCCCCTGGGAGAGGGTCGGGGTGAGGGCGCGCCCCGGTACCCCAACCGCCGGGCCGGCTCGCGTATGATCCGATACCACCGCCACGCCAATCCGCTTAGGTGTCGCGCACCCCCGGGGCGAACAGCGAGTCGACGGCCGGCGGCTGGCGGATCAGCCCCTCGTCGAGTAGCTCGTCGATCACCGCCTGCACCATGCCGCGGTTCGTCGCCAGGCCAGGCGGGAAGGGGTCGGCCCCGAACTCGGCCGCCGCGTCGGCGAAGGTCAGCTCGGGAAACAGGAAGTACGCCTCGGCGGCCTGGCGCGCGCGCTCGTAGGCGACCTGCTTCGAGCGCTCGAACGTATCGTAGAGCTTCCTCGGCAGCGCGGGATCGTGCTCTAGCAGGCGCTCTTGCATCAGCAGGATGTGGTTGACGGGCGTCATCCCCGTCTTGGCGTAGAAGTCGCGGAAGGTCTGCCGGCCGATCTCCAGCGGCAGCAGGCGCACGTTCGGCCCCGCCGTGACCGCCGCGGCGTGCGAGTCGCCGTAGGCGCCGTCGATCTCCCCGCGCTGGAGCAGGTCGTTCAGGCTCTCGCCCGCCTGCAGCCGCCGCAGCTCGATGCCGGGCGCCAGGTTGTCCGTCGTCCCCTCGCCGTGCGTGTGCTCCGCCGTGCGGCCGTTCACCCACGCGATGTCCTGCGGCCGGATGCCGTACAGCTCGCGCAGCACGATGCGCATCCACACGCCAGCGGTCATCTGGTAGTCGGGGATGCCGATCCGCTTGCCCCCAAGGTCGGCGAAGGTGCGGATGCCCGAGTCGGCGTGGACGTAGAACTCCAGCCACATCGCCGCTTTGAGCAGAAAGGTGGGGATGGCGAGCCAGCGGAGGTGCGTGCGCTCGCCCTGGGCGATCTTGTCCTTCGTGATGAGGTAGTTCGAGATGGAGAACTCGAACACGTCGCAGGCGTTCTCCTGCAGGTGCCACTGGTGAAGCTGCGCCGCGTGGCCGACGTGCCAGTCCATCTCGTAGCCGTCCAGCGGCACCGTGCCGTCGACGAGCGGCTGGATGCGGGGGTTCTGGTGGAACGCGAGCTTGAGCTGCATGGTGTCCTCACTCGAGCTGCGCGCGCAGCTCGACGAGCGCCTCGGCGGCGGTGAGCAGGCGCGCAAACCACTGCGCCCAGGTGCTGAACACGACCCGCTCGACGTCGGCCTCGGCCACCCGGCCCCAGCCGCGGTCAGGAATCGGGCGCACGGCGCAGCAGTCGCGCAGCGCCGCCACATAGTAGCCCCGGTTGGACGCCTCGCGCACGGTCGTGTCGCAGCCGTACTGCAAGGTCGTGCCCGACACCATCACGATGTCGCGGCCGCGCTCGCGCAGGTAGGCGTCGACCGGCGTGTCCTGCCAGAGCCCGGAGATCGGCCACAGGCCGTTCGCCACGAACGGCTTCTCGAACACGAGATCGCCCGGCCCGGCGCCCAGCGCGTCCGCCGCGCGCCAGAGCGACGCGGCCAGCCGCTCGTCGCCGGGCCGCTGGATGCGCGTCTGGCCCTCGGGGATGAGCGCGAACACGGTGGGGATGGCGTGGGCGCGGCAAAACGCCAGCAGTGGCCCCAGCCGCTCGACGGCGGCGGCCGCGGCGGGCGCGTAGGCCGGCGAGTCCGGCTCGACCATGCGCTGCTGCAGGTCGTTCACCAGCAGCGCGCAGCGCCCAGGCTCCAGGCGAAAATCGGGTACGGGCATGGTTCCACTCCTGGGCCGCGCTGGCTATCTGCCATTGCCAAGCGTGCCCGGCCCCCGCCATTGGGCGGCGACGCGCCGTCCCGACGTATCAGACTGGCGTCTGCACCGCGCGGTCGGGAAGCATGCTCGGCTGGCACGGGCGCCGGGCTGCCGTCAAGCGTGTCCGACCGCCGACGCCGGCCGGCGCGGTGGCAGGGGCGCCGCCATTGTAGCAGTGCGGCCGTGGCAGCACCATCCCTGGTGGCGGGCTTGGTCAGAAGTCGAAACCTAGCTCCTGGGAAAATCCGGCGGCACCGGCGCGGGTGAGGAGCACCGTGCGCTCGCCCGGCTGGCGCACCAGCCAGCCCCGCTCCACCAAGCGGTCCAGCAGCGCCGCGCCCAAGGCGCCCGCGAGGTGAGGCCGCCGCTCGGTCCAGTCGAGGCAGCGGCGGGCGAACGACCGCCGCGCGCGGCGCGCTGCCGCCACGTCGACGCCAAAGGCGGTGAGCCAGGCGCCGCCCCGCTCCGTGGCCAGGTGCTCGATGCCCGCTTCTTGCACGATCTCCCGCTCGAGCAAGGCATCGCGAATGGCGACGGCGAGTTTCCCCGCGAGATGATCGTAGCAGGTGCGGGCGAAGCGGAGGCCTTCCGGTAGCGAGTGGCAGGGCGGCACGGCGCGCTCCGGCGACGCGCTGAGCCCGCCCAGCTCTTCCAGCACGCGGGCGACCTCGACGCCCGCCAGACGGTAGTAGCGGTGGCGACCCTGCACCTCGACGGCGAGCAGGCCGCCTTCCACGAGCTTGGCAAGATGGACGCTGGCCGTGGGTGGCGTGATGTGCGCCCGCACGGCCAGTTCCGTCGAGGTCAGGGCGTGGCCGCCCAACAGCTCCGCGAGCATGGCGGCCCGGGTCCGCTCGCCGATCAGGCCGGCGGTGGTGGCGATGGTTTCCGTACTCATGGACTCATGATACGGCGGGTGAAACCGTGTCACTTCGCCCGGCAGCGAAGTGTCCGCAGCCGGGCCGCGCTCACACTCCTGTAGACAGGCCGGCGCGACCACCGGCCCGGCCAGTGGCCGGGCCGGTGGTCGCGCCCAACGGCCATCAACGGAGGTGGAGCGATGACGACGGGAGAGCAGCGCGAGATGCAGGCGTTCGCCGAGGCGATCGCCGCCTGCCCGCCTGATGGGCTGACCGGCTGCCGCGAATGGACGGTCCACGACGTAGCGGCCCACCTCGCGGGCAACGCGGCGGAGATCGCGCGCACTGTCGAGGCCTACGCGGCCCGGCGTCCGGTGCCCGAGACGCGCGGCTTCGACGAGCGGGAGGCGCCGTTCCGCGCGCTGGAGCACCGCGCGCTCCTGTCCCGGATCGTGAGCGAGACGGAGCGGATGGACGACCTGCTCGCCCAGGTGCTGGCGCGGGAGCCGGAGGCGACCGTCCCCTGGACGGGGCGGATCATGCGCGTGGCGAGCTTCGGCACCCACATGCGCAACGAGTTCGCTCTGCACCGCTGGGACCTGGTAGGCGACGACGAGGTTAGCCGCCCCCTGCTCGCGCAGCCGGAGCTGACCGAGCATTCCGTCAAGGTGCTGGGACATATTCTGCCCCGACGCGGTATGGACGCGGCGGGCGCGCCGCCGGACGGGTTCGCCGTCTGCTTGCAGAGCCCCGAGGCGCCGGACGTGCTCCTCGCGATGCAGGAAGGCCAAGCCAGGTTGGCGCTAACCGGCGGTCACGAGCGCGGCCCCGTGCTGCGCGGCGACGCTGCCGCCCGGCTCTTGTTCATGTGGGGACGGCGGCCCGCCGATGGCACCCGGCTGCGCGCGGAGATGGCCGACGCCGATTTTGCCTGGCTCGCTCGCCTCTGCGCGGGCTACTAAGCCGGTTCACCGGGGCTGTTCGGGCCAATCTCCGACCGCAATTCTGGTCATGGCGTAGTTGGTTACGGAAGGTACCCGCGCTGGCGCCAGTAGCGCTCGGCGGCGGGGTGGAGCGGCACGTCGAGCGGATTCGCGGGCCGGTCCTGGCACATCGTGTCCAGCGGCAGCGGGCCCTGCCCCTGCCAGGGGATGCGGTCGCGCCGCTCGTCGAGCGCGTCGCAGAACGCCGTCACGAAGGCGTCGGGCGCGTCGGCGCGGCAGAACACGGGCCAGCCGCTGAAGTCGGGCATCGGCAGGTCGGCCGGCAGCTTGGGGTACCTGGCCCGCGGCATGACGCTGAAGCGCCAGCCCATGTCCTCGAGCTGGCGGCGAATCGGCTCGTCCACGGTCAGCAAGCGCATGCCCAGGTCGAGCGCCGGGTTGACCCAGACGCCCACCGCCTCGTCGAAGATGGCGTCGACCTCGCCGCGCGCCACCGCGCCGATGCGGCCGTCCACGTTCGGCAGCCCGGGATCGTACCTCACCTCACCCCCCCACGCCCGCAGGTCGTCCAACGAGAAGCCGGCGGCTTGCAGCACGAGGTCGAGCATGAAGTGCACCGAGTGGTCGGGCTGGCCGCGCAGCGACACGCGCAGCGGGTACCGCCGCTCGCGGACCTCGGCGAGCGACGTGAGGCCCGTCTGCGCCGTCACGCCGAAGGCGAACTGGTCGTAGGAGGGGATGTTCGTGATGACGCGCACCGGCTGCGGCTCCTTGTAGGGGCCGGTGCCGCGGTAGGCGAGGGTGAGCGGCTCGGCGGGGTTCACGATAGCCACGTCGGCCTCGCCGCGCACCACGGCGTCGACGCCGTTGGGCGTGTCGCTGGCGAACAGCGTGTAGGCCCAATCGGCGGCGCCCTGCTGGCGGAGCTGGACGGTCGTCTGTTTCTCCTCCCAGTCGCGGCGGCTGACCAGCTCCGACGCGACCTCCAGCATCAGCTTGGAGCGCGTGGTGACGGGCTCGGCGCGCAGGCGCCGCCCCTTCGCGTCGAATCCGGGCTCTGCTTCCATTCGAGGGCTCCTTTCATGGCGCGACCAGGCCGAGGGTGCGCTGGACTTCGAGCAGCAAGTCGCCGGCCACCATGTCGGCGACAGGGCGGTCCCAGGTGAGCGTCGGGTCTTTCTCGCGCTCGATCTCCACGCCGCGCCGGAGCGTCGCCTCGCTGAACGAGCCGTCGGCGCTGAAGCTGTCGATCGCCTCGTCATAGGCGGCCAGCGCGACGTCGGGCGACAGGTCCAGCCACGCCGCGGCGACGCGCGCCGCCCCCGCGCGGTCGGCGTGCAGGTAGCGCAGCGCCTCCAGGTAGCCGGCGGCGAACGCCGCCACGCCGGCGGGGTCGTTCGCCACGCGCTCGGCTGTGGTCGCGGTCGCGGTGAGCGCCAGGTCGGGCAGCAGCGCCGCCGCGCGCCCCACGACGTGGTAGCCGCGCCGCTCCAGCTCGGTGGACTGCGGCGGCTGCAAGCCGATGGCGTCGAGCTGGCCCGCTTCCAGCGCGGCCACGCCGCCCTGCCCCGCCGGATAGAGGTTCGCGTCGCGGTCGGGGTCCAGTCCGTTGGCGCGCAGGATCGTGCGGACGATGAAGTCCTCGACCCCGCCGGGCGAGCTAGTGCCGATATTCTTGCCCCGCAGGTCGGCGAGCGTCGGGTACTCGGGGCGCGCGATCAGCACGTGCATCGGCCGGTCGACGAGCGCTGCGACGAAGCGGACGGGGATGCCGTGCATGTTCGAGTTGATGACGCGGCTGAAGCTGGCAAGGTAGTCGAACTGGCCCGCCAGCAGGCCCGCGAGCCCGGCGTTCGCGTCGATCCGGTGGAGCGTGGCGTCGAGCCCGTGGCGCGCGAAGAAGCCCTCCGTGACGGCGATGCGCAGCGGCAGGAACTGCAGGCCCTCGGACGTGATCGAGATGTGGATCGGGCGCGGCGCCACGGCGAACGGCGGTGCCGGCTCGGGCCGGCTCGACGGCGCCGCCGCCGGCCCAGCCGCCCCGGCGGCCCTGGCCGCGGTCGCCGTGAGCGCAGCGCCTGCGGGGGCAGCGGTCGGCGCGGCGGCGCAGGCGGCGCTCCACACGGCTACGAGGAGGACGAGGCCCGCGCGTACCATGGCGCCATCCCATGCCGACGATTCGCCGTGCTCGGGGCGCCGCCATTGTAGCGCAGCGCGCCGGTCGCCGCCCAACCGCGGCGTGTTGCCGGCAGCTCCTGAGCGCCTCTCGGCCAGTCTCTAGGCAGACCGCCTGCGCTCCTACGCCTCCGGCAGGGTCGGGCTGTACAGCTCCAGGCGGTTGCCAGACGGGTCGAGGATGTAGAGCGACCGGCCGACGAAGACGCCGCGCCGCCGGATCTCCACGTCGCCCTGAAGCTCGTTCAGCGCCTCCTCCGGCACCACCGTCACGCCCCACTCGCGCATGTGCTGCGCCGCCCGGTCGAAGTCCTCGTCGCTGAGGCGGAGGGCGATGTGCGTGCGGTCCTCGCGCTGCCGGCGGACCTTGAGCCCCTCGGGCTGCAAGGTGAGCAGCAGGTCCATGTCGCCGAAGCGCACGCAGTGGAAGTGGTCGCCGACGGGGCCGCGGTCCTCCATGCCGAGGATCTCCGTGTAGAAGCGCCGCGACTCCTCCAGGTCGTTCACCCGGATCGCCCAGTGTGCGAGCCCGGTGATCTTGACGCCACGCTGCTCGCTCATGCTTGTTCTCCTCGCGGTGTTCCATTCATCCAAGGAACGCTAGCTGCCGGCGGCAGCCGGCGTGGCGGCGCCGAGGCCGAAGAGGGCCTGGGCGTTGCGGTACAGGAGCTTCTCCTTCGTCTCGCGCGACAGGCGCGGGTGGTCGCGCAGCGCCTCCAGGCTCGCCGGGAACTCGTTGTCCCAGTGGGGAATGTCGGTGGCGTACAGGAAGTGGTCGGCGCCGACGTAGTCCACGGCCTCGGGCAGCAGCCCCTCGCCCGACTCGATGCTGACGTAGATGGGCACCTGGCGGAACAGCGCGCTCGGCCTCTGCGTCAGGTGCGGCATCTCCTCGGCGCCGCGCTTCTCCCAGTGCTCGTCGAGCCGGTCCAGGTAGTACGGCAGCCAGGTCGCGCCGTTCTCCAGGAAGGCCAGCCGCAGGTTGGGGAAGCGGACGGGCACGCCCTGGCAGAGCATGCTGGTAAATTGCAGCAAGATGCCCACGGTGAAGCCGTAGGCGTGGACCTCGGCGAAGGTGGCGAGCCGGTCGCCGCCGATGTCGGTCGACGGGCTGCGGCTGCCGTGGATGCACAGCGGCACGTTCAGCCGCTGCGCCTCGGCCCAGATCGGGTCGTAGCGCGGGTCGCCCAGGCCCGGCGCCGGGTGCAGCGCCGACAGCTCGAAGCTGATCAGCCCCAGCTCGGTCACGGCGTGGCGCAGCTCGGCGGCCGCGCGCTCCGGGTCTTGCAGCGGCAGCACGCCCACCGGCCGCAGGCGCGGCGACACGCTGGCGTACTCGCGCGCCACGCAGGTGTTGTAGGCGCGGGCCACGGCCACGGCGAAGTCCTTCTCGCGCAGCCGCGACAGGGTGGCGGCGCGGGTGGGGAACAGCACGGCCGTCTCGATGCCGTGCTCGTCCATAGCCGCAGCCAGGCCGCGGCTTCCTCCGCCGGGCTCATCTGCTGGAACGCGGCCTGCTGGGTGATCTTGCCGAACAGGTACATGTCCCAGGGCTGGTCGGCCGACGGGAACAGGCCGCCGGCGCGTCGGTCCCACGGGCTGGCGAGGTAGCGGAGCACGTCGCTCTCGCGCTCGACCAGGTGGCCGTCGGCGTCGATGACGGGCAGATCGTGGGCCATGGCGCACCTCCTCGTCCTGGTGTGCCCATTCTGCCACAAGCCGGCGGCGCGTGCAGCAGGGTAGCCGGCGGGCCGCGCGGTGTATACTCATCGCGGCCCGAGCGCCGCCGCGCTCGCCGGCGGCGTGGCCGGCCCACGCGGCCGCAGGCCCCCCGCTCGCTCGCGTCGCCACCCCGGTTGCCGCTGGCCCGGCCTCCCGAAGCTGACGAGCGGGCGTCGCGGCGGACGGCACGCTTCGATACCTTCGGCGACCTCGCGGAGAACGAGTGGCCACAGAGACGAGCGCGATGCCCAGCGCGCCGCCCCCCTCGGCGCCGGGCGCTCCGCCAGTCGGCGCGCCGGGCGGGCTGCGCTTCGCCGCTCTCCAACACCGCGACTTCCGCGTCTACTTCGTCGGCACCCTGCTCTCGATGATGGGCGACAACATCGAGCACGTGCTCAGCTACTGGGTGCTGTTCGAGCTGTTCCACTCCTCGGCCCTGGCCGGCTTCGCGGTCGTGAGTCACTGGCTGCCGTCGCTGCTGTTCTCCGTCCAGAGCGGCGCGCTGGCCGGCCGCGCGGACTGCCGCAAGCTCATCCAGGCCGCCCAGCTGATCTTCCTCAGCGTCTCGCTGTGCTGGGGCGTGCTCATCTACACCAATAACCTGCAGCTCTGGGAGGCGCTCATCCTGCTCATGCTGCACGGGATCGCGGTGGTGCTGTGGGGGCCCGCCAGCCAGCTCATCCTGCACGACATGGTGGGGCGGCGGCACCTCCAGAGCGCCGTGCGCCTCGAGGCGACGGCGCGCCAGCTGGGCCTCCTGTTCGGCCCGGGCGTCGGTGGGGCCATGCTCGTGCTGCTCGGCCCCGGCATCGGGCTGTTCTGCAACGCGCTGATGTACCTGCCGCTGACCCTCTGGCTGCTGCGCGTGCCGTACACGGGGCACCGCGATGCCGACGCCGCCCGCGCCCGCCGGCCGAGCGTGGGGCTGGGCGACGCCTGGCGCGTCCTGCAAGCCATCTCGCGCGACCGCCCGCTGGTGGCGATGATCTCGCTTACGGGGCTCAGCTCGGTGCTGGTGGGCAACTCGTTCGGGGCGCTGATGCCAGGCTTTGCCCAGGATCTTGGCGCCGACCAGGCCGGCGCGGCGTACAGTGTGCTCCTGGGCGCCAACGCCGCCGGGGCGGTCGTCGGCGGCGTTCTGCTCGAGAGCCTCGGCTGGCTGCAAGCGCGGGCGCGCACGGCGATCCTCTGCGCCGCCCTCTGGTGCCTGGCCATCGCCGGCTTCGCGCTGACGAGCAGCTATCCGGTGGCGCTGGCGCTGCTGTTCCTCGCGGGCATCCTGAACCTGGCCTTCAGCGCCATCGCCCAGACGCTGGCCCAACTGCTGCCGCCCGCCGAGGAGCGGGGGCGCGTCGTGGGCCTGTTCAGCATGGCGCAGAGCGGCCTGAAAGTGGGCAGCGGCTTCACGGTGGGCATGCTGGGCAGCGCGATCGGGTTCCACGTCTCGCTGGCGCTGAGCGCGCTGGTGCTCCTCCTGCTGCTCGCGCGGCTCTGGCAGTACCTCGGGCGCTCGACGAGCGAGCAGGCCCGCCTCGCGGCATAATGTAAAGAGAGCGGCCCGAGCGGGCGCCCGCCGCCCCCCACGCCGAGGGAGATGGCTGGCCCCGCCGGTCCCCGCCCGGGGCTGTGAGAGTCGGGGCGAGGTAGGAGCGATGAGCACGCGGCGGAAGCCGACGCTGAACGAGCGCGACGCCTTCATGCTGAAGCTGATCGCCTTTCGTGCCGAGCTGCCGCCCCGCCAGCAGCGGATGCTGGATGCGATGGCGCTCGCCGCCTTCTGCGAGGAGCCGGACACCGAGCGCGTCCACGCCCTGCTCGGCCACCCTCACCTGCCCCACGCGCGCGACGATACACCCTGGATGAATCTCCTCAGTGGCGAGTACTGAGCACGGCCTGGCGGGCCCCGAGACGATGGCCTGGCGCATCAACGGCGAGATCGCCGGGCTGCTGGGCTGGGGCCGCGCGATCCTGCTGCAAGTCGCGCACCCGCTGGTCGCCGCGGGCGTGTCCGAGCACAGCCAGTTCGCCCACGACGCGCTCGGCCGCGCGCGGCGCCTGCGCCGCACGCTCGGCGCGATGCTGACGCTGACCTTCGGCAGCTACGACGAGGCCGTGGCCGTCGCGCGCCACATCGACGGCATCCACGGCCGTATCCGCGGCACGCTCGCTGCGCCGACGGGCACGCTGGCCGCCGGCACCCCCTACTTCGCCCGCGACCCCGACCTGCTCCGCTGGGTCCACGCCACTTACGTCGATTCGGCGCTGCGGACGTACCTGCTCTACGTCGGGCCGCTGTCGCGCGCCGAGCAGGACCGCTACTGCGCCGAGACGACGGCCATCGAGCCGCTGCTGAACATTCCCGCGGGCTACTTGCCCCGCGACGTGGCCAGCCTGACCGCGTACCTGGACGCCATGCTGGCGAGCGGCCAGATCGCCGTGGGCGAGCCGGCGCGGCGCATCGCCCGCGAGCTGCTCGCGCCGCTCGGCCCGCCCGTCCTGCGCCCCCTGGAGGCCTTGCTCCAGCTCCCCATCGCCGGGCTGCTGCCGCCCGCCCTGCGCGCGGCCTACGGCCTCCCCTGGAGCCGCCGCCACGCGCGGGCGCTCCGCGCCTCCGCCGCCCTCACCCGTCGCCTGCGCCCCTACCTGCCCGCCGCTCTCTGCCGCTGGCCGCAAGCCCGCGCCGCCGAGCGCCGCGTGCGCGCGCTCCGCGCCGCTGAGTCATCCGAATCGCTGGGGGCGGCGCGGTAGTGATCAGCCGAGGTGCTGAGGCGCTCGCTGCCTGCGCGCTTCCCGAGCGCTGCGGCGCTTGTCGCGTACCAGCTTGCCAGGCGCTTCGCCACCTCGTTTGAGGCGCGGCGCTCCTCCCCGCGCGGCGCTCCTCGCCGACGCCGACGCGCGGCTAGCGTAGATTCCAAAGTTGCAACTCAAGCCACAAGTCGGACCACGCGGCGCGTCCAGGGTAAGCACCAGCGCTGGGCGAGTGCGGCGGAGCGGGCGCAAGGAAATCGCACGGCGGTGGAGCACCAAGGTGCCGAGGCCTAGAACCTGGATGGCGCGGCAAGCGGTCGGCTCGTGGATGAGAATCAGTCGGGTGTCAGCGGTGTGCAGCTACGGCCGATGGCGAGATTGCGGGCGAGCAAGCGGAAGGCGACCGCGACCGCCTTAGGATGAACCCGAGTGCTGACCAGATGATCCAGATCATAGCCATTGACCAGTTCGTCGATCGTCTGCTCGACCCGCCAGCGCTGACGGTACAGGGCGGCCAGGTGCTGGGGGCCGAGCCCTTGGATGTTGGTCACGTAGACCCAAGCGCCGCGGCCGTCGGCGCCCGAGCAGCCCTTCTCCGTCCGGTCCCGCCGGCCGCGCCCTCAGTAAGGCAAGTGGTGCGCGTCCAGCGCGGCCCAGATGCACGCAGGGCGCCGCGCCGGTTCGGCCCGGTAGGCGGCTTCGACGGCCCGCCGCACCGTCTGGGCGGGAAAATGGGCGAGACTGCGCCGCAGCGTTTCGGCCGTGGGCAACTCGGGCAAGCCCAGCAGGGTCGCCAGCAGTGGCTCTTCCAGGTGGGCGAGGTGGTAGGGGCGTCCACTGCCGTGCCAGGCGAGGACCAGCCACACCAGACTCAGCACCACCGTAGACAGGCTCCGTTCCGGGCGCCGGAGCCACTGCGCCAGGCCCAGAGCGCGAGTGTACGCCAACAGCTCAGCGAGCGGCACGACGTCGGTCGCCTGCGCGGGGACCAGCCCGCACGCTACACTGGTCATGACGATCGGGCATCCTTGAGTGTGGTGAGAGAACCCGAGGATACCCGATCTTCTTTGCGTCTGCAACCCAAGCGGTGGAATCTATGCCTAGCCGCCGGGCAGCGTGCCCGGCGGCTAGTGGTGGTGTGCTCGACAATGGGTTAGGAGAATGGCCCCTGCGGGAACGCGTCGCCGGGCGCCGCTGGGTTGTCGACCTTGGTCACCCGTGCATCCAGCTCCATCTCCCCGATGCGACCCGGGTCGCTCAGAACGGCCGCCCGCTCGTCGGGCGTCAGGTCGTAGCCCGCCAGCGCGCCCGTCGGGTCGCTCTGCAGCCGTGCCCGGAACGCCTCGTCCGTGCTCGCTCGCTCGATCACCTGGTTCAAGGCCTCTGACATCGCTGTGCTCCTTCACTAACGTCGCGCATCTCGCTCCGTCGACCATCTGTTAGCCGCTGGTACGGCCCGGTGCTCCGTGTCACTTCATGGGCTGTCCTCTCGTAGCGCTGAACGCTTACGGTAGGTCTACCAGCTATGTTAGCTGCAGGTCACGTACGGCTCGCGCTCGTGAGGGTGATCGCGGCCGTCGGCAACCCGGTGACGGCTACGGCGGCTCGACCTTCCCCATGTAGGTGGCAGTGTCCAAGTACGGCCACCAGACCCGGGCAAGCGTCGTGCCACTGAACCGCGTGTTGAACCAGTACCCTTCCACGGCGGCTTGCTCCCGGCCGCGACGACCAGAGCGTCCAGCATCGGCTGCAGCCACGAGCCTCGAGATCCGCGCCCCTTCGGCCGCTTACCTAACCGTACTTGGCGGTCCAGGCGCTACTGCCCCACCGCGCGGTCCAGCCGTGGTCGCACTCGGGTCGCGGCGAGTGCCCCGCTGGTCGAAACCAGGTACGGGACCAGGTAGGTGAGCCCCATCTTGGCAAGCACCGCGCCGGCAATCGCGCCGTGCAGCAAGACGTCGCCCTGATTGATCGCCGTAAGCGCCGTCCCGACGAGCGCTGCAGTCTTGAGCGCATTAAGGACGAGCGGCCGGTGGCGCAGGGCGCAGAGGCCGCACTTCACGATCGGACCGGTTGGCGTATCGAACCGATAGCAGCGGCGGGATGCCTCCGCCTGGCACGATGCGCACGGCGGCCGGGCCGGGGTCGTTGCTGCGGAGGCGTCCGCCGCCGTGGTCTGTGCGTACACTCATAATCTCCTCTCAGAGCGTAGCTGCGGCTGTAAGTGCTCTACTCCAGGACTCGGCACGCCGAACTCCTTGGCTTCGAGGTTTGCCAATATCTCCAGCTCCTGCGCGCCCTGACCGACGCGCGTTGCCTCGCCGGCCCCCTGACCTCGGTCGCGTTCCACGTTAGCTCTCCTGCGGTCGCCGCCGGCCATCAGCCTTGCACGACCACGGTGGCCCGCATGAACGGATGAATCGAGCAGCCATAGGCATAGGTGCCCGGCTGGTCCAGCGTCAGGTTGTAGCTCTCACCGGGCGGGAGGCGCCCCGAGTCCCAGAGCCGGTCGGCGCTCGTCACGGTGTGCGGGACGGCGTCCGTGTTGGTCCAGGTGATCGTCTGGCCGGGCGTGATGGTGATGGTCGGCTCGAACGTCATGCCCGCGATGCGAGTATCCACGCTCGCTTGCGGCGCCACCGCCGCGACGGGGCGCGAGGTCCCCGGCCCGCTCGTGGCGTTGAGCGTGTGTAGCGGCCGGGAGCGGCTAGCGGGGTCCCCGGGCTGCAGGACGATCTTCCGCTTGGGGCTCGCAGTGGCCGCGACGGTCGAGACGAGCCCGGTGCTGGGGAGGTGCGTTAAAGCTAGCCCTACGGCGAGCGCGCCTAGCACACCGAGTGCTAGGCGGGACAACCGGGTGCGGGAAATCTGCAGTCTCATGGGAAGCCTCCTCGCTACACTCGACCGATAGTGGGTTCGTGCCGGTGGACTGAGGAGCAAGCGTGTCCGTCTACCCATGAATACGCCGGCCGCTCGCGTATGGATGGGCCCGGATGGAGCCGGTGTCCCGTTCCGCTGGCCCCGCTGGCCCGGGCCCGTCAGCGGGGCCCACCATCCCGCATCGCGCGCGACCCGGCGAGAATGCTGGACGCAGGAAGCGACGACCGTGGGCGTGGGCAGCGGCGGGATCGCGCACGTCGTGCTGGCGCGCGCGTAGCTGCCCCGCCCGCGGCCACCAGCGCGCGGTGTCCGCCCGGTTGCTTGGCGAGCGGACCCGCGCCTACAATCGCTCTGACGCCGCCGCTGCGCTAGAGTATGGCGGGAGGTACGTATGCCCGAGCGAATCAGCGTTGATCCACAGATCTGTAGCGGCAAGCCCTGCATCAAGGGTACGCGCATCATGGTGCGAAATATTCTCGGTATGTTCGCCGGGGGATACACGCTCGAGCGAATTCTGCAGGAGTACCCTGAGCTGACGAGTGATGACGTGGTGGCTGCGCTACGATACGCCAGCGACGTGGTGGACGAGATGAAGGTCATCCCGTGTGCCTGATCGGCTCCGCGTTGTGCTCGACCAGAATTTGCCCATGAGTGTTGCCACCTGGCTGCGTCGGGTGAAGCCGGATTGGGCAATCTGGCATACAGCCGAGATTCGATTGGCAGGAGCCGAGGATTCGCGGATATTTCAGTGGGCGTGTGAGCATCAGGCCATAATTGTGACTTACGACGAAGACTTTGCCGATCAACGCACATACCCACTCGGTAGTCATTACGGTGTCGTACGGTTGCGGGTCTTTCCGACGACGGCGGAACAGACTCAGGCAGCGCTCGAGCGGTTGCTCGTGGTGGTCGGCGACGACGAGATGCGCGGCGCGCTGGTGGTCGTGGATCGCAGGCGTGTTCGTTTGCAGCCGCCACCTCGCACCTAGTAGTGTCACCGGCACGGGTATACCGTACTGGTACGCGGGCGGTTTGGCGGCGAATCGACGAGCAGCGCGCGGATCGCATACTCACGAGGAGGGGGCGACACGATGATGATGCTGGAGGCGCCGGCCGAGAGCGCCTGGCGCGGGTACTCGCTGGCGGAGCGCGACCGGCGCTGGCAGGCGGTGCGCGCGAACGCCGCCCAGGCCGGTTTCGACGCGATCTTCGTGCCGCTCTGCGTCGATCCCCGCAACCTCAACCTGTCGCTCGAATCGTCCCACGGCGTCCGCTCGGACTGTCGCTACCTGACGCAGATGGAGAACGCCGCGTTCATCTTGCCCACCGATGGCCGGCCGCCCGTCGTCGTCAACGAGTCGGGGCGCGGCAACGCCTGGCTCCCCGAGGTGCGGCCCGTGGCGCGCGGCATGCGCGGCTCGTGGGCCGGCGCGATGGCCGACGCCCTGCTCGACCTCGGGCTGGAGCGCGCCCGCATCGGCGTGTCGGGACTCGGGCGCGGCAAGGTCACGCACACCCGCGCGCCCGACGGCGTGGTCAACCACAGCGCGTATGCCGAGGTGCTGCGGCGGCTGCCGCACGCGACGTTCGCCGACGCCACCGACGTGGTGGGCTTCGCTCGCTACGTCAAGGGCGACGAGGAGATCGCCTGCCTGCGACGGGGCGCGCTGATCTGTGAGGCCGGCATCGCGAAGATGATCGAGGTCGCGCGGCCGGGCCTGGACGAGGCGGTGTTCTACGCGCGGATCATGGGCCGACTGCTGGAGCTGGGCAGCGAGTACTACAACGTCGCGCTGACGATGGGCCAGATCGACGAGCCGCTGGTGCGCTACATCGACCCGCCGATCGGGCGCCGCCTGCGGCCGATGCAGCTCATCACGAACGAGGTCGATGCCGTTTGGGGCGGCCTGGTCGCCCAGGAGAACCAGCCGGTGCTGCTCGGGCCGATCCCCGACGCCTGGCAGCCCGTGATCGCGCTCCACGAAGAGATGTTCGCGGCGGGCCTGGAGCGCATGCGGCCGGGCACGCTGTTCGGCGACTTCATCGACTTCATCAACGGCTACGGCCAGCAGCGCGGCCTCGCCTCCGACCTGCTGATGCACGGCCGCGGCGTGGGCAACGATGGGCCGCTGCTCACCCCGCGCGACCGCGGCGACCGTATCCGCGACGTGCCGATCGTCGAGAACAACGTGTTCGTGTTCAAGCCGTTCGCGATGAGCGCCGACCGCCGCATCCAGTTCGTTTGGGGCGGCAACGTGCTCGTCACCGCGCGCGGCGGCGAGCGCCTGGCGTTCCGGCCCCACGGGCTGGTGTCGATCACCTAGCGATGGCGTGAGGGGGCATGGCGAGAGAGGGGCGGGAGAATCGGGCCAAGGCCTCCCACACCCCTCGGCAGGGGAGCCCCCTGCATCCCCGGGACCGGGGGCGGAGGAAGTGCGATGAGAGCGGCGGCGGATAGCACCTGGCGCGGGTACTCGCTGGCGGAGCGCGACCGGCGCTGGCAGGCGGTGCGCGCGAACGCCGCCCAGGCCGGCCTGGACTGCGTGTTCGTGCCGCTGGGCAACGGCCTCGACGCGCGCTACCTGACGCAGATGTCGAACAGCATCGTCGTGCTGCCCACCGACGGCCGGCCGCCCCTGGTCTACGCCGATCGCGGCGCGCACAACGATTGGGTCCCCGAGCCGCGCCCGGTCAACCGCGCCTGGGCCGGCGCGATGGTCGAGGCGCTCCAAGACGCCGGCATGGAGCGGGCGCGCATTGGCGTGGCGGGCCTTCGGGGCGGCACGGTGACCCACGTGCGCCAGTACGACGGCGTCGTCAACCACGTCTCGTACGCCGCGGTGCTGCGGCAACTGCCACACGCGACGTTCGCCGACGCCACTGACGTGGTGGGCTTCGCCCGCTACGTCAAGGGCGACGAGGAGATCGCCTGCCTGCGCGAGGCCGCGGCGATCGCCGAGCTGGGTATCGCGAAGATGGCCGCGGTGGCGCGGCCGGGCGTGGACGAGGCAGCGCTCTACGCGCGGGTAATGGAGACGCTGCTGGAGTGGGGCAGCGAGTACTACTACCTGGCGCTGGAGAGCGGCCCGATCGACGGCCCCCAGCCGCCGCGCCTGACGCAGCCGCCCATCGGCCGCCGATTGCAGCCCGGCACGCTGATCGACAACGAGACGAGCGCCGTCTGGGGAGGGATGCTGGCGCAGGAGGACCAGCCGATCCTGCTCGGCCCGGTCCCCGACGCCTGGCAGCCGGCGATTGCCCTCCAGCGCGAGCTGTTCGAGGCGGGGCTGGAGCGCCTGCGGCCGGGCACGACCTTCGGCGAGCTAGCCGACTTCGTGAGCGGCTACGGCGCGGCCCGCGGCCTGGAGACGGCGATCCTGCTGCACGGGCGCGGCCTGGGCGACGACGGGCCGCTGCTCAGCCCGCGCGCGCCGGGCGAGCACGTGCGCGACCTGCGCATCGAGCGCGGCAACACCTTCGTCTGGAAGCCGACGGTCGCGGGGCCGGGCGGCTGGCGCCGCTTCGTCTGGGGCGGCGACGTGGTAATCACCGAGCGCGGCGGCGAGCGCCTCTTCGCCCGCCCGCACGGGATGGTGTCGATCGCCGAGTAACAGTTGGGGGGCGGCGTGGACTGGCAGCACATCATCGACTACACGGCCATGACGGGCAGCGGGGCGGCCAGTGGGGAGCCGGCGGCGGAGAGCGTACAGCGCCGGCTGGGACGGCTGGCCTACGAGCGCGTGCCGCGCCCGCAGCCGTTCTTCGCGGCCAGCCCGTCCGGCCGCGTCGCCTACGGCGAGACGGTGGCCGCCTTCCTCGTCGGCCTGCCGAACGCGGCGCTGCAGATGGCCGTGCGCTGCCTGGAGGTCGCCTTGCAGGAGCAGTATCAGGCGACCGTGCGCCGCGAGACGGACGGCGACCTGGCCGAGCTCATCCACTGGGCCGAGGGCCACCTCGCCGCGCGCGCGCCGCTCTTCCAGCGCTTCGAGGCGCTGCGCCACCTCGCCCACCGCCACCGCTCGGTAGACGAGCACGAGCTGCTCACCCCGCTCACCACCATCCGCGACGTGACCGGGCTCATCATGGAGTTCTACCCGCTGCCCGACGCCACCATCGTCCAAGCAATCAAGTGCCCGCTCTGCGGGGACACGCACACCTACTCGTTCTCGCGGCGCCAGTACTACCTGGGCAACATCGTCAGCCTCCACTGCGAGCGCAGCCGCATCGCCCACCCGTGGCTGATCGACTGGATCTAGGCCCGCGTCCCGGATAAGCTGCCTGGTGCTGCCTGCTCACAACGCCCAGCAATCCACCGGCGACCGACCACCACACGGGAGGCGAGCAATGGGACGGCAGTTTGGCCCATCCAAACCGTCGTCCCGTTGCTCGTCCGATCCCGCGGGCGCGCTCGCCGCCGAATACGACAACCTGCTCGCCTGCGTGCGCTGCGGGCTGTGCCTGACCTCCTGTCCCACGTACGTGCTGGCGGCCCACGAGGCCGAGGGGCCGCGCGGGCGCATCGCCATGCTGCGGGCGCTGGCTGAGGGCCGCCTGGCGCTGACGCCCGACCTCGTGCGCCACGAGCGGAGCTGTCTGGTGTGCGACGCCTGCACCGCCGTCTGCCCGGCGGGCGTGCGCATGGGGCCGCTGCAAGTGGCCTTCCGCGCCGCCATCGCGCGCGTCGCGCCCCGCCCGCTCTGGCAGCGCGCTCTGCGCCGCGTCCTCCTGCGCGGCCTGTTCGCCCACCCGGTCGCCTTGCGGCTGGTCGTGCGCCTGCTCTGGCTGTACCAGCGCTCGGGCGCGCAGGCCCTCGCCCGGCGCTCGGGCCTCCTGCGCCTGCTCGGTCTTGCCGAGCGCGAGGCCCTCCTGCCGCCGGTCCCCCGCCGCTTCGTCGTGCCGCGCGGCGAAACGTACGCAGCACTCAGCACCCAGCGCTCGGCGCTCGTGGCGCTCTTCGCCGGCTGCGTCATGGCGACCGGGCTGGCCGAGATCGACCGCGCGACGATTCGCGTGCTGCGGCGCGCGGGCTGCGACGTGGTGAGCCCCGCGGGCCAGGGCTGCTGCGGCGCGTTGCACGCCCACGCCGGCGACCTGGCGGGCGCGCGGGCGCTGGCGCGGCGCAACGTGGCGGCCTTCGAGGCCGCGGGCGCCGCGCCGATCGTCGTCAACGCGGCGGGGTGCAGCGCCATGCTGAAGGAGTACCCGCACTACCTGGCCGACGATCCCGCCTGGGCCGCGCGCGCCCGCGCCTTCGCGGCCCGCGCGCGCGACGTGACCGAGTACCTCGCCGCCCGCCTGGACGCGCTGCGCTTCCCGTCGCCGCCGCGCGGCCCCGCGGCCGTGAGCGTGACCTACCAGGACCCCTGCCACCTGGCGCACGCGCAGGGCATCCGCGAGCCGCCACGGGCGCTGCTGCGGGCGATTCCCGGGCTGGCGCTGCGCGAGCTGGGCGACGGCGGGCTGTGCTGCGGCAGCGCGGGCGTGTACAACGTGACGAATCCGGCCGAGGCGCGGCGGCTCCAGCAGCGCAAGCTCGACGCGGCGCTCGCCACCGACGCCGACGTGGTCGCCACGGCCAACCCCGGCTGCCTGCTCCAGCTGCGTGCGGGCCTCGCGGCGCGCGGCAGCCGCGTGCAGGTCCGCCACGTCGTCGAGCTGCTCGACGCGGCCCTGGGCGAGGACTCATGAGCGATCAGCCCTCGGTACTGGCCGCCGACCTGCGCCGGCTGCTGCGCCACAGCCAGGTGGTCGACGCGCCGGCCGAGCTGCGCACGTTCGGCTACGACGCCTCGTTCCTGACGCAGCTCAGCCCGCGCGCGCCCGACGTGGCGGTCATCGCGGGCACGGCCGACGACGTGCAGGCGCTGGTGCGCTACGCCGCCGCGCGCGGCATCCCCATCACGCCGCGCGGTGCGGCCACGGGCCAGACGGGCGGCGCGGTCGCCCTCTCGGGCGGTATCGTTCTGTCGCTGAACGCGATGAACCGCGTGCTCGAGATCGACCCGCCGAACATGCAGGTGTTCTGCGAGCCCGGCGTCGTCCACGCCCAGCTCAACGAGCAGCTGGCCCCGCACCGCCTGCTCTTCCCGCCCGATCCGGGCTCCAGCCGCATGGCGACGGTCGGCGGCATGGCCTCCACGAACGCGCACGGCATGCGGGCCGTGAAGTACGGGCCGACGAGCGCCTGGGTGCTGGGCCTCGACGTGGTGCTGCCGGACGGCGAGCTGATCGAGACCGGCTCGGCCGGCTCGCGCGCCAAGCAGTCGTCGGCGGGGCTGGAGCTGACCAAGCTGTTCGTCGGCGCCGAGGGCACGCTCGGCGTCATCAGCCGCCTGCGCCTGAAACTGATGCCGATTCCCCCCGCGCGCGCCATCGTCCTGGGCCTGTTCGACGTGCTGGAGAATGCGGGCGAGGCGGTGCAGGCGGTCTACCAGGCGGGCATTAGCCCCGCGGCCATCGAGGTCCTGGATGCGCGCTGCATCCAGGCGGCCAACCTCTACCGACCGGGGCTGGGGCTGCCCGAGGTCGAGGCGCTGCTGCTGTTCGAGGTCGACGGCAACCCGCCGGGCGTCCGCTACGACGCCGAGACGATCGTCCGAGCCATCACCTCCCTCGCTCGCGCCACCGAGTGGTCCGACGATCCCAGGCGCATCGCCGCGCTGTGGGAGGCGCGGGCGCTGGTGGGCGCGGCGGTGGGTGCGCTGCGGCCGGGTGCCAACCGCGCCTACTGTGGCGAGGACCTCTGCGTGCCCGTGGCGCGCATCCCCGAGACGCTGCGGGCGCTCCAGGAGATCGGCGCCCGCCACGGCATCCCCATCGCCACCTACGGCCACATCGGCGGCGGCGGCCTGCATCCCGGCCACCTGATCGACGGCCGCGACCCCGACGAGGTCCGCCGCGTGCTCCTGGTGGCCGACGAGGTGCATGCGCTGGCGCTGGCGATGGGCGGCACGACGACCGGCGAGCACGGCGTGGGCGCCGTCCGCGCCCCATACATGGCGCGCGAGCACGGCCCCGCGCTCGACGTGATGCGCCGCCTCAAGCGCGCCCTCGACCCGCAAGGCATCATGAACCCCGGCAAGGTCCTCCCCGATGCCCTGCCCGACCTGGCGATCGAGTACCCGCTCCCCACGGCCGTCGGCGAGCGCCCTCACCCCGCCCTCGACCCCGGCTAGCCCCTCCCTCACGAGCCATCCGCCGGATGCTCGGCGCTCACAACCCCCGGCAGTCCGCTCGCGCCAGGCCGCTGCTGCTGCCCGTACAATAGGCGTAGCAAGCCGGTGTGAGTGTGTGAGGTACGCGACATGTGGATCGATGTCGAAGAGCTGTGGCCCGCCGCCAAGGACTTGGTGGGCCTGCGGTTCGCGACCGAGGAAGACTTCCAGAAATGCTGGCTGCTGGCTCTGGAGCAGCCCGAGGCGTTTCGCTTGACCCTGCCCGAGTCTCTGGCCGCCGAGGTGCGCAAGACCCACAAGCACCTGGTGGATGAGGCCGGGCTAACTTACTCCGAGTACAAGATCGTGGATCTGGACGAGTTGCCGACGGAAGAGCGGCTACGGCAGGAGCGCGAAGCCGTCCAGTACGGCATGAAGATCCTGCTGGAGCGCATGCGTCGAGAAAACGGTGCATGAGCCGAAGGCCAATCGAGTCGCTCTCCTGCTTCCCGTCGATTCTCCAAGACATGTCGTCGCGGCCATCCAGGTCGCAATGTTTCTCATCAGGCGTATTGGACGCACCGAGCTCGATATCGAGCCGGCCGAAGGGCCGCCGTACGGACATGCTCAGGACCCTGGTCGAGTAGTGCTCCTCGCGAGCGCGACCCTGCGCTCGCGCGTCCGCAACGCCGTTTCGCGCGGCGCACTGGAGCGAATCGTACGCGCACGAGTCGAGCGCGAGTACGCCCGGCAGGGCATCGTGCCCGTCGAGTACGACTTGCAGGTGCTCTAACCGGGCGCCGCGGGCTAGAGCAAACCCTCTAGCCCTCCAGGCTAGCCGGGTCCACGCCGTCGGCGCCGCGGTAGCTGTAGCGGTGTACCTTCGGCGGCTTGGCCGGCTTCGTCGCCACTTGGTAGAGCACGGTCACCCCGTCGGTCTCGTTTGCCAGCTGGTAGTAGTAGCTCTGGTTGATGTGAACCAGCTCGCCCGGCTTCAGCACGACGTCTTCCCCGCTGTCCAGGCCGCGAATGTGTAGCTCGCCCTGGAACACCATGAACAGGTGCTCCGAGCCAGGATGGCAGTGCATCTCGTCCTTTTGGCCGGGCTGATACACGTTCATCGCCACCTTGGCGTAGCGATTGTCGGTCAGCTGCACGTAGGAGTGCCGGTTGTCGTTCTGCTGGATGGCCTCCGGGAGACTCACCACCTGCCAGCCCTTGCTGCGCAGCCGCTGTTTGCTCGCATAGTCCGTGTCCCCGAACACCCGGTCGTCCAGCCGCTGCTGGCTGCCGTCCAACGGTCGCGCCTCGGTCTCGGCCATCGCACCTCTCCTGTCGCGGGGCGGTCCGCTCCCCGCGCGCCCTGCGCCCATCCTACGCGCCGCCGTCCCGCGCCGCAAGGGGAGAGGCGCCGCGCCCGCCGATTCGCCGGACGCCGGCCACGCCAGCCCCGCCGCTGGGGAGCCCCTTCCGGTCCTGGTGCGGCGCGGCCCGGGCGCGGCGCGCGGGTTACCCCGCCGTCGGCGGGCCGGGCAGCACGTCGGCCGCCCGCAGCAGCCGCAGTAGCTCGGCGATGGCCGGGCCGGGCTGGGCGCCGCGCGGCATGACCGCCAGCAGGTCGCGCCGCAGGTCGAGCGCCGGCACCGGGACCGCCGCCAGCGCCCCGCTGCGCAGCTCGCGCCGCACGGTCAGGCGCGGCACCCACGCGACCCCGCCGCCGGCTAGGACGGCCTGCTTCAGCGACTCGGTGCTGCCCAGTGCCATCGCCGTGGCGAGCGTCACCCCGGCGCGCTCCAGCATCGTATCCACGAACGCCTGCGTCCCGGACCCGGCCTCGCGCCGCAGGACCGCCGTCCCCCGCAGCGCGTCGAGCGACAGCGCTTCGGCCCCCGCCCAGGGATGGCCGGGCGGCACGATCAGCACCATCTCGTCCGTGGCGAACGGCTGGGCGTCCAGGTCGGGATGGCCTACCGTCGCCTCGACCAGCCCGAACGCCACCTCGTCGGCCAGCACGCGGGCGACGATCTCGGCGGTCGTACCCACCACGATCCCGACCTGCACGGCCGGATAGGCTCGCGCGAACTGGACTAGGACCGGCGGCAGCAGGTAGTTCCCCACCGTCGTGCTCGCGCCGCCGACGAGCCGCCCCCGCTCCAGACCGTGGGTGGCCGCCACCGCGCGCTCGGCCTCCGCGAGCAGGTTGAACACCCGCTCGCTATAGGCGTAAAGTGCCTCGCCCTCGGCCGTGAGGTACACGCGGCGGTGGCGGACCGCGAACAGCCGCGCGCCGAAGTGGCGCTCCAGCGCGCGGACGTGGGCGCTGACGGCCGGCTGCGAGAGGTGGAGCCGGCGCCCGGCGCGGGTAAAGCTGCGCTCGGTCGCCACCGCATGGAACGTCTGGAGCCGGTAGAGGTCCGCCAGCGGCTCGGCCATCGCATCACTCCAGATGATAGATCACCGGAGAACACCCGATTGAACTAAGTAATAGCCTGCCCTTACAGTGAGAACGAAATGTTGCACTCACACCGCCTGCTCGCCGAGCGCCCGCCCCTCGCGGGCCTGGCCCAGTTGTCGTACTACCGCTGGCTCGTCGTCGGCACCGGCTGCGTCGGCGCGTTCCTCGGTCAGCTCGACGCCAGCATCGCCAGCCTCGTCCTGCCGACCCTGGAGGATGTGTTCGACGCGCCGGTGGCCACCGTCGAGTGGGTCGCGCTCGCCTACCTGCTCACGCTGGCCGCCCTGGTCGTCCCCTTCGGGCGGCTTGCCGACCTGGTCGGGCGCAAGACGCTCTACGCCACGGGCTTCGTCGTCTTCATCGTCGGCTCGGGGCTGTGCGGGCTGGCGCCCAACCTGGGCTTGCTCATCGCCTGCCGCGTGCTGCAAGCGGTGGGCGCGGCGATGCTCCAGGCGAACAGCGTAGCCATCATCGCCGCCGCCGTCCAGCAGCGCGAGCTAGGCCGCGCCATCGGTGTGCAGGGCGCCGCCCAGGCGGTGGGGCTGGCGGTCGGCCCGTCGGTCGGCGGGCTGCTCATCGCCGCGCTGGGCTGGCAGTGGGTGTTCTACATCGCCGTGCCGTTCGGGCTCGTCGGCGCGGCGCTCGGCTGGCTGGTGCTCCCGCTCACCGTCCACACGCCGCGCGCCGAGGCCGAGGTCGAGCGCTTCGACTGGGTCGGGGCGGGGCTCTTCGGGCCGGCGATCGCGCTGGGCATGCTCGCCCTCACCTACGGCACCGCCTGGGGCTGGACCAGCCCGCGGCTCGTCGCGGTGGCGGCGCTCACCGTCGTGCTGCTCGCGGTCTTCGGGCTGGCCGAGCGGCGCGCGCGCTCCCCGCTCGTCGACTTCACCTTGTTCCACAACCGCCTGTTCACCGCGGGCATCGCCGCCGGCCTCCTGTCCTACGCCGTCCTGTTCGGAGCCCTGTTCGTGCTGCCCTTCCAGCTCCAGCGCATCATGGGCCACGGCCCGGCCGAGACGGGCCTGCTGCTCAGCCCGATCCCCGTCGCGCTCGGCCTGGTCGCGCCGTTCGGCGGCATCGTCGCCGACCAGGTCGGCTCCCGCCCCCTCACGGTCGTCGGCATGCTCGTGGCCGCCGTGGCCCTGGGGGCGCTGGCGCTGGCGCCCGCGGCGCCGCTGCCCGCGGTGCTCGGCCTCCTCGCGCTGCTCGGGGTCGGCGTGGGCCTGTTCACGCCCGCCAACAACAGCGCCATCATGGCCAGCGCGCCGCCGTACCGGCGCGGCATCGCCGCCGGCCTGCTGAACATGACGCGCAGCCTCGGCACCAGCCTCGGCGTGGCGGCGGTCGGCACCCTGCTGAGCCTCAGCCTGGCGACCCGCCTGGGCCACCCCGTGCCGAACACGCTCGACGCCCCCGTCGCGGCCCTCCAGGCCAGCTTCCAGCAGGTGCTGCTGGCGCTCGCCGCCCTCGCGGTCCTCACCGCGCTGCTGTCGGCTGCTCGCGGCGCGCGCGTCGCCCCGCCTGTCCCCACGCCCCAGCCGGTCCCCAACGGCAGCCTCGCCGCATCCCCCCCGCCGGCCCCCGACGGGAGCCGCGCCGCGTCCCCCGCGCCGCTGCCATCGCCCCGCGGCGGACAGCCCACCGCATCCGAGACGCCAAGCCCCGGGGCCAGAGACCTCTTCGGTCTGTAGCCGCGCATCGGCTCACCATGGCATAGGCGCCGTGGAGGGGCGCTGCTTGCTGCGCCCGCGCGCCCGCCGGTCGCAAGCGGGCTGTGCCCAGACAATTCCTCGAACTCCATCACGGCGGGCCAGGGAGACGGTTTTGGCCCGGCATGTGCGGCGGCTGTTGCCCGCGCCCGGCCTGGAGCCACCGCGCCCCCGGGCGAGCCCGGAGCCCGCCCCCGCGCGGCGCGGCTCACCCGCGGCGCGGGTTCGAGTAGACGCG
The DNA here is from genome assembly GCA_021325365.1 of Pseudomonadota bacterium. The sequence goes on from JAJPHF010000117.1 coordinate 49,388, forward strand.
GTCCATATCGACGAACACCGCGGTGCGCCGCTCCTCCGCCATCACGCGGTCGTACTCCGGCCAGTTGTCGTGCGCGCCTCCGGCGGCCGTGAACACGTCGCGCAGCAGCTGGGGCACCGCCCCCGCCGCGAAGCCCGCCGGCAGGTCGTCCGGCCCGATCAGCGACACCGCGCCCTCGACCGTCACCCACTCGCGGCCGGCGCGGAAGACCACCGTGGCGCGCGGGTCGCGGCGCAGGTTCCGCAGCTTCACCGTGCCCCCGCGCGCCACGAACGCCACCGTCGGCTGGCCGCCCAGCGGATGATTCATCACCCCGGCCGTGACGACCGTGGCTTGCACCGAGCCATCGCGCCGCGCCGTCGCGATCACCGCCCAGTGGTGGTCGGCGCTCGCCACCTGTCGCACCAGCTCCAGGTCGGCCGGCGCTGGACCGCGCCCCTTGGACGCGGAACCGGAAGCCTGCATGGCACCCTCTCCTCCCTTACGTCGAGCGGCGCGAGCACCCTGCCGCCCCGCCGCGCCCGAGGATGGCACGCGCCAGCCACAAAGTCAAACGCGCAGCCCGCAGGATGCACCGGCCGACCCGGAGCGCGATACGGACCGCACCCTGGCGAACGACAGAGACAGCGTAGGGCCGGGGCTCGTCCCCTGCCGCCCGGCGGGACCGCCCGAGCGTCGGGGCCCTGCCCCAGCGCCCCTCCGTATGGAACGCCGTGCTCCCTCTCCCGGTCAGGCGCCCAGCCCTACCGCCGCCACGCCGCAACCACCGCCAGCCCTGCCAGCCCGGCGAGCACCACCGCGCCGCGCTCCGCCTCCGGCACGACCGGCACACCGACCGGCACCCCTAGCGCCGGGGCGCGGCTACCCCTCTTGACGGATCGGCCGGTCGATATTACGATATTACTTGATGTATCGCGATAGCCTGAAAGGAGGCTCTCATGTTTGGACGAGGCTGGCAGCGCCGCTACGACCGGCACGACCTGCGCGTTCCCCTCTTGCGGCTCCTCGCCGAGCGGCCCCGCCGCGGGCCCGAGCTGGCCCAGGCGCTGGAGAACGAGCGGTGGGGCCACCGCGCCGCGAACCCGGCGGCCGTCTATCCCACCCTCCAGCTCCTCGAGGACCTGGGCTACGTCGCCGTGACGGAAGCCGACGGCAAGCGCCTCTATACCATCACCGACGACGGGCGGCGCTATCTCGCCGACCACGACCGCGCTGCCCCCGAGCGCTTCGACCCGGCCGAGTGGTGGACCTTCGCCTGCGACGGCGAGCGGCGCGCGGTGTTCCGCGAGCTGGGCGAGTTCGCGCGGCTGGTCGGCAAGGAGGCGGGGCTCGGCCGCCACGACGCCGCAACGCTGGAGCGCGTGCGGGCGACTATCGCGGGCGCGCGCCTCGAGGTCGAGGCCATCCTGGCCGGCGAGCGGTCAGCGGCCGCCGCGCGCGCCACTCCGTCGGCCACGCCGCCGGGCGGCCCCAGCACCAGCCCGCCGCCGAGCGCTCTATAGGCTGGGCCGTCGCCCGCTACGCGGGTAATCGGCCCGCCCGCCCCGCTACAATGACTGGGGCCTGGCGCGCCGCGCTGCGCGGCCCGTGCGATGGGACGGTCGATGGACAGCATCCGCGTCGAGCATCTGGTCAAGCGCTACGGCTCCCTCACGGCCGTGGACGGCATCTCGTTCACGGTCGCCGAGGGGGAGCTATTCGGCTTCCTCGGCCCGAACGGCGCCGGCAAGAGCACCACCATTCACATGCTCTGCACGCTGCTGCGGCCGACCGAGGGCCGCGCCTGGGTCGCCGGGCTCGACGTGGCCGCGGAGGCCACCCGCGTGCGCCGCGCCATCGGCCTCATCTTCCAGGACCCCAGTCTCGACGACCGGCTGACGGCGCTGGAGAACCTCGACTTCCACGCCCGCATCTACAACCTGCCGCGCGCCGTCTGGCGCGAGCGCAGCGAGCAGCTCTTGCGGATGGTCGACCTCTGGGACCGCCGCAACGACCTCGTGCGCACCTTCTCCGGCGGCATGAAGCGGCGCCTGGAGATCGCCCGCGGCCTGCTCCACCAGCCCGCGGTGTTCTTCCTCGACGAGCCGACCATCGGCCTCGACCCCCAGACCCGCGAGCACATCTGGCGCTACCTGCTCGACCTGCGGCGCCGCGAGGGCGTCACCCTCTTCCTCACGACGCACTACATGGACGAGGCCGAGCGCTGTGACCGCATCGCCATCATCGACCACGGCCACATCGTGGCGCTCGACACGCCCGACGCGCTCAAGGCCGGCGTCGGCGGCGACGTGGTCACGCTGCGCACCGCCGATGCCGACCAGGCTGCGGCGAACCTCCAGGCGCGCTTCGGGCTGGCGCCCAGCCGCGAGGACGGCACGCTGCGCCTCGAAGTCCCTGGCGGCGAGCAGTTCATCCCGCGCCTGGTGACCGAGCTGGGCGTGCCCATCCAGGCGATCAGCGTCCACCGCCCCACCCTCGAAGACGTGTTCCTGAAGCTCACCGGCAGCGCCATGCGCGACGAGGAGGGCGGCGCCTGGGACGCCTTCCGCGCCCGCATTCGCAGCGGCTGGAACCGCGGGAGGTAGCAGCATGGCGACGACCGCCGCCCCCGAGACCCGCCGCCTGGCGGCGCCCCGCGCCGGCGGCGAGCTATCCGCCGCGCTCAACGGCATCTACACGATGTGGTACCGCGACGTGCTGCGCTTCGGGCGCGACCGCAGCCGCATCGTCGGCAGCCTGATGCAGCCGATCCTCTTCCTGATCGTCTTCGGCCTCGGCCTCTCGCCGGCGATCGGCTCGCTCGGCCGCGGCGGCGACCTGAGCTACGTCCAGTTCATCTTCCCCGGCATCATCACCATGGCCGTCCTGTTCACGGCCATCTTCTCGGCCATCTCGATCATCTGGGACCGCGAGTTCGGCTTCCTGCGCGAGGTGCTGGTCGCGCCGGTGCCCCGCTGGGCGGTGGCCGTGGGCAAGATGCTCGGTGGCAGCACCACCTCGATGGTGCAGGGCCTGCTGATCCTCGTGTTCGCGCCGCTGGTCGGCGTGCCGCTCACCCCGCTGACCTTTCTCGAGCTACTGCCGGCCGTGTTCATCACCGCCTGCGCGCTCAGCGCCCTCGGCCTGGTGATCGCCGCCCGCATGCGCAGCATGGAAGGCTTCCAGATGGTCATGAACTTCCTGCTGATGCCAATGTTCTTCCTCTCCGGCGCCGTGTTCCCGCTCGGCAACCTGCCCGCCTGGCTCGCCGTGCTCACGCGCGTCGACCCCGTCAGCTACGGCGTCGACGCCATCCGCCAGGTCGTGCTCAGCCAGGCCGGGGTGCCGCCCGCCGTGCTCGGCCAGCTCGGCATCAACCTCTTCGGCCACCCGACGAACGTGCTCGCCGACCTCGGCATCGTCGCGGCCTTCGCCGCGGTGATGATCGTCTTGGCCGTCCGCGCCTTCAGCGTGCAAGAGTAGCCGATGCCGCCCGCCGGAGGCCGCGCCGCCCGGAGCGCGCGAAGCGGCCCGGCAGCCGACCTGCCGGGCCGCTTCGCGCGCTCCGGGGCAGTGCCCCGGGGCGCGCGTTACCTCGTACCGACTTCTACACTGGGGTTCCCATGCTCCCTCTCCCCTTGGGAGAGGGTTGGGGTGAGGGCGCCCCGGTACAGCGAACGCCGATAGCCGGCGATCTGCTGTTAGACGGCGCCGCGCTGCACCGGGCGCGTGACCTCCGTGTCATACGCGCCGTTGCGGTTGAGGATGTTCTCCGCCTCGCCCTCGCGCCCCGTGGCGAACACGCTCACCAGCACGCTGCCGCCCTGGATCTCCTGCCCGTACCACTTCGCGCGCTCCTGCGACACGCCGAGGTCGGCGATCGCCCCGGTCACTGCGCCCACGCCCGCGCCCAGCGCCGCGCCGCCGATGGTAGTAGCCCAGATGCCCGCCGCGACGAACGGGCCGACGCCAGGGATCGAGAAGGCCGCCAGCCCGACCAGCCAGCCCGCGATCGCGCCCAGCACCCCGCCGGCGACAGCGCTGCCGCCCACGCCCAGGTCGGTCTTCTGGCCCTCCGTTCCTGTGAACGTCCGGTCCGGGTGGCGCATCAGCACGCCCACCGAGTCGGCGGCGAAGCCCGCGTCGCGCAGCGCGGTAACGGCGTTCTGCGCGTGCTCCTGGTCCCGGAACATCCCAAATACTACCATTTGGCCTGCGGTCTGCATCGTGGTGTCCTCCTGTCGGTCTGCGGCTGCCGTGATGCTAAGGGGCGCGGCGCGGTCGTCTGTCGTCGGGTGCCCTCCTCTCCCCGGGCGCCGGGCCGCCGGCCGGCTCCTGCGGCGCGGGGCCCGGGGCCTCGTTCGCTGCGAATGCGCCCGCGGGCCTTACGCTCCCAGACGATCGCCCACGCGGCGCGAGCCAAGCGCGCTCACGATGCCCAGGACGAAGACGATGATGCCGAGGATGACGTTGTTCCAGAACGGCGTCGGCATCGCCATGGTGGCGAAGACAAACGCCGAGATGAACAGCCAGATCCCGATCAGCACGTTGATCCAGCTCAGCCAGGGCGCGTCGTAGGCGCCCCCGGCCCGGATACCCGCCAGGATAGCGGCGATGATGCCGAAGATGACGTTGTTCCACATCATCGGCACGTCGGTGCGCGAGAAGCCCAACACCCATGGGGAGATGATGAGCCAGATGCCGGCGAGTACGTTGAGGCCGCTGGCCCACTGTACTTGCGCGGCGCGTGCCATGGTGCGCGGCGGATTGGCGTGCATGGGGTGCCTCCTATGGGGTGAATGGTGCCGGATGCCTCCCGTTACTTCGGTCGTGGCAGTCCGTGTGCCACGACTCGACGCAATCGGCTGCGCGCCGCACTTATTGCAGATTTCTCACGATCCAGATCGCGGCGTAAACAGCCATTCGTATATAGAACGCCGCCCGGTTGAGGGGATACTAAGTGTAGATGCCGTCATATGGCTCGAACAGGGTGCTCTGGAGTAGCGCGCCGCACCCACCCAGGCTGCCGCCGGCTTGTTAAAATCGGCTGGCGGTATCGTCAGCCGCCGCTGCCAGGGTGACGCGGCGCGCGGCCGACCCGAAAGGAGCGGCGATGGCCCACGACACGGCGCCCGTGCCCAAGCGGATCACCTATGCGGACTTCGCGCGGGTCGACGTGCGGGTGGGCCGCATCGTGCAGGTGGACGAGTTCCCCGAGGCCCGGAAGCCCGCCTACAAGCTGCGGATCGACTTCGGGCCGGAGATCGGCGTGAAGCGGTCGTCGGCGCAGATCACGACTTACGCCCGGGACGAGCTGCTCGGCAAGCAGGTCATCGCCGTCGTCAACTTGCCGCCGCGCCAGATCGGGCCGTTCCTGTCCGAGGTGCTCACGCTCGGCCTGCCCGACGCCGGCGGCGCCGTGGTGCTGCTCACGCCCTCCCGCGACGTGCCCCTCGGCGGCAAGCTGTTCTGAGTGTCCGGCTGGAGCGGGTGTAGCGATTTGACTCCGTCAAACCGCCACACTCACTCCGATCATCGTTCTTGCCGAGGTGTGATGGACGACGGCGCGCAATTCTGGGACCGGCTCCTGGCGGCGCCCGCGCTGCCCTGGGGGCGCGCCGCCTCGCCGGCCGTCGAGCGGCTCGCCGCCCGACTCCCCGCGGGCGCGGCGGTGCTCGTGCCGGGCTGCGCCTATGGCCGCAACGCCCGGGCCCTCGCACGGCGCGGCTTCGCCGTGACCGCCTACGACTACGCGCCCGCCGCTATCGCGCGCGCCCGCGCCGAGTTTGCCGACCCGCGCGTGCGCTACCTCGTCGCGGAGGCCCACCACGTGCCCGCCGGCCGCTACGATGGCGTGTTCTGCCACTTCCTGCTGCACCTGTTCCCCGCCGCCGCGCGCCGCCGCCTGATCGCCGCACTCGCCGCCGCGCTCGCCCCGGGCGGGCTGCTCCTCGCCAGCGGCCTCTCGACGCGCTGCGCGTTCTACGGCGCCGGCGTCGAGCTAGAGCCCGACACCTGGTCCAATCCCGGCTGGGTGCCGATCCACTTCTACACGCCGGCGAGCCTGGCCGCCGAGCTAGCGCCCCTCGAGGTGCTCGACGTCGTCGCGGGCGACGAGCCGGAGGACAAGCCCGAGGGCCGCGTGCTCACCCCGGCCGTCTACGCGCTCGCGCGGCGGCCGACGTAGGCGCCGCGCCGGCGGCCCGCGGGCGGCTCCCGCCGGCGCGGCGACGGTAGCAGTTGGCGCGATTCTTGCAGCACCCTGGTCATCTTGCTCATGGTGGTTGGCATGGCGCCGAACGTCTCGCCGAGCGCGTCGTCTGACGCGTCTGGCCGCGCCCTCCATCCCCCCGTGATGGTCGTCGAGGACGACGAGAGCTTGCGCGAGCTGCTGGCCCACTATCTCGGCCGGGAAGGCTACCCCGTCGAGCAAGCCGCCGACGGCGCGGCAGCCCTCCGGGCGCTCGAGCGCCGCCGCGCGCTGGGCGCCCCGCCGGGGCTGGTCCTGCTCGATCTGATGCTGCCGCGCGTCAGCGGGCTGGACGTGCTCGCCCACCTGAACGCCGCGGGCGCGGACGTGCCGGTCGTCGTGATGAGCGTCTACGACCACCTGTTGAGCAAGGCCGCCGCCGGCGCCCAGGGCGTCCTCATCAAGCCCTTCGACCTGGAGCAGTTGCTGCCCGTCGTGGCGCGCTACTGCGGAGCCGCCGGCGGCGATACGCGCCCGGCGCCACGCCCAGCTTAGCGGATCCGAACGAGTCGGTCGACCGGCGAGGTAACGCCGATGCGCGCGGGAGCCGTCAGCCGATCGGGCCGACGCCGGGCACGAACTCGGCCACCACGCGGCCGATCGCGTAGCCGACCACCGCCGCCACCAGCCCGAAGCCCATGATCTCCAGGCCGCTCGTGAGCCAGAAGCGGTGCGTGAGCCGCGCCTTGGCCGCGCCGATCCCGAACAGCGTGAGCATCGCCAGCCCGATGGCCAGGACCAGCGACACGCCCGGCGGCAGGAAGAAGTACGGCAGCAGCGGCACCAGCGCGCCGAGCGCGAACGACGAGCCGATATAGGCCGTGCTGACGAGCGGATGTGTCTCGTGCTCGGGGAAGAGCCCCAGCTCCTCCTCCATCATCACCTTCAGCCACACGTCGCGGTTCGACGTGATGTGCCGCACGATGCGGTCCAGCTCTGCGCCCTCGAAGCCCTTCGCGCGGTAGAGCTGGCGCACCTCCTCCGTCTCGTGCTCCGGCATCGTGGCCATCTCGTGGACTTCGCGGCGGATCTCGCTCTCGTAGAACTCGCGCTGCGCTTTCGTCGAGACGTACCCCCCGATCGCCATCGACACCGTGCCCGCGACCAGCGCCGCCAGCCCCGCCGCAATGATCGGCCCCGTCTCCTCGAACGCGCCGCTCACGCCCGCCACGAACCCCAGCTGGCTGATGAGCCCGTCGTTCATGCCGAAGACGATCTCGCGCAGCACGCGCCCCAGCGGCTCGTGCCAGCTCTCGCCCCGCAGGATCGCCGCGCCCCGCGTCTCGCGCTGCAAGTGTGCGGCCGCCAGCGCCTCGATCTCCGCCCGCAGCGGCCCCGGCACCGCATCCCCGCTCGCCGCGGCGTACTCCTCCGTGCTCACCTCGGCAGGCGACGGCCCGGCTACCGGGGGGGCGGCGCTCGCCGGTGGCGGCGCGGCGGATCGCTGGCGCTCGGATATCTGCTCGCTCACGTAGGCTATCCTACACCGTGACGCCCGCGCCCGGACGTCGCGCGCCGGCTCAGCACTGTATCAAACCAAAGTATAGGCGCCCGGGCGCCCCCGCGCCGTCAGCGCACCGGCGACAGGCGAAGGATGGGATAGGGGCGAATCACCGGAAAGCCGAAGTCGAGCGGACCGCCCACGCGCTCGACGAAGTAGCGGCCCTGGCTGAAGAAGTGCGGCCCGACCACGTGATCGTCCGCCATCAGCCAGCCGAACAGCAGCAGCCCGTGGCGGTCCATCGAGAAGAGCTGCGCGTCGTCGGGCGCCGACGGGTCCGGCACCGCGTAGCTCAGCCGGTACACGCCCCCCGGCGGCGGCGGCCCCGCGGTACTCGCGTTCTGGCTCAGCACGATCTCCGCCCGCCCCAGGTACAGCCGGGCCACCGAGCCGGCATTCACCGCCACGTCCGGGTCGAGGAGGATCCGCATCCCCTCCCCGCCGTTCAGGCGCTCCGCCGCCTCCGCCCACTCCCTGAAGCCCAGCTTCATCGCGCCGTAGTCCACCAGCGTGATGAACGCCGCGTAGCCGCAGGCGCCCGCCACGAGCGCGACGCGCGCGACGCGCCAGGGAACGCGCCGGATCGCGGCCGCGGCCAGGATCGTCCCGAACGGCAGCAAGAACAGCAGGTAATAGCTGTGCTTGTGGGCATACAGGTAGAACGCTGTGTAGCCGAGCAAGGGTACCAGCAGGTACAGCGTTCGCGGGCGCGGCCGCGCCAGCGCGACGATCGCGCCCGCCAGCATGAGGAGCGCGATCGGCGGGCCACACGCCCACCATGCTTCGCCGAGCAGCGCGAGCCATTGGGGCGCGCTCGAGGGCACCGTGGTCGCGCCCGCCGCGCCGCCGAACACCTCCCTCACGAAGTAGCCGTAGTCACGCAGCGCGTGGTAGCCATAGAACAGCCCCGACGGGAGGACGACGATGACGGCCGCGATCCACCGCCACGGATCGCGCAGCGGCCGCGCGCCGTGGACCAGCACGTCCCACGCCGCGACCGCCAGGACCGCCACGCCGGCGAACAGCTTGGTGAAGACGGCCAGGCCAAACAGCGGGCCGGCGAGCAGCCGGTTGGCCACCGGCCGCTCGCGGTCGGCGCGGTAGTAGGCCACCATCGCCGCGATCGCCAGCAATAGGTACAGCGAATCGGTCTGAACGTTGCCCCCGGCGATCACGGCCACGGGCGCGGTCGCCATCAACGCCGCGGCGACGAGCCCCGTCTCCGCGTCGAACAGCTCGCGCCCGAGCGCCGCCACCGCCCCGACCAGCAGCACGCTGCTCAGCAACGCCACCACCCGAGCGATGAGTATCGCCGGACCGCCCGCCGCGAACGCGAGCGCCAGGACGTAGGGCAGCAGGGGCGGCGTCTCCAGGAAGACGCTCGACTGATCGGCCGTCGGCTGGAAGACCCAGCCCCGCAGAACATTTTGCGCGATGAGGATGTAGTGCGCCTCGTTGAAGCTGTGGAACCCCCCGATCGGCGCATCCAGGCCAGGCAGCCGCAGCAGCACGGCCACGGCCAGCACGGCCCCGAGTCCCACGCGCCACGCCCGCCGCGACCGCCCTCGCCCTGCCCCCGCCGCGGGGCTCGGCGCCACCGCTCGCCGCCGCCCGCGCTTGCCGTCCCGGCCGCCGCCGCCCCCATCGCGCCTGCCCCCGCGGCCGCCGCGGCGGCTAGTGTCCCGGCCGTCGCCCTCGCCGTGGGCGCGTGGGAGCCGGGTCCGCCCAGGCGTCTCCGCCGGTCGCTCGTCCGTTTTCATCGCGCGCCCACCGCCGCCGGCTGCTCATCCATCTTCATCCCGCGCCCACCGCCTCCGCCTTCCACCGCCGCCTCGCGCTGCCTCTAGCGCCGGGCGCGCTGCGCTCGCGGGCCGCTTCGCGGCCATGCCTGGTATCCTACAACGCCGCGCCCGGGTCGTGCAGGCGCGCGCTATCGCCTTTGAGCCACCCTACTATGCGTCTATCCCCTCCTCTCCGCTGCGATGACCCTGCTCACCAACTCCACGGGCGGCCCGGGTCGCATCCCAACGTCATAGTGGCGAACGCCACCCACGACCCGCCGACGCCGCTCATTAGCGCGCTCTCCGTCTGGCTGCAGATCCCGGACGCGCGCCTGCTGATCGCGGACGTCGACGGCCATCAGAGTCTGACCCAGTCGCGCTGCGCGTACGAGGCCATCGCGCACTTCCTGCACGACCCAACCTCGGTGTCGACGACGACTATCTGCCCCACTGATCCGTTCCGCAGCTACAGCGGTTTTCGCGGCCATTGAGCTACTATACGTCCGCCGCGCCGCTTATAGAAGAAACTCTCTGGGCACACCGTCACCCCGCCGACGCATTGGCGATAGGTCGCGGGCAGATGCCGCCGGGTTCAGTGGCGAGTTCGTAATGCCACATCTCGTTGGCATAGATCTGGCAGAGACCGTATCGATTGCCACGCTGACGCAGCCAGAGAGCGGCAGCCGTGGGGCCGATGTCGACCGCTTTTCCGGTCACGTGGGTCGACTTCTCCGGGGTGTTCACCCATCTCCGCGCCTCGGCCTCGCTGCCATATTGCGCGATGGCGGCATTCAGGAGGGACTGCTGGTACCGCACGCTGCGCCACCCCGAGGTAATCATCAGGTCCACACCATCGCGCGCGGCGTCGGTCGAAGCGTGCTGCACCGCCGCAAGCAGTTCGGGGGCGAGGTTGCCCACGGCGGGATAGTCGGTGGCGAACGGGGACAGCCCCTCGCCATCCGCGATGTAGCCGTCTGCCGCGGTGAGCCGGACTCGGCCCGCGCCGGGTTCGGGGGAGGCGGGCAGTCGCCTTGCGGCTGGTAACGGGGGTCTGGGCGGAGGCAGAACCCGGCCCGCGCCGCGTGCGGGGAAGGCGGGGGCGGGCATCGGCGTGGGGGTTGGCTCGACAGGAGGAGCAGCTGGCGTGGCCAGTGGCCTGCTCGCGCACGAAGTCAACAGTGCGAGCGCCAGCGTCGCGGCCGCAAGACCGCCGGCCGCCTTCAGGGTCTGTGTCATGTGCCGTTCCAGGCGCACCAGGCCAATCCTCTCTTGCTCGGAACCCGGGCCGTTCCCAGGTCTTGGAGCCCTCGCCCTGCCCGGCGGCGTGGTGCAGCGGCGTCCACGATGCTGTGAACTCGACCGCACCGCGTCGTCGACCACCACGGCCTTGGACTGTCCATCGTCAGGGCCACCGCTATCGCCCACGATGCCACGCGCACCGCGAGCGCGCGGCCGGGGGGTGGCCTCCCGAGAGAGATCCACGTCCCGCTCGGACCGTGCGCAATGCCACGGTAGGTGGCAGCCGAGACGCTCGAACGGTCGGTGTCAGGCCAGCGAACGCACCGATCAGGCTGGCCGCGGCGATGCCGCCCGTTTACAGATTCTCCGCCCTGATCGCATCCACGATGTTGTCGTTGCGGATCATCGCCCCGGAGACCGTCATGGTGGCGAAGACGATCGCCAGGACGCCGGCGATGCAGGCCAGGATCGCCCCCCAGGGCAGGGTGAAGGCAAAGGAGCTCACCCCGCCGAACTGGTAGTAGATGACCACGCTCAGGGCGATCCCGAGCGGCAGACCGTAGAGCAGGGCGGTCAGCCCGTAGAACAGGCTCTCGTAGCGCAGCATGCGCCGGAAGCCACCCGGCGTCAGCCCGACCGACCTGAGCATGGCGATCTCGCGCCGGCGCAGCTTGATGTTGGTGTCCAGCGTGTTGACGATGTTGGTCACCCCGATCAGCGTGATCAGCGTCAGGAACCCGTAGAAGAACAGGTTGATCAGCAGCGTCTGCAGGTATTGGCTCTTGTTGAACTCCTTCATCGAGAAGTATGAGATATTGCCGCCAGCCGTCGCCTTGTAGAGCCGTTCGATGGCTTCCACCGCCGCGTCCGGGTCATCGCTCTTGATGGTCATGTGCCCGGGATTGATCGGGCCCAGCTGCAGCATCCGGTCGCTCCAACCGTCGAAGACGGCATCCGAGACGATCAGTTCCGGCACCAGCCCCACCCCCAGGAAACCCAGGGGTGTCTCCCGAGCGACCGCGCCCACTGTCCAGTTCAGGCTGGCCGGTGTTTCGTCCCCAGTTTGGGGGGAGGCGTAGCCGGACATCCTGGAGGCAGACAGCGTGTCGCCCGGCTTCAGGTTGAACAGGTCGAAGTCGTACAGCTTGCCGCCCTGGCGCAGGGTGCTGTGGTTGAGCAGGATCCCCCGCGGCGCGGATGGATCGGCATACGACTGCACGTCCAGGCCGAGCTGCACGGCGTAGTGGTTGAACTCGGCCGGCCCCACGGCACACACCTTGAGCACGAACTCGTAGGTACCGCCTTCTACAGCGCGGGGTAGATTCTCACGTTCAAGGCTGTTCAGCTCCTGCAGGGCCTGGTACGCCGGGTCGGTGATCACCGCGTGCGGGGGGACGTACGCCTCGTGGGCGCAGCGGATGTAGGAGACCCGCTGCACTTCTGGCAACCGGCTGACCAGGTCGGCAAAACCCTTGGCGTGGCTCTGGCGGTAGTCCAGGTCGATCTGCAGGTCCCAGTTCATCGCTTTGCTCGCCATGCGCTGGGTGGTGTCGGTGTACAGCCTCAGGGCGTTGAAGGCGACGAACAGGACGATGCTGAGCATGAGCGAGAGCACCGTGGTGAGGTACTTCTTGCGGTCGCGCTTGAGGGATTTGAGCGCCAGCTCGCCCTCGAACCCGAACGCGCGCCGGATCAGCGGGCTCGTGCGCAGGTTGAGCGGCTTGCCCTCCCGGACCTCGCCGCTCTGGCGGATGGCATCGATGGGCGAAACCCGGGCGGCGCGCCGGGCGGGGATCCAGGCCGAGAGCAGGATGGTCGCCGCGGAAAACAGCACGGTCAGTCCGATGACCGACGGCGAGACCACCAGCGGCATCCCCTGCTTCGCGTCAACGATCAGCTGGGAGACGATCCCCTGGGTGAGCTTCAGTAGGATCCCCACCCCGGCGATGGCGCCCAGGATGCCCAGCGGGATGCCGATCGTCGCGATGACTCCGGCTTCGGTCAGCACCATGCGGCGGATCTGCGCCGAGGTGGCGCCCACGCTGGCAAACAGGCCGAACTGCTTCGTGCGCTCGCCGATCGAGATGGCGAACGCGTTGTAGATCAGCAATGCCGAGCCGCAGACGATCAGGGCGATGAGGGTGGCGAGGACCACCAGGAAGAAGCGCACGTAGTTGGAACGGCCGCTGCCGCCCAACCAGGGCAGCAGCCGCTCGTTATAGGTAATGCTCTCCTGCGCCGGTTGGCCGTCCGGACCGGGGGTCAGGGTCAGACCGGCGCCTCTGGCAATTTCGGGCGCGCTGGTGTTAATGGTGCGCGGATCGCGGGCCAGGATTGAGATGTCTACTCTGTCGGTGGCTGCCAGCTGCGCCGGGTCGAGGTACGTGAAGGCCGGGAAAGCCGCGGGCATGCTGGTCTCATCGACCAGCGGCGCCATCATGCCTACCACCGTGTAGGTCCTGGACACGGACGGGGTAAAGGTCTCCCCATCGTGCAGGGCCACAAATTGTTCGCCTCCCCATGCCTTGACCATTTCGTCGTAGTTGGGGATATTCCGCTGGCCAAAAGCCACATGCACTGTGGAGCCAGGTCTCAAGCCCAGGCCAGAGTCCCGAGCCATCACCCCCGAAATGAGCAGCTCATCCGTCGTTTGAGGAAAGCGCCCGGAGATCAGCTTGATGGGGTGGTTCCGGAATGAAGGCGCGTCGTAGGCGGTGAGATACAGGTAGGGCCGAGCGGTGTTGTGGCTGCCGTAGGTGGCGCTCCCGAGCGAAGCGCTGAGCATCGCCGTCCGGACGGCGCTGTTTTCGGTGATGTTTTTCGCCTTTGCGTAGGGCACGTCGGGGAACCGGGCATGCCAGTTCCCCGACATGAAGATCTCGTGGTCGATCATCACCTGCTGGAAGCTGACCCCCAGCAGGAGCACCCCACAGATCATGGCGGAGGACACGATCACCCCCACGATGGTCACCGCAGTACGCTTCCTGTTCAGGCGCAGATACTTCAGCGTATACGTCGTCAGGACGTTCATGCCCGCACCGCCTCGTCACGTACGATGCGCCCGTCGCCGAACGAGATGATGCGGTCGGCCTGCAGGGCGATGTCGCGGTCGTGGGTCACCACGATCAGCGTCTGGTGGTATCGCTGGTTGGAGAGCTTGAGCAGCGAGAGGATCTCCCTGGAATTGACGCTATCCAGGTTGCCGGTCGGCTCGTCGGCCAGGACCAGCGCGGGGTTGTTGATCAGCGCCCGCCCGATGGCGACGCGCTGCTGCTGCCCGCCGGAGAGCTGGTTGGGCAGGTGTCCGACCCGGTCCGCGAGCCCCAGCGTGGTCACGAGCTCCTGCAAGCGCCCCTCGTCCAGGCTGCAGCCGTCCAGCAGCAGCGGCAGGGTGATGTTCTCTTCGACGTTGAGGATGGGGATCAGGTTGTAGAACTGGTAGATGAGGCCGATCTGCCGGCGGCGGAAGAGAGCCAGGTTCGTCTGATCGAGGGCGCAGATGTCCGTGCCATCCACCAGCACCCGGCCGGAGCTTGGCGTGTCCACCCCGCCCAGGATGTGCAGGAGAGTGGATTTACCCGAGCCGGAAGGGCCGACGACGGCGACGAACTCACCCTTTTCCACGCTGAGGCTGACGCCATCCAGGGCTTTGATCTGTGTGTCGCCTTTTCCGTATACCTTAGAGAGGTTGTTTACCTTCAGAATTGCCACGATTTGCCTCCAATGATTTGTGTAGTACCACGGTAGATCTGGCATAAGCCGTACTTGGCGCCGTGTTCGGACAGCCACGCCGTGGCATTGTAGGGCCCAATGTCGACCGCGTCCCCCGACACGTGAGCAGAAGCGGTGGGGGTGCCGACCGATCGGGCCGCTTCCTTTTCTGAGCCGTACTTCGTGTTGGAGCCGGGCCGCGATCTCGGGACCCTCTAGCGTGCGGCGATTCGGGGCCGGTTGCCAGAGCCGCGCCACGGTGCTCACTGCCAAGGATGTCGATGGGTGATGCGGCCCTCGCGGACGAAGACGCCAGCAACCGGTAGCCGAGGGCGGCGGCGATCGCCGCGATGACGACGTGCAGGCCGGCGACACGGATCCTGGGAATCCGACGGGTCGTTGTTCGTGCTGGTTCGCTGTAGGTCATGCCTGCAGTCTAGGCAGCGCGATGTTGCCAGCACGTATGTGGTTTTCGATATGCCGACGATATGCAACGGGTGGTAGCATCGAGCGTATGCGGGTGTTGATCGTCGAGGACGAACCCTATCTGGCAGAAGCCATCCGCGATGGCCTACGCCTGGCAGCGATCGCGGCCGACATCGCCGGCGACGGCGACACCGCTCTGGAGCTGCTGAGCGTCAACGCCTACGACATCGCCGTCCTCGACCGCGACATCCCCGGGCCCTCCGGCGACGAGATCGCCAAACGCATCGTCGCCTCCGGCAGCGGCATGCCGATCCTCATGCTCACCGCTGCCGACCGGCTCGACGACAAGGCCTCCGGGTTCGA
>JAJPHF010000191.1 GCA_021325365.1 Pseudomonadota bacterium
CGCGGGGCGGACCTCAGCTACGGGCGGCTGGAGGACGGGGGGCTGCGCTGCCTGTACCACGGCTGGCTGTTCGACCGCACCGGCCAGTGCCGGGAGCAGCCGGGCGAACCGGCGGGCAGCTCGTTCTGCCAGCGCGTGCGCCACACCGCCTATCCCTGCCAGGAGGCCGGCGACCTCGTGTTCGCCTACCTCGGCCCCGGCGAGCCGCCCCTGCTCCCCGACTACGAGTTCCTGCGCGTGCCGACCGCCCAGCGCTGCGCCACCAAAGTGTTCCAGGAGTGCAGCTACTTGCAGGCGAACGAGGGCAACATCGACCCGCAGCACCTCTCGTTCCTGCACCGGCAGTTCGACCAGACTGCCTGGGTGGCGAACCGCCTCGCACGCGGCGCGTCGGGCGAGCAGTCGAGCATGACGCTCTTCGGCCGCGACGTGGCGCCGACCATCGAGACGGAGCAGACGGACTTCGGGGTGCGGATCTACTCTGTGCGCAGGATGAGCGCCGAGCAGAACTACGTCCGCATCTCCAGCTTCATCATGCCGAACCTGGCCGCCTTCCCGGGCAGCACGGGCGTGGACGGCTACTCGATCCACTGGCACGTGCCCGTCGACGACACGACGCACTGGAAATACCTCGTGAACTTCCGCCGCTCGGCGCCGATGGACAAGGAGGCGTTCCGCCGCCAGATGGCGCCGGCGATCGGGCCGGGCTACCGCATGCCGCGCAACCAGGCGAACCGCTACTTGCAGGACCGCGCGGAGATGCAGACGAGTACCTTTAGCGGCATGGGCGCCTCGTTCCACGTCCACGACGCCTTCGCCACGGAGAGCCAGGGCCCCGTTCAGGACCGCACACAGGAGCACCTGGGCACCACCGACCGGGCGATCATCCAGGCCCGGCAGCTGCTGCTCCAGGGCATCCGCGACGTGCAGGAGGGGCGCGACCCGCCCCACGTGCTGCGCGCGGGGGCGCCACCGCCCGAGATCGTCGTCCGCACCGAGGCCGTGTCCAGCGCGCTCGACTTCCACACCTACTGGCGCGCGCCGGCGGCCGACGTGGTGGCGGTGGGCTAGCGCGCCGGCGGCCGATATGATCGCCGTGGGCTACTTGCCGGCGCGGCCGGCGCTCGCTAGCGGACGGAGGGGCGTGCTACACTAGCGGCGCCCGCCCGGGCGCCGCTGCCGCGTGCTCGGCCGCGCCACCGCGCCGGCCCGACGCGCCGCGGACCCACGGAGAATGCCGTGCAACAGGCTTCGCAGTCGCCGGCCGCCGACGAGGCGCCGCCGCCCAGCGTGTGGGACCGGCTGGCCGAGCGCCTGAACCCGGCTTTCGAGCGCCCCAAGCTGCGCGAGGGCATCGAGGCGCGGCTGCTCACGAACTCGCGCGGCGAAGAGTATTACATCGCCAAGAACCCGGCCGCCGGCACCTACGTGCGCCTGGCTCCCGACGAGTACTTCCTGCTGAGCCTCATGGACGGCAGCCGCCAGGTCAAGGACCTGGTAATGGCGTACTTTCTCCAGTACAAGAGCTTCGCCTTCCAGCGCATCGCCCACGTCGTCCAGGAGCTGCGCCAGCAGCGGTTTCTCACCGAGGAGCCGCGCGATGCCTATGGCGGCCTGCGCCGGTACTTCGGCCGGCAGACGTGGACGTACCGCATCGACCGGCTGATCAAGAGCTTCAAGTACCACGAGTTTCCGCTCGAAGGGATCGACGGCGCGATCACGGCGATCTACCGGCGGGTTGGCTGGATCTTCTTCACGCGCCTGGTGCTGAGCCTCTGGCTGCTCTCGGCGGTCGTGGGGTTCGTGCTGTTCTTCTGGATCGAGGCACACGGCGGCCCCAACATCCTGCGGTTCGGCGGCTCATACCTGCTGGGCACCATCGCGTTGCTGCTGCTGTACGTCGTCCTGGTGTCGGTCCACGAGATGGGCCATGCGCTGACGACGAAGCACTTCGGCCGCGAGGTGCCCCGCGGCGGGGTGATGGTGTACTACGGCGGGCCCGCGTTCTTCATGGACACCACCGACATCTGGCTGGAGCCGCGGCGGCGCCGCATGCTCGTCTCCGCCGCCGGCATGATCGCCGTCTGGGGGGTTGGCGGGCTGGCGATGCTCTACGTGGTCTTGCAGCCCGCGTCGCCGCTGGCGCAGCTCGCGTTCATGTTCGGCTTCGTGGCGTTCGTCAGCAACAGCCTGCAAGTGCTGCCGCTGCTGGAGCTGGACGGCTACTTCCTGCTCATGGACTGGCTGGAGATCCCGATGCTGCGCCCGCGGGCGCTGGCGTTCGTGCGGGGCGAGCTGTGGCGCAAGCTCCGGGCGCGCGAGCCGTTCAACCGCGAGGAGCGCATCTTCGCGATCTACGGTTCCCTGGCGCTGGTGTACTCGATCTTCTGGCTGTTGTTCGCCGTCTACTTGTGGTTCAACAAGCTGGAGCGCATCGTCGTCGAAGCCTGGGGCCAGAACTCGCTCGTCTGGCGCGTCCTGGTGGTGGTCGTGATCGTGCTGTTCGGCGTGCCGATCACGTTCGCGCTGAGCCTGAAGCTGCTGCAATGGCAGCGCGCGGTGCGCGGCGGCGTCGCCCGGCTGCGCCACCGTCGCGAGGAGGCGCGGGCGCTGGCGCGGCTCGACGCCCGAGCACTGGTCGGCAGGCTGCGCTTCCTGGGCGACCTGAGCTTCGCGCAGCGGGAGGGCGTGGTCAGCCACCTCACGCTGGAGCGCTACCGCCCCGGCGCCTACGTCGTGCGCCAGGGCGAGCCGGGCGCGGAGTTCTTCCTGATCCGCAACGGGCAGGCCGAGGTGGTGCAGGTGGGCGCCGACGGCTGGCCGCACGAGCTGGCGGTGCTGCGGCGCGGCGACTACTTCGGCGAGCTGGCGCTGCTGTACCACCAGCCGCGCTCGGCCAGCGTGCGCGCGCTGACGCCGCTGGAGGTCTACGGGCTCGGGCGCGAGGCGTTCGAGACGCTGGTCGCGCCGCAGCTCCGCGACTACGGGCTGACGCGCCAGCGGATCGAGGAGCGCTCGGAGCTGGCGCGGATGGACCTGTTCCGGCACACGGCGCCGTCCGAGCTGGACCCGATTCTGGAACACCTGCGGACCGAAGAGTACCCGACGGGCGCCGTCATCATTCGCCAGGGCGAGCCGGGCGACCGCTTCTACCTGCTGCGGCGCGGCCGGGTCGAGATCACCCGGCGCCTGGACGACGGCACCGAGCAAGCGCTGGCCGAGCTGGGGCCGGGCGACTACTTCGGCGAGATGGCGCTGCTGAACGACGAGCCGCGCACGGCCACGGTGCGGGCGCTGGAGCCGGTCGTGCTGTGGAGCCTGGACAAGGCGAGCTTCCACGAGCTGATGCTGGGCCAGTTCGGGCTGGGCACGGCCCTCTCGACCGAGGCGGAGAACCGCGAGGCGACGCAACGGCGCCTCGCCGGGGAGCGAGGGTCCAGCGAGGCCGCCTAGGCCGAGGAATGCGCGTCGGGCGGCCGCACCGGCTGCCCGTGGGGGCCAGGGGAGGGAGGGGACCGCCGTGGAGTGCTGGGTGGGCGGCGAGCCGGCGAACGGCGTGTGCCGGTTCTGCGGGCGCGGCGTCTGCAAGGCCCACGCCAAGGAGATGCCCTACCTGACGGTCGCGTATCCTACCCCACAGGGACTAGAGGGTCTGGCCGTAGAGAACGTGCTCTGGTGCGGCGTCTGTCGGCCGCGCTCCGAGCCGGTCGGCCTCGACTTCCTGGAGCGACGCTAGCCGGTCGCGGGTGGTGAGTAGCAACTAGCCGCTAGCTTGGCGCCGCGGTCGCTCGGCGGCTCGAAGCCAGCGGCTAGTTGCGTAAAGGGCCGCAACTGGTTACGGGGCGACCTCCATCGGCCGGCGGCAGACCGGGAAGTACTGGAACCAGGGGTTACACTGGAGAACATCCGGCGGCACGAGCGGCTCCGGCGGCACGAGGGCCTCGGCCAGTGGTGGCAGGCTCGGACAGTAGTGGATGATGCCCGCGCCCAGGCCGATCGGGCAGTCGACGGCGATGTAGCGCTGGCCGGGCCCGGGCCACAGCGGGTCACGGAAGAAGCCGTAGACGATCGCGGCGCCAGGCGGCGGCGTGCCCGTGGGCGTGGTGCCCTGGGCCGTCACCCCGCCCGCGGGCGGCTGGCCGGCCACGCCGGTCTGGACGCCCGGTCCCGCCTGGCCACCGGTCGGCGCCGGCTGGCCGGCGGGCGCCGTGGTCGGTCCGGGCTGGCCAGTGGGGGCCGCGGTGGTGCCCGTCTGCGCTGGGGTCGCGCCGGCCGTGCTCGGACCCGTCGTGGTGCCCGTGCCCGCCTGGCCACCCGGGCCGGTCGCGGGAGCCGCGCCGGTGCTGGGGCCGGTCGCCGGGCCGCCGGTCTGCTCACCACCGGCCGTCTGCCCGCTGGAGGTCGCGTTCTGGCCGCCGGTCGCGGGCGCCTGGCCCGCGCCGCTCGTCTGGCCCCCGCTGGTTCCAGTTTGCCCACCGCCGGCGGTCTGGCCGCCGCCGGTCGCGCTCTGGCCACCCGTGGCGGCGCCACCGCTCGACCCGCCCGCGCCCCCGGCCGCGCCGCCCTGCTGCTCGATGCTAGCAGGCTGCCCCGGATCGGTCTGGGCGTGAGCCGCGCCCAATGGCGTGAGCGCTACCAGAAGCGCCAGGGAAAGGCCGGCCTGAGCTGCGCGGACGGTCGCTCTCCTCATAAAGTTACCCCTCCCTCGTGCGTTCACGCGTCAGCCATCGGCACCGCCGACGCGCGGCGCCCCCATTGTAGCAGCATCGCCGCCCGGTTGACACCGCGAACTGCCTTACACGATCTGGAAGACGGAGCCGCGCGGGGTCTTGCGGACGTCGATGCGGACCGGGAACACCTCCTTCATCTCCGGGACGTGCGTGATGACCAGCACCTTCTCGAAGTCGTCCTGAATGGCCTTGATCGCCTCGACCAGGCGTTCCAGCCCCTCTGCATCTTGCGTGCCGAAGCCCTCGTCCACCACCAGCAACTGCACGCGCGCGCCGGCTCGCCGCGCCACCAGCTTGGAGAGCCCGACCCGCAGCGCGAAGTTCGCGCGGAAGGCCTCGCCGCCGCTGAACAGTTCGTAGCTGCGTGTGCCCAGCTCGTCGGCGATCTTGATGTCGAGCGTCTCGATCGTGTTGCCCTGGCGCGTGTCGCGCTGCGTCTCGAGCTTCAGGTGCATGCGGTTGTCGGTCATGCGCGCGAGCAGCGCGTTGGCCTCCTGCTCCAGCTCGGGGATCACGCTCTCGATAATCATCGCCTGGAGGCCCTTCTTGCCGAAGGCCAGGGCCAGCTCGCCGTAGATGCCGCGCTCCTCCTGCAATCGCGCCCGCTGCTCCGCCAGCCGGGCTCGCTCGCCCTCCTGAAACTGCAAGGTGGCGAGGATCTGCTTCGCCGAGCCGATGCGCTGGTCGCGGTCGCGCCGCTCGCCCTCCAGCCGCCGCACCTCGGCGTCGGCCGCGCGCAGCTCGCGCTCCAAAGCCGCGGCGTCGCCGATCTCCGCGCGCAGCGCGGCGGCGCGCGCCTCGTCGGCGGCCAGCCGCGTCCGCCAGCCCTCGGCGGCCGTCGTGGCGCTGGCTAGCAGCTCCCGTTCGCGCGGCAGCGTCTCGCGAGCGCTCTCCAGAATGCGGTGCTGCTCCTCCCAGGCCTGGAGCGCCTTCAGCTCGGCTCGGCGCGCGGCATGGACTTTCTGGTCGTAGCCCAGCGCCGCCAGCTCCGCGTCGAGCCGGACGACTGCTGCCTGGGCGTCGGCGGCGTAGTCGCTGCGGTCGAGCCGCGCCGCGACCGCAGTCCGCTCGGCCTCGGCGCCGGCCATCTCCGTCGCCTGCTCCTCGGCCTGCTGCAGCGCCTGGCGCAATTGCCCGGCGAGCACGGATTGCTTCGCGAGCGGCGCTGCCTCGGCGTCGATCTCGGCCAGCCGCGCCTCCGCCGCTTGGATCGTCGCCGCCAGCTCGGCCAGGCGCTCGTTGTTCGCCTTGCCGCGCGCCGTGAGGTCGGCTTTCGCCTCCTCGCAGCGGGCGACCGCGTGCTTGCGGCTCGTGGCGTCGAGCGGGGTCAGGCAGTAGGGGCACTGCGCTGCGTCGGCCAGCACCGACTCGTTGCGCTGCACTTCCTTGAAGCGCTCCCGCAGCTCCTTCGTGGTCTGGTCGAGCGCCGCCTGCTCGCCCTTGGCGGTCGCCAGCACCTGCTCCTGGGCAGCGCGCTGGTGCTGGAGCCCTTCATAGCGCGCGGCCGAGCCCTCGGCCCTCGCGAGCTGTAGCTTCAGCTCGGGCCGACGTGCCGCCGCGGCCTGGAGGTTCGGCAGCCGCTTGTCGAGGGTGCGGAGCGTCGTCTCCAGCTCGCTGCGCGCCGCCTCGATCGTCCGCTGGTGCCGGTGGCGCTCGTCCTCCAGCTCCTTGGCGCGGGCGGCCTGGTCCTGCAGCGCGTCCACCTCGGCGCGCAAGGCGACCAGGCGCGCGTAGCCCGCGTCGATCTCGGCTGCCCGGGCGAGGAGCTGCTCGCAGCCGGCGATGCGCTGCTGGTGCGCGGCCGCCTGCTTCACGACGGCCGCGAGCTGCTTCTGCCCGTCGGCGATGGCGCTCTCCAGCACCGTCAGGTCGGCGCGCGCGCGGGCGCTGGCTGCCTGCCGCTCTTGCAGCGTCTGGTAGATGGTGAGCGCCCGCGTCAGCTCCAGGTCGAGGGCCGCGCGCTCGCGCTCCAGCCGCGCCAGCGCCGCCTCGTGCTCGCCGCGCTTCGCCAGCTCTTCGTCGATCGCCGCGATGTCGCGCTCGACCTGCTGCACCGCGCCGTCGCGCGCCTTCGCCTCGTCGCGGGCGCGCGCCTCCAGGTCGTCGTAGCGGCCCAGCTCTAGGATCTCCGCCAGGATCTGCTTGCGCTCGCCCGGGGTCTTCTTGGTGAACTCGTCGGCCCGCCCCTGAAGCAGGAACGACGAGTTGATGAACGTGTCGTAGCCCATGCCGACCAACTCGATGATGCGCTCCTGCGTCTCGCGCACGGTGGCGCCGGTCAGCGGGCGCAGGCCGTCGCCGTGGACGACGTGCAGGTCGAGCGTCGTCTGGCCGCGGCCGGCGCGGCTGCGCTTGCGCAGCACGCGGTAGCGCCCCTCGCCCAGGTAGAACTCGAACTCGACCTCCATCTCGGTCTGGCCAGTGTGGATGAGGTCGTCGGCGCTGTCGGCGCGGCACTTGCCCCACAGCGCCCAGGTGATCGCGTCGAGCAGCGCCGACTTGCCGTGGCCGTTGTCGCCCGAGATACACGCCACGTGGAGGCCGTCGAACCGCAGCGGCTCGTGCGCGTCGGCGTAGCACAGGAAGTTGCGCAGGTGCAGCTTGATCGGGATCATGTTGGCCCCCCCAGCCCTCCAAGCCTGGGGGGAGAGGAGGGGCATGTGGGGGGCACCCCCACATACCCGCCGGGCTGGGGCCGCCGCCCCGGTCCCCCAATGCTGAGGAAAGAAGAGGAGGCTGTGAGGAGCACCTCCACACCCCTGGCAGGGGAGCACCCCTGCACCCCCAAGAGATCAAGCATCATTCGGAACAAGCTCACCCTGTAGTAGGCGCTCGGCGTATTCGAGGAGCACGTCGCGGCGGGTGGGCGGCACGTTGGTGGCCTCGAAGTAGCGGCGCAGCGCGTCGAGCGGCGTGAGCGGGCCGCTCAGCAGGCCCGGCAGGCGCTCGCGCCGCCGCCGCTCCACGTTCTGCTGGACCGGCGCGGCGTAGAAGGCGCCGCCGAGCGCCTTGCGCACCTCACCCTCGTCCAGCCGCCCCTCCTGCTCGGGCTGGAGGTTCACGATCACGCGCACTACCGCGTCGCGCAGGCGGTGCTCGCGGCGCTGGAGCACGCGCAGCACCTGGCCAGTCGGGTCGTCGCCGTCGGGCGTCACCTCGACCGTCTCGAAGGGGCGGGCTTGCACCGGCACGAATTGCGGGTCGGCGCGGCCGGGCGCGAGGTCCACCAGCCAGAAGCCCTTCTCTTCTTTCTCCTCACTGAAGTCGACGCGGTTGATGCTGCCCGAGTAGGCGATGGGCGGCTCGCCGTGGCGGAGCTGCTGGCGGTGGATGTGGCCGAGCGCGACGTAGTCGAGGTTCGGGTCGCGCAGGGCGCTCTCGGCGATCATGGGATCCTCGCCGACGGCCAGCCAGCGCTCGGCGCCAATCTCCGCGCCGAACAGGTGGCAGTGGCCGACGAGCACCGCCGGCAGGTCGGGCTCCAGCGCCCGCGCCTGGTCGCCGACCATCGCCTCCAGCTTCGTGACCATGATCTCGCTTAGCTCCCGCAGCGTGGCGTCGCGGTACTCATCACGGGCGAGCACGGCGCTGCGCGTGAGCCACGGCAGCGTGACGACCTGCAAGGGGCCGTGGCGCGTCTCCAGGCGCAGCGTCTCCACGCGCCGCGAGACGACGACGTTCGGCAGCCCCAGCACGCCGAAGATCTCGGTCGCGGTGGCGCGCTGGGCGGCGTTGGGCAGGTCGTGGTTGCCGGCGAGGAGGACCACCGGGATCCCGGCGTCGGCCAGGCGGCGGATGCGGCGGGCGAACTCGCGCTGGTAGGTGGGGGTTGGGTCGCGGGTTTTGTAGGCGTCGCCCGCGAATAGCACGGCGTCCACCGGCTCGCCGAGCGCGCGGTCAATGGCCTCGTCGAAGGTGGCGCAGAAGTCGGCCAGGCGGGTGCTGAGGCCCGTCGCCGGGTCCAGCCGCCC
>JAJPHF010000113.1 GCA_021325365.1 Pseudomonadota bacterium
ACCGCGCGGTTGATGCGGCGAACATGCTGGCGCACCTGGAGGCGCTGCCTGCGCAGCTCGGCGAGGCCTGGCGGCTGGTAACCGCCTTCCCGGCGCCCGAAACGCTTGGGCGGGCGGAGGCTGTCGTGGTGGCCGGGATGGGCGGCTCGGCCATTGGCGCCGACCTGGTACGCGGCCTGTGCGCCGATCAGCTTGGCGTGCCGCTCGTCGTGTGGCGCGACTACGGCCTGCCCGCGTTCGTCGGGCGACGCACGCTCGTCATCGCCTCCAGCAACTCGGGGGCGACCGAGGAGACGTTGAGCGCAGTCGAGCGGGCGCTCGCCGTGGGCGCCCCAGTCGTCGGCCTTACCACCGGCGGTCGCCTGGCCGCGCGGCTCGCGGACGCCGGCCAGCCAGTCTTGCAGTTCAGCTACGACGGCCAGCCGCGGGCCGCTATCGGCTACTCGCTGCTGCTCGTCCTGGGCCTTTTGGCGCGGCTGGACTACCTGCCGGACCAGGCGGCCGCGGTCGAGGCGGCGATTGCCGTCGTGCAGGAGGCCGCGTCCCGCTTCGGGCCGACCGTCCCTCGCGCGGCCAACCCCGCCAAGCAGCTGGCGTCGACGCTCCAGGACCGCGTTGCCGTAATCTACGGCGCCGGCTTTCTCGCGCCCGTCGCGCGCCGTTGGAAGGGGCAGTGGAACGAGAACGGCAAGCGCTGGGCCTTCTTCGAGGAGCTGCCCGAGCTAAACCACAATGCCGTCGTCGGCTATCAGCTCCCGCCCCAGGCGGCCACCACGCTGCACGTGGTCCTTCTCTGCTCCGCGCTGCTGCCGTCGCGTGTCGGCCTGCGGTGTACTGCCACGGCCGAGCTGCTCGACCGCTCACGCATCCCCCACACGACTGTACAGACTTGGGGCGACGGCGCGCTGGCGCATCTTCTGTCGGCCGTGGTGTACGGTGACTGGACGAGCTACTACCTCGCGCTGCTGGATGGCGTGGACCCTACGCGCATCGCCGCGATAGATTACCTGAAAGCGCGTCTGGCGGAGGCCGGCTGACCATGCTGTTCGTGGATTTCTATGGGTCCGCCGAGGTGTTCCGGGCCACCATGGCGGGGATCCAGGCGCACGTGGCCGCGGCGTTCCGCACGCCGCCGGCGAACGTGGTCGTGCGCCGGATCGTGGCGGAGAGCGATTATCCGGGCGTCGAGGTGTGGATCGAGCTTAGCTCGGAGGAGCAGCTCTATCGCTACGGCGGTCGCCTGGCCGCGGAGATCAGCGCGGTGATCCGCGCCGCCGCGCCCGTCGACGTCTGGGTTCTGTTCCGCCTGGTCCCCCTCGCGCACGCCTTCCTCAACGGCACGCCGCGCCGTCGCGACGCCAGTCCGCTGGACGAGTAGTAGCATCGCCGGGAACCGGCTGGAAGCAGCGGACCGGCTTAGTCACGACGCGCGGGCAGCGCGCCGCTCGCGGCGACACCCGGACGGCCGGTGGCAGGTCCCAAACGTATCCGCCGAAGGGTATTTACAGCTACCATAGGCGGCGGTAAGCTTCAGGTGGGCCAGCACCGCGGCACACGGGCCGCGCAACCATCAACGGCGGGCGCGAGCCGTGGCCCGGACGCGGCGGCCGCTCGCTTCGAACTGCGTTGTGGCGCGGTGCACGTCCATCGGAGCAGCGCGGGGTCACGAGTGGGCCTGGCGGCCGCGATCTTGGCAGGGAGGACGATGGTGGCCCAGATTCTCTGGCAGCTAGCAGCGTTCATCCTGGTCTGGCTGGTCGCCTCTTTCGTCGCTAGCGCGCCACCACTGATGAACGCGCTGGCCAGGCTGGGACTGGACGACCTGGCCGCTGCCGTCGGCGCTCTGTTGGCAGCTATCGTCGGCGTACTAGCCGTGCAGCGCTGGCTGAGCGGGCCTAGCCTGCGGGCGTTGGGCGCCTACCCACCACCTGATTGGCCGGCGACGCTCGCGCTCGGCTTCCTGCTCGGCCCGCTACAGTTCGCGGTGGTGCTCGGAGCGGAGCTGACCCTCGGGTACCTACGGGTTGTGCCGGGCACCGCGAATGCTGGCGGTTTGCTGCTACTCGCCCTAACCCTTCTGTTTGTGGCCGCCAGCGAGGAGTTGGTCATGCGCGGGGTATTGCTACGCCAACTCGCCCGCGCTTGGGGCGTCCCTGCCGGTGTGGCTGTCTCGTCGGTCGTCTTTGCGCTGTTCCATGTCCCGAACCTGGCGGGCGAAGCTGGAGAGCCCCAGGTTGTGGCGCTTGCGCTGTGCCTGCTGGCGCTTCTCGGCGTGCTCTGGAGCCTGGCGGCCTTGCTGACGCGCAGTCTGTGGCTGCCCGTCGCGTGGCACACGAGCTGGAACTTCGCGCAGTCGCTCTACGGCTTCCCGATTAGCGGGCACCCGGCCCACGGCATACTGTCGCTAGACACCCTGGGGCCGGCCTGGGTCATGGGCGGCGCGTTTGGCCCCGAGGGCGGAGTAGTTGGCTGGCTGGCGCTCGGCCTGGGCGCCGCGGCGCTCGCCGCCTACGCGCGGCTGCGTCGTCGTGAGCCGAAACCGGCCGCCACCGCGCCTCTTGGCCCCACGGTCGCCTGACCGCGAGCCACCAGCGCCTCGGGCGCTCGGCGCCGCGGCCGCCTGTGGTCGCGTATGTAGCGAGCGCGCCTGGCGCACGGCCCGACAGTTCCCCAAGCCGTGCGAATCCGCAAAGCGGCGGGGCGCCACCGAGCGGGTGATAGCGTATAATAGGCAACCTGGCGGTGAGCCGCCGCCAAACAGCGCCGCCCGGCCGCGCCGCGGTCGCCGTCGGCGGCCCGGGAGGAGTTGGGAATGGCACAGGTTCCGGCGGGCGTCAGCAAGATCGAGGAGCACGATCCGGAGTTTCTCAACGACCTGGCTGCGACCGCGGCCGACGCATTCGCACCCGGCGCTCTTGAGGTGAAGTACAAGTTCCTGCTGGCGATGGCGCTCGACGCGCAGGCCAATCATCCCGGCGGCGTGAAGTCGTTCGCGCGGCGGGCACGGGACGCTGGTGCCACCGAGCGCGAGATCATGGAGGTGCTGCGGGTGTCGTTCTATCTGGGCGGCATGCAAGCGCTAGTGGTCGGCGCAAGCGCGCTCGACCGCTAGGCGTCAGCTATCGGCCGCGCCGCCGGTCAAGGGAAGCGCCGCCGTGCCACCAGGCCGAAGGCGCTGCAGCACGCGGGATACCCGCCGACCCGCGCCTCGGGCACGCCGAGCCGCACCTCGTACAGCGCCAGCGTGCCTAACAGGACGTAGCCTGCCGTCCAGGACGTGAAGGTCACCAGGCAGGCCAGCGCGCAAGCGCCCCGCCGCCAGACCCCGGTGGCGGGGCCCGCGGAGGCGGCGAGCGACGCGGACGGGCTCGTGCCCGAGGGCGCGCCGCTCACACCGCCTGTCCGATCTCCTCGACGGCCGCCGGGTTCTCGAGGGAGGTGAGGTCGCCAAGGTCCTCGCGCCCCAGGTACTTCGCGCGAATGACCCGGCGCAGGACCTTGGCGTTCCGTGTCTTCGGCAGGTCGCGCACGAACAGCACCGCCTTGGGCCGCAGCGGGCGGCCCAGCTCGCGCACGATCGCTTCCTCGACCTCGGCGCGCAGGGCGTCGCTCGCGGTGTAGTCCGGCCCGAGCACCGCGAACACGACGATCGCTTCGCCCTTCAGCTCATCCGGCACGCCGATCGCAGCCGCCTCGGCGATGGCGGGATGCGCCACGGCCGCCGACTCGACCTCCGCCGGGCCAACCCGCTTGCCCGCGACCTTGAGCGTGTCGTCCGAGCGGCCCAGGATGTACCAGAAGCCGTCATCGTCGATCAGCGCCCAGTCGCCGTGGACCCACACGCCCTCGAAGCGCGACCAGTACGTCTCGACGTAGCGCTCGCGGTCGCGCCAGAAGCCGTGCGTCATCCCCGGCCAGGGCGCACGGATCACCAGCTCGCCCACCTGGCCACGCAGCGACCGCCCGGCATCGTCCACCACGTCGGCCGCCATGCCCGGGATCGGTCCGCTGAATGAGCACGGCTTGATCGGCTGGACTAACGTGCAGCCGAGGATGCCGCCCGACACCTCGGTGCCGCCCGAATAGTTGATGATCGGGCAGCGGCGGCCGCCAACGTGCTCGAAATACCACCACCACGGGTCCGGGTTCCACGGCTCCCCGGTGCCGCCCAGCACCCGCACGCGACTCAGGTCGTGGCGCTCGACCGGCTCCGTGCCGTACCGCATGAGGCCGCGGATGGCGGTCGGGGAGATGCCGACGTGCGTGGCCTCGTGCCGCTCGACGATGTCCCAGAGGCGGTCGGGCCCCGGGAAATCGGGGCTGCCCTCGAACATGACGAACGTGGCGCCGAGCGTGAGGGCGCCTTGGATGGCCCACGGGCCCATCATCCAGCCCAAATCGGTCAGCCAGAACAGCCGGTCGCCGGCGCCGACGTCGAAGCAGTGGGCCATGTCCTGCGTGGCCTTCAGCGGGAAGCCGTGATGCACGTGCAGGGCGCCCTTCGGCCGTCCCGTCGTGCCCGACGTGTAGATGATCATGAATGGGTCGTCGCCGGCGGTCGGCTCGGTCGGACATTCGGCCGGCTGGTCGCGCACCACATGCTCCCACCAGATGTCGCGCTCCGGAGTCCACGGCACGTCGCGCCCCAGGCGGGAAAAGACGATCATCCGCTCGACGCTTGGCACCTGGGAGACCGCCTCGTCGGCAGTCTCCTTCATCGGCACGACGTTCCCGCGCCGAGGGAAGCCATCGGCAGTGATCAGCAGGCGCGCTTCGCAGTCCGCGAGGCGCGCCGCCACCGCCGCGGCCCCATAGCCCGAGAAGATCGGCGTGTAGATCGCGCCGATCTTCGACACGGCTAGCGTGGCGACGGCCGTCTCGGGCGTCATCGGCATGAAGATGCCGACGCGATCACCCGCGCCAATGCCGAGCGCCCGGAGCCCGTTCGCCAGCCGACAGACCGCGTCGTCCAGCTCGGCATAGGACAGCGTGCGCGTGGCGCCGTCCTCGCCCTCCCAGATCAAGGCCGGCTGCTTGGCCCGGGGGGACGCGGCCCAGCGATCGACGGCGTTCCGGACGTAGTTGTAGCGACCGCCTGGAAACCAGCGGGCGAAGGGGATGCCCTCGCTTAGGTCCAGCACCCGCTCGTAGGGCGTGAACCACTGGAGGCGCAGCTCGTCGACCACGGCTTGCCAGAACCACTCGGGGTCCGCGGTCGACCGAGTCAGCAGGGTCTCGTAGGTGGCGATGCCGTGAGCAGCCATGAAGCGCCCTAGCTGGCTGGCCCCGGCTTGCTCGGGGGTAGGCCGCCACGCGATCGGCGCCCGTCCGATCGCGCTCGCTGCCTCGTTCGCGACTCCGTCCGTACCGCCCTGCGCCTGCTCAGCCATGCTGCACCTCTCCGGCTAGCGCGCCGCTCTCACTATAGGCAGCACCCCTCCCGCGCGCAATGCGACGGCCGCAGGCAGCGGCGCAGCGCGGGGGTCGCGCGGCCTTGGCGCCGGGCGCGCGAAAGGGCCAGTGTGCCTCAGGCGCTCGGCGAGTGGCCCACGGCGCGCTGCGGCTAGTCGAGCGCCGCACTCACCGCAACGGTCCGATAGCGCAGGCACGCGAGGTCGACCATCGTCCGCAGCCCCGGCGGCAGGCCACCAATCGCCAGGGCCGAGTTGACCGCCAGCGCGGCCGTCGCTTCGTCGCCCGCGGTAGCTGGCCGCGTGCGCCAGCAGAGCGATGGACTTCCGTCGAGCTGGATGGTATCGCCGCTCGGCCGCGCGCCCAGCGCGATCGTGAGATCGAGGAGCACGCGGAGGCTGCCCCTTTCCGATGCGCGGAGGCGCTGCCGCGCCCCCGCGCATCGCCCGTCCCCCCCCACCACCGGGCGGATCGTCTCGCGGACCTCGTCGATCGCCCAGCCCAGGCCGCTCGCGACCAGGCGCGCGGAGGCGGGTAGCCCGACGTGCCCAAGCTCCCCGCGCGCCACGCCGGCCGCGAAGTCGGCCGGCGTGAGGCCAGCGCCCACCTTGGCGGCAAGCTGCGGGCGTCGAGTTGCCGCGTCGACCACGCGACGCACGCGGACGGCGTCGATCCGGGTCTGTGTCGCGGTCAGGACGAGCGGTAGCACATCCATGACAAAGCCCGGGTTGACGCCCACGCCCAGCAGACGTCGGCCGCAGCCCCGCGCTAGCCCGTCGAGCGCGACCGCGTCGGGATCATCCGCCGCGGGCCCGGCCAACGGCTCGCAGGTCGAGACGACGTCCAGCCCGCGCTCGAAGGCTGCGGCCACCACGGGCCGCAGATCCGCGAGGCGCGAGGTAGTACACACGATCGCCACGTCGGCCGGCGGCACGCTCGGCCAGTCGGGCGCCACGCAAACGCCAAGAGGCCGGCGCAGGCCCGCCAACTGGCCCGCGTCGTGCCCGACGAGCGCGGGCACTGTGTCGACCGCGGCGACGACTTCCACGCCGGGGCGCTCCGCCGCGACCTTCAGACAGGCAAGCCCGATGGTTCCCAGGCCGATATGAACGGTTCTCACGTCGCTCAGATCTCGACCACGTCCCACTCGCCAACCGACTGCGGCTCGGAGTACGTCTCGGTCAAGCCGGCCATCGCCTGCCGGTACTCCGGCTTGCCCCGCGCCGTAATGAGATCGCTCTCGCGATCCCAGTACGACAGCGCGATGAGCTGCGTGCGGTCCGCCCGACACGAGAGAAGCTGCACGCCGCGACAGCCGGGCTGCTCGCGGTAAAACCGCAAGCCGGCGCGGGCGCGCTCGCCGAAGGCGTTCTCCTTCCCGGGTTGGCACTTGACGACCACCATGCGCGCAAACATGGGACCTCCGATTGGCCCCGGGCGGCGGCAGTGGCACCGCGCGCCCTGGCGGGTCGCACGCTGAGCTTTCCGGATTCTACCGTAGCGCCGGGGCGGCGGCTACCGCCGCGGACCGGGTCCGCTACCATTCCGTGGACAGCCGCCGCTCCGCTCGCACCCGAGAGGTCGCGGGCGCGCCGAAGAGTTCCTACCGGCGCCGCTCGCCTTCGCCTGCTGGAACGCACCGTGCGAGGGAGCACCGTGGGGAGGGGGCGCGTGAACACCAAACCCGAGCCGCCAGACCGGAGGGGCTCGACCGACGACGGCGTGTACTGTATGCGGTGCCGCGCGCTGCGGCCGCTGCAGCGTGCGCAGCGTACCGTGCTGCGCAACGGACGACCAGTTCTGAAAGGCTCCTGTCCGGTCTGTCAGGGGCCGC
Source organism: Pseudomonadota bacterium (assembly GCA_021325365.1). The sequence continues at coordinate 7,247 of JAJPHF010000113.1, forward strand.
TATTCCGCATCGGCCTCCGCGTGCGGCGCCCCGGCCAGAGCCATTCGTAACGGGCTCGTCCGAGGCGCTCGTGCCTAGCGGGTAGTGGTGACGCGGTAGCTGCGCGCCAGGCTGAGGGGTGCGATTAGCACCATGGGACGCCGAGCACGACGGAGACGCCGGCCGCCGTGCGGAGGATCGCTTGGCACCCAGAGGATACCCGCGACCAGAAAGGACAGGGTGGAGGCTACGAAGAAGACGCCATATCCGGGCCGGAGCGCGAGCAGCGCCAGCAAACAGGCCCCGACGGCCAGCGTCAGCGCGACGGAGCGGCAAAACCAGGTGCGCGGGCTGGGCGACGACGGATTCGGGGCCACGGGGTCCTCCTGCTGTGCAATCGACAGTAGCGTTCCTGCCAGAATCGTGCCACCGCTGTCCGCCGGCGGGGCACGAGCCGGGTCTGTGACGGCACTGTGACAGCCGGGACGTCGGCGGCGCCAGGGCCGCTGCCGCCCGCTTCGTTGTGATGCCGCCGTGATGCCGTGGCGCTGGGCGCCTGGCTCGCCGGCGGGATAGACTCCCGTCCGTGGCTGCCGCGGGGCCGGCGCTCCCCGGGGGCCGCTCGAATCCTCGAAAGGAGCGGCCGGTTCGCCACAGGTGGGCCGCGCCCGATCGCCGATGCATCAACGCCCACTGGCCGCGGATCTGTTGCCGCTGGTCCTCGCCTGGACGGAAGCCTTGCACCTGCCCGCCGTGGCTCGACTGGCGCTACGCTGGGGGCTGCGTTGACCCCGGACAACGACCTCCGGCGCTCGCTGCCCGGATGGCACACGCCGTGCATTAAAGAAACGGTGAGCGACGCCGATCATTTAGCAGCGGGTAAGAGGAGCCGCCCCATGACGCTCGCCGATCTCGTGTGCCGAGCCGGCGCGGTGCTGATCGCGCTCGGCGCGCTACACTTGCTCTCGCCGTTCTAGCCTGTCCCACCGAGCGCGGCTTACAACTCGCCTGGGCGGCCGCGGGGTGGCGGGCGCGCCGCGTGTCTCAGCCAGAAACCTCGTAACGCCTGGCGTGACCCGTCTGGGCGGACCCAGTGGCCGCCGTGCTCCTGCCCCGTGCGTCGGCACCGGCATGTGCGAGCAGAGACTGCGATGACGCTGGACGCAACGTCCGCACCCGCCACGGCGCTCCTCATCGCCGCCCATCCGGACGACCCGGAATTTGGCGCTGGCGGCACCGTCGCGCTCTGGGCGCGCGCCGGCTGGCGCGTCGTCTACGTGCTGTGTACGCGTGGCGAGCAGGGCACCCACGACCCGCACGCCGATCTCGCCGACGTGGCGCGCGTCCGCCAGGCGGAGCAGCGGGCGGCAGCGCGCGTCCTCGGCGTGTCGGAGGTGGTCTTCCTGCACTACCCGGACGGCCTGCTGGAACCCACCCTGGCGCTGCGCCGGGACCTGACGCGCGAAGTGCGCCGCTGGCGCCCACTGCGCGTCATCTGCCAGTCGCCCCTGCGGGTGCTTGCGGCCAACGCCCTACGCCGCCACCACCCCGACCACATGGCCGCGGGCGCGGCGGCGCTGGCGGCGGTCTACCCGTCGGCGTCAAGCCCACACCTGTTTCCCGAGCTACTGCGCGAGGGCCTGGAACCCTGGATCGCGCCCGAGATCTACGTCACCGAGAGCGGCGACCCGGACGTCATCGTGGACATCAGCGAGACGCTGGACACGAAGATCGCCGCGCTCCAGGCGCACGCCAGCCAGATGCGGCCCGGCGTCGAGGCGGCCGTGCGGGAACGGGCTCGCGCGCTCGGGGCGCTCCACGGGCTGGGTGCCGCCGAAGGCTTCCAGCTCATCCGGCAAGACTGAGGCATCACGGCGAACACACGCGTTGCGGCGACGCCGAGCGCGTGCGCGGCAGTCAGGGATCCCACCACTAGCGCGCCCTCACCTCCCGCGCCAGGGCCAGCACGCTCTCCCACGTCGTCTCGTCCATCGGAATACCGGACGCTAGCCGCTCGGCTCGTAGCCGGAGGGCGCGCTCGCCCGGCACCCGTATGGCCTCGCCGCTCGGCGCCCGCCGCGACGCCCGGACGCGCGCCAGGTAGGCGCTCGTTTGCTCTCGGATGGCCGCCGCGTCGCCGAGGGCGGCCGGATCGAGAACGACGAACAGATCGCCCTTCGTCGTCGGGTCCGTGGGCGAGATCGTGCCGATCACGTCCGGTCCGGAGGCGGCCCGGACGAGGGCGCCGGCGAGGATCGCCAAGCACAAGCCGAGGCCGTAGCCTTTGGCCCCGCCAAACGGCCGCAGCGAGCCCGCCAGTGCCTGCTCGGCGTCCGTGGTCGGCTCGCCCGCCGCGTCCACCGCCCAGGTGGGCGGGATCGGCTCGCCTCGCTGGCGGGCGCCGAAGATGCGCCCGAACGTGCCCTCGCTCGTCGCCATGTCCAGCAGGAAGGGCTCGTCCGCCGTCGGAATGGCGATCGCCAGCGGGTTCGTGCCGTATAGCCGGTCGATGCCGCCATAGGGATGCACGCCCGCATCGCCCGTCGTGGTGGCGATGGCGACCAATCCCTGGCGTGCCGCGCGCTCCACGTAGTAGCCGACCAGGCTGATGTGGTTGTTGTTGTACACGCCTACCGCGCCCAGGCCCTGCTCGCGGGCGAGGGCTGCCGCCAGGTCGACCGCGCGCGTGGCGACGAACGGCCCGAGGCCGAGGTCGCCGTCGAGCAGCACCGCCGCCGGGCGCCGGCTGACGACACGCGGCACCGCCCCCACGCGGGCGGTGCCGGCCTGGACGCGCCGCACGATCAGCGGAAAGCGGAGCAGCCCGTGCGAGGCGTAGCCGCGCAGGTCGCCCTCGGTGAGCGCGTCGGCCACACAGCGTTGCTCTTCGACTGACGCGCCGAGCGCCGCCAGCACGTCGCGCATCAGTGCGCGCTCTGCCTCGGCCGTTACCCGCATTTGCGGCCTCCCTGCCTCTGTCGATTCTACCGCCCGCGCCTCTTGGCAGGCGCCGCCCGGACGCGCGGGCGCTCGCGCACCGAGCCGCGGCGCCGGGCTGGCTTGCCGCCAAGGCCAGGCAATGAGTAACCTTAAGTAACTCGGTCCGTGATTGGATACCCCTTGCTCTCGTCCCTGCCTCGCACTGACCCAACCGCTCGTCGCTATCCGTGGTACGTGCTGGCCGCCGTCTGCGTCGGCATGCTCACCGTGTCGCTGGACACCGGCGCGCTCAACGCGGCCTATCCCAGCCTGGCCGACGCCTTCGGCGTCCCGGTTGCCGTGATTAGCTGGGTCGGCATCGCCTACATGATCACCACGGTGTCGTCGCTCGCGATCTACGGCCGCTGGGCCGACATGGTCGGCCGCAAGCGGGTGTTCCTCCTGGGCTACGGGGTATTCATCGCCGGCTCCCTGCTGGCCGCGCTGGCGCAGAACTTCATCTGGCTGCTCGCCGCCCGCGTGGTCGTCGGCTCGGGCGCGGCCATGCTGATCGCCAACTCCGTGGCGATCATCGGCGCCGACTTCCCGGCCAACCGGCGCGGCACGGCGATTGGCGCGATGGAGACGAGCGTCGCCGCCGCCCTGGCGCTGGGGCCGATCGTCGGCGGCGTACTGGTCGATCACCTGAGCTGGCGCGCGATCTTCTTTGTGAACTGGCCGAGCGGGCTGGTCGGGCTCGCGCTCGGCGCGATGATCCTGCGGGACGGCGAGCGTGCCCCGAAGCGCGAGACCTTCGACTTCCTTGGGGCGGCGCTGTTCGTGGCGGGCATGGCCAGCTTCCTGATCGCCCTCACCGCCGGCTCCACGCTTGGTTGGGACGCTCCGATCGTCACGGTTGGGCTCGCCCTGGCGCTGGTGCTGCTGCCGCTCTTTCTGGCCGTGGAGCAGCGCGTGCCCCAGCCGATGCTGCCCCTCACGCTGTTTCGGAGCCGCGTGTTCGCCGCCGCGAACGCAGCCAAGATGTGCGGCTACTTCGCGATGATGGCGACGCTGTTCACCCTGCCGTTCTACCTGGAGCGCGCGCTCGGCTTCACCCCAGCCCAGATCGGCGTCGGCCTGACGCCGATCCCGATCGCGCTCTCGGCCGCCTCGCTGATCATGGGGCCGCTCTCCGACCGTATCGGCTCGCAGATCATCGCGCCGGCGGGGCTCGCGGTGTGCGCAGTCGGCTGCGTGCTACTGACCCAGGTGACGCCCGCGACCGGCTATCCCGCGGTCTTCGTCGGCGTGCTGGTGCTGACGTTCGGCATGGGCAGCTTCATCTCGCCCAACGACAGCGCCATCGTCAGTGCCGCGCCGTCGGATAAGCTGGGGGTAGCGGGGGGCATCCTGGCGATGATGCGAAACCTTGGGATGATCCTGGGCCTGGCCGCTGCCGGGACTGTGCTCAGCGCGCGGGTGGCGGCGTACCAGGCGGATGGGCTAGACGCGAGCGGCGCGTTTGTCGGCGCGTATCACGATTTCTACCTGATCACGGCCGCCGTCGTGGTGGTCGGAGTCGTCGCCTCCCTGGTGCGGGGCCGCACGCTACCCGCGTCGGGCGAGCGGCCGGGTTAGGTGAGCCGAGGCGCGGCGACCTGGGGCACGGTGGCCCCGGCGCGCGGCGAGGGACCGTGAACGACGACGATGCGCGCGTCGCGCTGTTCCGCGAGCATCCCCCGGGCTGGTGGGGCTGGCCGTGGCGCCTGCCGCGGCCGCTGACCGTCCCCGAGCTGATCGCGGCCGGGAGCCTGGACGCCCCGCTGGCGGCGCTGCTGTGGGTAGCCCTGGAGCGCCGCGCCTCGGTGATCGTGGCGGCGGGGCCGAACGGCGCCGGCAAGACGGTGACGCTGAGCGCGCTGCTGGAGTTCCTGCCCCCGGCTGTGCGCCGCATCCACCTCCAGGGCATGGCCGAGGACTTCGGGTTCGTCGCGGACGTGGACCCGACGACGACCTACCTGCTCGCCAACGAGATCAGCGATCACCTGCCGATCTACCTCTGGGGTCGACGCGCCCAACGCGCGTTCGAGCTGCTGCGGGAGGGGTTCGCGCTGGGCGCGACGCTCCACGCCGCCAGCGTCGCGGCGACGCTATCCTTCCTGGCGGCGCGGCCGCTGGCTATCCCCTCGGAGCTACTCGCCGCCGTGACGCTGATTTTGGTCCTGGCGGTCACGCGGCGGGGCGGCGAGCTGCGTCGCCGGGTCGCCGGCGTGTACTTGCTCGACCAGGACGTGGGCGGCGTCCGAGCGGAGCTGCTGGCGCGCTGGGACGCGGCGACGGATACACACCGGTTGCGGTTGGAGCGGCCGGCGTCCGCGCTCGCCGCGCGCTTAGGCATGGTTGACGAGCAGCTGTTGGCCACCCACGCCGCCCGCGCGGCCTGGCTGCGGGAGCGCGTCGCCGCGGGCGAGATCGGCCCGGCGGCGTTTCGGGCCGCCCTCGCCGCCTACTGGGCGGCGGGGCAGCCTTGACTTTTCCGTCCGCCCGGTGCGTATAGTAGGGAGTCCCCGCGCCTGCCGCCGAAGCCCAGGCGCGCGAGCAGGAGGAACGATGGCCAAGCCGCGCACGATCGGCGAGCTGCGTCAGAGTGAGTATCAGGTGGTCTCCGTGAAGGAGGAGATGCGCCGCAACCTCGCGCGCAAGATCCGCGCGGGCGAGGAGTTGTTCCCCGGCATCGTCGGCTACGAGGACACGGTCATACCGCAGCTCGAGAATGCCGTGATGTCCGGCCAGGACGTCATCTTCCTGGGCGAACGCGGCCAGGCAAAGACCCGCCTGGCGCGGGCGCTCGTGAACCTGCTCGACGAGGAGACGCCCGTCATCGCGGGCTGCGACGTGAACGACAACCCCTACGCGCCGATCTGTCAGGAGTGCCGCGCGAAGGTGGCCGAGCACGACGACCTGACGGAGATCGCCTGGCTGCCACGCGACCGCCGCTACGGCGAGAAGCTGGCGACGCCCGACATCACCATCGCCGACCTGATCGGCGAGGTGGACCCCATCAAGGTGGCCGAGGGTCGTTACCTGTCGGACGAGCTGACGATCCACTACGGGCTGCTGCCACGGACCAATCGCGGCATCTTCTGCTTGAACGAGCTGCCCGACCTCGCCGAGCGCATTCAGGTCGGCCTCCTAAACATCATGGAAGAGCGCGACGTGCAGATCCGCGGCTACAAGGTGCGCCTGCCGCTCGATCTCTTCATCGTGGCTAGCGCGAACCCCGAGGACTACACGAATCGCGGGCGCATCATCACACCGCTGAAGGACCGCTTCGGCTCCGAGATTCGCACGCATTATCCTAAGACGCTCGAACACGAGATATCGATCATGGAGCAGGAGCGCTTCCCGTTCCCGGCCGATGGCCACGAAATCGGGGTGCCCTTCTACATGACCGAGGTGATCGCCGAGCTGACGCACCTGGCGCGCAAGAGCCCGGATATCAGCCAGCGGTCGGGTGTCAGCGTGCGCGTCTCCATCTGCAACTACGAGAACCTCTTGTCCAGCGCCATGCGCCGCGCGATCCGCCTGGGCGAGCGCGAGGTCTGTCCGCGGGTCAGCGACCTGCCGGCCGTCGTCGCCTCGACGCTGGGCAAGGTCGAGCTAGAGGCCGTGGGCGACGCCAAGGAGGACAAGCTCGTCGAGCGGCTCATCCAGGGCGCCATCGTCAACACCTTCAACCGTTACTTCGTGGTCCAGGAGTTCGAGGAGATGGTCCGCGCCTTCGACAACGGCTTGACCGTCGAGACCTCGGACAATCTGGCGTCGATGGACTACGCGCTGCAGGCCGCGCAGATGCCGGGCCTGAAGGACGCCATCGCCAAGCTCGGGGCGGGCGGCAACCCGGCCACGATCGCGTCGGCCCTCGAGTTCATCCTCGAGGGCCTCCACCTCAACCGCCGGCTGAACAAGGACCGCTCCGAGGGCCGCGTGCGGTATCGCCGCTAACGAGCGATCAGCGCTCAGCCGTCAGCCATGAATGGATTGCCGATTGGTCGATTGCGTCGTCCTTCTGTAACAGCCGACCACCGACGGTCTGAGCTGGCTGAGAGCTGAAAGCTGAGAGCTGAAAGCTGAGAGACATGCGTTACTATCGCTACTCGCGTTGGGACGGCACACAGCAGATCGAGCCGTTCGACCCGGAGGAGCTGCTGGAGCAGCTCTCGGACGATCTGCTGGCCGACGGCGACCTGCGCAGCGGGCTGCAGCGGCTGATGCAGATGGGCCACCGCAGCCCGTCCGGCGACCGCATGATGGGCCTGCAGCAGCTCCTGGAGCGCCTGCGCCAGCAGCGGCAGCAGCAGCTCAACCGCTTCCAGCTCAACGACGTGATGAAAGAGATCCAGGAGAAGCTGGACGAGGTGCTGCGCACCGAGCGCGCGGGCATCGACCGGCGGCTGGCCGAAGCGCGTCAGCGCGCGGAGGGGGGACAGCAGAGCCAGCCGGACCAGGCCGGCGAGCAGGGCGAGCAGGGCCCAGACGGGGACCGGGCGCCGAGCGGCCAGCAGACCCGGCAAGGGCAGCAGGCGCCGGGCAGTCGAGGGCAACGCGGCCAACGCGGCCAGCAGGGGCAGCAGGGGGGCCAGCGGCAGCCGGGCGGCCAGGCGCAGGCGGGCAGCGAGGGGCAGCCGGGCGGCGAGCAGGACGGAGGGCTGGACGCCGAGACGCTGCGCCGCATGTTAGAGAACATGGCGGCCAAGAAGCAGCAGTTCCTCGACGAGCTGCCGAAGGATCTGGGCGGCGCCGTAAAGGCGCTGACAGAGTACGAGTTCATGGACCCCGAGGCCCAGCAGCTGTTCCAGGAGCTGCTGCAGATGCTGCAGCAGCAGGTCATGCAGTCCTACTTCCAGGGAATGCAGCAGGGCTTGCAGCAGATCACCCCGGAGGACTTGCGCCGCACGAACCAGATGCTGCGCGAGCTGAACGAGATGCTGCGCGAGCGGCAAGAGGGCGGCAACCCCGACTTCCAGAACTTCATGGAGAAGTACGGCGAGTTCTTCCCGCCCGGCATGGAGAACCTGGACGACCTGGTGCAGCACTTGCAGCAGCGGATGGCCGCCATGCAGTCGCTGCTGGACAGCATGACGCCCCAGCAGCGCCGCGAGCTGCAAGACCTCATGGAGAGCCTGTTCCAGAACCAGGAGATGCAGCAGGAGCTAGACGAGCTGGCGATGAACCTGGAGCAGCTCTATCCGATGGGCTCCATGCGGCGGCAGTACCCCTTCCAGGGCGACGACTCGCTGTCCTTCATGGAGGCCATGCGGCTCATGCAAGAGCTGCAGGAGATGGACCAGCTCGAGAAGCAGCTTCAGCGCGCGCGCGATCCCCAGGCGCTCGACCAGATCGACGCCGACCGCGTGCGCGAGCTGCTGGGCGAGGAGGCCGCGCGCTCGCTCGAGCAGCTCAAGCAGCTCACCAAGATGCTCGAAGAGGCCGGCTACATCGTCAAGAAGGGCAACCGCTGGGAGCTGACGCCGCGCGGCATCCGCCGCATCGGCCAGAAGGCGCTGCGCGACATCTTCCAGCACCTCAAGCGGGACAACTTTGGCAAGCACGAGAGCCGCTTCCGGGGCACGGGCGGCGAGCGGATGGACGAGAGCAAGGTCTACGAGTTTGGCGACACGTTCTTGCTCGACCTCCAACGGACGGTGATGAACGGCGTCATGCGGCAGGGGCCGGGCAGCCCGGTCAAGCTGACGCCCGACGACTTCGAGGTGTACCGCACGGAGCTGATGACGCAGTGCGCCACGGTACTGCTACTCGACATGAGCCGCTCGATGTTCCTGCGCGGCTGCATCACGGCCGCCAAGAAGGTCGCCATCGCCCTGAACTCGCTGATCCGCGGGCAGTACCCGCGCGACGCGCTCTACGTCGTGCCGTTCTCCTACTACGCGCGCGAGATCAAGCCCGAGGAGCTACCGCGCCTGACCTGGAACGAGTGGGGCTACGGCACGAACATGCAGCACGCCTTCATGCTGTCGCGCCAGCTCCTCGCTCGTCACAAGGGCGGCACCCGCCAGATCATCTTGATCACGGACGGCGAGCCGACGGCCTACTTCGAAGGCGGGCAGATCGAGTTCTCCTACCCGCCGACCTACCGCACCTTCCAGGAGACGCTGCGCGAGGTGGGCCGCTGCACGCGCGAGAACGTCGTCATCAACACGTTCATGCTGGAGCGCGGCCACTACCTCATCGACTTCGTCGAGCAGATGACGAAGATCAACCGCGGCCGCGCCTTTTACGCGACGCCCGAGCGCCTCGGCGAGTATATCCTCGTCGATTACGTCGACAACAAACGGAAGAAGGTCCACTAGCCACGCGCGATCGGCGTCGGCCTTCCGAACGCCCTCGCGGCCAACGGGCGGACCGCGCGCCGGTCCGCCCGTTGGCCGCGAGACGGACCGCGCGCGGGACCAGCAGTTCGCCGGCGGCCGCGCCGGCCTCCCCGTCCGGGCATCCGGTTACGCCCACGCCAGGGAGCGACGTGCGACCGTGAAGGCGCGGACAAGGGGGCTAGCCCCAGTAAGCAACGGGGGAGCATCCTGGCGAAAGCGGGGGCCGCCCCTCTCCCCACGGCCTCCGCCGGCGCGATATCCTCGCTATGTCAAGCATCGCGCGGGGGGCGCCCGGCGCGCGCCCCCCGCGCGCTCGCGGCTCCCGGCACGGCACTGACGGTGGCACAGAACCTGCGGGCACGGCCCGCCGTCTGCAGCAGACGCATATTGAGTGGGAGATGACGATGCCAGCTCTCCGGCGCCTGTGGCTCGCGTTCATCCTGGTCACCCTCTCGGCGCTAGCTCTGGCCCCGCCCACCCCGCCCGTTACCGCGCAAACGGCCACGCCGACCGTTGCCCCGACCGAAACGCCCACTGCCACGCCCACCGAGCCGGCGACGGCGACGCCCACGGCGGCGAGCACCGCGACCGCGGCGCCGACCGGCACGGCCACGCCGACCGCGATTCCCACCGCCGGCCCGACGCTGACTCCCGGGACGGTCCCGGCCGCCAACACGGTATACGTCCCGCTGATCCTGAACCGCGCCGCACAGCTTGAAACCGGCGTGCAGGTGCAGAACCTGAGCGGCGCCACGGCCACCGTGTCGATCACCTATTACGATCAGGACGGCCGCACTGTACCGCAGTGGGTGGATTCCGCGAGTGTGGGGCCGAACGCCTCGACGACCTTCTACACCCCGGCGAACACGAACCTACCGGCCGGCTTCGTCGGCTCGGCGGTCGTTCAGTCCAACCAGCCCATCGGCGCCATCGTGAATGAGCAGACCCAGCCCGACGCCAGCCCGTTCTACGTAGGCACCTTCGACGCGCCGCGCACGCCCGCCACCTCGGTGTTCGTGCCCTACGCCGTAAAGCAAGTCGGCAGCCGCTCCAGCACGATCACCGTGCAGAACGCCGGCACGGCGCCGGCGAGCGTCGAAGCACGCTTCTTCACGCCGGACGGCCTGGCGGGGCGCTTCCAGGTGTTCATTCCCGCCCTCGCCTCGCGGCGCATCGCGCTCTCCGACCGCCCCGAGCTACCGGGCAACATGGATGCCGCCGCCGTCCTGCTCTCCGACCAGCCCATCGTCGCGATCGGCGACGTCTACGATAGCAGCACCGGAATCTTCCAGCTCTCGACCGGCGGTACCGGTGGGTCCACCGCCCAGCTGGCGCCGCTACTGTTCAAGGCCCGGAACGGCTGGGACAGCGAGATCCGGGTCCAGAACACGACTAGTGGCGCCGTGACGGTCCGCGTGAGCGTGCAGCCGACGGGCGGCGGGGCCCAAATCACCACCGCGCCCGTCACCGTGGCCCCGAATAGCCCCTACACCTTCCGGCCCACGGACGTGCCCGACCTGGCGCCCGGGCTCGTCGCCTCCGCGCAGGTCCAGGCCAGCGGCAACGTTATGGCGGTCGTGTCGGAGTACAACCTCGGCAACAACACGGGCATGGCCTACAACGCCTTCGACCCGGCCGGGGCCACCCCCCGCATCAGCGTGCCGCTGATCTTCAAGGACCGGAACGGCTTCAACACCGGTGTGCAGGTCCAGAACGTGGACAACACCGACGCCCAGGCGCGCATCACCTACACGCTCTCGACGGGCGCGACCGCGGTGGACTTCGCCGTGGTGCCCGCCGGCGGCTCGTACACCTTCTATCAGCCGGACAACCAGGACCTGCCGGCTGGGTCCGTTGGCTCGGCCGTCGTCGAGAACATCGCCGGCGGCCAGCGGCTCGTGGCCATCGTGAACGAGGTGAACTACGCCCGCGGCGGCGACGCCTCCTCGACCTACGAGGGCCTGAACTACTAGCGCTCGACGAGCAGGAGTCGGCGACCCGCGGTCACGCGCGTGCCAGCGCGCTGGCGCACGCGGCCGGTGCGGTGCGCGCGCCGGCGCGCGGGACCGCGGGTCGCCGACTCCCGACGGCTATAATGGGGCGGATTTGCAGGTCGCGGGAGGCGTTGCATGGCGGAACGCAGGTGGACACCCAGCGCCGCGCCAGCGGCGGCCCAATGAGCGACCCGACGGACGACGCGCCGCGCGGCCGGCCGCCGGGGCCGCCGCCGGTGAACATGACCCGCGAGTTAATCGGCTCGGCGCTGGGAGCCCTCGCGGGTGCCGTCATCGCGCAGGCGCTAGGCGGCGAGAAGGAGACGATCGTCGCCGCGGCCATCGCGGGCGGGTTCGTCGGGCCGGGGCTGCTGACCACTGTCCGCCGGGGCTGGCGCGCCCGGCGCGGCCGCCGCGATGGCCCCCCGCCCCCCGACTGAGCGCCCTAGCGGCGCGCTGCCCACGGTCCGACTGGCGCCGAACGCGCGAGCAACCGCGCGGCGGCGCGTGCCACGCGCTCGTAGTAGCGCCCGCTACGCGGGACGAGCGTGCCGCGGGCGAGCACCACCGGGTCCTCCCGCCAGCCAGCGGCACCCAGCAGCCAACCGCGCGTTCGGGCGTGCCGCACGGCGCCGCGGGCGAGCGCGGCCAGCGTCGCGGCAGGCAGCGCGGCGACACCATCCACCTCGGCCGGGTCAGGGCGGTAAGCGTCGAGCGGCTGGTCGCAGCGCAGCAGGTACACATCCTGGTACTCGCGGTCCCGCAGGCCATCGGGATAACGAATGATCTCCCGATGCCGCTCCAGCCAGACGAGCGCCTCGGCCGGCGCAACGATCCCTAGCTCCTCTGCCAGCTCGCGCAGCCCGCCGGCCACGCTCTCGCCGGGGCGATAGTGACCGGCGGCGCTCACGTCCCAGGCGCCCGGGTGCGTGTCCTTCGTGCGCGCCCGCCGCTGCAGAATCAGCTCCGCCCCGCGCCGCCCCGCGCGCACGATCCAGCAGTGGAAGGAGCGGTGCCACAGGCCCTCCCGGTGGACCAGGCCACGAGGGCGCCCGGCGGGCAGCGGCCGGCCGCACTCGTCGCAGACCGCGAGCAGTTCGTCCGCGGGCGCGAGATCGTGCACTCCAGTCACCTTGCGCTCCTGTTCGCGCGGCTCGCGCGGGCGACGGGTCGTGGGACCAATTGATAGAATACCAGGATACGACCGGGCGACAGCTACAGCCCCCTCCGAGAGCGCTGAGTGAGATTGCAAGCTTTCATAACTATGCCGCGCGGCAGGTACCGCCTGAATGGCTAACCGCCCTGCCGCTCGCCCCTTACTGCCAGAGGCACCATCTCCGGATGTGCACCTGGCGCCAAGCGCACCCCACTCGGCCCGCGCCGTTCCGCCCGGCGCGGGCTGGGGCGCTATCGCCCTCATGTGCCTATCGGTGGTCGGCCCGGCCTCGAATTACACGAACCACGGGCCGCTGATACCGCTGATCTCGGCCGACCTCGGCTTGACGGCCGCGCAGGCCGGGCTCATGTCCACGGCCTTCTTCACCGGGCTCCTGCTGACGGCGCTCGTCGTCGGCTACCAGATCGACCGCGACGGCGGCAAGCGGGTGCTCGTCCCGAGCTTCGCGGTGCTCGTGGCCGGCAACCTGCTGGTGGCCTTCGTGCCCAACCTGGGGCTGCTGCTGCTGGCGAAGTTCATCGCCGGCCTGGGCGCCGGCGGTTGCTTCACCGCGGGGCTCAGCTACACGCGCGTGATGGCCCCACCGGGGCGCCGCTTCCTGGCTCAGGGGCTGTTCGGCGGTACCTACCTGGCGGTTTCCGGCAGCACGGTCTACCTGATGCCGGCGCTGGCGGCGCCGCTCGGGTGGCGGGGTGCCCTCCTGCTGACGGGCCTGGCGATCGGCGCGCTGGGCGTCGTCTACGCCGTGCTGGCCCCGGGCGACCCGGGCATCCCAACGCCGGGCGGGATCTTCTACGCGCTCCGCAGCCGGGACGCCTGGATCCTCTCCTTCGTCCACATGTGCGGGTTCGGCCTGGCGATGGTCATGGCCACCTGGGCGGCAGTGTTCCTCGTCCACGACCGGGGGCTGCCACTCCAGGAGGCGAGCTTGCTCGGGTCGCTGGTGCTGCTGGGCGGCGTCGCCTGGCGCCCACTTGGCGGCGCGCTCGTCGACCGACGGGTCATCGGCTCGCTCCGGCTGATGCGCCTGTCGCTGGTGGTCGCCATCGGCGGGCTCATCTGGCTGGCGCTCGGCTGGGCCGGCCTGGCGGGCGCCGTGCTGGGGCTGCTGGTCGTCGGCTTGGGCACTAGCCTCCCCTACGCCGCGGTGTTCAACGGCGCCGCGCTCAGCGTCCCGGAGAGCCCCGCGTCGGCGCAGGCGCTGGTCGGCTGGGCAGGCGCATTCCTCGTGCTGCTCGGGCCGCCCATCGTCGGCGCGCTGCTGGAGACCACCGGCTCGTTCGCGGCGGGCTACCTCGTGCTGGCGGCGTTCGTCGTGGCCACGCTCGTCGGCACTCGCTGGCTGCGGCTGGAGCGCTAGGCTATCCGCCAGCCGCGGATTCTCGCGATGGCCGCACGCCTGTCGGAGCCCCGACGCCCGCCCCGCCCTCTGCCCGAGCCTTGCTCCGGCCGTGCGGTCGGGCGCAGGGCGGAGCGCTCCTCGCTCACTTTAGATTAGCAATTTCCCGCACAAACGTTTATAATGACGTTGTGAGTGCCGGCGAGCGGCGAGCCGCGGCCGGCCGGAGGTTTGGGGCACATGATACCCATTGAACGTTTTACCGAGCAGGCGCAGGAGGTGCTGCGCCGAGCGCAGGAGACCTTGCTGCGCCTCGGCCAGCGCGAGCTCGATACGACGCACCTGCTCTATGCCCTCCTGGAGCAACCGGGTGGCCTCGTCGCCGACGTTTGCGCCCGGCTGGGCGTGGACACCGCGAGCTTGCTGGGCCGGGTGCGCGTTGCGCTCGGCGGTCGGGGTAGCGCGAGCGGGCCAGTGACGTCGCTGTACGTGACGCCGCGGGCGCGGCGCGTGCTGGAGGCCGCGATGGCCGACGCCGACCGGCGCGGCGACACCTACGTTAGCGTCGAGCATCTCTTCCTCGCCCTGTTGAACGAGCCGGAGGGCCCGACCGCGCGCTTGCTGCGCGACGCCGGCCTGGAGCCGGCACCGGTGGCCGAGGCGTTTGCCGCGCTGCGCAAGAATCGGCCAGTGGATGACCCGCGGGCCGAGAGCAGGGCGGGCGCGCTCGAGAAGTACGCCGTCGATCTGACCGAGCTGGCTCGCCAGGACAAGCTCGACCCCGTCATCGGGCGCGAGGATGAGATCCTGCGCCTGATGGAGGTGCTCGTCCGCCGCACCAAGAACAACCCGGTGCTGATTGGCGAGCCGGGCGTGGGCAAGACCGCGATCGTCGAGGGCCTGGCGCGGCGCATCGTATCGGGCGATGTGCCGGAGCCGCTGCGCGACAAGCGCCTGGTGGCGCTCGACCTCGGCGGGCTCGTGGCGGGCTCGAAGTTCCGCGGCGAGTTCGAAGAGCGGCTCAAGAGCGTGCTGGCCGAGATCACGGAGTCGAAGGGGCAGATCATCTGCTTCATCGACGAGCTGCACACCCTGGTCGGCGCGGGCGCGGCCGAGGGCGCGATGGACGCGGCCAACCTGATGAAGCCGCTGCTCGCTCGTGGCGAGCTGCACTGCATCGGCGCCACGACGCTCGACGAGTACCGCGAGCGCATCGAGCAGGACGCCGCGCTGGAGCGGCGCTTCCAGCCGATCTACGTCGACGAGCCGTCGGCGGAAGAGACGCTGCAGATCCTGCAGGGCCTCGCGGAGCGCTACGAGCAGCACCACGAGCTGACGATCGAGCCGGAGGCGCTGGAGGCCGCGGTCACCCTCGGCGACCGTTACCTGCGCGACCGGCGCTTGCCCGACAAGGCGATCGACCTGGTGGACGAGGCGTGCTCGAAGGTACGCCTGCGGCAGTTCGGCGGTCCGCCGGAGGAGCGCGCGCTGCGCGAGCGCATCCGCGGGCTCCAGCGGCAGGAGGACCAGGCGTGGCAGGACCGCGACTACGAGGCCGCGGCTCGCTACCGGCAGGAGCGGCTGCAGCTCGAGCCCGAGCTGCCGGCGCCCGCCGATGGGCCCGCGCGGGTAACCGCGCAGGACGTCGCCGCCGTCGTGGCCGGCTGGACGGGAATCCCGGTGGCGCAGATCTACATGCAGGATCTGGAGAGGGTGCTGCATCTCGAAGAGCACCTGCACGAGCGGCTCGTCGGCCAGGACGCCGCGGTGGCGGCCGTCTCGGACGCGCTGCGCCGCTCGCGCTCGGGGCTCGCCGACCCGCGCAAGCCGCTTGGCTCGTTCCTGTTCCTCGGTCCGACGGGCGTCGGCAAGACGGAGCTAGCCAAGGCGCTGGCCGAGTTCCTGTTCGACGACGAGACGGCGCTGCTCCGCATCGACATGTCAGAGTACCGCGAGCCACATACCGTGTCGCGGCTGTACGGCGCGCCCCCGGGCTACGTGGGCTACGACCGCGCCGGCCAGCTGACCGAGGCGGTGCGGCGCCGCCCATACCAGGTGGTCCTCTTCGATGAGATCGAGAAGGCGCACCCGGATGTGCTCAACGCGCTGCTGCAGGTGTTGGACGACGGTCGCATGACGGATGGTCAGGGCCGCACGGTGGACTTCCAGAACACCGTGATCATCATGACGTCGAACGCCGGGTCGCGGCTGCTGACGTCACGGAGCAAGGCGCACCTGGGCTTCCAGCTCGGTGGCGCGAGCGGCGACGGCGAGCGGCAGGCGCTTCGGGAGCGGGTCTTGGAGGCCGTGAAGGACTCCTTCCGCCCCGAGTTCCTGAACCGCATCGACGAGATCATCGTCTTCGACCGGCTGACCGCGGAGCAGCTCCGCGAGGTCGTGCAGAAGATGCTGCGCGACGTGCGCGGGCGGCTAGCCGAGCGGGGCGTGGAGCTCACGCTCTCCGACGCGGCGGCGGACTGGCTGGTCGAGCGGGGCTACGACGAGGCGTTTGGCGCCCGGCCGCTGCGGCGGCTGATCCAGCGCGAGGTCGAGAACGTGCTGGCCCGCCGGCTGCTCGCGCAGGAGGTGCGCGACGGCGACCGCGTGCGGGTGGACGCCGGGAGCGAGGGGCTGACCTTCGAGGTGGAGTCGCCCTCGCTCGCGCCCGCCCCGGTGCCGACCGCCGCCTAGCAACCAGTCGGCTCATCCGCGAGACGCCACGGGCTGGGAATTCCCAGCCCGTGGCGTTTTCGTGTCACCGTAATCTTTGACCCTCTGCAACGGCAGCCCATATAGTCTGCCACAAGCGCACGGCGCCAACCTCCGCCTGGGGTGCCATCGTGAGACGACTACCCTTGCTCCTGACGCTCGCGTTGCTCGGCGGCTGCGCGGCGCCGCCCGTCAGCGGCAGCACCAGCCCGAGCGGCGGCACGCCGCCGCTCACCGCCATCGTCACGTCATCCGATCTCGCGGTGGGGCCGAATCATTTCGGCCTCGCGCTATTGAACGACAAGAATCAGCCGGTGGCCGACGCACCCGTTCAGTTGAGCTTCTTCGACCTGAGCGGCGAGCAGCCGGTTCCCCTGACCGACGCGACCCCCACCTGGCGCCGCCCCGGCTCGGAGTGGAACCGCGGGCAGTACAAGGCCGACATCACGTTCCAGCGCGCCGGCCCCTACGGCGTGCAGGCTTCGGTCGTGACGACATCCGGCGCGGCGCCCCAGGTCGCCCGCACCCGCTTCGACGTGAAGGCACGCAGCGAGGCCCCGGCCGTCGGAGCGCTGGCGCCGCGCAGCCACAACCTGACGATCGCCGACAACGTCGACCCGATCGAGCTCTGTACGGCGACCGAGGAGACGTGTCGGGCGACCCGCGACCTGCGCCAGCTGACTATCGCGGACGCGATCGACCAGGGCAAGCCGCTCGTCGTGCTGTTCGCGACGCCGGGCTTCTGCACCAGCCAGACCTGCGGGCCGCAGCTAGACGTGCTGCAGTCGGTCGCGGAGCGCTACCGCGGGCGCGCAAACTTCATTCACGTCGAGATCTTCAGGGATCCGCAGGCCCGGACCGTGAATTCGACAGTCCAGGAATGGAACCTCCCGAGCGAGCCGTGGACGTTCGTCGTGGACAGCACGGGCCACATTGCCGACCGCTTTGACGGCATTACGGCCGGCGAGGAGATCGAGCAGGCGCTCCAGGCGCTGCTGAGCTGAGCGGCAATCCTACGCGTCGTCGATCCGCGTCGCGAGCAATCCGTCCGGCGTCTGCTCATACGTGACGAGGACCGGCTGGGCAAGCGTCATGTGCTCGCGCAAGTGCCCCGGGGTGACGTCCACGCCGGGGTCTACACGGAAGGTCAGCTCGCGGCCGTCGTCGGTCCGCACCGTCACGGCCTCCGTCACCGCGATGGACCGGGCCTGCACGTTCACGACCAGGCCACGCGCCTGCTGCACGCCCGTCTGGGCGTGCGCCTGACAGGCAACGCACCCCAGCAGCGCCAGCCCCACCAGCCCGAGAGCGATCACCAGCGAGGCGCCGCGCGGGGCGCCGGGTCGCCCGCGGATCGGCTCTGCGTTCTGGCCGCGCTGACCGCGTGGCGGCGGGAGCCCTACCACCACCTCAACCCTCCGCCGGAATGCCCAGAAATTCTCGCATCAGCTCGTAGAGCCGCGCGCGGCCGGCCGGCTGCGCCATCTGCAGGCCGTAGTGGTTGATATACGAGGCCGCGGCCTGCTGCCACTCGGCCCAGCAGGCCGGGCAGGTGTGCGCTTGCACTGCGGCGCCCACCGCGCCGGCGAGGGGCGGCCGGTCGAGGGCCTCGGCCTCCTGGCCGCACCGCGCGCACGTGACGATCGGCATGGGACAGAACGCTCCTGTCGCGTCGGCGGGGAACGGCGCCGGGGCCAACTCAACCCGAGTATTCTAGCCCTTGGGCGCGAGGAACGCCACGGCTTGCCCGGGGATGATCGCGCTGCTGGTGGCGGCCGCGAGGCCCGCGGCGCTGATCCGGCGACCAAAGCCGTCGCGCGCGCGCGTGAACGCGGGGTCGTTGTAGACGAACTTGTCGCCGTCCAGGCCCCACAGCACGATGTAGTGATCGTCGCTGGCGCGCGACCCCTCGTGCCCCGGCAGGAGGCGGTACTTGACCAGGATCATGATCGGGTGGCCCTGGCGTAGCTCCTCGCGCAGCTCGTCGGTCGTCCACGTATGGAAGTGCCGGCCGTCGTACAGACCACGGGTCGGCACGCCGAAGTCCTCGGCGACGTGCGCCAGGTGCTCCAGCGCAGTGCCCGTGTACGAGCCCCAGGTGCCCTGATAAGTATGCGACCGGTAGCGCAGCTCGTCCGTGCCCTTATCTGTCCCGAAAGCGTCGAGCACCATGCCCAGCGAGGCCGGGCCGCAGTTCGCGCCGGCGAAGCGCGAGCCGTCGAGCTGCGTGCGCCAAGGGACGGTGATCTCCCCCGCCGGCGCGGGCAGGCTGTCGGCCACGGCGTCCGGGGCCGCGGCGGGCGCGGCGTCCACCGCGTCCAATGTGGGATCGGCGAAGGCGACCGAGGGGGTGCCCATGAGGCCCCACCACAGGCCGAACGGCTCCAGCGCCACCTGGGGGCGCTCGGCGAGCAACCCGAACGGGTTGGGGCCGGCCGGGCCGGCCGCGCTCGCTGCCACGCGCACGTTGGCCGGTGGCCGCAACGTCAGCCCGAGCCCCAGCAGGGCCAGCAGCGCGCAGTGCCCGACGGCGCCCAGCCAGGGCGAGCGGGCACGAAGCGGCCGCCATTGGGGGACCACGTGGATAGTGAAGCGGGGCCCGCGCGCCCGCAGGGGACGGGGGGCCAGGGACGGCGTCGGCCGAAACACAGTAAGCCGGGGATCGGCTCGAAGCGCACACATCTCGGGCGGCATCATACCTGAAATCGTGACCAAAAGGAAGCCCCCGGCCCTTGCGTTTGGCCTAGAGGGCCCCCGCGCACCCCATCAACCGGCCCTCGGGCCGCACCAGGGAAGCAGGGATTCGCCGTGCCCGGAAGACGGCTGTAGCCGGCCAATGGCGCGTCCGGGGCGCATAGCTGGCGACTAGCGGCCGGTGGTAACATGCGCGTACTGGAGAGGAGAGCGTGATGCAGACGAGCGTTGGACGGGCCGAAGAGTTTCCGCGCTACGATCCCGCCGCGCACTACGCGGTGACCACGGAGGACGTCGAATATCGCCGCGACGGCGAGACCGCCTGGCTCGCCCGCGTTTACCGGCCGCAGGGCAGCGGACCGTTTCCCGCGCTGCTCGACGTCCACGGCGGCGCCTGGAGCGCGGGCGACCGTCTCAACGACGCGCCCATGGACGAGGCGCTGGCGGCCAGCGGCATGGTGGTTGTGGCCGTCGACTTCCGGCTGGCGCCACAACATCCCTACCCCGCGTCGCTGGCCGACGTGAACTACGCGACGCGCTGGGTGAAAGCGCACGCCCCCGACTTCGGCGCCGACCCGCGCCACCTGGGAGCCCTCGGCTCATCTAGCGGCGGTCACCAGATCATGCTGAGCGCGATGCGGCCGCGCGACCCGCGGTACGCGGCGCTCACCCTGCCCGGGGCACCCGACGTGGATGCGACGGTGGCCTATGTGCTCGCTTGCTGGCCGATCCTCGACCCCTACGCGCGCTACCTGTTCGCCCAGGAAACCGGCCGCGCCCAGCTAGTCACGCGCACGGAGGGCTTCTTCCTGACCGAGGAGGCCATGCAGGAGGGCAACCCGCAGCGCATCCTCGACCGGGGCGAGGCGGCGGAGCTACCCGCCGTGCTGCTGCTCCAGGGCACCGCGGACACGAACCTGACGGTCGAGATGTCCGAGCGGTTCGTGGCCTCGTACCGGGCCGCGGGCGGCCAGATCGAGATGGAGATCTTCCCGGACATGCCGCACGGCTTCGGCAACCAGCCAGGCCCGGAATCCGATCGCGCGATGGCGCTGATGAAGGCGTTTGTGGCGCGCCAGCTCAGGGCGGGCGCGCCGGCGTAGTGACCGAGAAGGAGAACGGCGACATGCAGCCAGTACCCTCGCGGGTCGTCAAGTCGTACAACGTGCGCTTTCAGCTCCAGACGCTGATCGGCCCCAACCCGCCGGGCCTCACGGACGCGGTCGACCTCCATGCCCACGCCCAGACCGGCACGGAGAACCCGCTGTCGATGGCGAAGAACGCCTCGCGGGCCGGCATGGGCACGCTGGTGTTCAAGAACCTGCCACAGGACCGGCCCCCGGCAGAAACGCGCCGGCAGGTCGAGGAAGAACTGAAGCGCTGGTGCGAGGCCGAGGGCATCGCGCCCGTGCAGTGCCTGCACGGCGCCCAGACCGACCCGATGCACGGCGGCCTGGAGTTCGAGCAAGTGCGCCGCGCGGTGGACGCCGGCGCGAGCGTGATCTGGTTCCCGGTCATCAGCAGCGCGCACAACATCTACCGCGTCGGCTGCCCCAACCGATTCGTGAAGGGCGACTACACTGAGCCCGTCGTCGGCCCCCTGCCGTGGGACGAGGCGCTGCGGGCCGGCCAGTACCTGCTCGACGAGGACGGCGGCACGCTGAAGCCGGTTGTGCGCGAGATCCTACGGCTCGCGGCGGACCGGGGGGTCGCCGTGTCGTTCGCGCACAGCTCGAAGCCGGAGATGGAAGCGCTGGCCGAGGAGTGCGGCCGCCTCGGCTACCGTCAGGCGTTCATCGACCACCCCTACGGTCCCCAGGTGGGCCTCGAGTTCGAGGACTTGAAGCCGTTCGCCGACGCCGGTATTTGGTTCAACTTCACCTACGACGAGATCTCGCCGCTGCTCGGCGTGGACCCGCAGGACATGATGAGCACCGTGCAGGCCATCGGCCCCGAGCACTTCACGTTCTCCAGCGACGGCGGCAACCCGCTGCTGCCGGGGGCGGTGGAGGCGCTGGACACGCTCGTGCGGTACGGCCGGGCCTATGGTCTCAGCGACGCCGAGCTGCGCATGATCACGGTGGACAACCCACGCCGAGTGCTAGGGCTCGTCTAGCCCAACCGCGCAGGCTTTTCCGACGCGCAAGCCAATAGGCGGCCCGCGCGAGCCTGGAACCCTCGCGCCGGGCCGCCCGCGGTTATCGCCCTAGCTCGCCGTTCAGGTGGGCTTGCAGCAGGCGCTGATATGACGGGCGCTCGGTGCCGTCCGGGTCGAGGATGGCCCACCAGTACTCTTCCTGCTGCGAGGTCCAGCGGGGGTCGGGCATCGTCCACAAGGCCATCACACCGATCCACGGCGCCCACCGCTCCTTGGCCAGCTTGTAGGCGCGCACAAGGTAGTCGCCCTTCTGCTCCTCGGTCACGCGGTACCAGGCGTAGGAGGGGTTGATCGGATCGGTCGTCCAGCCGAACTCCATCATCCAGATCTGCTTGTCGCCGTCGCCATACTCGGCCATGATGTCGTGAAGCTGCTCGGCACGCCGGAAGTAGAACGACGGGTGCGGATAGCGGTCGACCGACATCGGCACGGTTTCGGGCGCCGAGCCGTAGCCCGCGCCGTGGACGCCCAGCGCGTCGAACCAGGACGCGGCCCCCGCCTGGTACAGCCAGTTCAGGTACACGTCGTCGGGGCGAGCCGTATCGTCGTTCCAGCCGGTTGGGCTGAGCGACCCGCTGATCACCATCACGTTGGGGTCGGCGCGCTTGGCCGCCTCGTAGGCGCCGCGCAGCAGGCGCGTGTAGTCCGCGGCCTGCTGCCGGTTCACCGGCTGGTTGCCCCATTCCTTGTGGAGGTTCGGCTCGTTCCACACCTCGATCGCGTGTAGCCGCCCGGTCGTGGAGCCGGTGCGGTAGCGATTGACCAGCGCGTAGATAAAGTCGGCGTAGTCGGAGTAGTTCAGCGGCGGACCGTGCGGGTTGGCGTCCGGACGCGCCCAGGGCGGGGAGACGTCCACCCGCGCGATCACCTTCAGACCGGCGTTGTTTGACGCCTGAATCACGCGGTCCGTCTCCGTCCAGTGGAACTCGCCTTTGGTCGGCTCCACCTCCGCCCAGGGGATGCGCGTCTTCTGCCAGCCGACGCCGATGGCCGTTGCCTTCCGGAGCTGCGCGGCGGTCACGGCCGGCGCATCCCAGATGAACATGTTGACGCCGTACTCGGGGCTCTCGGCGCGGTACGGAATGTTCGGGCGGGGACCGGTCGGAATCGCCGGAGCCTGTAGGCGGGCCGCGAACACGTCCTCGTTCGTCACGGGCGTGCCGGCCGGCTGCCACTGTAGCTCGCTGTTACGGTAGTCCGTCCAGGTAACCGTCCCGCCGCCCAGCGACGCCCACACCTCGGGCGCCCCAGCGGGCAGGGGTGCCAGCGAGGTCGTGGCACCGGTGGTGAAGTTGTAGAGCAGGAGCGCGTCGCCGGCGGCGCTCTGCAGCACCAGCGTATCCCCGTCGAGCGCCAGCGGCAGCCGCCCCGACACCGGTGCCTGCGCGGTGCGCGTGGCCAGGTCGTACACGGCGATGCTCGGCACACCGCCGGTGCTGTCCAGCCACACGACGCGCCCGCCGCTAATTAGCGGGCGCGTGTAAGGCCCGGCGTCTGGCGTGAGCGCCCAGGCGTCGCCACCCGTCAGGTCGCGGGCGTAGATCCGCGACCCGGACGAGTCATCCTCCTGCCACACCACGACGCGTCCGGACACGGCGGGCTGTCCCTCGTGGCCCTGCTGCACGGCGACGGGGATCTCCTGCCGCGTGCTCAGATCATAGGCATAGATGTCGCCGCGGGCGGGGTCGTCGCGGTAGTCGGTCCACACTACGAGGGGCCAGTCAATGCGCGCGTCGACCTGCGCGCCCTGGACCGGCGCGACAATCATGCTGCGACGCGTCTTCAAGTCGTAGACGTAGACGTGGGGGTCGGCCCAGGGTGTCGTCGGCGTCTCGCCGCGGCGGTCCGACCAGACGACCGTGTCTCGGCTGATCGCCGGGGCGCCGGACGGCTCCGCGCCCTCTGGCGACAGCGGGATCTCCTCACCGGTGCGGAGGTCGTTGCCGCGGATGACCGGCAGGCGCGCCATCTCGTCGAACCACACCACCCAGTCGCCGTAGGCGGCCGGTCGGTGCTGATTGCCCGGCGCAATGGCCACGGGGAACGGCAGCAGCGCCGAGGGGTCCTGTGCGACGACGACCGCCCGCGGGGACGTCCCGCCGACGAGCAGCAGCACCAGGGCGCAGCCGAGCGCCAGCCGGCCGATGGTCCCGCGCGAACAGCGGACGATCATGCTACCTGCCTGTCTCGGCCGCGCGCGCCGGCAGCCGACGGAGGAGATTCGCGGCAGCTCTGCGGCCGCGAGCGCGGCACGCTCCGTGCGCGGCCCGGGACCGGCCTGGCCGCGCGGCGCACCGCGGGGACGCGGCTACCGGGGTATCGGCGGCCGGGCTATTCTAGCAGACGGCCGGCCGGCCGCCGGAGATTTCCGCGCAGCAATTCCTTTGGCCTACCGCTCCGGCCGTTGCTAAGATGATTCGGGATGTCGAACCAGGCGGCGCGGGCGCTCAGCGCGGCTAGGACCGCGCGGGCGCCCCCGCCGCCTCTGCATGAAGGGGTAGGCATGGACTGGGGACGGCTGAAGACGATCGCGGCGCTACTGACGCTGGGCGGCCTCCTGCTGGGCGGCGTGCCTGTCGGCGCGCAGACCGGCCCCGCCACGCCCACGCCGACTCGGCCGCCCGCGTCGCCCACCGCCACGCCGCTACCCCCCACCCCCGTGTCGACGCTGCCGCCCGTGGCGAACAGCGATCCGCGCTTTGGCGCCGTGCAGGCGATCTTCGGGCCGCAGGCAGCCGCGGCCGCGGGCGTCAAATGGGAGCGGCTCATCTTCCCCTGGAACGAGATCCAGCCGGACGGGCCCAGCGATTTCAATCAAGGCTGGTTCACCGAGGACCAGATCAATGGGGAGATCGCGCGGGGCATCCAGGTCGTGGGTATCACCGTCTACACCCCCACCTGGGCGGCACGCGACCCGCAGCAAGAGGCGCGCAGCGTGCCCCGCAACCTGAACCTGTCGATCGACGATCCGCAGAACTATTGGGCGGCTTACGTCAAGCGTCTCGTGGCGAAGTACCGGGGGCGTATCGATACCTGGATCATCCTGAACGAGCCGGACGTGTACAAGGACCCGGATGACTTCCGGACCTTCGCCGGCACGCCGGCCGACTACGCGCAGGTCCTGAAGGTCGCCTACCTGGCCGCCAAGTCGGTGAACCCCAATGCCACGATCGTCATGGCCGGCTTTACCTACTGGTGGGACCACGAGAACCGCCGGCCGCTCTATATCCAGCGCGTGCTCGACGCGCTCGGCGGCGACCCGACGGCCCCGGCCAACAACTGGTACTTCGACGCCATCGACGCCCATACGTACGCCAACCCGTTGAACGGGTACAACATTCCCGTGGCATTCCGGCGCGCCATGCAAGAGAAGGGGCTGAACAAGCCGATCTGGATCACCGAGAGCAACGTCCTCGTGAAGGACGATTCCAAGACGCCGACCAACGACCCCAGCTTTCGGGCCACTATGGACGAGCAAGCCTCGTATACCATCGAAAACATGGCCCTGGCCATCGCCGCCGGCGTGCAGCGCTACAGCGTGTACAAAATGACCGACGAGGCGCCGGAGGTCGGCGATCAGTACTGGGGGTTGGTGCGCGACGACGGCTCGACGCGGCCGTCGTACGTCGCCTTTCAGACCGGGGTGAAGTACTTCCAGGGCGTGCGCAGCGCGTTTTACTACTGGTGGGGCGCGAACATGCCGCCCAGTGAGCAAGAGCTGACCAACGAGCTGACGTCCAACGCGAATCGCTTCCAATGGCCGTGGCCCGGCGCGGTGAACGTCGTCGTCATGGACAAGTCACCGCAGCGCATCACGGTGATCTGGAATGTATCGCCGCAAGCGGGCACGGTTACGCTGCCGGCGTACAGCCGCGCCGCCACGATCGTGGACAAGTACGGCCGCGAGCAGCCACTGGCCGCCACTAACGGCTACTATCAGCTGAATCTAGAGCCGTCGCGGAACAACTCGGACCCCCGCGACCGGACCCTGTATCTGGTGGGCGGCAGCCCATCGATCATCGTAGAGGACATGACGCAAGCGGTCACGCCCGCGCCCACGCTGACGCTCACGCCGACGCCGACGCCGAGCCCGACGGCCACGCCGTCGCCCACGCGCACCCTGCTGCCGGGCGAGACGCCCCCGCCGACGCCGCCCGTCACCCCGACCATCGTGCGCACGCCGACGGCGACGGCCACCTTCGCGCCGACTAACACGCCGCTGCCGACCGCCACGCTCGCGCCGTTCCCGCCCACGCCGACAGCGACGCTGGCCGCGCGCGGCGTGCCGCTACCGCCGCCCATCCCGACCGTCAGCGGCAGCCACGGCCTCCCGCCGGACGTCGAGGAGAGCCCGCCGCCGACCGAGCCGGCGGGCGATGAGCCGTCCGAGCCAACGCCACAGTAGCGGCTAACGCCGCAGCCCGCGAACCGCTTAGGGCTGGAACAGGAACGCCACGCGCACCTGCACGCTGACCCGCAGCTCGCCGCTCTCGACCGGCGGGGGCGGCGCGGGCGCCGGGGCCGCGGCGCCCGAGAAGGCGACGGCCGCGCGCGGCTGCGGCGTCGTAGCGGTGTTCTCCGTCACGCTCTGCACGCCGACGATCCGCAGCCCCAGGGATCCGGCCAGAGCCTCCGCCCGCGAGCGCGCGACGTTCGCCGCGTCCGCCAGCGCTTGCTCGTGCAGCGCCGCGGTATCGCGTATGCCAAAGTGAAGGCCGCCCACGCGATTCGCGCCGGCGGCCAGCGCGGCGTCGAGCAAGTCGCCGGCCTGGTTGACGTCGTTCACGGTAATAGTCACGCTGTTCGTCGCCTGATAGCCGGTGATCTGCTGCTCGCGGTCGAGCTGCGGCGACACGCTCAGCCCGCTGGTCTGCAGGTCGCGCGAGCTAAGCCCCCGCGCGCGCATCGCGTCCAGCACGGCCGTCAGTCGCCGGCTGTTCTCGGCCACCGCGGCGGCGGCCGTCGCGTCCTGGATCTGCACGCCGACCGTCACGTAGGCCACGTCGGGCGGGGCGCTCGCCTCGCCCTCACCGGTCACCGTGATCGTAGACTGGTTCGAGGCGTCCGTCTGCGCCGCCGCGGTCGTTACGAATGCTCCGCTCAGCACGCAGACGGCCAGCACGGGGAGCAGCGCCGCCATCCGTCGGCTGGTCGGCAGTCCTAGTCTCACGAGCAACCTCCTACCTGGCTCGGCCGATCTGCCGCTCGTGACAGCGGCCGGCATCCCTATTTCGTCGAGCGCCCGCGCACCCGGCTGGTATTATAGGGACAGTTCACGGAGCCGAGGCCCGTATCGCCGTGACCACACCGCTCGCCTCCTCCCGACCGGCCGTCGGTTCGCCCGCGGCCTCCGTGGCGCGGCGGCAGTCCTGGCGACGGCGCAGCAAGCCAGCGCGCGTCGTCCGTGCTCTGTGCCTGTGCGCGCTGCTGGTGCCGGCGCTGGTCAGCTTTCGTCCGTACGCGGTCGAAGATCGCATCCGTGCCGCCGCGCGTCCCTACGACTTCGACCTGATCGCCTGGGAGGCGGGGCAGCTGCACGACGACCTGCCCTCGCTGATCGGGCGCCTGCGCGAGCCGCCACCCGCCGACGCTCCCGTGACGTCGACGGACGACGCCGCCACCGTGGATCAGTTCTTCGCGGCGGTCGCGCGGTGGCGTACGGCGCGGGCGACCGGCGGCTCCGCCGAGAGCGTGGCCGCGGCTCGAGCGGCGTGGGAGAGCCAGCGCGACGCGGCGGGAGCAGCCATCGAGCGGGCGCTGAGCGCGCTGGCGAGTCAGGAGGGGCTCACCGCCGACACTCCGCTGGGTACCTGGCTGCTGCCGCCGGTCAGCTTTCAGCTGACCGAGCCGCCGCGCGTGCTGGTCGTCTCGCCCCGCGACCGGATCGAGGTCGCGCAGTCGGTGCTGCTCCGGCCCGACGTCTCGTTGTCCGCGGCCGAGGAGCTGGAGCAGCACGTGGACAGTCTGGGGATGTCAGGGCTGGTCGTCACGATCGGCGGCATCGCCACCTATCCGGCCATCGTGCCGCTCCAAGCCAGCCCCCTGGAGACGCTGACGGCAGTGTCGCACGAGTGGCTGCACGGCTACCTCTTCTTCCGGCCGCTCGGTCGCGCGTACTTCACGAGCTACGACGCGCGGATGGTCAACGAGACGGTCGCCGAGCTAGGCGGCCGCGAGCTGGGCAAGCTGCTGGCGGAGGCCTTTGGCCTCCCCGCCGATACGCCCGCCCCCACCGCGGATACGGGCGATACGGGGGGCTTCGATTTTCGGCGGCAGATGCGCGACACGCGCCAGCAGCTCGACGCGCTGCTGGCGAGCGGCCAGATCGCGGAGGCCGAGGAGTATCTCGCGCGGCGGCAGCAGGACTTCGTGGCGGCGGGCTATCCGATTCGGAAGCTGAACCAAGCGTACTTCGCCTTCCACGGCAGCTATGGGGACAGCCCTGCCTCGGTGAGCCCGCTGGACGGTCAGATACAGACGCTGCGGGACGCAAGCCCCGACTTGGGCGCCTTCCTGCGCCGCGTCGCCCAGATGACCTCGTCCGCCGAGGTCGCGGCCGCCGCGGAGGAGACGCCGCCTGGCTCGTGAGCCCCCACCCGGCCCGGCGCGGGGGCACTCGGCGGGGCATTGGGCCGGACACGGCAGGGCTGTCCGGCAGCAGTCGTGGCGCTGGGTTCCCGGCGCGGACCGACGTTGACGCCGGCCGGTTTGCGCCGCTATACCTCGCCAGGTCGCGGGCCAGGGATGAGCACGCCCGTCCACATCCCCGGCGAGCCGAAGAGGAGGTGTCCTGTGGCACGAACCACGAATGAGCAGCGCGATTACCTCATCAACCAGTATCCCAAGGTTTGGGACGGCTTCCAGGCGGCTCGGAGCGCTATCCGCGAGGCCGGCCCGCTCGACGTGAAGACGCAGGAGCTGATCAACACAGCGGTGTACGCCACCGTCGGTGCCGAGGGCGGCACGCGCACCCATAGCGCTCGGGCGTACCAAGCCGGCGCAACCCCGGCCGAGATCCGCCAGGCGGTCCTCCTCTGTCTGGGCGTAGGGCTCGGCTTCTCGCCCGTGTACCGGGCGCTGGAGTGGGTGCGCCAGGAGCTGGAGCAGCTGGGCGCCGAGGAATAAGCCGCGCCAGAAGGGAGGGGGGGCATGTCTCGCTCGCTGGGCGACCGGCTGCCGGCGGCAGTGGTCGCGCTCCTCGACGGCGCGGCCCTGCGCGACAAAGCCCACCAAGTCTTCCTGCTCGTCACGCCGGACGCGGACGGCTACCCGCGTCCGGCCATGCTTTCGGTCGGCGAAGTGCTGGCGCGCGGCCCGAGGGAATTGCGGCTGGCGCTGTACAGCAGCAGCACCGCCTCGGCCAATTTGCGCCGTGCCGGAAAGCTGACGCTAGCTCTCGCCAACGACGGTTTCGGCTACTACGTCAAGGCCGCGGCGCGCGAGCTGGCGGTCATGGACCCCGAGCTAGCCGGCCTGGCAACGTTCGACGCCACTGTCGAAGAGGTCCTCGAGGACGGCGAGGCCATCGCCGTCGTGACGAGCGGGTTCACCATGCGGCTCGCGGGCGATCCGGCGCGGACGATCGCTATGTGGGAGTCGACGATCGATCGTTTGCGGGCGATGCCCTAACCGCGCTGGGATCCGCGCCCAGCGCTTGAGCTGCCTACCACGCAGACCGCCGAACGCTTATACTGGGAAAGGCCGACGGCGACCTGCCGACAACGCGCCGCCTGCGGCCGCCCCCGCGCTGTGTAGTGTGGCAGCTCAACTTCCTCTGTGAACATGATGGAGCACGTATGGCTAAGCTCCGACTCGAGATTGTGACCGCTGAACGCGAGGTCTTCGCGGACGACGTGGACATGGTCGTGGCGCCCGGCGGCGAAGGCGAGGTGGGCATCCTGCCTCGCCACGCGCCGCTGCTCACGACGCTGCAGCCCGGCGTGCTCCGGCTGAAGAAGGACGGCGACGAAACGTATCTGGCGGTCAGCGGTGGCTTCATGCAGGTCTACCGCGACCGCGTTTTGGTGCTGGCCGATACGGCCGAGCGCGCCGAGGAGATCGAGGAGGAGCGCGCCGAGAGCGCCCGGCAGCGGGCGCTGGCGGCCTTGCAGCAGCGGGGCGGCGGGGATGCGGCCCTCCAGGCCGAGGCCGCCCGCCTGGCGCTGCGACGGTCCCTGGTCCGGCTCCAGGTCGTGCGCCGACGCCAGCGGCGGACGGCCCCGTGAGCGCGACCGGCGACGTGATCTCGGCCTCGGGGCGACCACTGGGCGGCGGCACGATCCTGGTCGAGGGTGGCTATCCCCTGCGCGGCACCGTGGCCGTGGGCGGCTCCAAGAACGCTGGGCTCCCCATCCTCGCGGCGGCGCTGCTGACCGACGAGCCTTGCACGATCCGCAACCTGCCCGACATCGAGGACATCTACACGATGCTCGATGTGCTGCGGGCCTTGGGCGCCGAGGTGGACCACCGTCCGGGCGAGCACATGGTCACGGTACGTGCCGTGCGGCTGGTCCGCGACGAGGTGCCGCGCGACCTCGGCACGCGGATGCGCGCCTCGTTCCTGGCCGTGGGCCCGCTGCTCGCCCGGCTGGGGCGCGCCATCGCCCCGCATCCCGGCGGCTGCGACATCGGGATGCGCCCGGTGAACGTGGACGTCCGCGGGTTCCAGGCGATGGGGGCGCGCGTGGTTCAGGAGGCCGATCCGGACGGGGAGGCGGACCCTCGCGGCTACGACCGCAAGGTACGCTACGCCATCGAGGCGCCCCGCCTGCGCGGGACGCGGCTCTACCTCGATTATCCGAGCCACACGGGCACCGAGAACCTGCTCCTCGCCGCCTGCCGCGCCGAGGGCACGACCATCATCCGGCACGCCTCGATGGAGCCCGAGGTCGGCGACCTGGCCAACTTCCTGCGCGCGATGGGCGCCCGCATCAAGGGCATTGGCACGAGCACGCTGGAGATCGAAGGCGTCGAGCGGCTGCACGGCGCCGACTACCGACTGATCCCCGACCGCCTCGCTGCCGGCACATTCTTGATCGCGGGAGTGATCTCGGGAGGCGAGGTGCGGACCGTCGACGTGGTGCCTGAGCATTTGGAGCCCGTCACCTACAAGCTCGCGGAGGCCGGCGCGCGGGTCGACGAGGGACCGGACTGGGTGAGCGCCGCCGCGAACGGCGCGCTCGAGGGCGTGGACGTGCAGGCGATTCA
The DNA here is from genome assembly GCA_021325365.1 of Pseudomonadota bacterium. The sequence goes on from JAJPHF010000113.1 coordinate 37,815, forward strand.
CTACCCCGGCTTCCCCACCGATCTTCAGGCGGCGTTCGCGGCGCTCCTCACCCAGGCGCAGGGCAAGAGCGTGATCCACGAGCGGGTGTTCGAGAACCGGCTGGAGTACGCGGCCGACCTGCGCAACCTGGGAGCGGACATCGAGGTCGATGCGAGCGGCCAGCGGGCGACGATTCTCGGGGCACGTCGCCTGCGCGGTGCGCCGCTGGTGTACGCGCGCGACATTCGGTCGGGCGCTGCCGTCGTCCTCGCCGCGCTGGCGGCGCACGACCGTCCCACCATGATCATCCACGCGTACCATCTCGATCGCGGCTATGAGGATCTGGTAGGCACGCTCGCCCGCCTGGGTGCCCGTATCCGGCGCCTGAACTCCGCAGAGGCAGCCGAGGAGCTCGTTCGCGTGCCGGCTTGGCCCGAATGAGCGGCCAGCCGCGCGTCGCCGCCGTGCCCGGCACCCGACCTGGCAGCCCTCCGCCGCTCGGCCGCTGAGACCGAGGGCACGGAGCGGCTGGGACAGTACAGTGTTTGCCAAACAGGTCGGGATTGATCTCGGCACATCCAACATCCGCGTGTACGTGCGCGGCCGGGGGATCGTGCTCAACGAGCCCACGGTCGTCGCGCACTCCGCCACGGACGATCGCGTGCTGGCGATCGGCCGCGAGGCGCGCGAGATGGAGGAGCGCTCGCCGGCGCGCATCGTCCTCACGCGTCCGATTCGGGCGGGCGTCATCGCGGACTACGGCGTGACCGCGCTGCTGCTGCGACACTTACTGCGCCGGGTGGTCGGGCGCGTCAATCTCGCGCGGCCCGCCGTGATGATCTCCATCCCCGCCGGCGTGACGAACGTCGAGAGCCGCGCGGTGCTCGACGCCACGCTGTACGCGGGAGCCCGCGAAGCGCACCTGATCGCGGCGCCACTGGCCGCCGCGATCGGCGCGAACATCCCATTAGCTAGTCCCAGCGGCAACATGGTGGTGAGCCTGGGCGGCGGCACGTCGGAGGCCGCGGTGCTGTCGCTGAACGACATCGTCGTCAGCAGCACCGTGCGCCAGGGCGGCAGCCGGATCGACGAGCTGATCGCGACGTTCCTGAAGCGGCGCTACAACCTGCTCGTCGGGCGCCACACCGCCGAAGAGGTGAAGCTGCAGCTCGGCAGCGCCCTGCCGCAGAGCGAGAACGCTACCGGCGAGGTGCGCGGCATTGACCAGGTCAGCGGCCTGCCCAAGACCGTAACCGTGGGGACGTGGGAGATCACCGAGGCGACGGCCGAGGCCGTGAACGCGATGGTCGGCACGGTGCGCGCGGTGCTCGAGCAGACGCCGCCGGAGCTGGCCTCGGACGTCGTGGACAAGGGGATGATCCTGACGGGCGGCGGAGCGCTGCTGCGGAACCTGGACAAGCTGCTCACGCGCGAAACGGGCATTCCCGCCTATCTGGCGGAGGACCCGCCATCCTGCGTCGCCATCGGCGCGGGCAAGGCGCTCGAGCACTATAAAGTGTTCCGCGATAGCCTGCTGAGCACCGGCGGCTGAGCCACGCGCGGATCAGCGCGCCCGCCCCACGTGCAGGCTGACCGTGCCCAGCCCCAGCAGCTCGTAATGCACCTGCACCAGTCCCGCCTCGCGCATCACGTCGGCCAGGGCCGGCGGCGCCGGGAAGCGGTCCACGGATTCGGGCAGGTAGCTATACGCGGCCGCGTCGCCCGCCACCAGCGCGCCCAACAGCGGCACCCAACGGTGGAAGTACCAGCCAAACACCTGGCGGAAGAGGGGCAGGCGGGGGCGTGTCAGCTCCACGCAGACGACGCGCCCGCCGGCCCGTAGGACGCGCGCCTGCTCGCGAAACGCCTGGCCCACGTCGGCGACGTTGCGCACGACGAACGCCGACGTGACGCAGTCGAAGCTGTGGTCCGGAAACGGCAACCGCAGCCCGTCGGCGAGGGCGAACCGGGCGCGCTCCGCCAGCCCCGCGGCGACGGCCCGGCCTCGTGCGCGAGCGACCATCGGCGCGGCGAAATCGACGCCGACCACCCGGCCGCGTGGGGCGGCGCGCGCCAGCGCGAGCGCCAGCGCGCCAGTGCCGGTGCCCACGTCGAGCGCCCGGCCGTTCGCGGGCAGCGCGGCGGCGGCGACCGCGCGTCGGCGCCAGCCGGCGTCCATGCCGAACGTCATCAGCGTATTCAGCAAGTCGTAGCGCGGCGCGATGTGGCCGAACATGCGGGCCACGGTCGGTGGGCGCGCGGCTGTGATGACGGCGGAGTGCGCGCGGTCCGGGCTCATCCCAGGCTCATGTCGGCGGCATCGCGCGCCCGGCGAGCCTCGGCTCCCGCGGGCCGCGCCTGGCGGAACAGGTGGCTGAAGTCGCCCGAGTACAGGTGGGAGCGCCGGTCGGTCGCGCCGCGCCGCAGCGCGACCTCGACGGCAGGCCCGACCAGAATCAGCGCCTGCTTGGCGATCTTCGCCGCCCGCACTTGCGCCGCGATGTCCGCCAGCGTACCGCGCAGCACCCGCTCGTCCTCCCACGTCACTCGATAGACGACAGCCACTGGCGTGTCCGGCGCGTAGCCACCGGCAAGCAGGTCCGCCACAACGGCGCGCATCGAGGCCACACTCAGGAAGATCACGAGCGTCACGCCATGCTGGGCGAGCGCGCGCAGGTCCTCGTTCGGCGGGCGCGTCGTGCGGCTGGGACGGCGCGTGAAGATGACCGTCTGCGCGACGTCGGGCACCGTTAGCTCGGCGCCCAGCGCGGCCGCGGCCGCGAAGGCCGAGCTGACGCCGGGCACGATCTCGTAGGGAATGCCGGCGGCCTGGAGTCGCACGATCTGCTCGTGCATCGCCCCGTAGAGCGACGGGTCGCCACTGTGTACGCGGGCCACGGTCTGTCCGGCCCGGCAGGCCGCGAGCACACGCTCCCAGACCTCCTCCAAGGTCAAGGCCGAGCTGCCCACCACCTCCGCATCCCGCCGGGCGAAGGCGCAGATGCCCGGGTGGACCAGCGAGTCCGCGTAGATGACGAGGTCCGCCTCGCCGATCAGCCGCCGCCCCTTCAGCGTGAGCAGCTCCGGATCGCCAGGCCCCGCGCCGATGAAGTACACCTTGCCACTCACGAGCGGGCCGCCTCCTTCTCCTGCTGAGCAATTGGCCTCGGTGGCGCCACGCCGTTTGCTTCGCCAACGAGGGCCGATGATCGCGGCCGACTAGCGCTCGCTGTGCCGCGCGTCACGCACGCGCCGTCCGCTTCGCAGGATGACGAGCGAGAAGTAGTCCGGGCGATCGTCCGGCAAGGTGGCGAGATCGTGGACAACTCGCTCCTCCGGACGGCCGACGCGCTCGACCCATACCGCCGTAGCCCCGGCCGCCGCGACTGCCGCCCGCAGCGCCCGCGGGTCGTCGCCAGGCTTCAAGAGCACCGCCGTGTCGAAGCACCGCAGCACGGCGGGCAGCTCGTCGAGCCCGTACGTCGCCGGCAGCACGGCTAGGCGCTCGTCGCCGTCCGCCAACGGCTCCGCGAGCCGCGCCGCCGCGGCGCTCCCGGACCACACGCCCGGCACGACGCGCACGGCAACCTCGGGATGGCGTTCACGCAGCGGCACCAGGGCGTGTACGAACGTGCTGTACAGCAGGGGGTCGCCCTCGGTCAGGAAGACGCCCGGTCGGCCGCCCCGCAGGCGCGCGGCGATCTCGTCGGCGTTCGCGTTCCAGCACTCCGTCGCGCGGTCGGCCCACCCCGCGGGATACACCAGCGGCACGACGGCCTGGCGCGCGGGATCGAGATACTCCGCCGCGATATGGCCGGCGTAGCTCGGCGCCCCGGCTCGGCGCGTGGGCAAAAAGACCACCTCGGCGGCGCGCAGCAGGCGCAGGCCCTTCACGGTGATCAGCTCGGGGTCGCCTGGCCCCAGCCCGATCCCGTAGAGTGTGCCAGCCCCCGCCACGTCGCCGTCGGCTCCTAGCAGGTGGTCGCTCATTCCCGGCTTCCGTCGTCGCGCGCCCGCCAGCCGGTGAGAACGAACACCGGCGGCAGCGGCGCGAGGCGCGTCAGCCCGGCCAGGTCCGCGCCTCGCGCCGCGCTTAGCTGCACTAGCTCGTGCTCCCACCCGGCGGCGCGTAGCCAGGCCGTCGCCTCGGCGACGTGCTCGACGGTGGCGAAGTTGGCCACCAGCCGGCCGCGCGGCCGCAGCCGGTCGGCAATGCAGGCTAGCAGCGCAGCGAGCCGGCCGCCGCTGCCGCCGAGGAACACGGCGTCGGGGTCGGGCAGTGCTGCCAGCGCCTCGGGCGCCTCACCCGCGATCACCGCGAGCGCCGTCGTCGGATGGGCGACGGCGTTAGCCTGCAGCAGCGCGCGCTGCGCCGGGTCGCGCTCGACCGCGTAGACCCGGCCGCCAGGCACGAGCGCCGCCGCCTCGAGACTCACCGACCCACAGCCAGCGCCGACGTCCCATACGATGGCGCCCGGCCGCAGCCGCAGCTTGCTCAAGCTCACGGCGCGCACCTCGGCCTTCGTGATCTGCCCGTCGCGGTGCGCATAGGCGCTCTCGGGACGTCCGAAGCCGGCGGCCGGCGAGCCGTTGGCGTCGCGGAGCAGTACCAGCACGTTTAGGGCCGCGAAGCGCTGAGGCGGCAGGTCCACCAGTCGACACGCTGTATGGCGCTCGGCCGCGCCGCCCAGGTGCTCGAACACGTGCGCCTCGCAGTCCGGCTGGCCGGCAGCAAGCAACGCCTCGGCGATGGCCGCCGGGGTATTCCGCTCGTCGGTCAGGAAGACGACCTTGGGCGCGCCGAGCGCGCGCGGCAGAAGCGGCGCCAGCGGGCGGCCATGGGCGCTGAGCACCAGCGCATCGTGCCAGCCGACACACAGCCGGGCGAACGCAAGCTGCACCGAGCTGACGTGCGGCTCGACGCGCACGCGGTCGCGGCCCAACCGCGCGGCCAGGTAGGGCGCAATGCCGAAATAGCACGGGTCGCCCGAGGCGAGCACCACCGGTCGCTCGGCAGCATCGCGAGCCGCTAGCCGGTCGACCAGCTCCGCCAGGTTCGCGCGCACGACGAACCGCTCCGCCGGATGCTCGGGGAAGAACGCCAGGTGACGGTCGCCGCCGCATAGCAGCGTAGCGTCCGCTACCGCCGTGCGCGCCGCCGGGCTGAGGCCCGCCGGGCCGTCGTCCCCCATCCCGACGACGAGGACCGGGGCCAGCGCCGCCGGCCGAGCGTCCTCGCGGCCGGCGGCGGAGCGGGAGCGCGAGCGCACGTCCGCCATCTTACGCTACCGCCGCGCGACCGAGGATCGTGCTGTCGAAGTCGAAGATCAGGCACTCCACGGCCAGCGCGTCGGCCACCACGGCGCGGCACTGGCGACACACCAGCTCGGCCAGGTGGTCGAACACGCCGGCCAGACCGGCGCCCAGCACCAGCTCCTGGAAGTGGCGGGCGGTGTTCGCCGCGCGGATGGCCTCTTGCAGCTCCACGGACGCACCGCAGGCAGCGGCGACCGTCGCGAGGAACCCGAGGTCCACCTGGTTGCCGGCGACGTGGGTCATCATGTGGCCCTGCGCGAGCTTCGACATCTTCCCCACCATACCCGAGAGCGTGACCCGTCGCACGCCGCGCCGCAAGCAGCGCTTCAGCGCGTGCCCCGTGAACTCGCCCATCTCGACGAACGCCATCTCCGGCAGGTCGAACAGCGCCTGCGCGTACTGCTCGCTCCGGCTGCCCGTGCTGAGCACGACGTGCGTCACGCCGTTGGCCGCCGCCACGTCCACCCCCTGCTCGACGCTCGCGCGCCAGGCGGCCGTCGAGTAGGGGATCACGAGCCCCGAGGTGCCGAGAATGGACAACCCGCCGACGATGCCCAGCCGGCCGTTCAGCGTGCGCTTGGCCAGCTCCTCGCCGCGGGGCATCGCGATCTCGACCCGTAGGCCGCGGCCGTTCAGGCGGCCAGTGGCCACCGCGCTCACGTGTTCCGTGATCATTCGGCGCGGAACCGGGTTGATCGCCGGGCCGCCGACCAGCAATCCCAGACCGGGGCGTGTGACCGTGCCCACCCCCACACCGCCCGCTAGCTCCAGGCCGGGCTCGTCGCGCATCGTCACGCGGGCGACCACTTCAGCCAGGTGCGTGACGTCGGGATCGTCGCCCGCATCCTTGATAACCGCGCACTCGGCCCCCGTCGCGCCGAAGCGACAGCGCTCCAGCCGGAACGTCGCGTCGCTGCCGGCCGGCAGGTGGATCGTGACCTCCTCGACCGGCTGCTGCGCCAGCAGCGCGCGCGTCGCCGCGGCCGCCGCGGCGGTCGCGCACGAGCCGGTGGTGTAGCCACGGCGCAGCTTGCGCCGTCGCACGGGCGTCAGGATCGCGTCGTCGTCCATCGACACTTATCAGCCAACAGCGGTGAATCGCGGGCCAGCCGGGAGCCGATTGGCGCTCCGTTACGCGCGCTTGGATTGTAGGCATCCCGCGGCGTCTCCGGCTCGGCCGCCAGCGAACGGCGACCAGTCGCCGATTACGCCAGCGCCAGACGGCCGAGCGCGTTGAGGGCGGCCCCCGCCAGTGCCGCGCCGCCCCGCGTGCCAACAACCGTCGCGTACGGGATCGTCCGCCGGATCAGCTCGTCCTTCGACTCGGCCGCGGCCACGAAGCCCACGGGCATACCGACCACGGCCGCGGGCGCGGGATACCCGGCGTCCACCAGATCGAGCAGCGCCAGCAACGCCGTGGGCGCCGTGCCGATCGCGACGATACCGCCCGCCCACTCATCGGCAAGCAGCGCCAGGCCCGCGGCCGTCCGCGTGGTCCCCTCCACCTGGGCGCGCTCTGCCGCGCCGGGTGCCGCAAGCGCAACCTGTACCGAACAGCCCAGCCGTGCGAGCGGACCGCTCTCCACGGCGACCGCCAGCATCCGCACGTCCGCGACGACCGGCCGGGCGGCGCGCAGCGCGCTCATCGCGGCTGCCACGAAATCGGGACTCATGCGGATCGCGTCGACGAGCGTCAGGTCGCCGGCCGCGTACACCATGCGCGCGGCCACGGCGCGCGCCGCCGGGTCGGCCGGGAGCCGATCCGCGAGCCGCGCCTCGACGTGGGCGAGGCTGCGCGTCTCGATCGCCGCGGGTGGCAGTGCGTAGCGGGCCAGCAGTGTGCTCATCACGTCAAGCCGCACGACGCGCGCGCCACGCCGCGCAGGCCGTCGCGAAGCGCTTGGCCAGGTGAGGCGCCCCGGCCAGGTGCAGGTGGACGTACGACGCCAGCAGCGCCCCGCTAGCATGGCCCTCGGCGGGCGGCTGACGACCGGCGATCGTGTAGGCGGCCCGCTGTCCCGTTCGGGGCTCCAGCCGCGAGTAGTGGAACTCGTGGCCGCGCACCCGCTCGCCTCGTCGAAGCAGCAATGAGTCGGCTGCTGCCGTCGCCTCGCGGTAGCCGAGCGTCAGCCGCGCGCCCGCGAGCGACACCTCGGCCGGCACCAGCCCGGCCAGCGTATGCCGCGCGCCCGCCGCGTCCACGAGGCTGCGTGCCAGGTACATCAGCCCACCACACTCGGCGTAAATCGGCAGCCCTCGCCGCGCGAGCGCGCGGAGCTGCCGTAGCAGCGGCCGGTTCGCCGCAAGCTCGGCGGCGAATAGCTCCGGGAAGCCGCCGCCGAGGTAGACGCCGTCGGCATCCGGTGGCAGGGCGCTGTCCGCGAGGGGGCTGAACCCCGCCAGCTCTAGCCCCTCGGCGGCGAGCAGGTCCAGCGCATCCGCATAGTAGAAGCCGAAGGCGCGGTCGCGGGCCACGGCCAGACGCGCCCGCGTGGCCGTCGCCGGAGCGGGGAGCGGCGAGTCATCCCCGTTCACGCCAGTCGCCGTAGCCTCGCAGCGAGCGAGCAGCCGGTCGAGATCGACGCCGCGGGCGATAGCGGCCGCGGCCCGAGCGAAATAGTCGGCGCCGGACGGGTTCTCGAAGCAGGGTACTAGCCCCAGGTACCGTTCGGGCGCGGCCAGCCCGGCCTCACGGTCCACCGCCCCCAGCACGGGGAGCCCCGTAGCCGCCTCAACAGCTTCGGCGACCGTCTCCCGGTGGCGCTCGCTCCCCACCCGGTTGAGAATCACCCCGACAAGCCGCACGACCGGATCGAGTCGTTGGAAGCCGAGCACAGTGGCGGCGGCGCTGCGTCCCTGGCGGCTCACGTCCACCACCAGCACCACCGGCAGACCGAGCAGCTTGGCGACCGCCGCCGTACTGCCCTCGTCCCCGCCGCCGTGACGGCCGTCGTAGAGCCCCATCACGCCCTCGACCACCGCCACGTCCGCGCGGCCCGCCGCGCGCGCGAACAGCGCCCGCAGCGTGGCAGGCGGGAGCAGCCAGCTATCGAGATTCCGCGCTGGGCGGCCCGTGACCTGCCCATGGTAGCTGGGGTCGATGTAGTCGGGCCCCACCTTGAAGCCCTGCACGGCCAGCCCACGCGCCACGAGCGCGCCCATGAGACCACAGGCGACGGTCGTCTTGCCGACGCCGCTCGCCACCCCCGCGATCACCACCGCTTTCACCGCGGGCCTCCGGCAGGGGCCAGGGGGCGGGGGCCGGGGGCCGGCACGGGGGTCAGGGGGCGGGAGCCAGGGGCCGGAAATCGAGGGCCGGCATCGTCCCCTGGCCCCTGGCCCCTGGCCCCTGGCTCCCACATCAGCTCCGGCCAGGCGTCACGGCCCCGGTCGAGCAGCGCGGTGATCAGCCGCGGGTCCGGGCCGAAGTGCGCCGCCACGGCGACCTCGGTGTCGGCATAGACGCGGCGCGCGGCCTCGACCTCGGCCGCGATGCGGTGGACGAGCAGGCCCGTGTTCACGAAGTAAGGCGCCACGATGATCCGGCGCGCGCCGAGCGCGACACAGCGCCGCAGGCCGGCGGGCACGTCAGGTGGCGCCAGGCTCACGAAGCACACCTCGGCAGCCGCGTAGTCCCCTCGCTCCTCGAATAGCCGCGCGCTGGCGAAGAGGTCGGCGTTGGCGCGCGGGCTCGTGCTGCCGCGTCCCACCAGCAGGACCGTCGCGTCGCGCGCGGGGCCGAGCGCGGTGGCGGCGCACCGGTCCGCCACGACGTCCAGCAGCGCCGGGTGGCCGGCCAGCGGCTGCGCCAGGCGGATCTCGGCGTGCGGGTGGCGCTCGCGGGCCGCGGCAGCCTGCTCGGGCATGTCCGCGGTCGCGTGGCCGCCGAAGTGCAGCAGCACCGGCAGGGCGAGAATCCGCCGTGCGCCGCGCGCCACGCAGCGCGCGAACGCCTCCGGGATCGAGGGCGCCACCGGCCCGGCGAACTCCAGCACCCCCGCCTCGACGGGCCGATCGGGCAGCGCCCGGCGCACCGCGTCCGCGATCGCCAGGAACTCCGCCGCGCCGACCGGGTCCCGGCTGCCGTGACCGAGCAGTACCACCCCCCCGTCTGGGAGTGGCCCGGCCGGACTCGCCAGGCAACTCGCCTGCCAGCGGTGACTCATGCCCGCGCCTCCCGCACCGCACCCGCCAGACGCTCGGCGTCCAGATCGTCGAGCCGCAGGTAGCGGGCGCCCAGCGCGGCCGCCATCTCGGCCGCCATGCCCAGCTGGAGCGGGCCGGCCTCGCTGTCAATGACGACCGCGGCGATCTGTCGCCGCTGCAAGTCCGCGCCGAGTGTCTGCACTTCCGTCAGACAGTCGCGCTGCTCGGCCGCCAACGGCACGTTCGCCCGGCCGTCGGAGACGACCACGAGCAGCGGCAGCGTGCCAGGCCGGCCGCGCAGGTAGCGCTCGACCGTCTGACGGGCGAGGTCGAGGCCGTGCGCGAGCGGCGTCCGGCCGCCGGTAGGCAGCTCGCGCAAGCGGACCTCGGCCAGGTCTACGCTGCTCGTCGGCGGCAGCAACAGCTCCGCCGAGCGACCGCGGAAGGCGATGAGCCCCACCTGGTCGCGCTTGCGGTAGGCGTCGAGCAATAGGGACACGACGGCGCCCTTCGCGGCAGCCATCCGGTCGCGCGCCGCCATCGAGCCCGAGGCGTCCACCACGAACAGGATCAGGTTGGTGAGCCGCGTCTCGCGCACCTTCTCGCGCAGGTCCTGCCGTTCGAGCAGGACGGCGGTCTGCGTGCCCGCGGCGCGGCTGGCGCGGCGGCCACGCTGGTGCGGCGCGGCCGCGCGGAGCGTCGCGTCGAACGCCCAGTCACGCGGGCGCGGCTCGCGGGGGACCAGGCTCCGGACGTACGGGCCGACCGGCGTGACCGGCGCCTGCCACGGCAGCACGATCGCCTTCGAGCGCCGCCCGCGTGGCGCACTGCTGCGCCGCGGGGCGGGCGCGGCCAGGTGCGGCGGCACCGAAGTCCGACTTGGCGCGAAGACCTGATCGGGCGGCTGGGGGTTTTCGTCGGAGCCCTCGCCCTCATCCTGACTGGTAGAGGAAGTCGGCGCGTCGCCAGCCTCGTCCTCGGCTTCGTCGGCCGTGCGCTGCATGTAGTCCTGGATGCGCTCGTCCAGGCGGTCGCGGTCGAGCCCGGGCTGCTCGAAGGGCTGGCGGCGCCGGCGGTGCAGCAGCGCCAGCTCGGCCGCGTCGCGCACGTCCCCCTCGGTCACCAGCCGCCGGCCCGCGTAGGCCGCGAGCGTGAGGGCCGTCTTGTACATCACGATGTCGGCGCGCAGGCCATCCACCTCGAAGTCGCAGCAGAGCTGGGTGATGAGGCCCAGCATGCGGTCGTCGAGCCGCACGTCGGACAGCAGCGCGCGCGCCGCCAGGATGCGCTCGCGCTCGGCCGCCTCGGCATCGGCCCAGCGCGCGGCGAACGCCAGCGGGTCGGCCTCGAAGGCGATCCGCCGCCGCACCACCTCCGCGCGATCCTCCGGCGCCCCTAGGCCCTCGACCTCCACGGCGAGCGCGAAGCGATCGAGGAGCTGCGGGCGCAGGTCGCCCTCCTCCGGGTTCATCGTGCCGACGAGCAGGAACTGCGCGGGATGCTGCACCGAGACGCCCTCGCGCTCGACGTAGTTCACGCCCATCGCCGCCGCGTCGAGCAGCACGTCGACCAGGTGGTCGTTCAGCAGGTTCACCTCGTCCACGTAGAGAATGCCGCGGTTCGCCGCCGCGAGCAGCCCCGGCTCGAAGTGCCGCTCCCCCTGCTTGATCGCGCGCTCCAGGTCGAGCGTCCCCACCACGCGGTCCTCCGTGGCGCCCACCGGCAGCTCGACCAGGGGAACGCGACGCGTGGATACCGTACTGGCCCCCGCTGCCCGGCAGCCGTCGCACCAGGTGTCCGGCGCGGCGGGGTCGCAGGCAAAGGCGCAGCCGGGCATCACCTCGATCTCGGGCAGCAGGTTGGCGAGCGCGCGCACCGCGGTGGACTTCGCCGTGCCCTTCTCGCCGCGAATCAGGACGCCGCCGATGCGCGGGTTGATCGTGTTCAGGAGCAGCGCGCGCTTCATGCGCTCCTGCCCGACCAGCGCGCTGAACGGAAAGACCGGACGGCGGTCCAACACCGCGCGCCGGGCTGACGTGGGCGCCTCTCGGCTCATGGCGTGCCCCGCTCCTCGAGCTGGCCTTCCAGCTCCAGATAGATCGCTCGCAGTCGCGCCTCCGTGCCCGCCTCGGGCGCCTCCCACAGGCCGCGATCGACGGCCTCCAGCAGCCGCTCCACGATCGCTCGCAGCGCCCAGGGGTTCTTCTCTGCCAGGAAGCGCTGGAGCCGCTCGTCGAACACGTACGCCTCGGTGACGCGCTGGTACATCCAGTCCTCGATGACCTGCGCCGTGGCGTCATAGCCGAACAGGTAGTCCACGGTGGCGGCCAGCTCGAAAGCGCCCTTGTAGCCGTGCCGCTGGATGCTGGCGAGCCAGCGCGGGTTGACGACGCGCGAGCGGAACACGCGCCGCGCCTCGTCGGCCAGGTCGCGCACCCGCGGCCGCTGCGGGTCGGCGCTGTCGCCGAAGAACTGGCGCGGATTGCGGCCCGTCAGCGCGCGCACGGTGGCGATCATGCCGCCGTGGTACTGCATGTAGTCGTCGCTGTCGAAGATGTCGTGCTCGCGGTTGTCCTGGTTCTTCGCCGCGACGGCGATCTGGGCGAAGCGCTGGCCGAACTCGCCGGGCGCCGCCTCGCCGTAGACCTCGCGCGTGTAAGCATAGCCGCCCCACGCCGTGTAGACCGCCGCCAGGTCGTCGTCAGTCTGCCAGTTGCGCGCCTCCAGGAGCGGCAGGATACCCGCCCCGTAGGTGCCCGGCTTGGAGCCAAAGACGCGGTAGAGGGCGCGCTGCTCGGCCAGCCCCGGCGCGAGCCCGCTGGCCAGTCCTGCCGCACGATCCGCGCGAAAGTGCGCCGCCACGTAGTTGGCCTCCGCCGGCTCGTCGAGCCGCGCCACCCGCTCGAACGCCTGGTCGAGCAGGTGGACGAGGTTGGGAAAGGCGTCGCGGAAGAAGCCGCTGATACGCACCGTGACGTCCACCCGCGGCCGGCCCAGCTCGGCGAGCGGGATCACCTCCAGGCCGCGGACGCGCCGGCTCTCCTGCTGCCATACCGGCCGCAGCCCCAGCAGGTACAGGATCTCGGCCACGTCCTCGCCGTGCGTGCGCATCGCCGACGTGCCCCAGACGACGATGCCGACCGACTCGGGGTAGCGGCCTTCCTCGGCGAGGTACTTCTCGAGCAGCGCGCGCCCAAGCCCCTGCCCCACTTCCCAGGCGGCGGGCGAGGGGATGGTGTTCGGATCGACGGAGTAGAAATTGCGCCCGGTAGGCAGCACGTTCGCCATGCCGCGCGTCGGGGCGCCGCTCGGTCCGGCCGGCACGTACTCGCCGCGCAGGCCGCGCAGCAGGTTGCCCAGCTCGTCGGACGTGCGCCGGAGATCGGGCACCAGTCGCTCTGCCGCGTAGCGCAGCACGGCCGCGACCTCACGGCCATCACGGGGGAAGGCGTCCGCGACGATGCCGTCGACCGCGTGCGGCGCGAAGTCGGCCGCGCCGAGGCGGGTCAGCAGTGCCCGCCCGAGCGCTTCCAGCGCCTCCAGCGCGTCGCCGCGGCTGCGGATCGGCGTCTCGACGGCATCCGCGAGCAGGCGCGGCGCGGGCGCCCCCAGCGGCGCCCCCAGGTCCGTCAACAGCGCGGCGTAGTCCAGTCCCAGCGCGCGGGCGAGCGCGGCGCGCAGGCTGGGCGCGTCGTAGTTGTCCAGACGTGTCAGGGCCAGCAGCAGGCTCAGCAGCTGCTCGCCCTCCGGCGCCTGCCCGAGCACGTGCAGTCCGTCGCGGATCTGCGCGTCCTTCAGCTCGCAGATGTAGCCGTCCATGTGCAGGAGGAAAGCGTCGAAGTCGGCCGGGCGCTCCGCCTCGCCGAGGTCTTCGTGCAGGCGCGCGGCGAGCACCGTCTGCCAGATCTGCTCCTGGATGATGGGCAGCTTCTTCGGGTCGAGCGTCTGCACCTGGTAGTACTCGTCCATGAGCTGTTCGAGCTTGGTGATCTCGTCGTAGCTTTCGGCACGCATCATCGCCGGCACGAGGTGATCGACGATTGTGGCATGGGCGCGGCGCTTGGCCTGCGCGCCCTCGCCGGGGTTGTTCACGATGAACGGGTAGAAGTGCGGCAGGTCGGCCAGCGCCACCTCCGGATAGCACTGCGCGGACAGCCCGACCGCCTTGCCCGGCAGCCACTCTAGTGTGCCGTGCTTGCCGACGTGGATGACCGCGTGCGCGCCCCACACGTCGCGCAGCCAGCGATAGTACGCCAGGTAGTGGTGCGTCGGCGGCAGGTCGGGGTTGTGGTAGATGGCGATCGGGTTCTCGCCGAAGCCGCGCGGCGGCTGAATGCCCACGAAGACGTTGCCCAGCTCCAGCCCCGGCATCATCAGCGTGCCGTCGTAGACGTACACCGCTCCGGGCGGCTCGCCCCACGTCTCGGCCAGCCCCGCCTGCACGGCCGCCGGGTAGGCCGCGTGCCAGCCCGCGTACTGCGCGGCGGGGACGTGCCCGGGCGCCGCGGCCACCTGCGCGTCCGTCAGGAACTCGCGGTCGTAGGTGCAGCGGTCGATCAAGGTGTGGATCAGTGCGTCGCCAGATTCCGGGATGTTCTCCACCCGGTACCCGTCCGCGGCGAGCGCGTGCAGGATGTGGATCACCGAGGCGGGCGTGTCGAGGCCCACCGCGTTGCCCAGGCGGGCGTTGCGCGACGGGTAGTTTGCCAGGATCACCGCCACGCGCTTCTCGGCGTTCGGCACGTGCCGTAGCCGCGCCCAGCGGATCGCCAGGCGAACCAGATAGTCCACCCGATCGGGGGCGGGCACGTAGCGCTGGACCGCCGCCCCGAGCACGCCGAAGGCACCCCCCGGGGTGGCCTCCGCGGCCTCGACCGTCTCCTTGAAGCTGATCGGCACGGTCACGATGCGGCCGTCGAACTCCGGCATCGCCACGTTCATCGCGGTGTCGATGGGGCTCAGGCCGCCGGCCGTCGCTTGCCAAGCGGCCCGGGCGCTCGTCGCGACGACCGCCTGCAATACCGGCACGTTTAGCCGCTCCAGGAAGTCCACCGACCAGCCCGTCGCCAGGCTCGGCCCCTGCACGGCGACCTTGCCCATCGAGAAGCTGAGCGTGTTGATCACCACGTCCACGCGCGCCCGTCCAGTCTCGTCGAGCAGGAAGCGGCGGAACACGCGCGGCGCCCCCGCGGCCTCGGCCGTCTCGTCCTTCAGGCTGTAGCAGTAGACTGGCAGCACGTTGGCGCCCTGCGCCTCCGCGGCGCGCACGAGCGCGTCCACGAACGCCAGGTTGCCGCTCATCCAGTGGGCCCGATAGAAGAGCAGGCCCAGCGTCGGCCGGCCAGGCCGCACCCGCGCGGCTAGATAGTCGGCGAGCGCGACGCCGTCCGGCTCGTCCGGGTGATACAGGCCCTCCCAGGGCAGCTCGCGCGGTGGGTCATAGGCGCTGGCGATGCCCAGCAGGCGGTCAGCCAGGTAGGCGACCAGGCTTCGCAGGTTCGCGACGCCGCCGTGGAGCAGGTACGCGAACACCGTCTGGACCACGTCGGCCGGTGCCGTGCAGGCCGCGGCCAGGTCCACGTCCGGCTGCTGATCGCCGGGGCAGGCGATCAGCGGCACGCCCGCCGCCCGGCAGCGCGCTTCCAGCGCGGCGAAGCCCGGCTCGAAGGCCCGCTTCCCGCCCAGCAGGCGCACGACGACCACTCGCGCGGCGGCCGCCGCGTCGAGGAAGGCCGCCAGCGCCGCCGGATCGCCGAGGGCGGCCGGATTTGCGGCGCGCACCGGCGGAAAGCCCGGCGGCAAGTCACGCGCGGCGCGGCTCAGCGCCAGGATCTCCGTGTCGGCAGTGGTCAGAAAAACGATCACCCTAAGCTCTCAGCCCTCAGCCATCAGCCGTCAGCCATCAGCAGACGGCAGGATGACCGCTGATCGCTCAAAACTCCACGCCCTTCTGGGCCTTGATGCCCTGGTCCTTGTACGGGTGCTTGACCGGCTGGATCTCCGAGACGAGGTCGGCCACGGCGACTAGCTCAGGCGGCGCGTTCCGGCCGGTGAGCACCAGGTGCATCATCGGCGGCTTCTCGGCGATGAGCGCCAGCATCTCGTCCACGCTGACGAATCCCGCGTGGATGGTCGCCATGATCTCGTCGAGGATCACGACGTCGTGCTCGCCCGCGCGCACCGTCTCCACGGCGCGTGCCCAGCCGGCCCGCGCGCGGGCCTCGTGCTCGTCCATCGGCACGCGCTCGTCGCGCAGCCCGTCCAAGGTGAAGCCGTGCCCGACCCGCTCTAGCTCGAAGTAGGGCGCCAGCAGCGGCAGCGTCCGCTGCTCCCCGGTCTTCCACACCCCCTTGATGAACTGGATCATCCGCACGCGCATGCGGTTCCCGGCAGCGCGGACGCCCAGGCCGATGGCGGCGGTCGTCTTGCCCTTCCCGTTGCCCGTGTTGATGATCACGAGCCCTTTCCGCTTGCGCGGCGCCGGGCGCGTGCGCGGCGCGGTCTCCGCGGCCATCATGCCCTCCCTCGTGCCGGCACGCGGCACAGCGCGAACACGCGCGCCAGGTCGACGTGGGCGGCGACCGCATCGGCCAGACGATCGTAGGGGTCCTCGGCCCGCGCCGCCCCTCTCAGCACGATACCACGCCGTCGCGCCAGCGCCCCCACCAGTGTCGTCCGAATGGCATCGTTATGGAACAGCCCGTGGACGTAGGTTCCCGCCACCAACCCATCGAGCGACACGGCGCCATCGGGGAGCAAACCTGCATCCCCCGGCCTCCCTTCCCCGGGAAGGACGCGCGGGGCCACCCCGGCCTTCTCATCCCCGTCCGCTCCCCCTTCCCACAATGGGAGGGGGGCCGGGGGGGTAGGTCTTATCCGCGCGAACGCACGCAGCGCACTCGTCGTGCGGCCCAGATGAATCTCGTAGCCGTCGAGCGGGAGGCCCGCGAGGCAGCCGAAGAAGCCATCTGCCGCGCTGATCTCGCCTCGGACCTGCCGCGTGGCCTTGTCGGCGGCGAACACCGTGCGCACGGCGAGCAGCCCGAGCCCGGCCCGCGCGCCTGCCTCGGCCTCGACGCCGTCGGGGTCGTCCAGCTCGGTGCCCAACATCTGGAAACCGCCGCAGATACCCAGGATGGGCACGCCCGCCGCGCTCAGTCGCAGGAGCGCGGCGCCCAGACCGCTCACACGCAGCCAGGCCAGGTCCGCGAGCGTGCTCTTGCTGCCGGGCAGGATCAGCAGGTCCGGCACGCCCAGCTCGTCAGGCGCCGCGACGTAGCGCAGCCGCACGCCCGGCTCGGCCTGGAGCGGTGCGAAGTCGTCGAAGTTGGCGATGCGCGGCAGGCGAACCACCACTATCTCGACCTGGCCTCCCTCGCCGCCCGGCGGCGAGCTCGACTGAGCGCGTCCTACCCCCTCTCCACCTGGGAAAGGGCTGGGGGGAGGGCCACTCCCGGCGCTACGGCGATCCAGCCCCAGCGAATCCTCCTCAGGCAGCCGGAGGTCGCGGAGGTACGGCACGACGCCGAGCACCGGGCAGCCGGTGCGCTCCGCCAGAAAGGTCAGGCCGGGCTCTAGGAGCGCCCGATCGCCGCGAAAGCGGTTGATCAGCAGGCCAGCGACGCGCCCCCGGTCGGCAGGCTCCAGCAGCGCTAGCGTGCCCACGAGCGCGGCAAATACCCCCCCCCGGTCGATGTCTGCGACCAGCAGCACGGGCGCATCGGCCAGCCGAGCGACCGCCATGTTCACCAGATCGCCGTCCCGTAGGTTGACCTCGGCCGGGCTGCCCGCGCCCTCGATGAGGACGACGTCGTGGCTGGCCCGCAGCCGCGCCAGGCTCTCGGCGACGACACCCAGTAGCTCAGGCTTCGCGGCGTGGTACTCGCGCGCGGTCAGGCGCCGCCAGACACGGCCCCGCACGACGACCTGCGAGCGCGCGTCGCCCTCGGGCTTTAGCAGGATCGGGTTCATGTCCACCGACGGTGCCACGCCGGCGGCCTCCGCCTGCGCCGCCTGCGCGCGGCCGATCTCGCCGCCGTCCGCGCACACCGCGGCGTTGTTCGACATGTTCTGCGCCTTGAACGGCGCGACGCGCAGGCCCTCCCGCCGCAGCAGCCGGCACAGCGCCGCGACCATCGCACTCTTCCCGACGCCCGACGCGGTGCCCTGGATCATGAGCGTCGGCGCGCCGGAGTGCTGCGTCATCGGCGCGCTCCGCCCGTCAAGACGTTGGTGGTGAGCACGCGCTCGAGCGCGGCGAGCAGCGCGTCGCACTCCGCCAGCGGACGCGCCGCGAGCCGCAGATAGCCGGGCAGGCCGAAGGACGCGCAGTCGCGCACGTAGATGCCCGCAGCGCGCAGCGCGCTCGCAACCTCCGACCCGTCGGGCACGGCGACCAGGAAGAAGTTGGCGGCCGACGGCAGCGCTTCCAGGCCGAGCGCCCGCAGGCCCTTCGCCAGGTACGCCGTCGCCTCGCGCGCGAGCGCCCGGCCCCGCGTAACGTGGTCGCCCGCCGCGAGCGCCGCGAGCCCCGCGGCCTGCGCGACCGCGTTCACCGACCACGGCGGCTGGGCCCACTGCAGCGCGCGCGCCACCGCGGGGGCCGCGAGGGCGTAGCCGAGCCGCAGGCCGGCGAGCGCGTGGTCTTTCGTCAGCGACCGTAGCACGACCAGCCGGCCGTCGGTCAGGAGCGGCCGCACGTCCCACGGCTCGGGCACGAAGCCCGCGTACGCCTCATCCAGTACGAGGAGGCCCGGGACGACCGCCAGCAGGCGCTCGACGTCCGCCCGGCCGAGATACACGCCCGTCGGGTTGTTCGGGTTGCAGAGGAACGTCAGGCGCGGCCGCGTCGCCGTGATCACGCGACAAAGCGCCGCCACGTCGAGCCGGAAGCCGTCGGCCGCGGACGCCCGATACTCGGCGACGCGCGCGCCCATGAGCCGCGCGGCGCGCGCGTACTCCGCGAACGTCGGCCCGACGACGAGCGCCCGCTGCCCCCGCTCGATATACGCCAGCGCCAGCAGCCAGATCAGCTCCGCCGAGCCGTTCCCGACTACCAGGCGCTCGGGCGCGACGTTCAGGCCCGCGGCCAGCGCGGTGCGCAGCGTGGCCGCGTCCGGCTCGGGGTAACGGCCGATCGGGGCCGCGCGCGCGGCGGCGAGCACGCTGGAGGCCGGGCCTAGCGGGTTGCTGCTCACGCTGAAGTCCAGCACGGCGCCTGCGCTGAGGGGCGCGCTGCCGTGGACGGCGGGCGGCAGGTCGAGCAGCTCAGGACGGGGCTGCATCGTGCCCCCGCGCCAGCGCCCAGACGACGTAGCCGACCGTGCCGAACGCCGCCGCCGTGCGCCCCAGGGCGATCGCGGCCGGGATGGCGGCGGCCGGTGGTCGCGGCCCCTCCCCAAGCACGTAGTGGCCGAGCTTCTCCAGCCGCACCCCCAGCGCGCCCGCCGCCGCGCTCATCGGCCAGCCCGCGTTCGGGCTCGCCGTGCGGCGATGGTGCCGCCGCGCCACGCGCCACGCGGCGCGGGCGTCGGCGCCTCGCCCCCAAGCCGCCAGGACCAGCAGTAGCGCGGTCAGCCGTGCGGGCGCCCAGTTCGCCGCGTCGTCCAGTCGCGCCGCCGCCTTGCCGAGATACTCGTAGCGCCCGTGGTAGCCAAGCATCGCGTCGCAGGTGTTCAGGAAGCGGTAGGCGACGGCGCCGGGCAAGCCGAGCACGGCAAACCAGAACAACGGCGCGACGAAGCTGTCGCTCAGATTCTCCGCGACTGACTCGACCGCGGCCGCGGCGACGAGCGGGGGGTCGAGCGCCGCGGTATCGCGGCTGACCAACGAGCGCAGCGCCGCGCGCGCGCCGTCGAGGCTGCCGGCGGCGAGCCCCGCGGCCACGGCGCTCGCCGCATCGTCCAGCGCCCGGATGGCGAAGGTGCTCTTCAGCAGGAACACGCTCGCCGCCAGCGCGAGCGGCGCGGCCCGCCGGCGCAGCGAGCGGAGCGCCAGCCGCGTCCCCAGCCAGCAGCCCGCGGCGCCGCCGAGCGCAATTACCCCCCCGTAGACGACGGAGACCACGGGCGAGGGGGGCACCCACCGCTCGGCCGCGCCGATGATACGCCCCATCGCCACGACCGGATGGCACCAGCCCGGCGGCTCGCCCAGTAGAGCATCGGCCGCAATGGCCAGCGCCAGCACGACCACGTCGCTGTCGTCCCGCCGCGTGCCGATCCTCACACCAAAACACCTCTGGTTGCTGCTCGCAACCAGAGGCGCCCCTGCGCGGCGACGGCCAGCGGCCGGGCCGTGGGCCTACTCTCTGCAGCGAAGAGCAACGGTCCCTTGCCCGGGTCGGCGTTCTGGCTCGCAAGCCGAGGCTTGCTTACAGCGGCGCGACCGCGGCGGCTTCTCACCGCCTTTCCCGACACCGGACACCTATGCATTTGGCGCGGTGGGTTCGCCCACCGCGGACTACGGGCAGTATACGATTGAACCGTCCGCACGACAACCCCCGCGCAGCCCGCGGCCGAACGGCGGGTGCCAGCGCCGTCCGGCTCACGGCTGGCTAGCCAGCCAACCACCTCGGCTGCGCTTCCATACCAGGTTGCAGCAGGTCGCGCTTCGCCAGGCTTCGCAGCGCACTCCCCCCTTGGCCCCCTCCGCAAGCGTGCAGTAGCGCTGCTCGAAGCGAATCACCGTGTCCGCGCTGATCTCCACGCCGGCCAGACGATCGCGCGCGGTGAGCGGCAGCCGGATGGCGTCAGCCCGCGGGTATCGCACCTGCCAGACCCACTCGCCTCCCGGTCCCGCCGTCGGCTCCGTGCTATAGATGCTGCCCGCGCGGAACTCGAGGCGGCCAGGCGGCAACCCGCTCTCCGACCGTTCCGTGATGAAGGCCGCCACGGCCATTTCGTTCAGGTCATCGAGCCAGGGATCGCCGTCCTGCCACGGCCCGCGCACGCTGCACGCTGTGAGCAACAGCGCCAGGAGCAGCCAGACGACACGCATGCTCGCTCCCCTCTGCGCGGTAGTATAAGGCGACACACGCGAGGACCACCGGCCACTCGCCGCGCCGGATCAGGAGCACCGTGGAACAAGCACGCTCCCTAGCTCCCGGCAGACAGCCGCCCGCCTGGGGCCTCCCGCCACCCGACGAAACCGTTGACGACCCGGCGTACGCTGCTGCGCTCGACTACCTGTACGGCCTGTCGGCTACGCCGCGCCCGGCCGCCGCCATTCGCGCCGATCAGCCCCGCAAAGTCCCGCGCATGCGGCGCCTGCTCGCACTCTGCGAGCAGCCGCAGCAGCGCTTTCCGGCGGTGCTCGTCGCCGGCACGAAGGGCAAGGGCTCGACGGCGGCGATGCTGGCGGCCATCCTGCAAGCCGCTGGCCTGCGGATCGGCCGCTACACGCAGCCGCATCTCGTGAGTTACCGCGAGCGTACGTGGCTGGACGGCGAGTACATACCGGCCAGTGCCGTGGCCCAGCTCACGCGCGAGCTACGGCCGCTGGTGGCGGCGGCCGAACGCGAATCGCCCGACCTCGGCCACTTCACCACCTTCGAGGTCGGCACCGCGCTCACCTTCCTCTACTTCGCTCGACGGGGCGTGGACCTGGCGGTGGTCGAGGTCGGCGTCGGCGGCGCTCACGACGCGACCAACGTGCTCGACCCCCTGGTGAGCGTCATCACGCCGATCAGCGCGGACCACCTGGACACGCTCGGTCCCACCCTCGCGGATGTCGCCCGCGCGAAAGCCGGCATCCTCCGGGCGGGCCGACCAGCCGTCCTGGGCTTGCAGCCGCCAGAAGCCATGGCCGTGTTGCGCGCGGCGGCCCGGCGCCTCGCCGTGCCATTCGCCCGGGTGGGCCGCGACTGGCGGTGGGAGCCCGAGGCGGCCCCCGCCGCCGCGAGTGCCTTCACCCTGCGCGGCCCGGCGACCGCGTACGCCGGTCTCACGCTGCCCCTCCTCGGCCGGCACCAGCGGGATAACGCGGCGCTCGCCGTCGCCGCGGCCGACGCGCTGCGCGGCCGCGGCATCCGGCTGAGCCCCGGGGCCGTGGCGCGAGGCCTCGCCGGGGTCGTCTGGCCCGGTCGCGTGCAGGTGCTCCCGACCCGGCCCCCGCTCGTCGTCGACGGCGCCCACAACGCCGCCTCGGCTGCCAGCCTGCGCGCCACCCTGGAGGACTGTTTCCCCGGTCGGCGTATGGTCCTGGTGCTCGGCTGCACCGCCGACAAGGATCTGGCCGGTATCGTCGATGCGCTCGTCCCACTCGCACGACGCGTGATCGCGACGCAGGCGCGGCACCCCCGCGCCGCGCCCGCCGCGGCGGTAGCCGCCGCGGCGGCAGGCGCCGGAGCCACGGTCACGGTCGCGCCCGACGTCGCCGCCGCGATCGCGGCGGCCGGCGCCACCTCCGATGCGCTGGTGATCGTAGCGGGCTCGCTGTTCCTCGCCGGCGAGGCGCTCGCGCACGGCGCCACGCTCCCGCTGCGCGACACTGACGCCGCCCGCGCCTAAGCTCTCGCGCTCGCCGCGCACGCTAGCGCCCGCGGTGGTCTATACTGGAGACGACTCATTGGACCACATCCCGCGGGCGCCGGTGCGCCGTGCGGCGTAGGGCGGCGGTGTGCTGGCCCGGTGAAAACGCTGGCACGATTGTTGTAGTGCAGAGCGCAGCCGCCCGCCTATTGTCGCAGGAGCCGGCGGGGCGCTCGCCAATCGCCCGGCGTGCCAGCCGCCGCGAACGGGTCGAGCTACCGCGGCCCGCGGACCAGTGGCGTGCCAGATGAGGAGTTGTGACGGTGTCGATCACCGACTACGACCAGCTCAGCATTGGCGAGCTGGGCCGGCGGCTCGCCGACACCACCTCGGAGCTGGTCCACAAGCAGATCGAGCTAGCCAAGCAGGAGGCCCGCGAGGATCTCCAGCAGAATCTGCGCGGGGCCGTTTTGCTCGCTATCGGCGCGGTGCTTTTCTTGTTCGCCGTCATTTGCTTGCTTGACGCGCTGGTCGCCGCTAGCAGCGCGGTGCTGAGCTGGCCGCTCTGGGTCTGCGCGGTCGTCTGGTTCGTGATCTTCGCCGTGTTCGGCGCCGGCGCGGCATTTCTCGGCAAGCAGCGGCTCCAGCTACGCCCGCTCGGCCGCACTCGCGCCGAGGCGAAGGAGAACTTGGAGTGGGTGAGACAGCGGCTGACACCGCCCGCGAGCTAGACGCCCTGCGCGGCGAAACCGAGCGCTTGCTGGACGCTCTGGAGGGACGCGCCCGCCAGGCCCTCGACGTCCAGCGCCAGGTCGAAGCGCACCGGCCACTCGTGATGGTGCTGGGCGGTGGCGCGGCACTCCTCGCCGCGGTCACGGTCCTGCTGCTGTGGTATCGCTCGTACCGACGCGCTCAGGAGGCGCGTCGCCCCATCAACCGGCTGCGTCAGGGAGCCGCCGCCGTCGCGGAGGAGGCCGGCGCACGCGCGCGGCGTGTCGGCCGTGCCCTGCGCGGCGAGCCGGAGGAAGTCCACGAGGAGACAACGCGCGAGCGCGTGAAGGAACAGCAGACAACCCTCCCGCAGCGCCTGGTGGGGGCGGCGGCCGCGGCCGCCACGATGGCGCTCGTCGATCAGTTCACGCGCTGGCTGGCGAAGCGACAATCGACCGGCGTCGCACAGAGCCACGCGGCGCCGCGCCCAGCACCCGCATCGAACGGACCCGCTGACGCTACGGGGAGCCCACCGCTCGGCTGAGTATCACCTGGGCCGGGGCGGAGCTTCAGGGCGGCGTGGCTCCGCCGTCGGCCGACTCCTCCTCCGGCTCGCGCATCTCCCCGTCCTGCACCCGGCCGCGCAGCACCAGCAATCGGGCGTACTGCCAGGGCGTGAAGGGAAACGGGCGTTCCGCCGTCGGGCTCGGCAGCGTCTTGTCGTCCGAAGCCGCGGCTACCTCGACGCGAGACACCCCGCGGCGCGGCTTCGCGCGACCCCGCCCGCGGCGACGCCGGCGGGGTGGGCTCCAGCGCTCGGGAGGCAGTTGCAGTCGCAGACGGGTTCCGCACCGACAAGCCAGGTCATACGTCTCCTGGCGCGTGCCCTCGCGAGTCGACATGACGACCATCGACTGGTCTTCGGCCAACAACTCGCCACAGAGCGGGCAGTGCAGGTGCACGGACATCTCAGCATCGCCTCCCCATGGGTCGGGCCCGCCGCTCGGGCTGATGCGCGGCAGCCTGCCGCCGGCGCTACGTCAGCCGCGCTCGGTGCGCTCACCCTTCTCACACAGATTATAGGGGGTGGGCGCAAGCGACTGGCTAGAGCCCCGCGACGAGACGTGGCGATGGACCGGGCATCAAGGGATGGCCGTCGGCCGCCCCAGCAGGGTGGGACTCGGCATCAGAGTCGGCAGGGCAAGGGTCGCGGTGCCGGTCGTCACGTTCACCGTGTTGGAGCGAGCCACCTCGTTGCCCTGTGCGTCGAGCGCGCGGACGTAGAAGCGGTACGAGCGCCCGGGGGCTAGCGCGGAGATGGTGGCGCGGGTGTCGGTGAGGCCGGTTGCCGCCGGGAAGAACGCGGCTACCCCCTCGGATTCATACACGTCGTAGGTGGCCGCCCCATTCGCCGGCGCCCAGGTCAACCCGACCGAGTTCGGCGTCGTGCCGCTCACGCCGACGCCAAAGCTGTCACTGGAGCGGGTGGCCGCGGGGCTGGCCTGCGGGGTCAGCCCCAAGGTGCCCGAGGCGCCAGGACGGATCTCTATCGTGAGGGAGCGCGCCACCGCGCCGCTGGGGCCGCGCGCGTAGAACGTCAGACTGTGCGTGCCCGCGGCGATGCCCACCGGGCTCCAGAAGCCGGAGAAGCCGCTCCGCGTGAAGCGGGCGCGCTCGTCCTCGTTCGGACCGCCAAGGGCGGCCCCAACGTCGGGGCGGCTATCGCCGTAGGGAATCTCGCCCAACGGCTCGCCCCGCGTGGTTACCTCGCCGTCGAGGTAGAAGTCGACGCGGTCGACGCCAGTGCCCGAGGTCGCCTGCGGATCGGCGGCCCAGCCCTGCAGCCGTACCGGGCCCTCGATCGGTGATCCCTGGGGCGGCGCGTCGATGTCCAGGCGGATCGTCGGGCCGTCCACCTCGACACTCTCGGTGACACTCGCCCAACCGCAGCGGGTGCGGTAGAGCACGACTAGCGTGTGCGGCCCGGCGCCCGCCGTCGAGGCATCCCACGACAGGCTGAAGGCGGAGCGGGCGAAGCGGACGTCGTTGAACTGCTGCGCCACGTCCACGCGCGAGTTGCCGTATTCGGCCTTCCCGATGAAGGTGTATCCTGGCTCGATGCCATACCCGTCCAGGTACACGTGCACGTCGGTCACGCCGGTTCCGGCGGGGCTGCTCAGGTCCACCGCCCAGCCGCCGACCGGCACCACCCCCACGAGCGTGTGATCCGAGGGGGGCGATTCGATCAGCGCTCGCGGCTCACAGCCCGTCTCGGCCACCGGCGTCGGGGTCGCGCTGCTCAGGTCTTGCTGGATAGGCGCTGCGCCCGCGCTCAGCGCCCGCACCACGAGGACGCCAAGCGCCGCCAGCGCGAGCAGGGGGATCCAGCGCGTCATTCGCATAGGGTCATTCTAGTCCACCAACGCGTGCTACGGCCCGGGGCGCGGGCCACCGGCGAGCGCCGGTCGCAGCGAACCAGCCTGCCCGATTCCGACAGCAGGCCGCTGCCCCTAAACCGGACGCGCTCGCGCTGGGATGGGTCTACGGACCTGGACGGACGCCTCTGCCCTGGGCGTTGTGTGCGCACAACGCCCAGGGCATCGGTGACCGGCCGCTAGGGTGCCGTGGCGGGCGCGCCCGCCGGCGCGCCCGCGAGACGCTGGCGCAGCGCCGCGTACCAATCAGACTCACTCTGGCGAGCCGCGCCGTAGGCGTCGGAGCCTGCCATCACCCAGTTCGGATCGTTTGCCTGGAGCGCCGCCAGCCACTGCTGCGCCGCCTGCCGTATGGCTGTGCGGCGAGCGACCTGAATGCGGTCGAGGTCCACCAGCGTGGGGGGCGGCTGCACCGTGTTGCCGTTCGGATCGAGGTTCGCCACCTGCTGCAGCTCGGCCAGGACGACCTGCCGCGAGAAATCGTCGTTAATGTACGGAGCGTGGAGTTCAACCGTCAGCATCGGCGCGACGAACTGATCGGTGAACTGAGCATCGGCATCCAGGTAAGCCGCCTCCTGGTCGGTGACGTTGTAGCCGGCGGCGCGGATCTGCGCGCTCAGTGGCTGCGGCGGAGTGGCGGGCGGCACCGCCTCGTCGCCCTCTTCCTGCGCGGCCAGCGGCGGCGCGACAGCCAGCAGGGCAACAGCGAGTAGCAGCATCGTCACGGCTCGGCGCATGCGTCGTTCTCCCCGGTGTGTAGTGTCCCCACCCGCGCCGATCGCGGGCACGGCGCATTGTACCGCGTC
The DNA here is from genome assembly GCA_021325365.1 of Pseudomonadota bacterium. The sequence continues at coordinate 63,676 of JAJPHF010000113.1, forward strand.
GCCCCGCGCTCCGTCTCCCAAAAATCGAGGGCTGCCGCCACACTCATTCAAGCATCTCGAAGCCGCTACGGCCCAGGCGCAGTTCGTTCCAATCGCGGCACAGCGCGGACGCGCCCGGCGCCCCGTCGCGCTCGATTGCTTGACAGGCAAGGCCCCATGGCCGCAAGCTACCCTGGTCGGCCTGTTCACGCGGCTGGCCTGGACCGCTCAGACATACCGAGGCGCAGCGGTGAACGCACAGCAACGCAGATTTACGATGACCCCACGCCACTGGCTCGCGATCGGGCTGGCGCTCGTCCTGGTCGGCGCCGCTGTCGCCGCGCAGTTCTTAGCGCGGCCGGTCGCGCCCCCGGTGGCGACCGGCGCCCTCTACCTCGTCGACAACACCAGCCTGCTGCCCCTCGGTGGCGACGTGCGCGTGCAGCCCGTGGGCGGCACTACGCTTGAGCCAGTGACCGGCCAGCGAACGCTTCAAGTCGGCGACCGGGTACGGACCGGCCCGGGCGGCTACGCCTCCGTCGTGTATTTCGACGGCTCCTCCACGGCGCTCGGGCCGGATAGCGAGCTAGTCCTGCAGCGCTTCGAGCGCGACCCGGTCACCGGGGCCACGGCGATCATCGTCCAGCAACCACTCGGTACTACCTGGACGCAGGCGGCCGCGACAGGCCACGAGTTCTCCGGGTTCCTGCTCGCCAGCACGGCTGCCCGGTTCTTCGCCCGCGGGAGCCAGTTCCTGACCGAGGTGGCGCCCGAGGGCACGATGACGGTGACCGCGGTCGACGGCGGCGTGTTCGGGCGGGCCGATGCGGGCGACGTCGACGTGCCCAGCGGCTTCACGACCCGCGTGCAGCCCGGGCAGGCGCCCGAGCCGCCGGTGCCCGCGCCCCAGCCGGCCGCCACACTGCAGATCAGCGTGCAGGGTCCGGTCCGAGCGTTGCTCACCGACGCGCGCGGCCGCAGTGTCGGCTACCATCCCGACTCCGAGGCCTACGTCACACAGATTCCCGGCGCTCGCCTGGTCCGCAACGACGACGGAACCCAGGTATTCAGCGTGCCGGGCCCGGTGGAGAGCTACGATCTCACGTTGCGCGGCCTAGGCGCCGGGCAGGCGGCCGTCGCGATCGGCGTCTTGCGCGCGGGCGAGCAGGAAGCCCCGGCCGCGGTCCGCCTGGAGGCGCCGGTCGCCAGCGGGGACACGCAGGCCGCCGGCTTCGCCTGGAAAGACGACCAGATCCGCGACGTGCGAGCCCTCGCGGCCGCGCCCGGCACGCCCGCGAACAGCGCCGTCCTGCTGCTACGGCACGCGCCGCCCGTGCTCGCGCTGGCCGCGACCAGCACACCCTCGCCGGAAAGCACGCCTGACGAGGCGGCGGACGCGGATGCCGTCGCCGCCAAGCCGCCCGCGGAGCCCGAACCCAGCGACGTGTTCAGCAGCTTCGATGCGCCCGTCGCGCCACCGCGGCCCGCCGTGGTTGCGCCCAGCGTCCCAGCCCGGCCTACGGTCGTCACTCAGCCCGCGCCGGTCCGCCCATCCATCGTCCGCGAGCCGGTCGTGCGGGCACCGGAGCGTGCGCCCGAGCCCCAGCCCACGCGGCCTCCCGTGGTGCAGGGCCTGGCCGTTCCCGAGGACACGCCGACCGCGCGCACCATCACTCTGCCGCCAACGCCGGCCGTCGTCGTGGTCACGGCGACGCCGCCCCCGCCAACCCCGGTGCCGCCCACGCGCGTCCCGCCCACGCCGCTGCCGCCGACCCCCGTGCCGCCCACGCCGCTGCCCACCGTGCCGCCGCCACTGCCGACGCCGGTGCCGACGCAGCCGCCCGCGCGGCAACCTGCCCCGGTCGTGCGTCCGACCGTGGCCAGTAACCGGCCATCCATCGCGCCCACAGCCACCCCGTACGTCGCGCCCGCCGCTCCGGCGGCCGGCCCCACCCGCTGCCTCTACCCCTCGTGCTGACCCAGCGCGCCTAGCTCGTCCCAGAGGAACGCGACCGTGCGCATCCCGCTGTAGAAGTTCGCTAGGTGGAAGAACTCGTTGGGCGCGTGGGTGTGCTCGTCGGGCAGCCCGACGCCGAGCAGCACGCAGGGCAGCCCCAGCTCCTGTACCAGCGTGGCGACGAACGGAATGCTGCCGCCCTCGCGGATGAACGAAGGCGGTTGGCCGAACCCGCGCTCGACCGCGCGGCCCGCCGCCTGGAGCGCCGGATGGTCCAGGGGCGTGACCACCGGCCGCCCCCCGTGAAGCACCTGGACGCTGACGCGGACGCCGGGCGGCGCCAGCCGCTCCAGGTGCGCTGCCACGAGCGCGGCGATCGCGTCGGGGTCTTGGTCGGGAACGAGTCGGCAGCTCAGCTTCGCGCCAGCCCGCGCCGGGATCACCGTCTTGGCGCCTTCCCCGCTGAACCCGCCCCAGACGCCGTGAACGTCCAAGGTCGGCCGCACCCAGAGGCGCTCCAGCGGCGTGAAGCCCTCCTCCCCGACGAGCGCCGGCACCCCCAGGTCGGCCGCCAGGCGCGCGGCGTCGACGGGCAGCGCCGCCAGCGCCTGCCGCTCCGCCGCGCTGATCGGCCGCACCGCGTCGTAGAAGCCCGGCACCGTTACCCGCCCCTGCGCGTCCTTGAGCTGCGCCAGCATCGTGGCCAGCGCCAGCGCTGGGTTCGCGACGATGCCGCCCCAGGTCCCGGAGTGCAAGTCGCCCGACGGCCCCTCCACCTCGACCTGGAGGTAGGCCAGGCCGCGCAGCCCATAGCAGAGCGACGGGTGGTCGGCGTCGTACATGGGTGTGTCGGAGATCACGCCCACGTCTGCGGCCAGCAGGTCCCGGTGCGCCGCGACGAAGGCGTCGAGGTGCGGGCTGCCGATCTCCTCCTCGCCCTCGATCAGGAACTTGAGGTTCAGCGGCAGCCGCCCCCGGGTCGCCAGGTAGGCCTCGGCCGCCGCGAAGTGCATGTACACCTGCCCCTTGTCGTCCACGGCGCCGCGGCCGAACAGCAGGCCATCGCGCACCTGCGGCTCGAAGGGTGGCGTCTGCCATAGCGCCAGCGGGTCCACCGGCTGCACGTCGTAGTGACCGTAGACGAGGGCGGTCGGAGCGCCGGGCGCGCCGAGCCACTCGCCGTAGACGACGGGGTGGCCGCCCGTGGGCAGCACCTCGGCGCGCGGCAAGCCGATACGCCGCAGGTGGGCGGCCGCGAATTCCGCGCAGCGCTGCACGTCGCCACGGTGCGCCTCGGCGCTGCTGATGCTGGGGATGCGCAGGAATGCGATTAATTCCTCTAGGAAGCGAGCGCGCTGCGCCGCGAGAAATGTCAGCACGTCATCCATCGCCACTCCCGCCTGCCCTACCGGCGCCGGATTATACCCACGCCCGGGGCAGTCCCTTTCGACAGCCCCTCGCATCGTTGACGTTATGGCCGCGCGTTCGATATGATCGCCTCTGCACCCCATCACATGCTTCGGCACGCGCGTGACCGATGAGCATCCGAAACAGGTGCCCCGCGTCGGCCACCAGTGCCGACCGGCCGTGTACACCGACGAGGGAGAGAGGTTGTGGCCACGCCAGTCGAGGCGCCCATGGTCGGCAAGGTCCTCCAGGTGCTAGTCCAGGTCGGCGACACCGTCGCGGAGGACGACACGGTCGTCGTGATGGAGGCCATGAAGATGGAGATCAACGTCGTCGCGCCGGTTGGCGGCCGCGTGACGTCAATCAGCGTCGCCCCGGGCGACGCGGTGGAAACCGACCAGGTCCTGGCGGAGATCGAGTGATCGTCTGCCGGGCGGCGTGCCTGGCGCTCGCGCGGGGTAGCAGTGGCCGCCCGCACGAACCTTGCACGGGCGGACCGCCGAACGCTTAGCACGCCCCGATCGCTCGCGGGTCGCGTGGACGCCTCGGCCACCTGGCCACGCGGCAACGCGCCACGCGCAAACGCCGTTGGCGGCCGAGCACGTGCGCCGACGCGCGCTGGGCTCGGCCCTAGCCGCGGATCAATACATCGTTCGGTCGGCGATACGGTGCGGACGGATCAGACGGAGGAGCCACCGACTATGGCAGGCAAGATCGCAATCATGGAGACCGTTCTGCGCGACGCCCACCAGTGTTTGGTGGCCACCCGAATGCGCACGGAGGACATGCTCCCGATCGCCGCGGAGCTGGACGACGTCGGCTACTGGTCGCTCGAGACGTGGGGCGGGGCCACGTTCGACGCCACGTTGCGCTACCTGAACGAAGATCCCTGGGAGCGGCTCCGCAAGCTCCGCGCCGCGATGCCCAAGACGCGTTTCCAGATGCTGCTGCGCGGCCAGAACGTCGTTGGCTACCGCAACTATCCCGACGACGTGGTGCAGGCCTTCGTGGCCCGGGCCGCGGCGAATGGCATCGACGTCTTCCGCATCTTCGACGCGATGAACGACATCCGCAACATGAAGACGGCGATCGAAGCCGCGCTGGCGACGGGCAAGCTGGTCGAGGGCGCGGTCTGCTACACGATCAGCCCGGTGCACTCGCCCGATTACTTTCTCGGCGTCGCCGAAAAGCTCGCGGAGATGGGCGTACACCTGATCTGCATCAAAGACATGGCGGGCATGCTCGCACCGTACGCCGCCTATGAGATCGTGAGCAAGATCAAGTCCCGCATCGACCTGCCGCTGCACCTCCACTCGCACTGCACCGCGGGCCTGGCGCAGATGAGCTACATCATGGCCATCGAGGCAGGGGCGGACATTATCGACACCGCGCTCGCGCCGTTCTCGCAGGGGACCTCTCAGCCGGCCACCGAGCAGATGGTCGCGGCGCTGATGGGCACGCCACACGACACGGGGCTCGACCTCGCCAAGCTGGAGAAGCTGTCCGAGTACTTCTACGCGGTGCGCGCCAACTATGCGGAGTTCGAGAGCCCGGTAAACAACCGGATCAAGACGGACATCCTGACCTCGCAGGTCCCCGGGGGCATGCTGTCCAACCTGATCGCGCAGCTTCGCCAGCAGAAGGCCGAGCACCAGCTCGACCAGGTGCTGGCCGAAATGCCGCACGTCCGAAAGGACCTCGGCTATCCGCCGCTGGTCACGCCCACCAGCCAGATCGTGGGCTCGCAGGCGGCGCTCAACGTGGTGACCGGCAAGCGCTACGCCGTCGTGAGCAACGAGACGCGCAACTACGTGCTGGGCCACTACGGCGAGCCGCCCGGACCGCTGAGCGAGGAGATGAAGGCGAAAGTCCTCGGCAAGCGCCAGCCGATCACCTGCCGCCCGGCCGATCTGCTCCCGCCGGGCCTCGAACAAGCCCGCAAGGACTCCGCAGGGCTCGCGCGCAGCGAAGAGGACGTACTGACCTGGGCCTTGTTCCCCGAGATCGCCAAGGACTACTTCCAAGCGCGGGAGGCGGGCGAGGAGCGGCGCGAAACGGCGGCAGCCGCCTCCTGACCACCAGGCGCACCACGAACCAGCTCCCGGCCAGGACGCCGCCGTCGGCAGCGCGATCGGCTCGGCCACCTGCAAGCGCGGCGGTGCGGCCGGCGGGCACTACGGATAAGGGGACGACATGCCGAAGACGCGGACGGAGCTAGCCGCGAAGCTCGACGCGGTCGAGGCCGGCGTGCGCGCGGGCGACGAGCGGGCGGTCAAGCGACAGCACGACGAGGGGAAGCTCACGGCGCGCGAGCGCATCGCCGCCCTGCTCGATCCCAGCTCGTTCGTCGAGGAGTTCATGCTCTCCGAGACGCACGTCACCGACTTCGGCATGGCCGAGCGCCGCCAGCCCACCGACGGCGTGGTCACCGGCTACGGCACGGTCGACGGGCGCCTCGTGTTCGTCTACGCCCAGGACCGTACCGTGCTCGCCGGGGCAGTGGGCAGCGCGCACGGCGAGAAGATCGCCTACGTCACCGAGCTAGCGCAGCGCGTCGGGGCGCCGGTGGTGGGGCTCCTCGACTCGGTCGGCGCCCGCATTCAGGAGGGCCTCGACGTCACGCGGGCCATCGGGCGGATCTTCAACGCCAACGTCCAGGCGTCGGGCGCCGTCCCGCAGGTGTCGGCCATCATGGGGCCGTGCATCGGCGTGGGCTCCTATTCGCCCGCCCTCACCGACTTCGTCCTCATGGTCCGCGGCACCAGCCAGATGTTCATCACCGGCCCGCCCGTGGTGAAGGAGGTGCTGGGCGAGGACGTAACGATGGAGGACCTGGGCGGCGCGAAGGTCCATAGCGAGCAGTCGGGCGTCGCGGACCTGATCGCGGACGACGACGCGGCCTGTCTGGCCCAGATTCGCAAGCTGCTCGGCTACCTGCCGGCCAGCCACCGCGAGCGACCGCCCCACCGCGCCAGCGACGACTCGCCTGACCGCGACGTCGAGGGCCTGGAAGCGCTGGTGCCCGAGGATCTGCGCAAGCCGTACAACATGGTGCAGGTCATCCGCCGCATCGTCGACGATGGCGACTTCCTGGAGCTAAAGCCGCGCTGGGCGCGCAACATGGTCATCGGCTTCGGGCGGCTGGGCGGTGACAGCGTGGGCTTCGTGGCCAACCAGCCCAACTGGCTCGGCGGCGCCATCGACATCGACGCCGCCGACAAGGCCACCCGCTTTATCCGCTTCTGCGACGCCTTTAACATCCCCCTCGTCACGCTCGTGGACGTGCCCGGCTTCTTCCCCGGGACCAAGCAGGAGCGCGGCGGCATCATCCGCCACGGTGCAAAGATGCTCTACGCCTACGCCGAGGCCACGGTCCCGAAGATCACCGTCTATCTCCGCAAGGGCTACGGCGGCGCGAAGCAGGCGATGTGTACGCGCGAGATGGGGGCCGATCAGGTGTTCGTCTGGCCGGGGGTGGAGCTAGCCGTCATGGGCGCGCCGGCCGCGGTGAACGTGCTCTACCGCCGCGAGATCGACCAGGCCGCCGACCCCGAAGCCGTGCGCCAGCAGCGCATCGAGGAGTTCAGCGAGCGATTCAGTGGGCCCTTCGACGCGCTGCAGAAGAGCTTCGCGCAGGCTGCCCTGCGCCCGCCCGAGACGCGCCGCCGCCTGATCCAGGCGCTGCGCATGCTGGCGACCAAGGAGCAGTCCGCCCCGCCGAAGAAACACGGATTGATGCCCGTCTAAGCTGTAACGTTCGCGGGCGGTATCCGTTTGATTGGGTGTAGCCCTACGGGGCCTCGGCTCAGGCTGCCATGCGCGACCGGGGCGGCCGGCTGGAGAAAGGTGAGGTCGAACATGCGCCGATTCGTTCTTGGCGTGGTGCTCGCGGCGGGCCTCAGCGTCGCGGCAAGCGGCGCGGCGTCCGCGCAGGTGCCCTTTGGCTACCCGAACTTCAACGGCTACCCCGGGGTCGGGTTCAGCCCGGTGTTCGGCCCGGGCTACGGCGGCGGGCCATACGGCACGATCCCCGACCCATATGGCTACGGCTTCCCCGGCAGCTACCAGTATCCCTACGGCTACCCGTTCGGCACCCCGCCGATCTACGGGAACCAGGGCGGCATCGGCTTCACGTTCAACTCGCTGAACTACGCGCCGTTCGGCACGGCGATTAGCACGACGAATACGAGCCTGCTGCCGAACGGCCTGCCGGGCTTCCCGAACGTGTCTACGAGCCTGACCGTGCTGCCGCTCTCCGCCGCGGGCCGCATCAGCCTCACGCCGACGAACGCCGGCAACTCCTTCAACGAGGTCGTCATCCGCTAGCGGGTGCCATCCACGGAATTGCCGAGCGCCCGGCCCGCAGCCGGGCGCTCGCGTTTCCGCCGCTGACTCCGGCCGGCGAGCGCACCCGCCCGAGGGCTCCTGAGGACGGCTCGGCATGACCTTCTCCATCGTCGCCTGGCTGCCAGAAACCGGCGAGCTGGGCGTGGGCGTGGCCACCTGCAAGCCGGCCGTCGGTGGACGGGTCCCCTTCGTGCGCGCGGGCGCGGGCGCCGTCGCGTCGCAAGCGGTGAGCAATCCCTGGCTGGGTGTAGCGGCGCTCGACGCCCTCGGCCACGCACTGCCGGCCGAGTCCGCGTTGCGGGCCGCGCTGGCGATCGATCCCGCGCCGCACCTCCGGCAACTCCATCTCGTGGACGGCGCGGGACGCACAGCCTCGTGGACCGGCGACGCCGTGCCAGACTGGCACGGGCACCTGCCCGGCGGCACGTTCTCCGTGGCCGGCAACACGCTTGTCGGCCCGGCCGTGCTGACCGAGATGGCCGCGGCCTACCGTGCGGCCGACGGCGACCTGGCCGCGCGCCTGCTGGCGGCCCTGGAGGCGGGCGACGCCGCGGGCGGGGACCGGCGCGGACGCCAATCGGCCGCGCTGGCCGTGGTCCGCGGCGATCCCTTCCCCTACGTCGACGTGCGCGTGGACGACGCGCCACGCCCGCTGCCGGAGCTGCGCCGCATCCTGGCGCTGTACCGCGAAGACCGCCTGGTGACCCCGCGCCCGCGCGCGGCTTACGTCAAGGAGTAGTCGCGGCGGCTGGCGCCCCTAAAGGCCGACGACTAGCGGAGCCAGCCGGTTGCGAACCGCCTTCAGCACGCTCATCGCCACGATCCGACCCGTCTTCGGGTTCTCTACAGAGGGCACGTTCTGCAACACGAGCCGTAGCTCGCCGAAGGCGCCGCGGGCGCGCACCTCGTGGGTGTTGAGGGTGACTGTCGGGTCGGCGTAGACCCGCATGGCGGTCGCGTCCAGCCCGATGCCGGCCAGCGCCAGGGCAGCCGCCACGTTGACGTTCTGCGGGAAGAGCGCGACGCCCTCCCGCGCCGGCCCTTCGTAGAGCAACACCGGCTCCGTCGCGGTCAGCGCCCGCGCCTCCCCGGCGGTGCCGCGCCAGGCTGCCGGCGGCTTGCGCGTGGTGATGCTCACCTCGTCGAGCCCGCCCACGGCGGCGGCGCTGATGATGTCGAGCCCGGCGATCGCGCCCGACGGCACCAGGATCTGTCGTCCCGCTGCCCGCGCGGCCGCTCGCAGCCGCGCGAGCAGCGCCTCGTCGGCAAAGGCGCCGACGCTGACGACCATCAGATCGCGCCCGGCGGCCAGCATCGCCTCGCCGTACTGCCGCACCGCGTCATGGCCGCCGGCCTCCACGACCAGGTCCATCGGCTGCGCGGTGAAGGTGGCCAGGTCGGTCGTCAGCACGCCGCCGCCCGGCACGGCCCCGTGCCGCGACGGCTCACGCACCAGCGCGGCGGTCACGGCGACCGGCCCCGCGGCGCCAGCCGCGATGGCCTCCGCCAGCGGGCGCCCAATCGCCCCGAGCCCGATAAGCCCCACCCGTAGCGCGGGCGCCAGGTCCTCCACCTCGGTCCCTCGCCGATCGGCGCGCTCCTCGGCTCTCACTCAACCCCCATCACGTGTCGCGTCATGCCCGCCCCGGCACGCCGCGAGCAGCCCCCCTCGATCCGGCGCGGTGCTCCCTCGTCAGAGCCGGGCGAGAGACGTCCTGGCCGCCCTTGCCCCGGATTCGGCACGCGGCACGCCGCGCTCGCGGCCTACCAGCCCAAGGCCAAGCCATCACGCGTCGGCGCCGCGCCGCCCATCAGCACGCCGGTCGCCGGGTCGCGCACGATCGCCTGGTGCGCCCCCACGCTGAGATCGGGGAGGCGGACGATGTCGTGGCCGCGCGCGGCCAGCGCCTCGACCACCGACGCGTCCAGGCGCGGCTCCACGGCCAGCGAGTAGCCGTCGTGCTGCTCGCGCTCAACCGTGCCCGGCCGGCTCGACCACTTGGTGGCGTCGATGGCCTCCTGGACGTTCAGGCCGTGGTCGATGATGCTCACCAGCAGCTGGAAGTTCGTCTGCACCTGGTCGTCGGCCCCCGGCGTGCCGCCGACCATGAACAGCTCGCGCCCCTGCTTCAGCAGGAAGGCGTTGAGCGTGTGCATCGTGCGCTTGCCCGGCGCGAGCTGGTTCGGGTGGCCGTCCTCCAGCCAGAAGCCAGACAGGCGATTGTTCAGCAGGATGCCCGTCCCCGGCACCACGATGCCGGACGCCCACGGGCTGTAGACGCTTTGGATGAGCGAGGCGGCGTTGCCCGCCGCGTCCACGGCACAGAGATACGTCGTGTCGCCGCCCTTCGGGCGCAGGTCGAGCGCCGAGACCCGCTCGCGCGCCGCCCGGCGCGGGTCAATGCGCGCGCGCTGGCGCGCGGCGTGCTCGGGCGAGAGCAGCGTGTCGAGCGGCACGGCGACGCGCGATGGGTCGCCCAGGTAGGCGATGCGGTCCGCGAACGCCAGCTTCTTCGCCTCGACCATCAGGTGGATCGCGTCGACGCTGTTGTGGCCCATCCCAGCCAAGTCGAAGCCGCTGGCGATGTTCAGCTCTTCGAGCAGGATGAAGCCCTGCGAGACAGGCGGCGTCTCGTAGACGGTGTAGCCCCGGTAATCGGTCTGCAGCGGCGTGCGGAACGCGGCGAACGCGTCAACCGGCGCGGCGAAATCGCTCGGGGCCAGCAGGCCCCCGAGCCGCTGGCAGTGCTCGCCGATCGCCTGGCCGATCGGGCCGCCGTAGAACGCCCGCGGCCCCTCCGCGCCAATGGCCCGCAAGCACTCGGCTTTGTCGCGCTGCACCAGCAGCTGCCCCGTCCGCAGCGCTCGCCCACCCGGCAAGAACAGCGCGGCGGCGGCCGCGTCCCGCGCGAGCAAGTCGGCGAACTGCGCGCTCTGACGGGCGAGGTTCGGATGCACCGGGAAGCCCTCGGCCGCGATCGCGACGGCCGGCGCCAGCAGGTCGGCAAGCGCGCGGGTGGCGAAGCGCTCGTGGAGCAGTGACCACCCGGCCACCAGCCCCGGCAGCTCGACCGACAGGATGCCCCGCGCCGGGACCGTCTCATGGCCGTGCGCGCGGAACCAATCGACCGTGGCGGCCTGCGGCGCCGGGCCGCTCGCGTTGACGGCCACCACCTCGCCACTGGCCCCATCGTGGACCAGCGCGAACAGGTCTCCGCCAATCGTGTTCGCCTCGGGCAAGACGACGGTCAGCACGGCGCCCGCGGCCAGCACGGCGTCCACGGCGTTGCCGCCCTCCTCGAGCACACGGAGGCCAACCTGCGAGGCGAGCGGGTGGCCGGTGGACACGACGCCGTGCGTGCCCAGCGCCATCGGGCGGCTGAGGGGCCGGCGCCTCTCTGGCGCGTAGGGCGTGGCGTGCATCGGCAGCTCCTAGCGGTTAGCTATGCGCCGTCAGCCGATCGCGCGCCGCCCGCTCACGGCGGCGCCCGGTTCGCTGACAGGGGTTCTCCGCGAGTCTAGCAAGGACCGGCGCGCGCGGCAACGATGCTATAATTGCGGCACCCCTCCGCCGGGCGCGGCCCCTGGTGGGGTGGGCAGCCGCGCGAGGAGGCAGAGCGCCATGTCGGTACTCGTCGCGTTCGTCCGCGAGGCACAGCCGGGCCGGCCGGCCGAGGTTCGCGAGCTGCTCCGCACCTCCGCCCAAAGCGCCACGCAGGAGCACCGCGGCATCCGCACGTACCAGGTGCTCCAGGGGCGCGCGCAGTCGAACCTCTACGTCGAGCTGGTGGAGTGGGAGAGTCGCCGCGCCTTCCAGAAGGCGATGGAGCAGCTCCGCGATCGCGACGAGCAGTTCCGCGCGCAATTCCTGCGGACGGCTCACGTCCGCGTCTATCGGCCGCTGGAGATCGTGCGGGTGCACCGCCGCGAGCCAAAGGCTGTCGGCGTGGGCCTGGTGCGTGTGAAGGCCGGCAGCGAGGACGAGTTCGCGCGCGTCATGCGCGAACAACTGCACCGCCGCCTCCGCGACCGGCCCGGCCTGTTGGCCACAGGCGTCTATCAGGGCGAGGACGAGCCGCACCAGTTCCTCATCCGCAACGCCTGGGACAGCGAGCAGGACATGCTGGCTCATCGCGCCTGGATGACCCGCGAGGTGCTGCCCGTCACCGATCCCCACGTGGCTCGGCGGGAGCTGCTGGACCTCCTGATGCGCTGGCACTACCGGCAGACGCCGCTCGCCTCTCCCGAGGCGGTGTGAGCGCCGCCGCGCAGGCAACGCTGGTAGCCTTGTTTGCCGAGCGGGCCGCCAGCGTGGGCACGGCGGTCCACGCCACGCCGCGCGCGGGCGCGTGTGATCGTGTCCTCAAGCTGCTAGACGCCCACCCGGCGCGCACGGTCGCGCTGGACGCCGCCGCCCGCGAAACCCTCTCGGAGCTAGTGCCGGTGCTAAGCGCGGCGGGCCTCGGCGTCGTGCCGGCTGACGCCGCGCCCCCCGTGCTGGCGGCAACCGACGCCGGCGTGTCCTGGGCGGCCTTCGGGGTGGCGGAGACAGGCTCGGTCGCGCTGGCCAGCCCGGCGCCCGGCGACCGGCTGGTGAGCATGCTGCCACCGCTCCACCTGGTCTTGCTGCGCCAAAGCGACCTGCTCGCCGACCTGGACGCTGCCGGCGCGCGCCTGCGCGCGTGGACCGCGGGCGCCGCCCGCCAGCCCTACGTGTCGCTGGTGACCGGCGCCAGCCGCACCTCGGATATCGAGCGCGTCCTGACCATCGGCGTCCACGGCCCGCGCGCGCAGCATGTCCTACTCCTCGACGACGAGTAGTGCCGTGCGCCTCATTCCGTCGTCCCGCTCGGCTTGGCTGCTGCTGGCTGCGACGGGGTCCTCTGCCCTCGCCGCCAGCCTGGCGCGCTCGCCGGGCCGCTGCGCGCTCCAGGCGGCCGCCGCCGACTTCCGGCGCCGCTACCACCGAGCGCTGGCCGACCCGCAGCTGGCGCGCAATCTCCTGGCTTTCCAGCGGGCGTGGCGCTCCGCTCGTGCGGTCGCCTTCGCCCAGCTGGGCGACACCTGGGCGGCGCTTCCGGCCGACACCACCCCGCCCCCCGCATTCCGCCCCCCGCGCGGCGACGGCGAAGCCGTGTTCGCGGTCCTGCGCGACGAGATGGCCGCCGCCAAGGATGCCGTAATTGCCGATTTGCCGGACTACTTCGCGCGCTTCCGCGCGGCCGCCGCGGCGGCGGGGGCCACGGTCGTCGAGGCGGTCGACGCGGCGGCCGCGTGCGCCTACGTCGCCGACGTCGCGCGCCGCCGCGGCGCCCGCCTGGTCGTCAAGAGCAAGTCGATGGTCGGCGAGGAGATCGAGCTGAACCACCACCTGGAGGCGCACGGGATCGAGGTGGTGGAGACCGACCTGGGCGAGTGGATCGTCCAACTGGCCGGCGAGCGCCCGTCGCACATGGTCATGCCCGCCATCCATAAAAGCCGCCAGCAGGTCGGCGCGCTGTTCAGCCGCGTTCTCGGCCGCGCGGTCTCGCGCGAGGCCATTCCCGAGCAGGTAGCAGTCGCCCGGGCCGAGCTACGCCGCAAGTTCCTCGAGGCCGACGTCGGCATCAGCGGCGCGAACGCGCTCATCGCCGAGACCGGCACGGTGATGCTCGTCACGAACGAGGGCAACGGTCGCCTGGTGACGACCCTGCCGCCTGTCCACGTCGTGCTGGTCGGCTACGAGAAGCTCGTGCCGTCCTACGCCGACGCCATGCGCCAACTACGGCTACTGGCCCGGAGCGCCACGGCGCAGCCCATCACCAGCTACACCACGTTCATCACCGGGCCTGATCGGCCGGACAAAGAGCTGCACATCGTCTTCGTCGACAACGGCCGCCTGCGCATGCGCCTGGACCCGGAGTTCCACGAGGCGCTGCGCTGTATCCGCTGCGGCGCCTGCGCCAACGTGTGCCCCCCGTACCAGGTCGTTGGCGGCCATGTCTTCGGCTACATCTACACGGGCGCCATCGGGCTGGTCAACACGCCGTTCCACCACGGGCTCGACCACGCGGCCGGCCCGCAAAGCCTCTGCGTGAGCTGCAACGCCTGCGCGACGGTCTGTCCCGTCCGCATCCCCCTGCCGCGCCAGATCCTGAGCGTGCGCGCGCGAGCGGCAGAGCGCCTCGGCTTGCCCGTCTGGAAGCGCGCCGCCCTCGCGCTGTGGGCGCGGCCAAGCCTGGCCGATGCGGCGTGCCGCATCGCCGCGCATCTCGCCGCGCCGCTGGCCACCGGGCCGTTCCTGCGAGCCCCGCTGCCCGCCGCCTGGCGCTGGCGCACGCCGCCCGCGCTCGCGCGGGTGCCCGCTCGGGACCAGCTTCGCGGGCGGCAGACTGCGCCGCGGGCGAAGAGGGAGCCCGGCGCGGCTCCTAGCCGCGATCTCCCAGCCGCTGCCGCCCGCCCTCCATCGCCCACCGTCGCCTGCTTTCTGCAGTGCCTGACCGACCGTTGCTGTCCGGAGGTGGCGATGGCGACCGTGCGGGTGCTGGAGGCCAGCGGCGCGCGGGTGGCGGTGCCGCCGCGCCAGCACTGCTGCGGCCTGCCCGCCCTCGACGCCGGCGAGCTTGCCACGGCGCGTCGCATGGCCCGCCAGACCATCGCCGCCCTCGAGGCTGCGGCGGCGGACTACGTGGTCACCGCCGCGCCGAGCTGCGTGGTGGCGATTCGGGAGGAGTATCCGTCGCTGTTCGCCGACGAGCCGCGCTGGCAGCGGCGAGCGCGGGCGCTCGGCGCCCGCACGCTGGATCTTGCGACCTATCTGCGAGAGGTCGCCCGCGTGGGCGCTCCGCGGTCCCACACTGCCGCGGCCCCGAGCCCCGCGGGCGGGCGCCAGGTGGCGGTCTATCATCCATTCTGTCAATCGCTGAACGTCCTCGGCCTGCCGGCCGAGCCGCGGGACCTGCTCGCGGACCTGCCCGGGGTCGAGCTGCGGTCCCTGCCTGAGGCCAATACCTGCTGTGGCTTTGGCGGCTCGACCTCGTTCGAGCACCCCGCGGTCGCGCGTCAGATCGCGGCGCGCAAGCTCGCGAACGTGGCGGCTACCGGCGCAACGTTGCTTGTCACGGACAACCCCGGCTGCCTGCTGCACTTGCGCGGCGCCGCCGACGCCGCCGGCATGCCCCTGCGGGTGGTGCACCTAGCCGAGCTGCTGGCGGAGGACCTGCGGAGCGGCGAGCCGGCGGGCGATAAGCCCTGAGCCAACCGGCCGTTGATGAACTCCATGGTATGATGAGCCGGGCGCCGCCGTCGGGATCGCGCGCCAGCGGAGAGGATCATGGATCGGCGCCCATGGTGGGAGCGGCTGCTCGACCGCGACAGCCCGGCCGGACCGATCATCGTGATTATCCTGTTCATCCTGGTGGTCGCGCTGGTGCTGACCATCGGTCCAATGCTCGACCGGTGGATCGAGGGCGAGCAGCCCGCGTCCCATCAGCTGGCGCCGGCCCCGCCGTTCGCGGCCGGGCCTGACCAGCCGGCGCCGTCCGGCAGGGGGCAGGCCGTCACGATCGGCCGGCACGCCGAGCGGCTCGTGTAGCTCAACCGCACGGGCCGCTCGCGTCGCCCTGGCCGCCACTAGCGCCAGGGCACGAAGGTGGGCGGACAGCAGGGATACGCGGCGTAGGGAATCCCGTAGTAGCTGCGCACCACGAGCGGGCTCGGCAACGCGGTGATGAGCGTCGGGAACCCGTAGTCGGAGTAGTAGTCGCCGGGCGGGTAGGAGTTATAGGTCGTGCCGATGTTGGGGTCCCAGCCGCTCTCGCCGCCGAGGCGCAGGTAAGGGCCGAACCCCGGCGCTACCGCGTAGGGGCCGTAGTTGTACGCCGTCTCGTTGTTCGTGGGCCAGTACGTCGTCGCCTGGTTCGTGCCGCCGACGTAGCACGCGCCGTCCGTGAACACGCCGGGGCAGCTCGCGTCCGTCTGGGCCGCGGCCGGCTGCGCTAGCGCCGCCAGGCCACACGCTACTGCCAGGCTTAGGATGAATCTGCGCATCGCTCGCTCCTTCGCTAATGCCGCCCACCATTCCGACCGCTACAAGTATTATGCGCGGCGTCCCGTCGCTGTCGTAGTCCTTGCAGGCCGCGGGCCAGCAACTCGTCTGGAGCGGCATCGCTTTGCGCCCGCGCCAGCCGCCTGGCTATACTCTAGGTGTGGAGTATTCTCGACCTGCCTGTACCGATATGCGCGCGATCCGGTAGCATCGGGCCAAAGGAACCGCCTCGCGCTGCTCACTGCCCAGCATATTTAAGGACGCGCCATGACCAACCTGCAGCCCGCCCGCCTCCCCGTCCTCGACTCGCGCCAGCGGCCACTGCACGACCTGCGGATCTCGGTAACCGACCGCTGCAACTTCCGCTGCGTGTACTGTATGCCCCGGGAAGTGTTCGGGCGGGACTTCGCCTTCCTGCCCGCCAGCCAGCTCTTGACCTTCGAGGAGATCACGCGGCTGGCGCGCATCTTCGTCCGCATGGGCGTCGAGAAAGTCCGGCTGACGGGCGGTGAGCCGCTGTTGCGGCGCGACCTGGAGCGGCTGGTGGCGATGCTGGCCGATATCGAGGGCCTGCGCGACCTCACCCTCACCACGAACGGCTCGCTGCTGCCGCAGAAGGCCCAGACGCTGCGGGACGCGGGGCTCCGGCGCATCTCCGTCAGCCTTGACTCGCTCGACGATGCCGTGTTCAAGGCGATGAACGACGTGGACTTTCCGGTGGCGCGGGTGCTCGCCGGCATCGACGCCGCCCACGCCGCGGGCCTCGCGCCGATCAAGGTGAACATGGTCGTCAAGCGCGGCGTGAACGAGGGCTCCATCCTCGACATGGCGCGGCACTTCCGGCACACGGGCCACATCCTGCGCTTCATCGAGTACATGGACGTGGGCAACACGAACGGCTGGCGGATGGACGACGTGGTCACCGCCGCGGAGATCGTCCGAACCGTGGACGCCGAGTGGCCGCTGGAGCCGGTCGAGCCCGCGTATCGTGGCGAGGTGGCGAACCGGTACCGCTACCGCGACGGCGGCGGCGAGATCGGCGTCATCGCCTCCGTCACCCAGCCCTTCTGCGGCGACTGCAGCCGTGCGCGCCTCTCCGCCGAAGGGCGGCTCTACACCTGCCTGTTCGCCAGCCTGGGCCACGATCTGCGCCGCCTGCTACGGAGCGGCCAGTCCGACGCGGAGATCGACGCCTTCCTGCGCCGCATCTGGCACGCTCGCGCCGACCGCTACTCGGAGCTACGCTCGGCCGCGACGCCGCCCCGCCCCAAGGTCGAGATGTCCCACATCGGTGGCTAATGGAGCTGACTCGCGAATTCACGGTCGCCGTCTTCGTCGTCCACGACGACCGCGTGCTGCTGCACCATCATCGCAAGCTGGCCATGTGGCTGCCGCCCGGCGGGCACATCGAGCCGGCCGAGTTACCGGACGACGCGGCGGTGCGCGAGGTCGCCGAGGAGACCGGCGTGCGCGCGGTGCTGATCGGCGAGCGCGCCCTCCCGCTGGCCTACCCGCGCCAGCTCGTGCGTCCCGCGGGCATCCAGCTCGAGGACATCAGCCCGGGCCACCAGCACATCGACCTCGTCTACTTCGCGGTGCCCGAGGGCGGCGATGCCACCCTCGCCGCCGAGGACGCCCGTGAGCCGGGCACGGGCTGGTACGCGCTGGACGAGCTGGCGGCCCTCGGCGCCAATGAGGAGATCCAGAGCTGGGCCGCCCGGGCGGTCGCCGCCGCGGGCGCCTGGCGCGCGGCGGCGGCTCGCGGCGGCTGAGCCCGGCGCGTCCTTACGCCCGCGCCATCAGATCGTCATGAGGATGTCCGCGCCCTGGGCCTCGTTCAGCAGGAACGACGCCGTCCCCAGCACGCTGTCGACTTCCGGGCGCAGGTTGTCCGGGCGCAGGTCGTAGATGCGCGCGCCCCGCGAGCAGACGTAGACGCGCACCCGGCCGGTCTCCTTCACCTGGCGCAGCAGCGCGCCCAGATCGGTGAAGCCAAGCTGCTCGGCGCGGTCGATGAAGTCCGCGCCCACCGGGTCGTCGGGCGCGGCCTGCGCCAGGTCCGCGAACCCGTCGCGGTGCAGGCGGCGCGCGGCGCGGTTGGTGAAGAACAGGCTCACGTTCATGTCCGAGTCGGCGCCGATGCCCGCGAAGCTCAGCGCCAGCAGGAAGTCCTCGAACGTATCGCTCTTCACGACCAGCGCCATTCGCGTCGCGCGCGCTTCCGCCATCGTTCCTCACTCCTGGCCGGGGCAGTCTCCGCGCCGCCGCCGGCGCGGGCGACGCTACGGCGCGGGCGGCGCCCCGCCGCCCGGCGCCTGTACCGACCGCAGATACTCGGGCAGCACCTCGCCCAGCGCGCGTGCCACGAAGCGCCGATTCGCCATCGCGGTCGCGTGGATCATGACCTCCGTTGCGTCCCCGCCTGGATGGAGCGCGCGGAAGCGGCCCTCCTCCTCCTTGAGGAGCTGGAACATCTCCACCTCGTTCTCGTCCATCCATTGCACGAGCGCCGCTTCCAGGTCCATCCCGTCTCTCCTGCCGGCCACCGCCGGCCGCGTCCGACCTAGCCCTCGCCGCTCAGCCCCTGGCAAGCGTCGAGGGCGCGGTGGAGCGCGCCGGCGGCCACGGTAGCGCAGTAGCGCTTCTCGGCGGGCAGGCCGCCGAGCGCGCGCTCGATCGCGGCCGCGTCGACGGCGCGTGCTGCGCTCAGGGTGGCACCCGTCGCCAGCGTGGTCGCCATGCTGGCCGCGGCGATCGTGGCGCTGCACCCGAACGCCTTGAAACGGGCCGCCTGCACTGCCCCCGCCGCCACGCGGATGGAGATACGCACCTGATTGCCGTAGACCGGATCGCCGTCGGCGCCCACCCCATCCGCGCCCTCCAGCGTCCCCACGTTGCGCGGTCGGGTCGCGTGGTCGATCACGGTATCGGAGTAGACGCCCTCTCCAGCCGGAATGTCGTTGGGCCGCTCGCGCACGCTTCCGCTCGCCCGCTAGCTGCCGTTGCGAGGGCGGCCCTGGCCGATGTGGCCCACCACCTTCTGCATCGCGTCGGCCAGCTCTAGCGCCTCCTCGTAGTTCAGCGTCAGGGTTAGCCCGCGCTCGTGAAACTGCAAGGTGATCAGGTGGTGCGTGGTCTCCTCGTACGCGCTGATGTTCTCGGTGCCCTCGATCTCCTCATAGGCGTGCTCGTGGCCATGCTCGTCCCCCCGCTGGACCATGCCACTCCTCCCCGCGCCGCGCGCTCGCCCGTCGGGATGATACCACCGTACCCGCCAACCCGCCGGGGCACCAGGCGGCGGGTCGTCCCACCGCCCTCAAGCCTGCGGCGCGCGCAAGTAGCGACACGCCGTCAGCGCATAGAGCTTCGCCGCCTCCACCACCTGCGCCAGCGGCACCGACTCATCGGGCACGTGCGTGCCCTCCGGCACCCCGGGGCCGAGCACGAGCGTCGGCACCCCGCGCGCGCCGAAGAAGCGGCCGTCGCTCGCCTGCTGGTAGCCCACGGCGTCGGCCGTCAGGCCGAGCGCCCGGCGGGCTGCGAGCGCTGCCTGCACCACCGCCGCGTTCTCGGGCGTTTCGAAAGGGTCCGCCCAGATCAGCGTGTCCACCGCGACGCGCACGGCCGGGTCGTCCGCCTCCAGCGCCGCGGCTGCCGCCAACAGCTCCGCTCGCGCCGAGTCGAGCGTCTCGCCCGGCAGCGTGCGCCGGTCGACCACGGCCTCGGCGTAGTCCGGCACGACGTTTGGCGCGACGCCGCTCGATAGGGCGCTCACCGACAGCGAGGGCGGCGTCACGAGCGGGTGGCGCCGCTCCGGCAGCCGCGTCGTCACGTCACGCTCGATGCGACCGAGCCACCGCACGAGGTGCGCGGCAGCATTCGCGCCAGCGTGCGGCACGCTCGCATGGGCCGTGCGGCCACGCGTGCTGAGCCGCAGCCAGGCGACGCCCTTCTCCGCGATCGCCACCTGGTTGTCGGTCGTCTCGCCCACCACGACCGCATCGGCGGCGAGCGCGCCGGCCGCGAGCAAGTGCTGCGCGCCGGCGCCGCCGGTTTCCTCGTCGGCCACGAGCGCGACGGTCAGCGTGCCGTGCCCCTCAGCCCCTGTCGTCGCGAGCGCGCTGAGCGCCAGCAGCATCGGCGCGGCGCTGCCCTTCGCATCTGCCGCGCCCCGGCCCCATAGCCGCCCGTCGCGCACCTCGCCGCCGAACGGGTCCACCGTCCAGCCCGCCGCATCCCCGAGCGGCACGGTGTCCAGGTGGCTCAAGAACAGAAGTCGCGGCCCCGCGGTCGGCGCCGCGCCGCGAGCCATCCCAAACGTGTGACGCGCGACAACGCTCGGCCGCTCGGGCGCGCTCCCGCTGACCTCGGCACGCAGCCCCTGGTGGGCCAGCCACGCTGTCACGACAGCGGCCGCGGCCCGCGTGTCGCCGGGCGGGTTCACGCTCGGCGCCCGGACGAGATCACGCAGCAGCGCGGCCAGCTCGTCAGCGCGCGCCTCGATGGTCGCCGCGAGCCGCGCCTCGTCCACGCGCAGGCCCCCCGCCATGCTGCTCGCTCCTTCCATCCTCGCCTCCCCAGTCTACCGCCGGTCGCCGGCTCCGCGGCACGGACCCGGCGGCACGCTACGCTATACTGGGGTCAGTGAGGCCAAGTGTCGCGGGGCGAGAGGAGGCAGGAATGGCTGGGCAGTATTGGGTGCGCGTCGTAGGGTTCCTCCAGCCGCCGCCGGCCCGCGAGGTACTCTCGCCGTCGGGCTACTTCCGAGGCGACGAGCGGGCCGCCCACCGCATGCCGGTAGGTGAGATCAGCCTGCCGCCGATCCCGGCGTCGCGCACGCCCGAGGCTGGACGCGCCACGGCCCAGGCCGTGGCCGAGCGCCCCGCCGCCCTGGAGATCACCAACGGCGACCGTCTGATCTACCTCGCGCTTGGCCCCTTCTCGCTGTACGCCGTCGGCACCGTCACGAGCGACCCGGAGCCAGCGCCGAACGATCCCCGCAAGCGGGTCGTCTCGGTCCACACGGACGTGTTCATCAACACAGTCATGAAGACCCCCCATTTCGGTGGCGTCGCCTTGCCCAGCGGCCGCGACCTGCGCCTGCTCGTGCAGCAGTACACCTACATCTGGGTCTCGCCCGAGGATGGCGAGTCGCTCGTTCAGCGCGTGAGCACCAAGGCCGGCGCGAAAGATTAACCTCCGCCAGCCGCTCTAATACCCCTCTAACGCGCTCCGGGTATAATTACCGCGAGTCACTTCCCCTACACGGGCGCCACGCGGCGGGCTACGTCAGACTGCCGCCGGCCGTCCTGAGTCTGGAGGCAACGACCAACTATGCCAATCTACGTCTATCGCTGCGCCGATTGCGACGCGGAGACCGAGAAGCGCCAGGGCTTTTCCGAGGCCCCGCTCACCACCTGCGAGAGCTGCGGCGGACGCGTGCGCCGCGTGCTTCAGCCGGCGGGCGTCATTTTCAAGGGCAGCGGCTTCTATTCGACCGATTACCGCAACGGCGCCAAGAGCAAGAAGACCGCCGCCGACGGCGCGGACGGCAGCAGCGCCACCAGCGAGAACGGCACCGGCACGAAGAGCGAGAAGAGCGAGAAGAGCGAGTCCGCGGCGCCCAAGGCCGACGGCGGCGAGAAGAAAGCGCAGCCGGCCGCGAGCAGCGCCAAGTCCGACTAGCGTGCGCGCCCTTCTGCAACGGGTGCGGAGCGCCGAGGTCCGCGTCGACGAGGAAGTCGTCGGCAGCATCGGCGCGGGCTGGGCGGTCCTACTCGGCGTGGGACGCGACGACACGCCGGACGTGGCGCGGGCGCTAGCCGAAAAGGTCGTGCATCTGCGGGCCTTCGCCGACGACGCGGGAAAGATGAACCGCTCGGCGCTAGAAGTTGCCGCCGAGGCGCTCGTTGTCTCTCAATTCACGCTCTACGCCGACCTGCGCCGCGGGCGGCGGCCGTTCTTCGGCGCTGCCGCGCCCCCGGACCTCGCCCGCGCGCTCGTCGGCGACTTCGCCGCCGCGATCGCCGGCTACGGCCTGCGGGTCGCCTCGGGACGATTTGGCGCGATGATGGAGGTGCGACTGGTCGCCGACGGCCCCGTCACCCTCTGGCTGAATACCGACGAGCTTTAGCGCGCGACCCGAGATCACCGGGTCCGACGGCCGAGCAGGTGCATCAGCCCGCCCGCGCGGGGCGCGGCACAGCCGCCGTCGGGTTGGCGCATGGCGGCCGCTGCGGCGCGGGCCTCGTTGCGTGCGGCCAGCAACTGGTCGCGCAGGTGCTGCGCCAGGTCCGCTCGGTCGTCTTCGTCGGCGTCCACTAGCCGCGGGTCCGCGATCTGCATTAGTAGCTCCAGCGTGGCGGCGCCCCGGGCCTGGACTTCCTCCGCGCCGGGCGGGACCGGCCCGCTCTTGAGCAGTTGCGCCTCTTGCGCGAACCCTTGGCGGATCTCCGTCAGCCGCTCTGCCGTCGCTGCCGGGCCCTCGGCGTCCAGCCCCTCCAGCGCCGCCACCAGCTCGCGCGCCAGCTTGCCGGTCCGCTCAAACGACCCGCGGGCGCGCTCGCAGAACGTCTCGGGACTACCCCCGGCCGGGGAGGGGAGCGCACGCACGGCGCCCAGCGCGGCCACGGCGAGCAGCAGCAGGGCGCCGAATAGCCAGCGCCATCGCCGCCTCGCCGGCGGCCTCCGCCAGAGCTGCTTCCCCGCCACGTCGGTGGTCTCCCAGGCCCCCTCACTCCTGCCCGCGTCGCGCTCGCGCCCGCAGAGATATTAAGCCTGCTCTTACCAATCGGCAACCGCTGCACACGCTCGACGTACCTCTTCAGGCCAGCCAGCGGCGCCGAGCGCGCGAGGTAACCCTTTTGTAACTACACGCCCGTAATATGTTTTGCCTGGCCAATGCACGCTCCGTGCCGCGCTTCAAGCGGCCAACCACTCCCGCGGCGGCAAAACGATTCTCCTCCCCTGTGACGGTGACGCAGGATGCGGTGCGGCTGCTCGCCGGCGTAGCCCTCAAGTGCCGACCACGGCGGACCCGTCGCGCCCAAGCCGGACGGTCCCGCGACGGCTAGCGCCGACCGCGCGAGCCAGACCCCGGGGCCGCGGCGCGGTCGCCGCCCCGGATGCACAAGAAGGCCGGCGGCCACGTGGCCGCCGGCCTTCTTGTCGGTCGCGAAAGCAGAGCTAGGCGGAAGCTTCCGCCTGGTCGTCCATCTCGACCACCCGCTCGCTGCGCGTGAGCAGCAGCGGGCTCTTGCCCTGCAAGATCGTGTCGGCGCTGATCACGCACTTCCGGACGTCCGAGCGAGACGGGATCTCGTACATCACGTCCAGCAAGATCTCCTCGATCAGCGTGCGCAGGCCGCGAGCGCCCGTCTTGTAGCGCAGCGCTCGCTCCGCGGCCGCTTCCAGGGCATCCTCGGTGAACACCAGCTCGACCTTGTCGAGCGCCAGGAACTTGCCGTACTGCTTGGTGATGGCGTTCCGCGGCTCGACCAGGATCCGCATGAGCGCGCCCTTGTCAAGCGCCTCCAGGCTCACCACCACCGGCAGGCGGCCGACGAACTCGGGAATCAACCCGTACTTGAGGAGATCGTCGGAGTTGAGCTGCCGCAGCAAATCGGCAGAGTCCTGGTCCGTCAGCACCTCCGAGCGGAAGCCCATGCGGCGCTTGCTGCCGACGCGCTGGCCCACGATGTTGTCCAGCCCCTCGAACGCGCCGCCACAGATGAACAGGATGTTCGTCGTGTTGATCTGGAGGAAGTCCTGATGGGGATGCTTGCGGCCACCCTGCGGCGGCACGTTGGCCACGGTGCCCTCGAGGATCTTCAACAACGCCTGTTGGACGCCCTCGCCCGATACGTCGCGCGTGATCGACGGATTGTCGCTCTTGCGCGCGATCTTGTCGATCTCGTCGATGTACACGATCCCGCGCTCGGCGCGCGGGATGTCGAAATCCGCGGCCTGAATGAGGCGCAGCAGGATGTTCTCGACGTCCTCGCCTACGTAGCCCGCCTCGGTCAGCGCCGTGGCATCGGCGATGCAGAAGGGTACGTCCAGGATCTTGGCCAGCGTCTGCGCCAGCAGCGTCTTGCCGCAGCCCGTCGGGCCGACGAGCAGGATATTGCTCTTCTGCAGCTCGACGTCGTCGACCTGCATGCCCGCGTTCACCCGCTTGTAGTGGTTGTAGACCGCGACCGAGAGGACCTTCTTCGCGCGCTCCTGCCCGATCACGTACTGGTTGAGCTGCTCGTAAATCTTCTTGGGCGTGGGCAGCTTGGCCAGCGGCAGCTTGGCGCGCGGTGGCGGCGGCGACTCTTCGTCGATGATCTCGCGGCAGAGCTCCACGCATTCATCGCAGATGTAGACCGCACCCGGCCCGGCGATCAGGCGGCGCACCTGATCCTGCGGCTTGCCGCAGAACGAGCAGTGGTACTGCCCGCGCGTCCCCCGCGAGTTCGTCATACCTGTGGTCCTCCGTGCCCTGGTGCGCTTAGCTGCCGTCCGAGGGAGCCGGCTCCCCCATGCCCGGCGTGCGCCCAATCACTTCGTCGATGATGCCATAATCCCGCGCCTGTTCGGGCGTCAGGAAGAAGTCGCGGTCCGAGTCGCGCGCGATGCGCTCCAGGGGCTGGCCCGTGTGCAGCGCCATGATGTCCCGCAGCCGCGACTGGACCCGCAGGATCTCACGCGCGCGGATCTCGATGTCCGCGGCCGTCCCCTCGAAGCCACCCGCCGCCTGGTGAATCATGATCGTCGAATTGGGCAGCGCGTAGCGCTTCCCCTTCGCGCCCGCCAGCAGGAGCACCGCCCCCATGCTCGCGGCCATGCCGACGCAGATCGTGCTCACGTCGGGCTTGATGAGCTGCATGGTGTCGTAGATCGACAGGCCCGCCGTGACGCTGCCGCCCGGCGAGTGGATGTACAGGGAGATGTCCCGCTCCGGGTCCTCGCGGTCGAGATAGAGCAGCTGGGCAACGATCAGGTTGGCGCTGTAATCGTCGACCGCCGAGCCCAGGAAGATGATGCGCTCCTTCAGCAGCGAGTAAATGTCGTACGAGCGCTCGCCCCGGTTGGTGGCCTCGACCACCATCGGGACGAGAACCTGGGCGCGGGGATCAAGCATGGGAGGGCTCCTCGGCGGCCGGCTCGGCCGCCTCAGACGGCGCGGCCGTCGGCTCGGCGGTCTCGCCGTCGGTCGCGCCGGTCGCCATCTCTACCAAGCGCGCAATCGTCTTGCGCTCGCGAATCGCGGCCTCCACGCGGGCGCGCGTCTCGCGCCGCGCCAGCGCCTCGCGCACGAGACGGCGGGCCTCCGGCCCCTCGCCGGCCGCCTTCCGGATCTCCGTCTCGACCTCGACCGGATCGACCTCGATCTGCTCCGCCTTCGCGATCTCGTCCAGCACGAACAGCCGGGTCAGCTCGCGGCGCGCGTCGGCCTCTAGCTCCGCCTCGAATTCGGCCGGCGACTTGCCGGTCAACTGTCGGTATTGTTCTACCGTGATCCCTTGCCTGTCAAGCGAGCTGGCCAGCTGCTGGCGCAGGCGCTCCGCCTGCTTCTCGATCGCCTGGGGCGGCAGCTCCAGCGTCGCGCCCTCCACGACCTCGTTGATCAGGCCTTCCTGCAGCTCCTGCCGCGCGTTGGCCTCCGCGCGCGCTTGCAGCTCGCCGCGCACCTCTTGCTTCACCTCGTCCAGCGTGCTGAACGTGCCGACGCTGGAGGCGAACGCGTCGTCCAGCTCGGGAAGCTGCTTCTCCTTCACCCAGTGCACCTTCACGGTGAAGGTGGCCTGCTTGCCGGCGATCTCCGCGTCCTCGAAGTCCGCCGGCACCGCGAGCGTGAACGTCTTCTCGTCGCCCGCCGCCATGCCGACGAGCTGCTCGGCGAAGCCCGGCATCGGCCGGTCGCTCTCGCCGCGCACGACGTACTCGACGTCCTGCCGGTCCAGGATGACCTTCTCGTCCACCGCCCCGTGGACGTCCATCGCCACCCGGTCTTCGAGCTGCACGGGGCGCTCGACCGGCACCCAGGTGGCGTGCGACTCCCGGAGTTGGTTGATCACGTGGTCCACCTGCTCGTCGGTGACCTCGGGCGTGGTCAGCTCGCGGCGCAGCGCGCGGTAATCGCCGAGCTGCACCGCCGGCCGCACCGGCACGGTGGCCTTGAACTTCAGCGGCTCGGCCTCGACCACCTCGAAGGAGGCCTCTTCAATCGGATACAGGTTCTCCTGGTCGATCGCCTCGCGATACACCTCGGGCACCAGGTGCTCGATGGCGTCCTCGAGCAGCGACTCGCGGCCCACCATCCGCTCGACGAGCGGGCGCGGCGCCTTGCCGGGGCGGAACCCGGGCACTTTTAGCCGGCCGGCCATCCGGCGGTACGCCTGGTCCATCGCCCGCTCGAGCCGCGGGGGCTCGACCTCGACCTCGAGCACGACCTGGCTCTTCTCGATCTCTTGCGTGCTGACCTTCACCGCCGCTGGCTACCTTTCCGCCCGATCCACAACGCTTGGCACCGCGCCGCCCCCTCATCCGGCAAAAATGGGCTCTACGAGAGAGCCCATCTGCGGACGCGCGCCAAACCGGGGCTAAGTTTGGGAGCGGAAGACGGGATTCGAACCCGCGACCCTCTCCTTGGCAAGGAGATGCTCTACCACTGAGCCACTTCCGCAAGCGAGTACTGGATTGCTTACTTCGTCATTGTACCCCCTGACGGCGGCCTGAACAAGCTTGGGGGGCAATTTTTCGGCTGCCGGCACCCGCCGCCAGCGGCGGCCGGCAGCGCCGTCGAACCGCGTATTGACGCCGTGCAGTGCTGGCGCCGGCGGCATGGGCGCGGTATACCGGGGATGAGCGCCGCGGGGCCGGCGCTGAGGGAGACGAGCCATGAGAACCGCCGTGGTGTTGCTGGGACACGGCAGCCGCGCGCCCGAGGCGCGACAGTACTTTCTGGACCTGGCCGAGGCGGTCCGCGGGCCGTCGGGCAGCGCCTTCGTGGAGGCCGCGTTTCTCGAGCTGTGTGGCCCGTCATTCCACGAGACCGTCGCCGCCTGCGCGGCCCGCGGCGCCGAGCGCGTCGTCGTCGTGCCGGTCTTCCTGCACCCCGGCCGCCATCTGCAGCGCGACGTGCCGCGCCTGGTCGCCGAGGCGCGCGCGGCCCATCCCGGCCTCGACGTCGTGCTCGCCCCCCACCTCGGCGCCCACCCCGAGCTAACGCCCCTCGTCGCCGACCTGATCCGGCGCGCGGTCGACGGCGCCGAGGTGCCGACTGGGGCCAGCTAAGCTTCCCGCCCCGCACCGAAGCACTCGGCCAGGGATAGTGTGTAGGTTTGGCTTCGCCAAACCTACACACTATCCCTGGGACGGCAGCTTAGTACTCGTCGAACATGCGCTGGATCTCGTCCGGGTCGCGCGTGCGGGTGAGCGCGAGCGCCAGTAGCAGCGCGGCCTTCTGCGGGTTGAGGTTGTCGGCCGCCACCATGCCGGGCTCCTGCCAGTTGTCGTCGCGGACCACGCGCCCCTCCCCAACGCGCGCGCTCCGAACCACGGCTACGCCGTCGCGAACCAGCGCCGCCAGCGCCTCGCGGTACGGGCCGGTCGACCCCGCCCCGCTGCCCGCGATCACGAGGCCGCGGGCGCCCAGCTCGACTGCCGCCCGCGCCAGCTCGGGCCGCGCCGCCGCGTGGACATAGAGCACGTCGACCGCCGGCAGCTCCTCGACGCCGCGCAGGTCGAACTCGCTGGCCGCGGTGTGGCGGCGGGTGGGCGCGCGGTAGAACACGATGCGGTCGGCATCGGCGTAGCCCAACACCCCCAGGTCGCGGCTGCGGAAGGTCTGCAGGCGGTAGGTGTGCGTCTTCGTTACGTCGCGCGCCGCGTTGATCTCATCGTTGGTCACGACGAGGACGCCTTGGCCCCGCGCCACCGGCGCCCCCGCGACGCGGATGGCGTTCAGCAAGTTGAGCGCGCCGTCGCTGCTCAGCGCGGTGAACGGCCGTTGCGCGCCCGTCACGACGACCGGCTTGTCGGTGTGAACGGTGAGGTTCAGGAAATACGCGGTCTCCTCGATGCTGTTGGTGCCCTGCACGAACACCAGCCCGTCGACCTCCGGCTCCTGTAGCGCCGCCTCGACGTGCAGCGCCAGCGCCTTCAGGTTCGCGGGCGTCGCCATCTCGAAGGGGTTGCCGGGGTCGACCTCCACGCGCGCCACCCGCCCGATCTCGGGCACCGCTTCCAGCAGCTGCTCGCCCGTCAGCCGCGGCCGGCCGCTGAGCAGCTCGTTGTATCGCAGCAGGTCCAGCCGGTCCTTCCCCTGGCTATGCAGCGTGCCCGGCCCGATCAGCAGACGCACGCGCGGTAGGCTGTCCCTCGCCATGTCGTCTCTCCTCGCCGTCAGCGCGCGGTCGCGAGTCGGCTCGCGCCGAGGACCACCAGGTAGCACGCGAGCATGCCCAGCGGCCACACGACGAAGAGCTGTATGGAGCCGGCGCGCTCCGCGACCAGGCCGCCAAGGGCCGGTCCCGCCAGCAGGCCCACGTCGGTCACGGTGTTCAGCAGCCCGACCTGCGGGCCGCGCCCCATTCGCAGCGCCTCGCCCTCCTCGATCACCGCGACAGTATTCGCCACGATGCCCAGCGCGCGCAATGCGCCCATGATGACGAAGATCACCAGCAGCGGCGCCATCGACGGCACCGCGGGCAGCAGCATCAGCAGCAGCGACTGCACCACGAGACTCAGGAACACCAGGCGACCGGCGCCCAGCCGCGCCACGAAATCGCCGGTGCCCAGGCGCGCGGCCGCGTTACAGATGCCGTAGACGGTCCGGATCACGCCTGTCTGCGCTAGCCCGATCCCTACCGCCAGCGTGTAGAGCGGCAGCCACGCGTTCCAGAACGCCCACTGCGCGTTCAGCAGCAGCCCCTCGAACAGGGCCACCAGCAGGGTGGGTGCCGCCAGGAGCTGCCAGGCCTGCACCGCCTGCTTGGACAGCGCGACGCGAGGGCGCGCCACGCCGGGCGAGGTGAAGCGCTCGGCGGCCGCCCCCGCGCTCGACGTCGCCACCATCGGCGTGCGGTCCAGCAGCCCGTCCAGGCCGAGCAGCTGGAGCGCTGCCCCCGCGCCGAAGGCCACCACGAACCCGGCCCACTCCACGAGGTAGCCGACCAGCAGCGAGGCGATCGAGTAGCCGATGGCGATGTTCGCCACGTAGTAGCCCATCGCTCGCGCGCGGCCAGGCCCCAGCGGCTGCTCGTCGATGAAGCGCGCCTGGTTGATCGTCGTCGCCATGCCGTACAGCAGGCCATCCACGATCCGGATCGCCAGCAACGACAATGGATCGGGCGCCAGCGGGTGCAGGAAGAGCAGCACGGCCAGCAAAGGGATGGCGATCGCTTGCAGCCGGCGCGCCTGGTCGCCGCGATAGAACAGGCCCGCGGGCATCCGCGCCACCAGCGAGGCGACGGAGATCGCCGAGACGAGCGCGCCGATCAGGACGGGCGCGTAGCCGCGCTCGTCGAGCAGCGGCGCCAGCAGGCTGAGCTGGGTGCCCTGCTGCAGGCTCAGCGTCGTCAGGATGAGGTAGCAGCCCCAGCTTCGCGGCAGGCGCATCAGTACAGCGCGACCAGGACCACGCCGACCACGACGGCCACCGCGCCGAGCACGATGCGCGGGGTGACACGCTCGACGCCGCGCAGGAACAGCGCCGACAACGGCAGCACGAACAGCGGCGACGAGGTGTACAGCGGCACCACGACCGCGACCATGCCCATGCTCAGTGCGGCGTACACGGCGAGTAGGGCGGCGGCTTGCAGCGCGCCGGCCGCCGCGAAGTACGGCGTGCCGGCGTCCAGCACGCGCCGCTTGCCCGGCGGCGATAGCACGAGGTGCGTGACCAGAGCCAGCAGGAACGACGTGGCGATGGCGATCGTCACGCCGACGAGGGGGCTGGGCACGCCGTGCAGCGCCGCCTTCCGCACGACGTTGTCGGCGGCGAAGAACAGCGCGCCGCCGACCGGGAACAGCACCGCCGGCTGCCAGCGCACGCCCCCGGCCGTGCGCTGCGCCGACAGCAACACCACACCCGCCACCGCGAGCACCGCGCCCACGTAAACGATCGGCGCGGCGACCTCACGCAGGAACAGCGCGGCGAACACGAGCGCGGCGATCGGCGAGGCGCTCTTGATCGGGTAGCTGATCGCCGGCCCCACGCGGTCCACGCCGACGAACAGCAGCGAGACGGCGAACAGTCCCAGCGCGCCGTCCAGCACGAACAGCCCCGCGCTCGTCGGCGCGAGCGCGAGCGGAGGACGAGTCAGCAGCAGGGTCACGCTCAGCACGAGGACGTTCGCGCCGAAGCATACGACCACCGACCGCTGGACGTCCGAGCGCTTGAGGCCCAGCTTGGTCACGATGCCGGTGCCCGCCAGCAGGAACGCCGCCAGCAGCGACAGCCCCACGACGGCAACGCGCGTCTCCATCATCGGCCGCTCACCCCACGCGATTCGCCTGCTCGGGCGAATGAACGACGCGCCCGCCCTGCATCACCCAGACCACCCGCTGCAGACAGCCAAGGTCCGCCGACGGGTCCCCCTCCACCGCGATCACGTCGGCGAGCTTGCCGGGGGCAAGCGTTCCCACGTCGCTCAGGCCCACGCAAGCGGCGGAGCCACTCGTGGCCGCCCGGATCGCGGCGAGCGGCGAGCCCAGCGCGGCGGCCAGCCAGACTAGCCCGCCCGCCCAGCGGTCGTGCGGCACGAGCGGGATGCCGCAGTCCGTGCCGAAGGCGATCGGGACGCCCGCCGCGTGCATCGCGCCAATCGTCTCCAGGCGCCGCTGCTGCCAGTCCGGGCCGCGGCGGGCGGCAATCATCGGGAAGCGCCAATGGAGCGTCGGGCAGGCGTAGACGCCCTGCGCGGCCATCGCCGCCGCGACGGTAGAATCGTACGCGATGTCGTCGTCCGGGGAAACCCAGCTGCAGTGCTCGACGCTGTCCACCCCGGCGGCCACCGCATCGCCGATGCTGGCCGTAGCGTGCGCGTGGGCGGCGAGCCGCCGGCCGGCGGCGTGCGCCTCGTCGACCGCGGCGCGCACCTCGTCGCGGTCGAACTGAGGGCGCGTGGCGTCGCTCCCGGCGGTAATGCGCCCGCCGCTCACCATCACTTTCACCCAGTCGGCGCCCGCGTCGAGCTGGCGGCGGGCCTGGCCGCGCACCGCCGCCACGCCGCGGGCCGTGCAGCCGCCCAGGTAGTGACAGTGGCCGTCGGCGACGGTGATCGGGCTGCCGGCCACCGCGAGCCGGGGGCCGGGCAGCTCGCCCGCCGCGATCGCGTCGCGCAGCCGCACGTCCAGCCAGCCGCGCGCCCCGCAGTCGCGGGCGGCCGTGATCCCCGCGCGCAGCATCGCGGCGGCGCGCTCCGCCATCGCCGCGTACAGCGCGTCGTCGTCGGTCGCCTGGATGGCGCTCACGGGATCCGGCCCGCCGTCGAACGCGAGGTGGACGTGCGCGTCGACGATGCCAGGCAGCAGTGTGCGGTCCCCGAGGTCGGTCCGAGGGGTGCCCGGCGCCAGCGCGCTCAGCGCCGCGCGCGGACCAGCGTACACCAGGCGCCCGGCGTCGTCGATCAGCAGGGCCGCGTCCACGACGACTGGCGCCCCGCTGCCGTCGAGCAGGCGACGGGCGGTGACGAGCTGCATGAGCGGCGTCCTTCCCCCGTGAGCGGCGGCCGCACGGCCAGCCGGCAGGCGGGCGGGCGCCCGCCGCGCAGCCATGATACCGCTTTCGCGGGGCGCCGTCAGCCGCCGGCGTGCTCACGGCAGGGCCGGGGAATCACCCATGAGAAGGAGGCGCTGCGCCGCCGCGAACGACAGTACCGGGGACGGGGCGCCGGTCGGGCTCAGCCGGGCGAGCGCGCCGGCCAGGAGCGAGGCTCGGCCGCCGCCACGGGCGACTCCGCGACGGGCACCCGGGTCCGCGCCGGCGCCGGGCCAACCGCTGGCGCTTCCACCAGCACGCCGCGCTCCACCCAGTCCCCGACGGCCTCCCAGGCGGCGCCGCGACCCAGCGGCCGGGCGACGACAGTGGCGTCCCGTCCGAGGGGGCCGAGATTGTCGTCGCTGCCGGCCGGCGCTCGCGCCAGTCGCTCGGCGAGCGCCCTGGCGGGCCACTCCCGCCGACAGCGAAACAGCGCGCACAGCCCGATCTCCAGCCGCGTCTGCGGCCGGACCGCGGGACCAAGCCGCAGGCGCGGCGCGGTCCACGGCAGCCAGCGCCACCGCAGCACGGGCACGCCCGCAGTCGGCGGCGCCTCTCCGTCCCAACGCCCCGGGGCGGGGCTGGACAGACGAGGCGCCGGTCGATGGCCGACGGCAACCATGATTGCCTCCTAGCTTCGCCGGCGGTCGCGTCTAGGTCGGGCGGACCGCGGCCCAGCACGTCGCTGCGGCCGCGAGTCCGCGCGGCGCCTACGGCGCGACGCCGACAGCCTCCTCTGCCGCCGCCTTGAGTCGTGCGACGCCCAGGCGGTGACAGAAATCTCCGAACCCCTCGCCGCTCCTGCGCTCCGCCCGAAACAGCGCGAACAGCGGACGCAGCCGCTCCGGCAGCTCCTCGACCGGCACCAGGTCCGCGTAGAGCTGGTTCAGCCGCGAGCCCTCGAAGTCGCCCCCCAGGTAGATCTGGTACTTGCCGGGGCTGCGGCCGACAAAGCCGATGTCCCCCAGATACGGCCGCGCACAGCCGTTGGGACAGCCCGTCATGCGGATGCTCAGGCGCTCGTCGGCGAGCCCCAGGTCGCGCAGCACCCCGTCGATCTGACGCACCACGCCCGGCAGCGCGCGCTCGGACTCCGCCACCGCCAGGCCGCAAGTCGGCAGCGCGGGACAGGCCATCGCGTGGCGCAGCGCCCGCGGTACCTCCTCCACTAGCAGCACGCCGTGCGCGCGCAGCAGCCCCTCGATCGCCGCCCGCTCGTCGGCGGGCAGGTCGCCGAAGATGGCGTTCTGGTGGGCGGTCAGCCAGATCGCCGGCTGGTAGCGCTCCACCAGCGCGCGCAGCGCCGTCTTGGTCCGCCGGCCGTCCGCGTCCTGGATGCGCCCGTTCTCGATCCACACGCCCAGGTAGGCGCGGCCGTCGGGCTGCTCGTGCCAGCCCAGATGGTCCCCCGTGTGCTGCCAGCGCAGGGGCCGGGGTGGCGCGAGCCGGGCGCCCAGGCGCCGCTCCATCTCCTCGCGGAAGCGGTCCAGCCCCCAGGCGTCGAGCAGGTACTTCATGCGCGCGTGGCGGCGATCGGCGCGGTTCCCCGCGTCGCGCTGGATGCGGATGATCGTCAGGAACGTGTCCAGCAGCGCGTCCGGCTCCACGAAGCAGATCGGGCTGGCGGCGCGCGGATACGTCGAGGTCACGTTGTGGGTCATCCCCATGCTGCCGCCGACCAGCACCGTGAAGCCCGCCAGCTGGCCGCCGTCGAGATGCGCCACCATGCCGATGTCCTGGGCGTACACGTCGATGCAGTTGTCGCCCTCGACCACCAGCCCCGACTTGAACTTGCGGGGCAGGTAGGTCGGGCCGTACAGCGGCTCCTCGTCGGGCTGCTGCGTCGAGACCACCTTCTCGTGGTCCAGCCAGATCTCGTGATAGGCGCGTGTCCGCGGCAGCGTCTGGTCGCTGAGATAGCGCGCCCAGCGCTGCACCGCCGCGGCCGTTGCGGAGTCCGGCGCCGGGCAGGCCACCAGGTTGCGCTCGACGTCGCCGCACGCGCCCAGCGTCGTGATCAGGCTCTCGTTGATGCCGCGAATCGTCCGCTGCAGGTCGCGCTTGCCAACGTAGTGCAGCTGGAAACACTGGCGCGTGGTGACCCGCAGCGTGTCGTTGCCGTACCGCGTCGCCAGCTCGTCGAAGCGCAGGTACTGGTCGGCGGTGAGCCGGCCGCCGGGAATCTTCGCGCGGACCATCATGATCCACGCCTTGTCGCCCCCGGCTTGGCGCGCGGCGGCGCGGGCATCGCGGTCGTCCTGCTGATAGACGCCGTGGAACTTCAACAGCTGGTACTCGTCGTGCGAGAAGTGCGACGCATCGCTTGCCAGCGTCGCCGGGATCGTGCCGCGCAGGTAGTCGCTCTGCTCCTTCAGGACCTCGACGCCCGACCGCTTGGGGGGCACCGTACCGTTCCGCGCCGCGTCGAGAGTCATCGCGCCTCCTCTGGCTGACCTGCCGGCAGTTAGTGCGGCCGTGGGCTCAGCCGCCGTTCGCCGCGCCTGCCGCCGGCCCGCTCGTGCCGCTGCCGGTCTCTCGGATCATCGGTGTGGCTAGTCTGCATGCACGCGTCCGCGCCGCCGAGGGAAATCGATGCCGTGGAGCGATCGGCGGGCAGCCCGCGGACAGCACACCCGCGCCACGTAGCCCGAGGTCGCGCGGGCGCGAGCTAGCCGAGCAGCCCGCCGCACCAATCGGGGGGAGCCCCCGCCGGGCTGGGCGGGGGCTAGCGACAGAAGCGGCCGCGGCCGACCTGCGGCCAGTAGTTGATGATGTAGCTCGTCAATCTCGGATACATCGCGGGCAGTATAGAACTATTCCGTTCTATCCGTCAACAAGGTCAAGTTACACGGTTTGCGGGCCGACCGGCGGGCCGGAGCGACTCCCTCGGCCCCCCACCTGCTACATTAGGTAAGCGCCGACGCGAGAGTCCGAGGGCCTCGCTGGACCGGAGAGGGGGCTAATGAGCGCAACGCCGCCGCGCATCGGCACGTCCGGCTGGAACTACCAGCACTGGCGCGGCATCTTCTACCCGCGCGACCTGCCCCCGGCGCGCTGGCTCGCCTACTACGTGGAGCGCTTCGATACGGTCGAGATCAATTACTCGTTCTACCGCCTGCCGTCGCGCGAGAGCTTCGCCGCCTGGGCCGCCCAGGCGCCCGCCGATTTCCTGTTCGCCGTGAAGGGGAACCGCTTCATCACCCATCTGAAGCGCCTGCGCGACCCGGCAGAGCCGGTCGGCCGCTTCTTCGAGCGCGCCAGCGCCCTCGGCCCGACGCTCGGCCCCGTCCTCTGGCAGCTGCCACCGCAGTTCCACCGCGACGTCGACCGCCTTGCCACCTTCTTGGCAGCGCTGCCACCTGGGTGCCAACACGCTTTCGAGTTTCGTCACGACTCGTGGTTCGTGCAGCCGGTCTACGACCTCCTGGCCGCCCACGATGCCGCGCTGTGCCTCGCCGATCGGGCCGGCGGCACGTCGCCCCTGGAGATCACGGCCACGTGGACGTACGTCCGCTTCCACGGTGGCTCGGGGGAGGGCTGGGCGTACACCGATCGCCAGCTCGGCGCCTGGGCCGAGCGGCTCGCGGCCTACCGCGCGCGGGACCTGGCCATCTACGCCTACTTCAACAACGATCCTCACGGACACGCCATCAACGACGCGCGGCGGCTGCGTGCCCTACTCGCTGGCTAGCGCCAGGCATGGAGGCGAGTGGCGAGCCGTCGCGACCGTCCGTTGATGCTCGGCTCAGCGTGGAAGCTGGCGCCTACAGCCGCTCGACCGGCGGGACGCGGACGGCGGCGCGGGGTGCAGCGGTGGCGTGGTCGGCTACGCTATGCGCGTAGTGGCCCGGCGAGGGCTCGCGCAGGCGCAGCAGCAAGAGCAGTGGCCCCACCATCAGCAGGGCGCTCACGACGGCCAGCGACGGCAGGCCGGCCAGCTCCACCAGCGGTCCCGCCAGGACCGGTAGGCTGATGGACGCCGAGCCCGCGATCATGTCGTTCACGCCCACCGCACGCCCGCGGGCCAGCGGCGGCGTCGTGTCGGCGATGAGCGCGACGATTGCAACGTTGCCGCACGACCAGCCGAACCCGACCAGGAAGGTGCCCGCCGTCACGATCCAGTACTCCGCCGCGGTCGGCACCAGCGTCCCCCCGGTCGCCGCCGCGACGAGCCCCAGGAGCATCACGTTCCGCCGCCCCACCGCATCGGCCAGCCGCCCGAGCGGCAGCGAGAAGCCGTACATCCCGATGATGTGAATGGCCACCGACAGCGAAATCGCGGGCAGCCCGTGCCCGTGGTGCGCGAGCGCCACGGCGTTCATCGCCATCATCATGCTCATGTTGCCGAACAGGGCGAAGCTCGTCACGAACGCGACGCGCCTTGGGTAGTGCGCGAAGTACTCCCGCACCTTCACCCGCGGCGCGGCGACCGCCCCGCCAG
Organism: Pseudomonadota bacterium; assembly: GCA_021325365.1. The sequence goes on from JAJPHF010000113.1 coordinate 99,584, forward strand.
GTGCACGCTCGGGCGGGCGATAGCCCGGATAGTAGCGCTCCAGGTGCGCCGCGATCTCGCGCGGGTCGGGCCGCACCAGGAACACGAGCACCGCGGTGGGCACCAGCACGAGCGGCACGAGGAACCAGGCGAGCGCCTCGGGGGCGAGTTGCAGGGACGGCGCGCTCGCCTGCGCCGCGCTGATCAGCGCCGGGCCGCCGAAGGCGCCGATCAGCGAGCCGGTCAGCACGTAGCCCAGCCCCTCCGCGCGGCGGCTGGGCGGGTACATGTCGGCGGCGGCGATCCGCAGCTGCTGCACCGCGCCGACCCCGATGCCGAACACGACCAGTCCCGCGAAGAACAGCGCCGGCGATTCGCGCGTCATCCCGAGCCCGACGATCGTCGAGCCGATCATGCTGAAGACCAGCCCCACGAACAGGCCGGCCTTGCGCCCGTACGCGTCGCTGATCTGGCCCGTGGGGTAGGAGGAGATGAGCCGGCAGCCGCCCATGATGCCCGAGGCCGCGCCGGCAAAGGTCGCGGAGCCCAGGAGGTGGATGACCATGAGCGCGCCGAGGGTCGGCGTCATTTGGTTGCCGATGCCGACGCACGCTTGAGCCGCGGCCAGGAACAGCGTGTTGCGCTTGACGACGCGCGGAATCGGTAGCGGCGAGGCAGCCGCGTCGTCGGCGCCAGCGCCAGCCCTCTCGGCCCCCCTCGCCACGATCCGCATGCCGCCCCCCTTCCGCCACGAGCCTGCGCCAGCAGAATGCCGGCAAAGTGCCTCGTCCCCTGCCGCCCAGCCCATGATGCTGTCCGGCTCGGTCAGCCTGCAAGCCGCTGGGGGCTGGTAAACCCGTTAGTGCAGGAAGTGGCGCTGGTGCGTGAAGATCATCGCCATGTGCGCACGGTTCGCCGCCTTGATCACCTCCCCGTCGCGGATTGAGCCGCCGGGCTGGATCACCGCCGTCACGCCGGCGTCGGCCGCGTGCTCGATGCCATCGGGGAAAGGAAAGAAGGCGTCCGAGGCCATCACCGAGCCCGCCGCGCGCTCGCCGGCTTTCCGCACCGCCAGGTCCACGCTGTCCACGCGGCTCATCTGGCCCGCGCCCACGCCGACCAGCGCCAGCTTCTTGGCCAGCACGATCGCGTTCGAGCGGACGTGCTTCACGGCCCGCCACGCAAACAGCAGGCTGGTTAGCTCCTCCAGCGTCGGGTGGCGCTCCGTCACCACGTCGCGCACCAGGTCCGTCTCCGACAGCGCATCCCGCGTCTGTACGAGGAAGCCGCCGACCACGCGCTTGTAGTCCAGATCGTAGACCCCCTGCTCCCACGGCGCGGTCGCGGGCAGTCGCCCGCCGGCCGCCATGATCCGCAGGTCCCGCTTGCGGCGCAGGATCGCCAGCGCCTCCTCGCTGTAGCTCGGGGCGATCAAGTCCTCGAAGAAGACCTGGGCGATCTCCTCGGCCAGCGGCTGGTCGACCTGCCGATTGACCGCCACCGCCCCGCCGAACGCCGACTGCGGGTCGCACGCCAGGGCGCGCCGGTACGTCTCGGCCAGGTCGTCGCCCGTGGCCAGCCCACAGGGATTCCCGTGCTTGATGATCGCCACGGTCGGCGCGGCGAAGTCGCTGACCGTGCGCCAGGCCGCGTCGAGGTCGTAGGTGTTGTTAAAGGATAGCTGCTTCCCGTGCAGCTGCTCCCCGCCCATCACGCCGTAGGGCAGCGCCCGCACCGTCGAATCCGCGTAGAACACCGCGAGCTGGTGGGGGTTCTCGCCGTAGCGCAGCGGGATGGTCTTGCGCAGCGCCAGCGTGATCTCCGGGGGGAACAGCTCATCCGAGGGCCGCAGGTAGCTCGCCACGTGCGTGTCGTAGAAGGCCGTGTGCTGGAATGCTTTGGCCGCCAGTCGACGCCGCGTCTCCAGCGATACGCCGCCAGGCCGCCGCAGCCCTTCGAGCACGTCGGGGTAGTCGGCGGGATCGCAGACCACGATCACCGACGGGTAATTCTTCGCCGCCGCGCGCAGCAGCGTCGGCCCGCCGATGTCGATGTTCTCCAGCGCCTCCTCGGTCGTCACGCCCGGCTCGGACACCTTCTGCACGAACGGATAGAGATTGACCACTACCAGGTCGACGGGCGTGATGTTCAGCCGTTCCAGCTCGGCCATGTGCGCCGCGTCCTCGCGCCGCGCCAGGATGCCGGCATGGATACTCGGGTGGAGCGTCTTCACGCGGCCGCCGAGAATCTCCGCGAAGCCGGTGGCCTCCTCGACCGGACGGACCGACACCCCGGCCCCCCGCAGCAGCTCCTCGGTGCCGCCCGTCGAGTAGAACTCGATCCCCAGCTCATTCAGGCCGCGGGCAAAGTCGACGACTCCGGTCTTGTCGTAAACGCTAATGATTGCGCGCACGGTGCTCTCTCCATCAACGTCGCTGCATAGCTCATTATAAGAGGGGCCGGCTCCCCGACCGTGCGGCCTGCACTTGCCGCGGTCCGAGGCGCCCGCTACGATGAGTGAAGAGTGGCCGCCCCGTCCCGCCAGCCGCCGCCCGCGAGGAACCCGATGCCCGAGAGCTACGCCCGCGCGCTCGACCTCGCCGTCCGCCTCGCGCAAGACGCCGGTGCCCTCCTGCGGCAGGAGTTCCACCGCCCCGGCGGCCCGCGCGGCGCGAAGGCCCACGCGCCCGTGGACGACGAGGCGGAGCATCGCATCCGCGCCGGGCTCCGCGCGGCCTTCCCCGAGTGGGGCTACCGCGGCGAGGAGACGCGCCCGCACGAGCCCGCGCGGGACGCGGCCGGCCACGTGTGGCTCGTCGATCCCAACGACGGCACGTCCGCGTTCCTGCGCGGCCAGCGGGGCAGTGCCGTCTCGATCGGCCTCGTGCGCGGCGGCCAGCCCGTGCTGGGCGTCGTCTACGCGCCCTGCGCCCCCGACGACGGGGGCGATCTCTTCACCTGGGCGGAGGGCTGCGGCCCGCCGCGCCGCAACGGCGCCCCGCTCCCCCGCCTCGATGCCGACGCCGCGCTCGGCCCCCACACTGTCGTGCTGCTCTCGCAGGGCGCCGACCGCCGCGCCGCCGACAACCTACAAGTGATCGCGCCGGCCCGCTTCCGCGCCCTGCCGAGCATCGCCTATCGTCTCGCGCTCGCCGCGGCGGGCGAGGGGACCGCGGCCTCGCTGCACACGCCCGGCGACTGGGACTACGGCGGCGGCCACGCGCTGCTCCGGGGCGCCGGGGGCGTGTTCGTGAACGAGACGGGCGCGGCGGTCGCCTACGGCTCTGACGGCGCGAGCCGCGTGGGCTACTGCTTCGGCGGCCCACCCCGTATCTGCGCCGCGCTCGCCGCGCGCGCCTGGGACCCGATCTTCCGCGGCTCGGCGCCAGCCTGGCCCGACCCGACCCTGCCGTTCGACTTCCTGCGCCTCGCCCCGGGCGAGAACGTCGCCGACGCCGGCCGGCTCGCCCGCGTGCAAGGCTGCCTGCTCGGCCAGGTGGCGGGCGACGCGCTGGGCGCGCTGGTCGAGTTCGCATCGGCGCGACAGATCGCCGCCAGGTATCCCGACAGCGGTCCGCGGCTGCTCGCCGATGGCGGCCCGCACAACATCATTGCCGGCCAGCCGACCGACGACTCGGAGCTGGCCCTGCTGCTGGCCCGCAGCATCGTCGCCCGGGGAGCCATCGATCCGGAGCAGATCGCCGCGGCGTATGCCTGGTGGTATCGTGGCGACACGGGCCACGGAGTCAGCCCCGCGTGGTCGCCGCCGTTCGACGTGGGCGGCACCACCGCCCGGGCGCTCTCCGCCATCACGCCAGCCTCGATCCGCGACGGCACGGCCGCCAGCGCGGCCATGGCTGCCGCCAGCCAGTCGTCGCAGGCCAACGGCGCCCTCATGCGGGTCAGCCCGATCGGCGTCTGGGGCGCCAGTCAGCCCGCCGCCGTGGCCGACGCCGCCCGCGCCGACGCCCGTCTGACGCATCCCCACCCGGTCTGCCAGGAGGCCTCGGCCGCCTTCACGGTGGCGATCGGACACGCCATTCGCCACGGCGCCGACGCGGCCGGCGCGTACGCGGCCACGCTGGGTTGGGCGCGCGAGAGCTGCGCCGAGACGGCAGTGCTCGAAACGCTGGCGGCCGCCCGCGCCGCCCCGCCGGCCGACTACGAGCGCCAGCAGGGCTGGGTGCTCGTCGCGCTCCAGAACGCCTTCTACCAGCTACTCCACGCGCCTTCGCTGGAAGCGGGCGTCGTCGCTACCGTGCGGGCCGGCGGCGACACGGACACCAACGGGGCCATCTGTGGCGCGCTGCTCGGCGCCGTCCACGGCCGCGACGCCGTGCCAGCCCAGTGGCGCCAGATGGTGCTCTCCTGCCGCCCCACGGCCGACCCGCCGACGGCCCCCCATCCGCGCCCGCGCACCCTCTGGCCCACGGATCTCCTCGTGCTCGCCGAGCGGCTGCTGCTCGCGGGCGAGGTGCGGTGAGCTAGGCGCCCAGCGTGAGCCGCAGCGCATCGACCATATTGCCGCGCGTCTCCTCTAGCGTGGCGCCCTGGCGCATCACCGCGGGCATCTCCACGATCCAGGGACCGTCCTGCTGGTACACCACCGTTAGGCTCAAGGAGTCGGGCATGCTGTCACCGGCTGCCGACGAGCTGGCGGACCGTGGCGACGATGCGCTCGGGGCTCGGCGTGACGAAGTCCTCCATCGTCGCGGCGTAGGGAATCGGCACCGGCGGGATGCTCACACGGCGGATCGGCGCCTTCAGCAGGTCGAAGCCCTCGTCGGCAATGATCGCCGCCAGCCCCGCCGCCACGCCGCAGTCGTCGTGGCTCTCGTCAGTGACGACCACCCGGCCCGTCTTCCGTACCGAGGCCAGGATCGTGGCCTTGTCCAGCGGCTCCAGCGTCCGCACGTTCACCACCTCGGCGTCGATGCCCGCGTCGCGCGCCAGCGTCTCGGCCGCCTGCAAGGACCGCGGCACCTGGATCGACGAGGCCACGATCGACACGTCGCCGCCCGGCCGCGCGACCTCCGCCTGGCCGAACGGGATGTCGAACGGGCCATCAGGCACGTCGCCCTCGGTCTCCATTAGCTTCTGGTGGTTCATGAACACCGTGGGGTTGCGGCTCTTGAGCGCCGCCCAGCGCAGGAGCCCCTTCACGTCGGCGGGCGTGCCCGGCATCGCCACCTGCAGGCCCGGCGTGTTCCAGTACCACGCCTGCGGGCTGCCCGAGTGCTGCACCGCCCCCGCGCCCCGAATGCCGTACAGCATGTGGAAGACGATCGGCACGGAGGTCTGGCCGGCCGAGTTCGAGCTGGCGATGGCCGCCTCGTTCACGATTTGGGGGATCGCCTCGTAGGAGAACGTCGCCGTGCTCAGCTCGATGATCGGCCGCAGCCCCGCCATCGCCGCCCCGATGCCGATGCCGCAGTAGGCCAGCTCGGCGATGGGCGGGTACTTGATGCGCGCGGCGTACTTCTCCCGCACGGGGTTCAGCAAGGTCGCGCTCGGCGTCAGCCCCGCGAAGCCGGCGCCGATGAGCGTGACGCGGTCGTCCTCGGCCAGAATCTCGTCCAGCGCCTCGGCGATCGCCTGCGCGTACTTGATCTTTGGCATCTCACTCTCCAACGTGGTCCCGGCCAGCAGCGCCCCGGCACGCGGTCCAGAGGGGGCGCTAGCTCCCGCCCCCCGGACGGTCAGGCGTAGGCGTGCTCGAACACCGTCTCGGGCGCCGGCAGCGGGCTGTTCAGCGCGAATTGGGCCGCGGCGGCGGCCTCCTCGCGCACTTGCCGGTCGAGGTCGATCAGCGCCTCCCGGCTGAGCGTGCCGCGCTCCAGCAGCCGCCGCGCCAGCAGCAGCACCGGGTCGCTCTCCTTCTCCCAGGCCCGCACGACCTCCGGCGCGTTCTCGGGCGCCCAGGTCCAGGCGATGTCGGTGTCGCCGCCGACCAGCCGCGGGAAGGAGCCGTAGTTGCCCGGCCAGCGGGTGGTCCGCGACTCGACGAAGTACGGGCCTTCGCCCGAGCGCCCGCGCGCCACGAAGTCGCTTACCGTCTGGTAGACCAGCTCCGCGTCCGTGCCGTCCACCACCTTCGTCTCCACGTTGAAGGCGCGCGGCACGTCGGAGAGCGCCGTCGCGGCGTGCTCGGAGGTCGGCGAGCCGCGCCCGGGCCGCTCGCTGGGAGAGACGGCGTTGTTCTCCATGTAGAAGATCACCGGCAGCCGCCACAGCTGCGCCATGTTGATCGTCTCGTAGAACACGCCCTCTTCCATCGCCCCGTCGCCGAAGAAGACGAGCGAGACCTGCCCGCTGCGCTTCACCTTGGCGGCGTAGGCCGCGCCCGCGGCGAGCGGCAGGCAGCCGCCGACGATGGCCGAGGTGTGCAGGATGCCCTTCTCGGGGATGGCGACGTGGAACGTGCCCGCGCGGCCCTTGCAGTAGCCGTCCGCGCGCCCGATGATCTCGGCCAGGGTGCGGCCCGGGTCGCCGCCGCGCGCGATCACGTGCCCGTGGTTGCGGTGCGTCGTCCACACGTAGTCGTCGGGGCCGAGCGCCGCCGTGGCGCCCGCGCCCGCCGCCTCCTGGCCCACGTAGACGTGGTAGTGGCCGCGCAGCAAGCCCTCGTGCTCCTCCCCAAAGTGCATCACCTGTTCTTCCAGGCGCCGCATGCGCAGCATCGTGCGCAGCAGGTCGACCAGCTGCTCGGGCGTGAGGGGCGAGGCCATCGAGCTACCTCCTTGCGCGCTGGTGTCTCAGCCGGCTGCGCGCGCCGCGCACCGCCGCGCCGGCCGAGCTTGCGCGGGCCGCCCCGCATTCTACCCCCCAGCCCCCGCCGCCGCTAGCCGGGTGTCCCCCAACACTTGAGGCTGCTGGCGAACGCGCCGGTGAGCAGTCGGGTAACGTAAGGGGGCGCGTCTGGTGCCCGTCCGCGGCTAGAGACCTTCAGGTATGAGCGGACAGGCTGACGTAGGGGCGGGTTTCATGCCCGCCCGCGGCCCTCGAGGCCGCAGCCCCGGCGCCGCCCACACGGAAAGTCTCAGACCGGCGCGGACTTCGCCAGCAGTATTTTGGGGTCGGGCGCGCAGCCCCGGCGGGTGCGCCGGACGGTCGCCTCCCGCCAATGCATTCTTAGGTAGAGAGGCCGCGCGGCGCGCCGGAGAGCGCCTGCCAGCTCGCGCGACGTGGTCGCCGTCCCTGCCCGTACACGCCTCCCGCCCCGCCCGCCGCCCGCGCCCGGCCCGGGGCCTCCCCGCCGGCCCGGCCCGCCGCGAGCCATCGAGGGAGTATCGTACGGGGCAAACGATGCGACCTTCCGCGCCCGAGGAGCACGCGCCAACCCGCGCCCGGCCTAGCA
>JAJPHF010000032.1 GCA_021325365.1 Pseudomonadota bacterium
CCCGGCAAGCAGGCGCTCTACGCCAGCACGTTCGTCGTCTTCGCCGTGCCGGGCATCATCCGCGTCGTCGGCTGGATCTTCCTGCTCGGCCCGCGCAGCGGCTACCTGAACGAGGCCGCGCGTCGCGTGTTCGGCGACGGCGCGACGTTCGACGTCTTCTCGATGGCTGGCATGGTGCTCGTGGAGTCGCTGTTCTGGGTGCCGGTCGTCTTCCTGCTGATGGCCATGCCGCTGCGCTCGATGGACCCCGCGCTCGAAGAGGCAGCGGCGATGAGCGGCGCCCGGCCCCTGCGCGTCCTGCGCAGCATCACCCTGCGCCTGGCGCTGCCGGCCGTCCTGTCGGTGCTGCTGCTCAGCTTCGTGCGCTCCATCCAGGCGTTCGAGATCCCCGTGCTGCTCGGCGTGCCGGCGGGCATCCGCGTGCTCACGACCGAGGTCTACCTGGCCGTGCGCGAGTCGCTGGTGCCCCGCTACGGCACGGCCAGCGCCTACGGCGTGCTGACGCTCGGCGTGGTGCTCGTGGGCCTCTACTTCTACAGCCGCGTCACGCGCGACGCCCATCGCTTCGCCACGGTCACCGGCAAGGGCTTCCGCCCGCGCGTGCAGGAGCTGGGGCCGTGGCGCTACCCGGCCGCCGCGCTGGTGTTCCTGGTCGTGGCGGTGCAGCTCCTGCCGATCCTGGCGCTGGCCGCGGTGTCGGTGTCGCGCTCGATCAGCACGGCGGGCAGCTTCTGGACCGCGCTGACGCTGGAGCACTACGCCGCTGTGCTGAGCAGCCCCGCGCTCCTCGCCAGCTTCCGCAACAGCCTCCTGGTGGGGGTGTTCGCCGCCAGCGGCGCCGTGGTGCTGAGCGTGCTGGTGGCCTGGCTGATGGCCCGCACGCGCATCCCCGGCCGCTACGCGCTCGACCAGCTCGCCTCCGTGCCGATGGCCTTCCCCGGCGTGGTGCTGGGCGTCGCCTTCCTGCAAACCTACCTGACGCTGCCCATTCCCATCTACGGCACGATCTGGCTGCTCGTGGTCGCGTTCGCGGTGAGCTTCCTGCCCTACGCGATGCGCTACAGCTACCCCGGTATCCTGCAGATCCACCCGGAGCTAGAGGAAAGCGCTCAGACGAGCGGCGCGTCGTGGTGGCGCACGTTTACGCGCATCGTGGTGCCGCTGCTGTTCCCTGCCCTGTTCGGCGGCTGGATCTTCATCTTCCTGATCACCGTGCGTGAGCTGTCGATCGCCGCGCTGCTGTACACGCAGCAGTCGCAGGTCGTGGCGACCACTATCCTCGACTTGTGGGTGAACGGCAGCACGAGCCAGCTCAGCGCCTTCGCGATGGTGGTGATCGGCGTGATGACGCCGCTCTCGATGCTGCTCTACCGCCTCAGCCGCCGCTTCGGCGTCCAGCTCTAGCCCGAGCCATTCAGCCAGACCGCGGACGGGCGCGGTCGGCTTGGCCGCGCTGGCACCCCGATCCGGCGGGGGGGCGCTGCTTGCTGCGCCCCCCCGCCTTCACCAGACCCGGCGCAGGTCGAGCACGAAGCCGGGCAGCACTGGGTCGCCTGCTAGCGTTTCGGGGTTATTGAGCTGCTCGACGGATACGCCCGGGCGGTAGACGTAGACACGGCGCTCCGGGGGATAGAGCAGCCAGCCGAGGCGCGCGCCGTTCGCCAGGTACTCTTCCATCTTGGCCTGCACGTCGGACAGCCGATCCGACGGCGACCACAGCTCCAGCACGAAGTCCGGGCACACGGGCAGGAACCGATCTCGCTGGTGGGCCGAGAAGTGCGGCACCTTCTCTTTCGGCAGCCACGCCGCATCGGGAGAGCGGACCGCTCCGTTGGGCAACCGGAAGCCGGTCGAGGAGTCGCATCCGTAGCCGGTCCCGTTCTCGATGGCCCCGTTTGCGAGCTGCCGGCTGATCTCAAGGTTGCGGTGGCCGGCCCCCCATCCTGTCGGCGGCATGACAAGCAGCTCTCCTTCGGCGTTGCGCTCAAGTCGCAGGTCGCGGTTGAGCTGACAGAACTCGTAGAACTGCTCTTCCGTCAGGTCGAGCGCGGGCCGCAGCCGCAACACGAGCGGCCAACCCGAGCGGTCTGGCGGCGCCTTGGCCTTCCGCACCGCGGTGTCCATCACCTGTTTCCTATCCCCGCTCGCCGATCGAGCGGACTGCCGGTGGCCACATTATCGCCCGGCCGACAGGGTAGTGGGCGAGGCGTCGTAGCGAAAGAGGCGGGCGGGGCGCTTGCTGGCGCGGTCGTGCTGGCCGGGGACGACGGTCAGGCCGGGGAAGCGCGCTTGCATGGCGCGCGGGAAGTTCGTGGGGTCGTAGGGGCGCTCCTGAATTGCCTCATACACACGACGTAACTGTGTCATGGTGAAGCTCGGTGGAAGCATCTGGAAGGCGACCGGCGCGTAGTCGAGCTTGTGGCGCAGCCGCTCGTGCGCGGCTTGAATGATCCGCGCGTGGTCGAAAGCCAGCATTCCCCCCGCGGGCAGATGGTGAATGGCCCACCAGCGCGCGGCGGCCACGTTCCGCCCCGCCTCGGGCTCAGACGCGTCCAGACGGAACAGCGCGTAGTAGGCGACGGAGAGCGTGCGGCCGAGCGGGTCGCGGTCGAGCGCGTCGAAGGTGTAGAGCTGCTCCAGGTAGGATTCCACCAGGCCGGTGCGCTCACGCAGCAGACGGCGGGCGCAGTCGGCCAGCCGTTCGTCGGCGTGCAGCACACCGCCCGGCAGCGCCCACTGCCAGGCGAACGGGGGCGGCAGCCGGCGTACCAGCAGCACCTCCAGCTGCCACGCCGTCTCACTCGGTCGCAGTCGGCAGCACACCACGTCGACCGCAACCCCCACCCGCGGGACACCGCCGGGCTCGCTCATGTCCTCGCCACAACAACTGTAATGCACGCAATTGTAGACCATGCATTACTCGGAGCCAAGGCGAGGCGCCCGTAGCAACCGCGCCACCGGTTGTTCTGACCGACGTAGGGAAGGCTTTTCGGTCCGCGGGCCCTGCCCGCGCGCCTAACGGGCGTGGGTCGGGTCGACGAACAGGCTCTCGGGGGCCAGGCGACTGCGGATCAAGCCCTGCTCGTGCGAGTAGGCAATGAACCGCTCCAGGTTAGCGCGGTTGCGCGCGAGCCCGTATGGCCACGAGTCCGGCGCGAGCTGGCGCCGCTGGTCCTCGAAGGCCTGGCGGCCCCAGGCGAGCACCGACCAGTTCGGGTCGTCGTAGTAGCCGTAGCAGATCGCCTTGGCGCGCTCGAAGGCGGCCAGGAACGCCCCGGGCAGCCAGGGATGCTCGCGCACCAGCGCCTCCTTGAAGGCGACGACGTGCATGATCGGCCACCAGCCGTTGCGCTGAAAGTACGCCTGCTCCTCGGCGCGTGGATCGGCGAACAGATGACGAACGCGCGGGCCAGCTTCCAGAATGACGCGCGGGGGATGCGGCAGCGCGACGCCGTCGACGCCGCCCTCGAGCAGCAGGGCGCCTAGCGACTGGCCGGCCGGCACCTGCTCCACCCGCACGTCCGGCGGGTACTCGACCGGCACCGCCTCCTCGCTCGACGTGACCCAGGTGACGTCCTTCCAGGGCACGCCGTATTCGTGCGCCAGGTCGCCCTTCGCCAACACGGAGAGGGTCGTCTGATAGCTGCTCAACCCCACGCGCCGGCCGGCGAGGTCCGCCGGCCCCGCGATCCCGGCGTTTGCATTGACGTAAATGCGAGACTGACTGAACAGGCGGCGTGGGAAGACGGGGATAGCGACGTAGGGCAGGCCGCGGTCGCGCGCCAGCAGGTACGACGAGCACGACAACTCGCCCACGTCGAACTCGCCGGCCAGCATACGCTCGTGACGGCGCAGCCCGTGGCGCCCGGGCGCCGATTGGCCCACGTTCAGCACGGTGAGATCGACGCCCTCGGGAGCGACCGTGCCGTCGAAGAACGGGACGTGGCGGTCGTAGTGCTCCAGCGCGATGGTGAGCGGCAGGTTAGCCATGCGTAGCCCTCCGCTTTCAGCGTTCGGCGAGCCGGGTCCGCTCGCCGATTATAGCGTCGCGTGGACCCGGCAACGTTCCTTGCGGCACCCCGCAAGCCGCAATATGCTGAATGGCGGGTTCGCACATCACGCGGCGACGAGGCAGGAAGCTTGGCAGATACGGTACTGGTGGTCGACGACGACGTGGGCTTGCAAGAAACCCTGGCGGCGGTCCTGCAGCTCGAGGGGTACGACGTGGTCGTGGCGGGCGATGGCCTGGAGGCGCTAGCGAAGCTGAGCGTGCAGCGGCCCGCGGTCATCGTGCTCGACTGGGCGATGCCGCGCATGGACGGCCCGGCCTTCACGGCGGCGCTGCAACAGCGCGGGCTGCACCCGGGCATCCCCGTCCTCCTGCTCACGGCCGACGGCCGCGCCCACCAAAAGGCGGCGCAAGTGGGCGCCGACGGCTGCATGGCGAAGCCGTTCGAGATCACCGAGCTATTGGACGAGGTGGCGCGCCTGGCGGCGAGCTAGCGCCGATCACGGCGGCTAGCAGGAGCGGGCCAGCGGGCAGTTGCCGGCGGGCGCCGTCAGCGGCCCGACCGGCGCGACGCTGGGGGCCAGCGGGCTGGGCGCCGGGCCAAACGCGCTGCTGCCGTAGCCGCTCGAGCCAGGGCCGGGCGAGCCGGGCAGGATCGCCGGTGGGGCGGCAGGGCTCACTGGGGCGCCCGCGGCACCGCTCACGCTGCTCATGCTGAGGCAGCCGGTGAGTGTGCCGGGGCAGGGCGTCGTCGTTACCGCCGCGTTCGGCGGGGCGATGAAGGTCGAGCGGTAGATCGTCATCTGCTGCGTCGTGCCGCCCGGTCCCGCCACGTTGACTGTCTGCACCGCCGGCGTCAGGTCCGATGCCGTGCTCGCGGGCTGCGCCGTGGCGCTCACGAGAATGTCGTCCTGCGCGTCCAGCGTGCGTCCGCTGCTGTCCATCAGGCGGGCGTAGACGGTGCGCTGGCCCTCGCCGGGCGCCAGCGTCCACGGCAGGCTCGGCGCGTAGTCGAACGTCTGGGCGTAAGCGAAGTCGGGGCTGTTGCTCAACGTGACCTGGGTGATGTTCCGCGCCGGGCCCAGGCAGTAATCGCTGACCTGCGGGTAGACGTACACGATCACGTCGCTGACCGGGCTAGCAGCCGCCTCGCCGTTGATGACGATCGGGGCCACCGTGGGCCGCTGGCCCACCTCCAGCGCCCAGTAGGAGACGCCGTCGGGCGTCTGGCCGCGGCCCACGCCCATCTCGCGGATGGTGTCGTCCAGCATGATCGCGCGATGACCGGGGCTGTCGTACCAGCCGCGAGCGATGTCGTCGGCGCTCTCCAGCGCGCCGAAGGAGACGTTCTCGCCGCCGCCGCAAGTGTCGTACCCCGCGGCACCCATACGGTCGGAGGGCCGCGCGCCGAATGGCCCGACGTGGCTCATGGTGCGGCTCTGGGCCATGCCGTCGGCGTGGCGTTGGGCGGCGAGCGTTAGCTGCGCCTGGAGGTGCAGCGGCGGGCGGCCGTTCTGGGCGCGGATGCTGTTCACCGCCTCGGCGAGCCGCGCCAGGTCTGGGGCCAGGCTCGCGCGCAGGCTGGGCGCGGTCCCCGCCGCGCTCGGGCTCACCGCTCCCAGCGCCGCGCTGCTAGCCGTCGGCGGCGGGGCGCTCGGGCCAGGCGGCGCGAGCGGCGGCGTGCTGTCGGTGGACGTTCCCGCCGCGGGCGGCGCGGCGAAGGGGGAACCCTGCGCGTCCACCGGGCCGACACTGCTCAGCCCCCACGCGAGGCCGACGAGCAGCACCCCCAGCGCGCGCCAGGGCGGCACGCGCCTGCGGACATGAGCGGAACGTAACGGTCGGCGACTCGCCGCGCGGTCCGGCTCGTGCACGGCCTTCTCCTGCCAGACGCGAGCAGTCTCTCCCGACGGCGCTGCACGGCCGTGCGGGCGCGGCGCGGGCCGCCCCGGGCCCGGCCATTGCGCCCATTATACGAAACGCGGGTCCAGCGCGAGCAGGCGCCGTCGCACGGCCGGCGGGCAGCGTCGGGCGCTGACCGGCGCGCGAGAGGGGCTCGCCAGACTCGGAGTGGCCGCCGGGGTATACTTCGTCGCTGGCACACGGTTGCCGCGCGTGTGCCACTACGTCCCCGGCGGCGCCGAGCGTGCGGTGTCGGCGCCGGGCCGGCGCTAGAAAGGAGCGGACGATGGCTCGGAGGCGTCTGTTCGCGGTGCTGCTCGCGTTGAGCGTGGCGCTGGTGCCTCTGCGGACGGTAGCCCAGGGGCAGGCCGCCGCGCCCGTGGCGCTAGCGGCGCTGTTCCCGGCCGACACGGTCGGCTATCTGGAGATCCAGCTGCGACCGGGCGACGACCAGGGGCCGCGGCTGGCGCGGCTGCTGGGCCTGCTGACCGATCTCGCGCCCGACGAGGAGCAGTGGGCCTGGGTCCGCCTCGCGCCACGGGTGGCGCGCGCGCTGGCCCTGGGCGCCTGGGCGCGCGGCGACGCGGTTGGCGTGGTCGGCGCGCTGGCCGCCGACGACCCGGGCGCCGTCCTCAGCTTCGTCGCGCGCGCCTCCGAGGACGCCGTGCCGGACGAGCCCTACGGCGACGTGGCGATCGTCCGGATGGGGCGGAACGGCGGGCTCTACGCGGCCGCCGTCGGCAGCTACCTCCTGGCGGCGAACGACCGCGCCGCCCTCACCGCGACCGTCGACCGCGTGCGCGCGGGCGCGAGCGCCGGGCCGGGGCTCGGCGGCGCGACGGGCTACCGCGCCGCGACCGGGCGCCTGCCCGCCAGCCGCTTCGTCACGGGCTATCTCGACGGCCCCGGCTTCGCCGGCTGGCTCGCCAGCCTCACGCCGGCCGAGGGCGCCCCGCCGCCCGGCGCGGCCCCGGCGCCGGCGGCCGGCGCTCCGGGCCGTCAGCCGCCTCCCGGCGCCGCGGGGATGCTGCCAGGCGGGGCGACGGGCCTGGCGAGCTTCGGGGAGCTGATGGCGCGCGGCCTGGCCAACGGCGTGCCGGACCTGCCGGACGAGCTGGACCGGCTGCGGGCGGGCAGTCTCGCGCTGAGCGTCACCGCCGCCCCGGAGGGCCTGCGGCTCGTCGTGGACACGCCGGTCGCCTGGCAGGCGACGCAGCAGCCCGCCAGCACGGAGGGCGCGCTGCACTTCGTGCCGCCCGGCGCGCTGGCCGCGGGGGCCGGCACCAATTTCGCCGCGGCACTGCGTCCCATCGTCGAGGGGCCGTCCACGATCCACGAGATGCTGCCGCCGGGCGTCGACTGGCAAGCGGACCTGCTGGACTGGATGGATGGCGAGTTCGGCCTGGCGCTGCTGCCGCCGAGCGGCGGCGAAGGCACGGCCGCTGTTCTCCCGCAGGTCGTCGCGCTGTTCGAGGTCCGCGACCCGCCGAGCGTCGAGGGCAAGCTGCGCGATCTGGTGCGCGCGGTGGAGAGCGCGGCGGACCTGCCGTTCGGCGAGCCGGTCGAGGAGCGCCAGGGCGACGTGGTGGTCCGCCGGCTGCCGCTGTCGGAGGATCTCAATATCACCTGGGGCTATCTGGGCCGCTGGCTGTTCATCACCACGGGCACCGCGACGACGCTGGTGCAGGGCTCCGCGGCGGGCGGGCTGCCCGCGAGCCCTACCTATAGCCGGCTGGCGCGGGCCTTGCCGTCACCCAACGTGGGCGTCTACTATGCCGACCTCGCGGGCCTCGTAAGCTGGCTGGGCGGGGTGATGGGCGACCGGTTCCCGCTCAACGGCGAGGGGGCCGAGCGCTGGCGCGACCTGGTGGGCTTGCTCGGCGGCGTGGCCGGCACGACGGGCCTCCCCCGCGACGGCTGGATCGAGTCGGCCGCCGTGCTCGAGCTGCACTGGTAGGGCTCGCCCGCGCCTTCCCTAACCGGTTGCGCGCGGCCCTTCCGCCTATAATGCGCCTGGCGAGCGGCGCCTCGCCCACGGCCCGTGCGGCGCGCCGGGCCACTGGATGGGAGGGAGCAGCACATATGGAAGGCGTGATCATCTTCCTGATCGTAGTGGCGATCATTATCATCACCGCCTCGCTGCGGATCTGCTCGGAGTGGGAGCGCAAGGTCGTCTTGCGGCTGGGCCGCTTTGCCGGCGTGCGCGGGCCGGGGATCTTCTTCCTGCTGCCGTTCGTCGAGCGCACGCCGTTCACGGTGGACCTACGCACGGTGACCAGCTCCTTCACGGCCGAGCAGACGCTGACCCGCGACAACGTGCCCGTCAACGTCGACACGGTCATCTACTGGCGCGTGATCGATCCCAGCCGGGCGGTGCTGCAGGTCGAGGACTATCGCGCCGCCGTGCTGGGTGCGGCACAGACCGCGCTGCGCGACATCATCGGCCGCAGCAACCTCAGCGAGGTGCTCTCGGAGCGGCAGGCGATCGACGAGGAGCTAACGCGCGTGCTCGACGCGCAGACCGAGCCCTGGGGCGTGAAGGCCACCGCTGTGCTGATGCGCGACATCAAGATCCCCGACGCGCTCCAGGACGCGATGAGCCGCGTGGCGCAGGCCGAGCGCGAGCGCGACGCGCGCGTCATCCTGGGCGAGAGCGAGCGGCTGATCGCCGAGCGGTTCGCCGAGGCGGGCCTGGTCTACCACGACAACCCGATGGCCCTGCACCTGCGCGGCATGAACATGCTGTACGAGACGATGCGGCAGAACCCCGGCTCCATCGTGATCATCCCGTCGTCGGCCGTGGAGTCGATGTCGCTCGGCGGCATGACCGGCCTGACGGCGCTCGCCACGGAGGCCGAGCGGCAGGCGCCGTCGAGCCAGCAGGGCTAGGGGACCGCGCCGGCAAGGGCGATTAACCGTAAGCCCGCCAGCAGCCGGCTCGGGCGCTGCGCGCGGCCCGGCAGGGCGTTTGTGACATAACGCCATGAGGGAGCATGACCGCCCGTCAGCCGTCCGAGCCGTCGTCGTCAACAACCCGGAAGGCGCCCACGTTGGCGACGATGCTCCAGCCGCGGATATGGACCGTGACGATGCCGTTTAGCGCGGTCTTCGTGACGAAGCCGCGCGTGCCCAGAGGTAGATCGGGATAGCGGTCCAACGTTTCGATCAGCTCGACCTCGTCGCCCGCGAGCATCAGCGGCACCGTCATGCCAATCGCGTCTCCTTCGCGTCGATCGCGCGGCCGCGGCCGCTCACCCACCGCCTTCGCCCCGGCCATGCGCTGGCCAAGCGCGCGTGGCGGCCTGTACAGCGCGGCCCCGGCTGGGCGCCAGCAGCCACGGGCCGCCGGATCAGGCGACGGTGCAAGATGCGGGCCGCGCCACTTCTCAGCCTCAGCTTTCGGCAACGGGTCGGGGAGCCGGATCAGGCGACGGTGCAAGATGCGGGCCGCGCCGGTAGGCGCTTGCCTGCGTTACGCTTATGATAATCTTCCTTATCAAAAGCGTAACCCGGCGGCCGCGCCGCCCGCCCCGCCAGTCACTCGGCTGCCCCCGCGCCCGCCCGCCCGGGCGCCGCGAGCGGCACGGTCAGCGTGAAGCGGCTCCCCTGCCCGGGGGTGCTCTCGACCGCGACGCGCCCCCCGTGCAGCGTGGCGACCTGCCGCACGATAGCCAGGCCGAGGCCCAGCCCGCCGTGCTCGCGGCTCAGGCCTTGGCTCACCTGGTAGAACCGCTCGAAGATCCGCTCGTGGTGCGCGGGCGCGATACCCGGGCCCGCGTCCGTTACCGTGAGCCGCGCCTCGGGCCCGGCGGCCGCAAGCGTAACTGCCACGCGCCCGTTGCGCGGCGAGAACGCCACGGCGTTCTCCACCAGGTGGCGCGCGGCCGCCGCTAGTGCGAGCGGCGCGCCGTGGATGGAGAGCGGCGTCGGCGGCGGCTCGTAGGCCAGACTGACGCCCTGCGCCTGGCAACGCGGGCCGACGGCGGCAATCGCCTGGCCGACGGGGCCCCGCAGGTCGAGTGGCTGGAGCCGCGGCGCCGGCGCGACGAGCAGGAGCACGTCTTCGAGCAGCCGCGCCAGGCGCGTGGAGCCGGTGGTGATCTCGCGCAGAAAGGCGTCGAGGCGCTCGGGCGCCAGGTCGTCGCCGCGCGCCCGCAGCAGCTCGGCGTAGCCGAGCACCAGCGACAGCGGCGTGCGCAGCTCGTGGCCCACCAGGGTCAGCACTTGATCCTTGAACCGGTCCAGCTCGCTCTGCGCCGCGGCCCGGGCGCGCTGGTGGGTGCGCAGGGCCGCCTGGCAGCGCGCCACCAGCTCGGCCGGGTCGAATGGCTTGCCGAGATAATCCACCGCGCCCAGGCCCAGCCCCGCGACCTTGTCCTCGGTCTCGCCGCGGGCGCTCAGGAACAGCACCGGCACGTCGCGCAGCCGCGGCTCGGCGCTTAGCTCGCGGCAGAGGTCGAAGCCGCTGGCGCCCGGCAGCATGACGTCCAGCACGATCAGGTCGGGCGTCCAGTCCGCGAGCGTCGCGCGCGCCGCGGGCACGTCGGCCGCCGCGCGGACCGCCATGCCTTCGAGGACCAGGTTATCGTGGACGAGCCGGCGCAGGTTAGCGTCGTCGTCCACGACCAATACTTGTGGCACGCTAGACGGCAGCGGTGGCAGCGGCGGGTCATTCATCGCGCGAGCCTACCTCCGCGGCGGGCGGGCGCTGCCGCCGCCCCCAGGCGCCGCGTGTCTCAGCGGCACAACAAACGCCAGTATACTGTCTATCATATTGTCAGCCGAACGCGCCGGACGCCCCGCGGAGAGCGAGCGATGAGTACAGAAGGGCCGGCCGGGGCGCTCGCCGGCGCGCGGCGCGCGTTGGCCGAGACCCAGCGCATGAGCCTCCAGGCCAAGCTCAGCCTGCTCCTGGGCGTCGTCGCGATGCTGCCGCTGCTGATCCTCGGCCTGGCGCTCGTCAGCGTCAGCCGCGAGGCGCTGCGCGTCGATGCGCTGAACGCGGCCGCGGGCTCCGCGCAGCTCGGGGCGGGCTTGGCGCAGCGCTACGTGATGGACGCCCGCCACGTCATCGAGGAGGTGGCTGGGCGGCCCATCGTCGTCGCGGCGGCCCGCGCCGGCGACACGGCGACCATGGAGGCCGTCCTCAACCGCCAGCTCCGCCAATTCAACGAACAGTTCGATACGTTTGTCTGGCGCGACAGCAACGGCGACCTCCGCGCCCGCGCCGGCAGCACGGCCGCCGCACGCGAGATCGCGGCCGGCCGCCTGCAGCGCGAGGCATTCGCGGCGGCGCTGCTCCAGCCGGGCAGCAGTGTAGGCCCGGCCAACCGCTCGGCCGTAAGCGGCCGGCCGGTCGTCCCGATCGCGGCCGCCATCCGCGACGGCGACACGACGCGCGGCGCCATCGTCGGCACGATCGACCTCACCACGCTCGGCGATACACTCTCCCGCTTCCGGCCGGACCCCTCGCGCTCGCTGAGCATTGTCGATCTGAACAACGGCACGTATCTGGCGCACCCAGATGCCGCCCGGCTGCTGCAGCCCGCGGACGACCTGAGCGCCGCCCTGCCGCCCTTGCGGGCCGGCCAGTCGGGCGCCCTGGAGACTGAAGCGGGCCCGGGCGGACCCAGTCTGCTTGGTTACGTCGCCCTGCCCGTAATCGGCTGGGGGGTAGTCGTGGCCGAGCCGCGCGAGGTGGCGCTGGGGGCCGCGACCGACGTGCAGCAGAGCGGCCAGGTGCTGCTCGTGCTGACCGGGCTGCTGGCGATGCTGCTCGGTTGGCTGGTGGGACGGCGCCTGAGTCAGCCGCTCCGGGCGCTGCAGCACGCGACCGCCCGCGTGGCCGCCGGCGAGTTGGGCGCGACGGTGCCCGTGCGCGGCCACGACGAGGTGGGCCAGGTGGCCGCGAGCTTCAACCGGATGAGTGCTGAGCTGGCGGGCGCGCACGCGGCGGAGGCCGAGGCGCGGCACGCGGCCGAGGCGCTCGCCGCCCGGGAGGCGCTGACTAACCGGATCAATGCCCGCGTGCGCGCCTCGCTCGACGTGGACGCCATCCTGCGCGCCACGCTGGAAGAGCTGGGCGTCGCGCTCGGCGCCGCGCGCGCGTTCTTGCATCTCGAGCGCGACGCCGGCCACCAGCTACCGTTCACCTACGAATGGACCCGGCCCGGCGTCGAGCCGGCCAGCGCCTATCGGCCGCGGCGGCTCGCGATCGCCGAGATGGCCGTGCGCGCGCGGCGCGCCGTGGCCGTCTCGGACCTGGAACGAGACCCGCACCTCGCCGGGCTCGGGCTAGGCCCACGGGAGCGCACGCCGCAGCACACCTGGGCGGTGATCGTGGCGCCGCTGTTCCACGGCGACACCTTGCTCGGCGTGCTCGGCATCCACGAGGTGGGCGGCCCTCGCATCTGGACGGCGGACGAGATCGCGCTCACCGAGGCGGTCGCGGGCGAGGCCGCCGTGGCGCTGGCCAACGCGCGGCTGTACGAGGCGGCCCAGGCCCGAGCGCAGCGCCTGGCCGCCGTGGCCCAGATCAACCGCGCGATCAGCGCCCGCCTCGATCTCAGCGCGCTCACCGTGGTCGTCGGCGACGCGCTCGGTCAGATCGTACCGTTCGAGAGTCTCGGCCTGATTCGGCTCGATCCCGACGGCCAGACCTACCGGGTGCTCTCGCACACCGCGCACGTCGTCGCGCCCCCGGGCAGCGGCGGCCGCATTCCCGTGGCGGGCAGCCGCGTGGCGGAGCTGCTCGCCAACCCAGCTCCCATCATCAAGGACGATCTCGCCACGACGACGCGCCCGCTCACGCCGCAGGAAGAGCAGCTACGGGCGACGGGGTATCACTCCAACGTGCTGGTGCCCATTTGCGCGCAGCCCGAGCGGCCGGGCGCGCCCGGCCGCCTCCTCGGCGCGCTCGGGCTGGCCAGCCGCGAGCGCGACCGCTATGGACCGGCCGAGCTGGAGGTGCTGGCGCCGATTGCCGAGCAGCTCGCGGTGGCGCTGCGCAACGTCGAGCTATACGCCGAGGTCGTGGCCGGGCAGGACCGACTGAAGACGATCGTCGGGGGTATCGCCGACGGCGTGCTGGTGGCCGACCCGAGCGGCCGCATTAGCCTGTGGAACCCGGCCGCCGAGCGGCTGCTCGGCTTTCGCGCCGCGGACGTGCTCGGCCGCCCCTGGCCCGCGGTGATCCAGGGGCGCGACGCCAGCGGCCAGCCCCTCGCCGAGGCGGCCGAGTCCTGGCAGCAAGCCGACAGCGTGGTCTATGCCGACGCCCAGTTCCTGACCTGCAGCGGCACTGAGCTGTGGGTGAGCGTCAGCCTGGCGCCGCTGGTCGTCGCCGACGAGCGGCACTGGGTGATGGTGTTCCGCGACATCTCCGCCTACAAGCAGGTCGAGCAGCTCAAGTCGGACTTCGTGGCGACCGTCTCGCACGAGCTGCGCACGCCGCTGGCATCGATCAAAGGCTACGCGGCGACGCTGCTGCAGCGGCGCGACCGCCTGCCGCCGGCGGTGCGCGACGACTACCTGACGATCATCAACGACGAGGCGAACCGGCTGAACGCGCTGGTCAACGACCTGCTAGAGGTCGCGCGGCTAGAGCGCGGCGAGGTGCAACCGGAAGGAATGCGGACCGCGCTGCGGCCGATCGTGGAGCGAGTCGTCGCTCGCCTCGCCCTCGCTCACGCCGCGACGAACGGCGCGACGGTTTCAGGGCCTGCCAACAGCACGCGGAGCGCCGAGGACGCGCTTGGCGCCGCCCTCGCGCTGGATGGGGCAGCGCCCCGCGAGCCGGGGGGGGAGGAGGGCGGCGCTCCGGCCGTCGACGGCGCGACCTGGGACGCCGCGAGCACCACGGGCGAGGGCGCCGCGCCGCGCCTCGTCGTCGCCGTGCCGCCCGACCTGGCCGCGTGGGCAGCGCCCGACCGGCTCGAGCAGGTGGTGACCAACCTGCTCGAGAATGCGATCAAATACTCCCCGCGCGGCGGCACGATTCGCGTCGCGGCTGGTCCGCGCGGGGCCGACACGGTCTACCTGGCCGTGAGCGACGAAGGAATCGGCATTCCCCAGGAGCGACACGGTGAGCTGTTCCGGCCATTCGCGCGCGTGGAGCACGTCCTGACGCGGCAGACCCAGGGCGCGGGCCTCGGGCTCTACATCTGCAAGCAGCTCGTCGAGCGCATGGGCGGCACGATCGCGCTCGCCAGCGCCCCCGGCCGTGGCACCACCGTCACCGTCACGCTACGGGCTGCCTAGTGACTGTGCCCGCAGCCGCAGGTGCCGTGCCCGCAGCCGCAGCCGCCGCCCGTGGGCAGGCCCTGCACGCCACGCAGCATAAAGCCGCCGCCCATCAGACTCTCGCTGTAGTCGATCTCTGCGTCGTCCAGATACGGCGAGCTCGCCGGATCGACCACCAGGCGCACGAGGCCCGCGTCGACGACCGTGTCCCCGGTATCGGGCTCGCTGACCAGCATCATGCCGTACGGCTGATGGCCGTTCTGCGGGTCCACCCACACGCGGACCATCGTCTCCGCGCCGTCGCGCTCGGTCAGCAGCTCGCTGAGCTTACCCTGGGCCGCTTCGGAAACCGTCAGCATTGTCCCTCACCTCATATGTGCGTCGCGCGTGCGCTCACCGCGTTCGACGACGGGGTCGTGGTTAGGCTACCGCGCCGGCCCCCTCGACGGGAAGGCGCAAGCATGGGTCCACGGCTGCTGCCGGCTCAAGCGCCCTGGCGCTCGCCGGTCGGGTCGTGCGCCGTCCGCGGAGCGGCAGCCAGCAGCAGCGTGGCCTCGTGGCCACAGCCCAGCGCCCGGCAGTCGCCGAACGTCGAGCGGAGCGCCCACAGGACCAGCGCCAGGCCCGGCTCCCCGCGCGCGGCGATGGCGCTGGTGGGCAGCGTGAGCAGCCGCTCCAGCCGGCCGAGAAAATAGTGCCCCAGCGGGCCACGCTGGGGCATTCCGGCCAGGCCGTCCATTGCTCCTCCGCTGTCGCACTCGGAGTATAACGTAGCAAAGCCTTTTGCGCTTCGTCAACCAAGCGGTTGTCAAAATGCCACAAGCGTTGCCCCCGCCGCGCCGGGCGCGCTAGTATCCTCGCACGGGGCGCCAATGGCGTCGGCCGCCTGGCGGCGGATTGGGCGGCTGACGCCGCGTGTCGAGCCGCGGCCGCGGTGTGGCTCCCCGCTAAGAGGCTGCTACATGACCCGATCGGCTACCCGCCTGGCCCTAGTACGTCAGCTCAAGTGCCACGGGCCCCAGACGGCGGCTGCGCTGGCGGCCGCTGTCGGCGTGAGCGCCGTCGCCGTACGCAAGCACCTCGCCGCGCTCGCCGGCGAGGGCGCCGTCGCGATCGAGCGCGTGCGCCAGCCGGTCGGCCGCCCGGCCTACCACTACCGCCTGACGGAAGCGGCCGCGGCCTACTTCCCGCAAGGCCACCACTCGTTGCTGCTAGGCGTGCTGGCCGCTCTCGACCGCGCCGGCCCGACGGCGCTCGAAGACACACTGGCCGCGTGCAGCGCCCAGGCCCGCCTGGATTACGGCGCGCGGCTCGCGGGCAAGCCGCTGGCCGAGCGCGTGACCGAGCTGGCCCGCCTGCGCGATGCCGAGGGGTTTCTCACCACGGTAGAGCGTGAGGGCGACGTGCTTACCCTGCGCGAGCACCACTGCCCGGTCCGCGACGTGGCCGAGCGCTATCCCGCAGCCTGCCGCTGCGAGCAGCAGCTGTTCCGCGACCTGCTGGGCGCCGATGTCGAGTACGCCGCAAGCCTGCTCGAAGGCGCCCCCGCCTGCGCCTACCGCATCCCCCTCGCGGTCGTCGAGCCGACCGCCGGGGGGTAGGCCCACTCCGCGCGCCCCGGCTGGCCCCCCGCTCCCGCCGCGCGCGGCCTCCGCGCTTGCAGCCGCCGTCACAACCGGCTAAGATGTTGCGGGCAAAGAACTCCTAATTCTGTCTATAAGGCAAAAGCGCTTAGCGCCGCGCCGCTCGGCCGGTGCGTCGCACGCTGTGCCGCCGGAGCGGGCTCGATGTCCCAGCCAGCCGTTACCGCGCCGCCGCGCGGCAGCCGCCGCGCCGAGTACCTCCTGGGCTTCGGCCTCTTGCTGCTGATCGCCGTGGTGGGCCTCTTTATCGTCAAATGGAGCCCGTACTGGGCGCGCGCGTTTACCGTGGCGGGCAGCCATACGCTGGGCAACCCGATTATGTACGGCGGTGAGACGGCGCCGCCCGCCGCGTCGCTGGCCGCGGCGCTCGACTACGCGCAGCGCTACTTCCTGGCCGTCTGGCAGGCCATGCTGCTCGGCCTGCTGATGGCCGCCACGATCCAGAGCGTCGTGCCTCGCGACTGGCTCGCCCAGGTGCTCGGCAGCCGCTCCGCGCGCACGTCGTTGTTCGGCGGGCTGCTGGCGCTCCCGGGCATGATGTGAACGTGCTGCGCCGTCCCGGTGGTCACCGGGCTCTACAAGCGGGGCGTCTCCATCGGCTGCGCGGTCGCCTTCTTCCTCGGTAACCCGACGCTGAACCCCGCGGTGCTGGTGTTCATGCTGTTCACCATCGGCTGGCAGTGGGCGGCGCTGCGCCTCGTGCTCGGCATCGTCTTCGTCGTCGGCGGCGCGTGGCTCGCCACCCGCCTCACGCAGGGCATGGCCGTGGACAGCCAGGAAGCGGTCGTCGTAGCGGAGCCGGCGGCAGACACACGGCCGTGGCCGATCCGCTGGGTGAGCGCCTTCGTCGGGCTAGCGATCCGCTTGTTGCCCGAGTACGTCATCATCATGGGCGTGCTCGGCGCCGCGCGCGTGTTCCTGTTCCCGGCGATGGGCCCCGAGATCGGCAACAACGTGGGAGCGATTATCGCCCTGGCGCTCGCCGGCACGCTGTTCGCCATCCCGACCGCCGGCGAGATCCCGGTCGTGCAGACGATGCTCGGCTACGGCGTGGGGGCCGGCCCGGCCGGCGCCCTGCTGATGACGCTCGCGCCGCTCAGCCTGCCGTCGCTCGTCATGCTCGGCCGCACCTTCCCGACGCGGGTGCTCGTGGCGCTGGCCGCGCTCTGCGTCGCGATCGGCATCGTCGGGGGCGTGCTCGCCCTGGCGCTCGGCCTCTGAGCGCCGCAAAATCCGTAGCGCGGGTCGCTTGTCGCCCGCGGCGGCCCGCAGGCCGCAACTCCGGCGCTCCTATCGCAGACCACGAGCAGCCGCTACAGCTCCGCGACCTCGTAGTGAGCGCCCTGTGTCGGGGCCGTCTGGCTGTGCGAGCGCCTACTCACGCTCCAGCTTCTGGCCGAAGAGCGCGTCGGCCCCGTAGGTGGACGCGGCAGAGGTCAAGTTGCAGACAGGCGAGGGTTGCCCTTCGGTCGGATTGGGACCAGCCCAACGGCCGAAGGTCACATGATCGTCGTTGACGTTCTTACCCCACGTGCCCAGGAGCACGTCGACCAACGCGCCAGGTTCGTGAGGGCTGCACTTGGCGAAGTAGACTGCGTAGGTGTCTCCGTCGCGATAAACAAATCCCTTCACTACCTGGAATGAGTTGCCGCAGCACTCGCAGGTGCTCGTCTGCACGGTGCGTTCTGCTCTGAGGTTCGGCCACATGCTACCTCCTCATTGAGGATTACGTACCGCTAGCTGGAGCAGCGCATAGCCGATGGGACCAGCATACGCCTTGCGCGTGGCGCCCCGGAGGGCCACAATCGGGGAGACGGCCGCGGGCGCGGACGGCGAGGAGGATGACGATGGCACGGACACACGACATGGGCGGGCGGCCCGACGCCGGGCCAATTGACCGCGGGCAGCACCAGCTCGACGACTGGGAGCTGCTGGCCGAGGCGGTGTCGGGCGCCCTCGGCGCCAAGGGTATCCGCCGCACCGACGAGTCGCGGCGCGTGCAGGAAGACCTGCCCCCGGCCATCTATGAGTCGCTGAAGTACTACGAGCGCTGGACCGCCGGCGCGGAAGCCATCCTGATCGAGAAGGGGCTACTCACGCAGGCGGAGGTCGACGCGCGCGCCGCCGCCATCGGCGAGCGCTGGGCGGGCCAGCCGGACGGCCAGAACGGTCACGGGGGCCACGATGGCCACGACCACGGCCCGGATGGCGCGCACCCCGGCGTGCAGGCCGACGCGCCCCCCAACCCCTACGCCCTCCGCATCCGCGCCATCGCCGCGCTGCTCGTCGAGAAGGGCATCCTCACGAACGCCGACATTCAGCGGCAGCTCGACTATATGGAGGCGCGCTCGCCGGCCGACGGGGCACGGATCGTTGCCCGTGCCTGGGTCGATCCCGCCTACAAGGCGCGGCTGCTGGCCGACCCCAAGGCCGCCTGCGCCGAGCTGGGCGTGGACGCCTCCAGCATCCCCGAGCTGGTCGTGCTGGAGAACACGGACACCCAGCACCATCTGGTGGTCTGCACGCTCTGCTCCTGCTACCCGCGCCCGATCCTCGGCCGGCCGCCGGACTGGTACAAGAGCTTCAACTACCGCTCGCGCGCCGTGCTGGAGCCCCGCGCCGTGATGGCGGAGTTCGGCTTCGACTGCCCGCCCGACGTGGAGGTGCGCGTCCACGACAGCACCGCCGACGTGCGCTACCTCGTCCTGCCCCAGCGCCCGGCCGGCACCGAGCACCTCAGCGAGGCCGAGCTAACCCGCCTGGTGACGCGCGACAGCATGATCGGCGTGAGCAATCCCCTGCCCGAGCCGGTCACCGCCGGCTGATCTTTACATTCTGTCAACAATAGACCTGGGCCGATTCCGCGCGTAGCAAGCGGAGCCCGATCGGGATACGGGCGCGCGCTTCGCCGCGCCCGTCCCGTCGCGGTCCGCGAGGAGCTGACTGATGGCGCTCAAGATTGAGGTGCCGGGCTGGCAGACGCTGGAGCTAGCGCACCTCGTGCTCGACGTGAACGGCACGCTCACGCTCGACGGCATGCTCATCGCCGGGGTGGGCGACCGGCTGATAGCGGTCCAGCGCCTGGTCGCCGTCCACCTCGTCTCGGCCGACACGCAGGGCCGTCTCGATGCGGTCGCCGCCGAGCTGGGCCTGCGCGCGCAGCGCCTGACCCTGGGCCTGGAGGCCGAGCAGAAGGCGCGCTTCGTGCAGGACCTGGGGGCGGGCCAGGTGGTCGCGGTGGGCAACGGCGCGAACGACGTGGCGATGCTGCAAGCGGCGGCGCTCGGCATCGCCGTGCTCGGCCCCGAGGGCATGGCGGCCGCCGCCATCCCCGCCGCCGACGTGCTGGTCGG
Organism: Pseudomonadota bacterium; assembly: GCA_021325365.1. The sequence goes on from JAJPHF010000032.1 coordinate 19,149, forward strand.
CTCGATCCACGACGCGCTCGACCTGCTCAGCGAGCCTCGCCGCCTTATCGCTACCCTGCGGCGCTAGCAGTCTGCTTACGGTCAACCGGAGTACCCGCCATCGACCGGATCGCCCCCACCTACCGCCCTGTCGGCTGGCCGATCGGCTTCCAGCAATGGCACTCGCTGCTCTTCCTGCACTGGCCGATCCCGGCGCCGCTGCTCCGCCCGCTGGTGGCCGCCGCGCTCGACCTCGACCTGTACGACGGCGTGGCGTACGTCGGCCTGATCCCCTTCGCCATCGAGCAGGCCCGGCCGGTCGGCGCCCCTGCGCGCCTCGCGCTCGCCTTCCTCGAGACGAACGTGCGGACCTACGTCCATCGCGACGGCCGCGATCCGGGCGTCTACTTCTTCTCGCTCGACGCCGCCTCCTGGCTCGCGGTGGCCGGCGCCCGCCTCGGCTTCGGGCTGCCCTACTTCCCCGCCCGCATGGCCCTGCGGGCGCACGGCGGCGTCGTGGACTACACGCTGCGCCGGCGAGCAGGCCCGCGCGGCGCGCTGGCCGTCCGCTACGCCGTGGGCGACTACCGCGGCCCGTCCGCGCCGGGCACGCTGGAGCACTTCCTGATCGAGCGGTACGTACTTTACGTCGAGCGCGGCCGCGCCCTGTGGACGGCACGCGTCCACCACCGCCCCTACCCCGTCCACGACGCCCGCCTGCTGCGCCTGGACGAGTCGTTGTTCGCCGCCGACGGCCTGCCGCCCGCCTCTGGCCCGCCGCCCCACGTCCACTATGCCTCGCTCGTGGACGTGGACATCTTCGCGCCGACGCGGGTTGCACGCTCGCCTGCCCTGGCATCGGCCGTCAGCCCGTAGCGGCGAGACGACACCCCCGCGCGTGGCGCGCCTTGCCGTCCGCACGAATCTTGCTACGGGCATATTGGCCGTGGCTGCCCGGCGTCCCGAGTCCCGAACGGACCGTCCGCCGACCGGGTAGCCGCGCGGAGCGGCCCCCGCACGGCGCCTAGCCTGACGCTCGTCGCCCGCAATCCGTTGCGGACGGCGGGCCAGGAGGCGCTCCCGCGGCGGCTAGATGGATGCGAGAGAGGCAGACGATGGCAGACGACGATCGCGCCGCCGAGGACGCGGGGCTGGCCGAGTACCGCGCGCGCTGGGAACAGCGCCACGCGGGCCAGGGGGAGCACTGGGAGGACTACGCGGCAGCCTACCGGTTCGCCCGGGACCTCGCGCACACGCCCGGGATCGAATATGGACGCTCGTGGGCCGACGTGGCGCCCGAGTTCCAGCGGCAATGGACGCTGCACGGCAGCGGGCAGAGCTGGGACAGCGTCGCCGACCTGATGCGCGAGGTCTGGGAGGACGCGAGCGACGACGGCCGCTTGCTGCTCGAAGGCGAGCACCGGGCGCCCGAGCCCGAGCGCCACCCGAAGCCCTGAGGGTCCCCGCGCCCCCGTCGATTCTAGTCCAGTTCTAAGCGCGATCGCGTGCCCGTGGCCCACGGGTCTTTTATCATCGGAGGCGCGAGCACGTCTTAACCTACCGCGGGCTACGCGCGGTCAAGACGGGGGAGTCATGGTCGACCTATTGGCACGCATTGGGCCAGAGAGCGCGCTGGTGGCGCACTGCCTGGAGCAGGCCGCCTGGCACCAGACCCGCGCGCTGGCCTACACGCGCGAAGCGCACGAAGCGCGGCCCCAGCCGCTCGGCGCGGCGGAGCGGCGCGGGCTCCAGCTGCAGGCGCTGGAGCACCTCGTCCAGGCGCAGCAGCTCGTGCGCCAGGCCCAGCAGGCGTCACAGTCGCCCGGGCAGGCGACCCTGCTCGCCGAGCATCTCACGCGCCTCCAGGCGATCGCCGAAGACGTCGAGCGGGAGACCTCACGCGGCTATCTCGGCGAGGCGCCGTCGGACCACGCTCCTGACTGAGCCGGCCGCCCGCGTCGCGGCGTGACCCGGCCGGTCCGGGCCTGGCCGGCCGGGTAGTCCTCGACCACGGACGGAAGGAGACTGGCATGGGCACCATGCGCGCCGTGATCGTCGATCCGACGGCGCCCGGGCGGCTGGCCGTCGGCTCCGTCGCAGCGCCGGTCCCGGGGCCGGCCGAGGCCGTGGTGCGCGTCGCGGCGATCTCGCTGAACCCCGGCGAGCTGCGCAACCGCGCGCGCTTCAGCCGCCCCGGCTGGCGGCCCGGCCGCGACTTCGCCGGCACCGTCGAGCAGCCCGCCGCCGATGGCTCCGGCCCGCCCGCGGGCACGCGCGTCGTCGGCCTCGTCGACGGCGGCACCTTCGCGGAGCTGGTCGCCGCGCGCACCGGCAGCCTGGCCGCGCTGCCCGAGGCCGTTACTTTCGCCCAGGCGGCGACGCTCCCCGTCGCGGGCCTCACCGCCCTGCTCGCGCTGGAACGCGGCGGCCTATTGCTCGGCCGGGCCGTCCTGATCACGGGCGCCTCGGGCGGGGTGGGGCACCTCGCCTGCCAGCTCGCGCGGGCCGCCGGGGCGCGCGTCGTCGGCGTCGTGCGACGGCCGGACCGCGCCGCGCTGGTCGAGGCGGCCGGCGCGCTGGCGGTCAGCGACCTGGCCGCGGCTCGCGCGCACGGGCCGTATCACCTGGTGCTCGACTCCGTGGGCGCCGACACGCTGGCCCAGGCGTTGGAGCTGCTCGGCCCGGGCGGCGTCTGCGTGACCTTCGGCTCGTCGGCCGGCGGCGAGGCCACCGTGAACCTGAACCGCTTCTACCTCACGGGCGGCACAACGCTCTACGGCTTCTACCTGTTCGACGAGCTAGCGCGCCGCCCGGCCGGCGCCGAGCTTGCCCGCCTGGCCGCCCTCGTCGCCGACGAGCGCCTGCGCCCCCACATCGCCGTCGAGGCGCCCTGGACGGAGATCGCCACCCGCGCCCAGCAGCTCCTCGACCGCGACGTTCCCGGCAAGATCGTCCTGCACGTCACGCCGTGAGCCTCGGCTCGCCGGCGTCGCCCCGGTCGCTGCGCGCCGCGGCTCACGAGCCTTGCTGCACTTGCTCAACGTAGCCGCTCGCCTTAAGGCGGTCCACGAAGCTGCTGTCCAGGAACTGGTCTGGCTTGGCCGTGGCCGCGGCGGGCTGGTGGTCCGCGAGGAGCTTCAGATTGTTCTCGACGGCTTGCGGCGACATCGCCATGTCGTCGCTCACCTTGTCGCGGTAGTAGTTCCAGGTTTCCTGGGCGATCTCGCGGTCGTCCACGCGGCCGTACTTCATGATGGCGCTGATCGCCAGGTCGGCGTTCGTCTCGAAGAGGTGGGCGCCCTTGATCATCGCCTTCAGGTACCGCTCCGTCACGTCGGGATGGGCGCCGACGTAGTCCCGCGACGACACGATGGCCGAGCTGCCCATCTCGTAGTGGAGCGTGGCCACGTCGATCAGCTGGCGGAAGCCGAGGTCGCCCGCCTTGAACGTCTGCGGCGGCGAGAACGACCCGCCCTGCACCTCCCCGCTCTGCATGGCGGCTAGCGTCTCGGGCGTGCCGCCCGTGCGCACGATCGTCACGTCGGTGTCTGGTTGGAGGCCCCAGTGCTCGAGCGCCACGTGCAGCGCCACGTCGCTGATCGCCCCGTAGTTAGAGACACCCACGGTCTTGCCGCGCAGGTCGTCCGGGGTCTGGATCGACGGCACGACGTAGATGGAGTTCGTCAGATACGGCATCGCGGAGCCGAGCAGCAGGTAGCTGCCACCCTGCAGGTCGGCGTCGATCACCTGGTTGGCCCCCGCCACGACGATCGGCGCCTCCTCGCTGGACACCGCCCCGAGGATCGCCTGCCCGGCGCTGATGAAGGTCATTTGCACGTCGAGGTCCTGCTCGGCGAACGCATCGCCCTCTAGCGCCGTCCACAGCGGCGCCACCGTCGCGGAGGCGGTCGTGTAGGCAGTGTTCAGGCTCACGCGCCCCGGCGGCGCCGGCGTGCTGGGGCTCGCCGTGCTGGCCGCGGGCGCAGCGCTCTGCGCGGACGAGCACGCCGCGACGACGAGCAGTACCACGCCCAGGCCAACGGCTCGCGGCCAGCGCGTGCTGGATCGACCCCAACCCGTCACGGCGCCCTCCTTCTCCCAGATGCGGGCTGCCGCCCCGGTCCGCGCGTGCCGCCGCGGTACGCGCGGACTGTGGAGCCGTTGTCTTCAGCCGGTGGACAGGCGCGATAGCCGCGCGTTTGGCGCCGCAGACGTTGGCGGCGGCCCGCACTACCCCGCGCCGACCTGACGCGTCCCCCGCCGCTTCCTGGCTACGACGGCGACGGCGGCTTCCCGGATCGCCTCCGCGGTCAGCCCGAAGGCCGCCAGCAGCTCGTCCGGCGCCCCGCTCTCCCCGAAGCGGTCCTGCACGCCGATGAGCTGCATGGGCACCGGGGACCGTTGCACGACCAGCTCGGCCACGGCCGAGCCTAGCCCCCCCGCGACCTGGTGCTCCTCCACCGTGACGATGGCGCCGGTCTCCTCGGCCGCTCGCACCAGCGTCGCCTCGTCCAGCGGCTTGATGGTGTGGCAGTTGATGACCCGCGCCGCGATGCCCGCCGCCGCGAGGTCGCGCGCCGCCAGCAGCGCCCGGTACACCATCTGGCCGCAGGCGATGATCGCCACGTCGTCGCCGTCCCAGTAGACCTCCGCGCGGCCGATGGCAAACGGCGTCTCCTCGGTCGTGATCAGCGGCACCTTCGCCCGCGACAGCCGTAAGTAGCTCGGCTGGGCGGTGCGGGCGATCGCCAGGGTGGCGCGCTTCGCCTCCAGCGCGTCGGTCGGGCAGACCACCACCATGTTGGGCAGCACGCGCGTGATGGCGATGTCTTCGAGCGCCTGGTGGGTTGCCCCGTCGGGGCCGACGGACACGCCGGCGTGCGAGCCCACGATCTTGACGGGCTGGTCGTTGTAGCAGACCGTCGTGCGGATCTGCTCCCAGTTCCGGCCCGGCGAGAACATGGCGTACGAAGTAGTGAACGGCACCTTGCCCACGGCGGCCATCCCCGAGGCGACGGTCACCAGGTTCTGCTCCGCCACGCCCACCTCGACGAACCGCTCGGGGAATCGCTCCTTGAACGCCTCGGTGCGCGTTGACTCGGTGAGATCCGCGCTCAGCGCGACGATTCGCGGGTCCTCGGCCCCCGCCTGCACGAGCCCATCCCCGTAGCCGTTCCGCGACGGGACCTGCTCCAGGTCGGCGGCGAACAGCTTGGGGTTCAAATGCTGCGCGGGGTTGATCATTGGTGCTCGCTCTCAATCCGCCCTCGCAGGGTCCGGAGCTCGGCCAGGGCCACCGCGGCCTGTTGCCCCTTGGGCGGGGCGCCGGGGACGTTCGCCGCGTCCGGCGGGTTCCCGTGCCACTCGAAGCGCTGCTCCATGAAGTCCACGCCGCGCCCCGGAATCGTGTGGGCGATGATCAGCGTGGGCTTTTCGAAGATCGCCTTCGCTTCCTCGCAGGCGGCCACGATCTGCTCGTAGTTGTGGCCGTCGATCTCCAGCACGTGCCAGTTGAACGCCTCGTACTTGGCCCGGATGGAGTCGAGCGGCATCACGTCCTCGGTAAAGCCGTCGATCTGGATGTTGTTCCGGTCCAGGATCTCGGTGAGGTTGTGCAGCCGGTACTTGGCGGCGAACATCACCGCTTCCCAGGTGTTGCCCTCGTCGTGCTCGCCGTCCGACGTCAGGCAGTAGGTGCGCCAGCGCAGCCCCTCCCGCTTGGCGACGAGCGCCATGCCGCACGCCTGCGACAGCCCCGACCCGAGTGGCCCCGAGCTCGTCTCGATGCCGGGCAGGGTGCCCCGGTGGGGATGCCCTTGCAGCCGCGAGCCGAGCTTCCGCAGCGTCGCCAGCTCGTCGACGGGAAAGTAGCCGGCCTCTGCGAGGGTCGCGTACAGGACCGGGCAGATGTGGCCGTTCGAGAGCACCAGGCGGTCGCGGTCCGGCCACTGCGGGCGTTGCGGGTCGTGGCGTAGCACCTTCCAGTACAGCGCCGTGAACACGTCGGCCATCCCGAGCGGACCAGCCGAATGGCCCGACCCGGCCGCCACCAGCATCTCGATCACGTCTTGCCGGATCGTGTTCGCGGTGCGCTGGAGGGCGCGGAGGTCGTCGTCGGTGAGAAACATACGTCCTGCGGCACGCGCGGTCGCCAGCCGGAGCGGGGCCTCGCTGACGCCGCCGGCTCTGCCGCAGAACGTGTGCCAGGGCGAGCCAGGCTACTGGCCGTAGCGGTCCACGTAGCTAGGATCGACGTACTTGCTGGGCGGCGCCGTCGGCGCCGTCAGCTGGCCCAGGTCCACGAGGGCGTCGAGGACGGCCTGCACGCCCGCCGGGTTGATGTGCCCGCCCGGCGGGAACGAGTGCATCTGCTCGACGTACAGCTCATAGGTAGCGCGGGCGTCCTCGGGGGCGATGCGCGTCTGGTCGGTCAGGATCTGGATCGCTTGGTCCTTGTTGGCCGGGTCGTACAGCCACCGCTGGCCCGCCTGGTAAGCGCGGATGAAGCGTGCCACGGTGTCCTCGTTCGCGCGGAGCCAGTCGGGGCGCGAGGTGTAGCCCGTGAACTCGAACGCCGGCACGACCTCCGTCGAGCGGCCGATGTCGCGGTAACCCTGCCGCTCGGCCGCGAAGTCGAATGGCTGGATGAGGACCGAGGCGTCGACCCCGCCGGCCACCAGCGCCGCCAGCCGCTCGGGCGTGCCGCCGGCATAGACGAAGTTGTAGTCGTCGGGCCCGAGCCCCGCCTGCCGCAGCATACGGCTGACGAGATAGTAAGTGATGCCGTTCGGCGAGTCGACCATGATCGTCCGGCCGCGCAGGTCGGCGTAGGAGCGGATGTCCGGGCGGGCCAGCAACCGGTAGACCGGGTTCGCGAACTCCGTCAGCCACCACACGGCGTTGCCGCCCCGCTCGACGGCGCGGATGTGGATGTCCATGGCCGCGACGCCCAGGTCGACCGAGTTGCCCACGACCGCCGTGCTGACCTGCGGCGCGCCGCCGAGCACCGTCGTCTCGGGCGCCAGCCCCTCCTGGTCGAAGGCGCCGATGGCTTGCGTGGCGAAGAACGGCCAGGCGAGCGCCGTGATCGAGACGAGCCCCACCGACAGCGGCGTGCGCTGCTGCGCCGGCGCCGCCGCCCGCGCGGTATCGGCGTGCTGGGCCGCCAAGGGGAGCCCGACGAGCGCGGCCGCCGCGACCACAGCCGCGAGCGCGAGCGGTCTCATGCGACGCATAGCCACCTCCAGCGCGAAATCGCGGCCCCATTGTAGCGCACCCGCTCCCCGCGCGGGGCCCGCCGCGCCGGCGTCGCGCGCCATCACGCCCAGTGGACCGGCGCCCCTCGCTGCGCCCTGCCAGGGGGAGCCACTGACGCCGCTGCTGTGCTCTCAGGCCGGCGCCCCGCCGGTGCGCTCGACAGCACCGATCGCACCCGTTTCACGCTGTCTTGTAACCCTTTGCGCTCGATTCGCCGCCGTGCCCGGGCTACTTTCAGTGGCTCGTGCGATTGGTCCGACATATCTCCCACGCTCTTGGCATGAAAAATAGGTTGCGTCTCCACGCAACCTGTACGAAGATTGCTGTAAGCCGAGCGCCCAATGGCAGATGACGTGCCAGGTATGGCTTGCGTGGCCGAGACGGGGCAACTATGATAGTGCTCACCTCGCCCGCGGCCATAGCATGCGCAACACACGCATCTGCGTTGGGAGTAGGGAGTGGCCCACCCTCGTCCGGTCGTTCTCGTGGCCGACGACGATCAGTCGCTCTGCGACCTCCTCCACGAGTTCCTCGAGGAGGAAGGGTATACTGTCGTCGGCATGCGGACGGGCCTCGCCGCTCTCGTCCGCCTCGAAGCGGGCGGGATCGACCTGGCGTTGCTGGATTGGCGCCTGCCCGGCCTGACCGGGCCCGACATCTGTCGCCGTATACGGGCCGCGGAGCGAGCCGACGCACGGCGCTTGCCGATCGTCGTGACCAGCGCATCGGGCCATCTAGAGCGCGCCGCCGCGCTGGCTGCCGGCGCGGACGACTACCTCGCCAAACCCTTCGAGCTGGACGACCTGCTCGCGCTCCTTGCCCGGCACCTACCCTCGCCCGCCAGCTAAGCCGCTGGCCGTGATCGGATTCGGCCGCCGCTCGCCCGGCGAAGCCTTGCCGACAAGCGTCCGGGGTGCGACCCGCTAGCGCTGCACTGAGGAGTGCCCTTGCCCAGTTTTGACGAATGGTTCGCCGCGCTGGCGCGGGGGGCAGGCGCCACGTACGAGCAGGTGTGGTCCGCCGCGTTCGGGGCCAGCCAGCACATCGGCCAGCAAGGCTACCTGACCGCCGACGCGATAGTTGCGCTGGGACGCGCCGTCGGCGCGGGGCCTGGCACGCGCGTGCTCGACGTCTGCTGCGGGCCGGGCGCCCCCGTGGCCCTGCTGGCGCGCCGGCTGGGCTGCAGCGCGGTCGGCGTCGACCGCTCGGGCGCGGCGCTGCGGTTCGCGGCGGGCCGCGCCGGCGCTCCCAGATACGTGATGGGCGACGCCATGTCCTTGCCCTTCGCGACGGCGGCCTTTGATTCCGTCGTGATGTTTCACAGCATGTTGGCGATCCCCGACAAGACCGCGCTCCTCCGCGAGGTGGCCCGCGTGCTCGTGTCCGGCGGCCGGTTTGGCTGCACGGCGGAGGTCGGCACGCCGCTCGACGGCGCGGAGCTGGCCAAGATGGAGCCGGACCCCCTGGCGCACGTGCTGGAGGAATCGGACCTGCTCGGCATGCTGCGGGGCGCGGGACTACTGCCGCGGCGCGTCGACGATCTAACGCGGCAGCACGCCGGCATCGCCCGGCGCCTCGCCGATGCCATGACCGCGGCCCGTGGACCACTCGCCCGCGACCTGGGAACGACGGCCGTAGACGCGGTGCTCGCCAGCACACTGATCTGGGCCGACTTGTTCGAACGCCGCCGGGTCGCCGCCATTGCGATCGTCGCGCAGCGCCAGCCCTCCCCGGCGTGACGGGATCATGCCTGCGCCCACGCGCCTACCTAAGTCGATGGCCATGATCGACTGGAACATCGCCGCCGTAAACGGCGGGCCTGGCGACTAGACTCAGGCCCGCCGTTTACGGCGGCGACCGGAAATGTACTGGAACCAGGGGCATCTGCTTAGCGCCGGTTCGTGTTCAGGTGCAGCCAGGTCTGCTGCTCGTAGTGGTGCTGCACGCCCTCGCCCAGCGCCGAGCGCTGGTAGAGGTACGTCATAGCGTCGCGGTTGTACCAGCGCCCCGAGTACCAGAAGCCCATGCAGCCCCACTCGTCGCCGCTGCCGTACAGGCGGCCGTTCTGGCTGCGCACGTCGGGGTCGTTCAGCCAGGCCACCCGGCCCTCGAAGCACTGGCGACGCGCGGCCAGCGTGTAGTCCACGTTGAACGCCGTGCTGATCAGCGCGGCGGGGTAAGTAAAGGGGTGATCCGGCGGCAGGTTGGCGCCCTTCACCTGCATGATGCCCACGCTGGCGCAGCCGTTCGTCTCCGGCTGGGTGGGATGGCCGCTGTTGCAGTCGCCGAGATACCCTTGGTCCCAGCCGCTCTCCTGCATCGCCTGCGCCCGCACGGTGTCCGCGTCGAAGCCCCACTTGCACGCCGCCCACTGCAGGATCTCGTCCGTGGTGCCGCTGAAATCGCCCGTCACGCGCGCCGCGAAGCCACCCAGCGCCTGGGCCGGCATGCGGTAGCCTCCCTGGTAGACGTTCGTGTGGTTGGCCGTCTCGTTCTCGGGTCGCGGCTCGAACGACGGGTCGCGGTGCTGGTCCAGGACCGCTGTACATTGCGCGTCGCTGGGCAGCGCGCTGCCGGGCGGCAGCGTGGCGAATGGGTAGCTGACCGGCGCCGGCGTGTCGTCCGCCGTGGCGGCCCCCACGCCGCCCGGCGCCACGCCCGCGGCGACCGGACTGGCGGCGACGACCGCCAGCAGCCAGATGGAGACGAGTAGCAACGCGCGCATGCGGCGTCCTCCGTGAGCGATGACGGCCAGGCGTTGCCCGGCAGCGGTCCTGCCGCGCACTCATCGGCCATTAGCATAATCGGCTGGTGTCCGCGCGACTCAGCATATCGGGTAGCCTCCCTATAATGAACCGGAGAGGCGGACATGGACGACAACGGGAACCGGGTAGCCGACCGCGCGGCGCTTCAAGCGCGCCTCAACCGGCGCATCGCCTGGGCGCTCGCGCTCTACGGCGACACGATGCGGATGCAGGGCAAAGAGTGGAAGGGCGTCCGGGCGACCTGCACGCCCGAGCAGCTCTCGGCCTTCGTCGTGGACTTCAAGACCAATGCCTTCCGCACCTTCGTCCGCCAGGCGACGGGCGCCAGCAACGTGCGCGTCGAGTACTACGAGCTGGACCTCGCCAGCCACTCGCCCGACGAGATCGCGGCGGTGTTCAAAGAACGGACCCTCACCTACGACGCGGCGCGCGCCGAGTACGTCGTGCGCCTGCCCACGGCCTGGCTGACCGACGACTACGCCAACGTCTACCGCCTGCTCAACCCCCAGCTGGAGCACACCCTCGTCACAATCTGGCAGCAGGAGGGGTGCCCGGACGCCCCTGCCAGTCCCAATTCGTCCGCGTAGCCGCCGCGCTCGGGGTGGCGCTAGTCCGTGCGAGTGAGATGGTGGTGCGGCGGGGGGCCGGGGTGGCGGGCCAGCCAGATCAGGCCCGCGGTCACTACCGAGGCGACGGCAAAGAACGTGAACTCGACGTGGTAGGAGCCCGTCAGGTCGAAGCACAGCGCGCCGATCGTCGGCCCCAGGCCCAGGCCGACCATCGTGAACGGGTTCACAAAGCCGCTGATCGTGCCGTAGGCGCGGCGCCCGAAGTACTGCGCCAGGATGATGTTCGTCAGCGTGCTGCCGCCGCGCGAGGTGAGCCCGAACAGCACCGCGAAGGCGATGGCGCCCAGCAGGTCGCGCACCCACAGCAGGTACATGATCGCTCCTGCCGATAGCAGCGAGACCACCACGGCCATCATCCGCTCCGAGAGCCGCTCGGTGAACCAGCCCCACAGCCCGCTGGCGATCGCGCCCGAAAAGGCGTAGACGCTGAGCGCCGTCACCGCTTCCGTTGCCGGCAGCCCGACATCGGTGTAGTAGGCGACCAGGTGGAATCCGACGGCGGTGTTGGCCATCGCGGCCACCACCCCCGCGGCGGTGATCAGCCAGAGCGTTGGCGTGCGCAGCGCCTCGCTCAGCGTCCAGCTTAGCTCATGGCCCCGCGTCGGCGGCGTCGGGGCCGCTGTCGCGGGAGGCAGGCTCGGAGCGCCGTCGGGCAGCAGCCCCATCTCCTCGGGCGTGCGCCGCAGCAGCATCGCCGCCGGCACGACGAGCAGCGTGAGCGTCAGCATGGCAAAGACGATGAAGACCGTCTGCCAGCTCGCGCTTTCGATGATCAGCTCGCCGCTAAAGGCCAGCACTGCTCCGCCGAGCGGCGTACACATCGCGATGAAGCCGAGCGCCCGCCCGCGCATGCGGCGAAACCAGTTGGTGGCCGCGGTCATCGGCACGACGCCGGTCAGCATCGGGGTGGTGAGCCCGCGCGCCGTGACGTAGACCGCGTAGAACTGCCATAGCTCGCCGAGCTGGGCCAGCGCGAAGTAAGAGCCCGCGAGCAGCAGCGCGCCCAGCGTCATGAGCAGGCGCGGCCCGTGGCGATCGGCCAGGCGGCCAAATACGGGCGCTACCAGCCCGGCCAGGATGGTGCCCAGCGTGATCGCGCCCGTCGTGGCCGTGCGGCTCCAGCCGAAATCGTCGGTCATCGGCTTGAGCATGATGCTCATGAAGAGCTGCGAGCTGCCGGCCGCCAGGAACGCCGCAAGCATCGCCACGCCGAGGATGTACCAGCCATAGAACACCCGTGGGCGCCGCGCCTGCTCTGTCGTGACCATCCGCCCATCCCCCCAGCCGCCGTCTATTATGCCGGTTGCCCCCTCTCCTCCCTCTCCCCCACAGGGGAAAGGGGGGAGCCGGCTCCGCCGGGAAGGCGGAGCCGGAAGCCGCCGCCCCCTACGGGAGAAGTGACGCTCGCGGTATCCCGCGTCACAGGTGAGGAGGGGGGCTACCGGATTCCACTGCCGTCGCGCCGGCGGATCGGGTATTCTCTCCCAGAACGCCGGGTGGGGCGTGGCCGGCGACCGGGAGCAGGCATGGCGGGAAGGTGGACGCACGGCATCTCGCGGCGAGCGTTCCTCGGCGCAGCCGCCGGCCTGGCGGGGGCCGTCGCGCTCGGCCCGACGCGCGATCCCCCTGCCGTGGCCGCTCCGCTCCCCCAGGCCACGCCGGTCGTCGAAGTGATCGGCACCTCGTCCGGCGGCATCCCCCTCACCGCCTACTGGCTGGGCGACGGACCGACGGCGGTCATCGTCCAGGGTGCCATCCACGGTGGTTACGAGGCCAACACCTCGACGCTAACGTTCCAGCTGCGCGACTACTACGAGGCCCATTCCGACGAGATCCCCGCCGGCCTGCGCCTGGCGTTCATGCCCGAGACGAACCCCGATGGCATCGCCATCAACTCGCGCTTCTACTTAAGTGGCGTCGACCCGAACCGCAACTGGGACACCGCCGACTGGGCGGCCGACGCGTATGACGGCGATGGGCGGTTCGTGCGGGGCCTGGGCGGGCCGGCGCCGATGTCGGAGCCGGAGACGCGCGCGATGGCGGACTGGTTCCTGGCGGTGCGGCCGGCGGTCGTGCTGCAATACCACAGCCAGGGCAGCTTCGTGGTCGGCACGCGCGAGCTAGCCGAGCCCTACGCGGCGGCGACCGGCTACCGCTTGCCCACGCCGGGCGGCGGCCTCAGCGGCCTGCTCCCCTACCGCGCCACGGGCACCCTGGGCCGCTGGCTGACCGACCACGGCCTTGGCTCGGTGCTCGTCGAGACGGCCACGCACACCGATCCCGAGTTCGAGCGCAACCTGCGCGGCCTCCGGGCGCTGCTCGGCGCGGTCACGGCCAGCTAGCGGCGCAGGCGGGTGGCGCGAGCCCTGTCGGGCTGCTCGCGCCACCCGCCTGCACTGGCGCGCGGCCGCCGGACGGATGCCGCCGGCCGCAGGGGGCGCGCGGCGCCTAGCTTGCCGTCGCCGCCTGGGGCGCGGCGCTCGTCGCCGGCACCTCCTTGATGCCGTACAGGCGCGCCGGATTGTCCCACAGAATCTTGCGCTTGGTCTCGGCCGCGACGTGCGGGTTGGCCGTCAGGTCGCCGACCGTGCGGTCGGGGAACTTGTCCACGGCGTCCGGATGGGGGTAGTCGGTGGCCATGATGAGACAGTCGTCGGAGACGTACTCGGCGACGACCGGCACCAGCTCTTCGCCCGCCTCGCAGCTAATCCAGCACTGCCGCTTGAAGTAGTAGCTGGGCGGCTCCTTGGTGGTGCGGCTCCTCCCCATCGAGTAGTGCTCCCAGTGCTCGTCCATGCGCTCGAGCCAGAAGGGGAGCCAGCCGCAGCCCGACTCGAGGTGGGCCACCTTCAGCTCGGGCAGCCGCTCCAGCAGGCCGTCGGCGCAGAAGGTGGCGCAGGCCAGCATCTGCTCCAGCGGGTGGCAGGCGATATGGCGCGTGAACTCGCTGTAGCGGTCGGAGCCGGCCTGGGGCAGGATCGTGCGAGCGCCCTCGTGGACGCAGATCACCACGCCTAGCTCGGCGGCCGTCTCGTAGATCGGCAGGTAGTCGGGATGGTCCAGCTTGCGGCCCTTGACGGGATTGGGCCGCCAGAAGATGCCACAGAGCCCCAGGCCCGCCGCGCGCCGCAGCTCCTCGACGGCGAGCCGGGTGTCCTGCAGGGGGATCAGCATGACGCCCTTGAGCCGGGTGGGATCGTGGCTGCAGTACTCCGACAGCCAGTTGTTGTAGGCGCGGCAGATGGCGGCCGACACCTGTGGGTCCATGTCGCTCTTCCAGATGATGTACAGGCCCATCGTCGGGAAGAGCACGCTCACGTCCACGCCCTCGCGGTCCATGTCGCGCAGGTTGGAAGCCGGGTCGAAGTCGGCGTCGAGCGCCTCACCGAAGACGGACCGGTAGCGCTCGTCGCCGCTGAAGATCTTGTCATACTTCTCGTAGCGCCGCTGCTCGCCCTCGCCGGGCAGGCGGAAGGCGTCGGAGACCAGCTCGCCGTCGACCAGGCGGCGGCCCTGGCCGGGCCCGAGAATCTGCACGCGGCCGCGGAAGGGCGGGTCCATGTAGCGGTCCCACAGATCGGCGGGCTCGATGATGTGGCGGTCGGCGTCGATGACCAGGAAACCATCCTTCATGCGCGGAACTCCCTTCACGGCGCGCTGGGCAGCATCCTCATGCCTGTTCGGATGCTAAGGTGCGGGCCGGCGCGCTGTCAATGGCGGGCCGGGCTGGCGCCCGGGCGAAGCACCCGACGGCGGCGCTGCCACTGGACCGGCGGCTGGGGCGTGGCCACGGGCAGCATCATCGGCGGCACGGGGCCGGGCGGGCGCACGTAAGGCGGGGGCACGCCGGGCGGCCCCATCATCGGCGGCACCGGCCCCATCGGCACAGGCCCCCAGGGCACCGGATACGGGGGCACGACGACCGGGGGCGGCACCGGGAGCGGCGCCACGCGCGGGGGCGCCGCCGGCGGCTGCTCGGCGCGCGGCGCGGCCGCGGCGGGTTGTGCGGGGGCGGCCGGCGCCGGCGCGGGCGCCGGCGCGGCCGGCGGCGCCGGCTCAGGCGCGGCGACCGCGGCGATCTCCGGCGCGGACGGCGCGGCCGCCGGCGCGGGCTCGGGCGGCGGGGCCGGCTCCGGCGGGGCGGGCGGCGGCGCCGGGGGCGGTGCGGGCGCGGCCCGCTCCGTCACGTGGGCCGGCGCGGCCGCCATGGGCCGTGCGACGACGATGGGTATGGCGGTCGGGGGCGGCGCGGGCGCCGGCTCCGGCTCTGGCTCTAGCGCGGCGGCGAGCGGCGCGGCCGGCGGGTCCGGCGGCGTCGCGACCTCGGGCTCCAGGGCGACCGTCGGGACCGCGCTGACGACGGGCGGCTCGACCGGCGGCGCGGGGGCCGGCGCGGCATCCTGCGCCGGGGCGGGAGCCGGCGGGGCGGGCAGCGCTAGCTCGTCAGACGGGGACGGCGCCAGGTTGGCCGCTGGCGATGCGGACGGGCCCACCTCGACCACCGCGGGCCCCGCCTCGCGCAGCGCGCCCACGATGCCCCGCGCGCCCGCCACGCCGACCACGACGAGCGCGGCGGCGACGGCCACGGTCGCGGTGGTCGCGTAGGCGTCGCGGCCGCCGCGCACGCGCCGCGTGCGCGGCCACCCGGCGACGTCGGCGGCCGCCCGGGCCGCGCCGGGGATCGGCGGGTCGGCGGCACGCGGCGCCGAGGGCGCGGGGCGCCGCGTGCCGCCGACCGCGCGCAGGCCCGCGGCAGCGCGCGCCGCCACCGCGCGGACGCGCGCTGCCGGCGCCGCCACCACCACCTGTATTCGTTCGGCCGGCGCGCGGCGGCCGGCCAGTGCCGGCTCGGCGGCGCGCGCCGGTGGCGCGGCCGCGTGGGGTGCATCGGCCGGTGCACGCGGCGCGGTGCTGTCCAAGGACGCGGCGGCCCAGGGGGACCGGCGCCGCGCGGGCGGGCGCTCGGTAGGCGCTGGCTCGCTAGCGGACGGCGGGGCGCCGGGCAGCGGCGCCGCAACTGCCGGCGGCTCGCCAGTGGGCGCGGCCGGCGTCACGGCAGGGCGCGGTTCGGCGGCTGCGGGCTGTGGGCTGGTGGGCGCTGCCGGGCGGCTAGCGGGTGCGGCGCCTGCCCAGGGCCGTCCCCGCGCTATGCCAGGCCGCGCGGCCAGCGCGCCCAGCGCGCCGGCGAGCGCGGCGCCGTCGGCGTAGCGCGCGGCCGGCTCCTTGGCGAGCGCGCGCGCCACGACCGCGGCGACGGGCGGAGAGACGTCCGGGTTCACCTCCGTGAGCGATGGCGGCACGGTGTTCAGGTGCTGCATGGCGACGCGGATGAAGCTGTCGCCCTCGAAGGGCCGGCGGCCGGCCAGCATCTCGTACAGCACGATGCCCAGCGAGTAGACGTCGGTGGCGGGCGTCACAGCGTCGCCGGTCGCCTGCTCGGGCGCCAGGTAGTGCGGCGTGCCGAGGATGGCGGCGGTGGCCGTCAGCTGGGGCACGGCCAGCATCTTGGCGATGCCGAAATCCGTCACTTTGGCGTGGCCGTCCTCGGTCAGCAGCACGTTGGCGGGCTTCACGTCGCGGTGCACGATGCCCAGGGCGTGCGCGGCCCCCAGCGCCTCCGCCACCTCGGCGCCCAGCCGCACCGCCACGTCGGTCGCGAGCGGCACGCCGGGCTTCAGCCGCGCCCGCAGGTCGCCGCCGGCCACGTACTCCATGACCAGGAAGTGGGTGCCGAGCGCCTCGCCGTAGTCGTAGACCGGCACGATGTGGGGATGATTCAGGCCCCCGGCGCTCCGCGCCTCGCGCTCGAAGCGCGCGACGAAGGTCGGGTCGGCGCGCAGCTCCGGGCGCAGCAGCTTGATGGCCACCGTGCGGCGCAGATGGCGGTCGGCGGCGCGATAGACCAGCGCGTCGCCGCCCTCGCCGACCAGCGTCTCGAGGGCGTAGCGGTCCTTGACGACCTGGCCCTGCAGCTCCATTGGTCCCCCGCGACCGCGGCGCGCGTTGGACGGCACGCCCCGCGCGCATCGCGTCTACCCACCTAGCGTACACCCCGCGCGTCGCAGCAATCTACCGCAGCCTGTTACCGGCCGGCACCCATTTCTCCGTCCGACATGTTACGTCCGGTTCCCAGCGACCACACGGGTTGACGCGCGCTGGGGGCGCTCCTACCATTGGGGTCACGCGTGGGAGGGGCGAGGGCCCAGTGGCGATCGTCGATCGGCGGAGGGGAGGGCGGAACGATGAAGATGACGGCGGTCGCGGTGCAGGCGTACCGCATCCCCATCGCGTGGCGCTCCGAGCCGGTGGTGGCGGTCGTGGCGCGGGTGCGGACCGACGCGGGGCTGGAGGGGCTGGGGCCGGCGATCCCGTTTAACGCGCTGCACGCGCGGAGCCTCGCCGTGGCGATCGAGGAGCTGGGCGAGCTGCTTGTCGGTGAAGACCCGAGCCAGCCCGAGCGCGTCCACCGCAAGCTGATGCCGGGCGGCGCGGGCTACGGCGGCGTGGACAATATCGCCGTCGCGGCGCTCGACATCGCCGTCTGGGACCTGGCCGCGCAGAGCGCCGGGCTGCCGCTGTACCGCGCGCTGGGCGGCTACCGCAGCCGCATCCCCGTCTACGCCAGCCTGCGCCTCAGCCGCGACCTGTCGCTGGCGGCGCTGACGGAGACGGCCGGCGCGCTCGTGGCGCAGGGCTTCACCGCTGTGAAGATGAATATAGGCGGGGACGCCGGGCTGGCCGCCGACGTGGCGCGCGTGCGGGCGGTGCGCGAGGCGATCGGCGGCGACGTGCGGCTGCTGGCCGACGTAAACTTCCGCTGGACGCCGGCGCAGGCGATCCGCGCCGGGCGGGCGCTGGAGGAGTTTGATCTGTACTGGCTGGAGGACCCGGTGCCGACGCACAATCTGGCGGGGCTGGCGGAGGTGCGGGGCGCGCTCGACGTGCCGATCGCCGCGGGCGAGGCGCTGTTCGGACTGGCGGCGCTGCTGCCGCTGTTCGAGGCGCGCGCGGTGGACTTCCCAATGCCCGACCTGCTGCGGGTGGGCGGCATTACCCCGTTCCTGAAGGCCGCCCACCTGGCCGAGGCGTTCGGCCTGCCGCTCGCCAGCCACCTCTCGCCGGAGATCTCGGCGCAGGTCGTCGCCGCCGTGCCGAACGGCCATCTCGTCGAGTACAACGGCTGGGCGTGGGAGCTGTTCCAGGGCTGCCCGACGCTAGAGCGCGGCGAGCTAGTGCTGAGCGACGCGCCCGGCCACGGCCTGACGCTCGACCCGGCCGCAAGGCGGCATGCAATAGCGTAACCCGTTGGCCTCCTGCCAGCGAGCCGCTCACCTCCAGAAGTTATCATGAGTGGGGGTATACGCTCGGCGATGTGCGCTTCGGGGCAACCGGATGGACGCAGTACGGTTCGGCATCTATAACATCCTGTGCGATGTCGATGCGACTCGCCTGGCTTACGAGCGCACGCCGCTTGGCGGCGCGGAGATGTGTGGTTGTCTTGCCTGCCGTAACTTCGTGACTGCCGGCGAACGCGCTTATCCTTCCGACGTGCTTGCCCTGTTCCAACAGCTTGGCATCGATTACCGCCGTCCTGCCCATGTCTACACTTGGGGCCGTGTCGAGGACGGGCGCTATCATTACGAGGGCTGGTTCCATTTCGTCGGGCAAGTCGACCAACATATCGATGCCTGGGAGCAAGTCTCAGACTACTTCTACCTCTGGTTCCATGGCCGCCCGGCACTCATCTCGGAGGCCTTCAAATGGCAGCCGCTCGGGGTGCTGGAGTTCGTCAACAAAGCGGTGCCCTGGGTGCTAAATACCCCGCTCCCATCACCAGATTGGCCGTTCGAAACATCACAGTAATTGAGGATCCCAATCGCTCCTGACCGACACCTACGTTACTTCCTCACGAGCGGCAAAGGAGGGCGGCGCGGCCGCGGAGATGCAGATCAATCTTGATTTGGCGCTGCTGCAGATGTACCCGCCGGCGCAGCTTGTCCGCGTGGTGCAGCTCTGCGAGCGGGTGGGCTACCGCACCTTCCGCTACGGCAACGAGAAGTACTTCCGCGATCCCTGGATCGGCCTGGCGGTGGCGGCCGAGCACACGCGCACGCTGCGGCTCAGCACGTTCGTGCAGGACCCGTTCACGCTGCACCCGGCGCTCACGGCGGTCGCGATCGCCACGCTGGACGAGCTGAGCGGCGGGCGCGCGGAGCTGGTGCTGGGCGCGGGCGGGGGCGGCGGCGGCGCGCTCGGCTACCAGCGCGTCAAGCCGGCGCGCGCGATCCGCGAGACGATCGACGTGGTGCGCGGCATGCTGCGCGGCGAGCGCGTCCACTACGAGGGCGAGGTGGTGCGCTTCGGCGGCGGGCGGCTGAGCTTCCCCGCCCGCGCCGACCTGCCGATCCTGGTGGCGTCGCGCGGCAACCTGGTGCTGCAGATGGCCGGCCGCTACGCGGACGGCGTGATGATCGCCACCTACGCCACGCCGCGCGGCGTCGCGCACGCCCTCGCGCAGATCGACAAGGGGCTGGCACGGGCGGGGCGCACGCGGCGCGACGTCGCCATCAACTCACGGGTGGATGCCTGGGTCCACCGCGACCCGCGCGTGGCCCAGGAGGCACTGCGGCCGATGATCGCCGGCTTCCTGACGACGAGCTACCCCGACACGAACTTCGTGCGCGTCGTGGGGCAAGAGGTCTCGCCCGAGCTAGAGGCGGTGCTGGCAAAGAAGGACCGCGACCACTCGTGGGCGAACGCCCACCTCGTCTCGGACGCCCTGCTGGCGCAGTTCTGCTGGACGGGCACGGCCGAGCAGGTGGCCCAGCAGATCGCGGCGGTGGTGCGGCTCGGCATCACCGACGTGACGGTGACGCTGCACCCGCCGCAGGACGCCACGCCCGCCGACGTGGAAGAGGTCATCCGCAGCTTCGCCGAGGACGTGAAGCCGCTGGCCGAGCAGCTTGCGAGCCGCTAGCCGCCGCCCGCACCTGCTCGTGTGGGCCGCGGCGTGGGCAGCGATTGGGGCGCTGACTACGCTTGGACTGGTGGCCATGGGGCTGGGCGGCCTGCCGCTTCTGATTGCCCTACCGCTTGGTGTGGTCCTCGCCTTCGTCAGTCGTTGTCAGGCCATGTGGGCGTTGTTCATCGGCAGTGGACTGCTGCTCGTGGGCCTCACGGGGCGCCTGGTGGTGCAGATGTCGCCGTGCGGTGTGGGAACGTTCACGCCTCCGCCCGGCGGCTGCTACTCCCGAGAAACCATGCCCGCGCTGCTGGTGGGTGTGGAGCTCCTGCTGGGCGGGCTGGCCGCGGGCGCCTGGTACACTAAGCGGGCGGCGAACGAGCAGCCAGACCGCTGACAGAATCATCAGTCAATCGCGCCGCGCGCATGAGGAGAGGGCCAGTGGCAACGAGTAGGCCTGTGAGGCGGGCTGGCTGGCGCGTCGGAAGCGCTCTAATCGCGCTCGCGCTCGTCCTTCTCCCAGCCAGGCCAGCTCCCGCGCAGGATGGCAGCCCCGCGCGGGTACGGGCGGCCCTGGCGCAGCTGGACACGCTCGCCGCGCAATCGCTCCAGCGGACGGGGATCCCCGGCATGGCGATCGGCGTCGTGTCGCGGGATGAGGTTGTGTACCTCAAGGGCTTCGGCGTGCGCGAGGCGGGGACCGACCAGGCGGTGGACGCCGACACGGTGTTCCAGCTGGCCTCGGTGTCCAAGCCTATCGCCTCGACCGTCGTGGCGGCGCTCGTCGGGGACGGCGTGGTGGGCTGGGACGACCACATCGTCGACCACGACCCGACGTTCCAGATGTACGATCCCTGGGTGACGCGCGAGGTCACGCTGCGCGACATGTTCGCCCACCGCAGCGGCCTGCCCGACCACGCCGGCGACCTGCTGGAAGACCTGGGCTACGACCGCACCGAGGTGTTGCACCGGCTGCGCTACCAGCGGCCGGACACCAGCTTCCGCTCGACGTACAACTACACGAACTTTGGCCTCACGGAGGCGGCAGTCGCGGCGGCGCGCGCGGCGGGCGAATCGTGGGAAGACCTGTCGGCCGAGCGCCTCTACCGGCCCCTCGGCATGACGGCCACTAGCTCGCGCTTCGCCGACTTCGAGGCCGCCCCCAACCACGCGCTGACCCACGTTCAGGTGGACGGCCGCTGGGAGCCGCGCTACGTGCGCGATCCCGACGCCTAGTCGCCGGCCGGCGGCGTCAGCTCGACGGTGCGCGACCTGGCGCAATGGATGCGTCTGCAGCTTGCCGGCGGGCGGATCGACGGGCGACAGCTTGTCGCTGCCGACGCGCTGGCCGAGACCCACCGCCCCCAGATCGTCAGCAATCCAGCCAAGGATCCCGCCGTCGATCACACAGGCTTCTATGGGCTGGGCTGGAACGTGAGCTACGACGACGCCGGCCGCGTGCGCTGGGGCCACTCCGGCGCCTTCGCGAACGGCGCGGCCACGGTGGTCACCCTGGTGCCCGCCGAGCAGCTGGGGATCGTCGTGCTGACGAACGCCGCGCCGATCGGTGCGGCCGAGGTGGTCGCGCTGGATTTCCTCGACCTGGCGCTGGAGGGCCACCTCACGCGCGACTGGGCCGCCGTGGTCGCCCCAGCCTTCGCCGCGCTGAACGCGTCGCCCTACGACCGCGGCATCGACTTCACGCGCCCGCCGGCCGACGCCCGACCAGCGCTGCCCGCGGCCAGCTACGTCGGGACGTACGCGAACGAGCTGTTCGGCGACGCCGAGGTCGTCGCGGACGGCGATGGCCTGGCGCTCCGCCTCGGCCCGGGCCGCACCACCTTCCCGTTGCAGCACTACGACCGCGACGTGTTCACCTACCAGCCGGCGGGCGAGAACGCCGCTGGGCCGAGCGGCGTCCGCTTCCAGATCGGCCCCGATCAGACCGCGACCAGCGTGACGATCGACAACCTGGACGTCGACGGCCAGGGGACGTTCACGCGGCCGAACGGGGAGCCCTCCCCCTAACCCTCTCCCAGACAAGGGGTCCAGTGGCTTCCCTCCCCTAACCGTCTCCCAGTGGGAGAGGGAACAGGACGAGCCTGCCCTGGCGCTCTCTGGGGCGCGCGCGGCACTTCAGGGGAGGGAAGCGCGGGCGCTCGTGGTACGGCATTGTGATGCGGGCGCTGTCACGTTTCCTTAGGCCGGGCGACGGGGCCGGCGCTATAATCGCGCCGGGCCGGGGCGCGGGGCGTCGCTCGCGTGGCCGGCTGGTGTGCCGGCATTTCGTGAGGGGTGGTCGCCACTGTGAGAGTCGCCCGGTCGCTGCTGTCGTCGTCGCGCCGCGCCTGCGTCGTGCCCGCGGCGCTCGCGCTCGTGCTGGTTGCCGCGTGTGCGCCGGCCGAACGGACCGCGCCGAACCTGCCGGGACTCGGCACGGCCTCGACCGCACACGCGGCCGCGCCAGCGAGCAGCGCGCCGCCAAGCGCGGCGGTGGCCGACGCGGCGCAGGGGCTCGCGGACCAGGTGGCGCCGCCCACACTGCCCCCCACGCCCGCTCCCACGGTCACGCCGACGCCAACGGTCCCGCCGCCCCAGCTAGCCCACGACGTGGCGCCGCCGCATGTGAGCGCACAGATGTCCGTCGTGATCGACGAGGACTCGGGCGCCATCCTGTATGGCCACGACGAGAACCACGAGGTGGCGCCCGCGAGCCTGACCAAGATCGTCACCGCGATGGTGGCGCTCGAGCTAGGCCACCCGGCCGACCGCGTGACGACCGACGTGGACAGCCGCGTCATGTGGGACAGCACGATCATGGGGCTGGTCCCCGGCGAGGAGGTCTCGCTCGAAGACCTGCTGTACGGCATGATGCTGCCGTCGGGCAACGACGCGGCCATTGCCATCGCCCGCTACATCGCCGGCAACGAGACGGTGTTCGCGGACCTCATGAATGCCAAGGTGCGACAGCTGGGCCTGCAGCACTCGCACTTCGTGAACCCGCACGGCCTGGAGCAGGAGGGGCATTACTCCTCGCCCTACGACATGGCGATGCTGGCGCGCGCGGCCATGCGCAATCCCTTCTTCCGCCGGCTGGCCTCGACGAAGGAGTGGAACGCCTCCGGCCTGCTGCGCAGCTACCACCTGGTGAACCTGAACCGCTTGCTCTGGCAGTACCCGGGCGCCGATGGCGTGAAGATCGGCTACGAGGACACGGCGCTCAACACGATGGTGGTGTCGGCGAAGCGCGACGGCCACCGCGTGTACGCGGCGTTCATGCGGAGCACCAGCCGCGACGCCGACGGCACGGCCCTGCTGAACTACGCCTTCGACGCCTACGCCTGGCCTGGGCAATAGTAGAATAGCGCGTAGCGAGGCTACGCGTTACTCGTTCCTCCCTACCCACTCCCCAACCGTCTGGCGGCCTCGACGATGAGGTCGGCGGCGGCCGTATTGCCCAGCCGCCCGCAGTCCACCAGCAAGTGGTAGTGGCCGAGCGCCTCCCAGTCGGTCTTGAACAGGTGCTTCACGTAGCGCGCCCGCGCGCGGTCGGTGTCCTGCACGAGCCGCTCCGCGGCCGCCTGGTCCAGCCCCTCGCTCGCCTGGATCGAGCGCACCCGCTGCGCGAACGGCGCGAAGACGTGGACGTGGAGCGTGTTCGGCTCGTCCTTCAGGATGTAGGCGCCGCCCCGCCCGACAATGACGGCGTTGCCCGAGCGAGCCACCTCGCGGATCACCTGTTCGATGACCTCGGCGTAGGGGAGGTCGTCGAAGCTGTCGTAGTCGGCGAAGAGCGCGGTGGTGATCTCGGGCGGCATGGCGAGGTCAGGGTAGCTCAGGCGCAGCGAGCGCGCGAGACGCGCGACCAGCGTCTCGCCGCGCTCGTCCTTCTCCTCGACGACCTCGCCCGGCACGCCGAGGCGGCGGGCGACCTCGTCGATGATTTCGCGGTCGATGAACGCGGCCCCGAGCCGGCGTGCCACCTCCTGGGCAACCTCGCCGCCGCCGCTAGCGAACTGGCGCGAGACGGTCACCACGGGCATGGGCCTCACCTCAGCGTGCAAGGTGGGGCATTATGCGGCATCGGGGCCGGCGCCGCCCACTGCCGCGCTCAGACCACGGAGATGGGCCACCCCGGCCGAGCCGCGTGGGGGGCACGGCCCGGCCGGGGTGGTGGGAAGATGGTGCCTTTTGAGTTAGTCGGGGCTACGCGCAGACGTCGCGGTCCGGCACGGGGTTGCGCCGGGGGCGGCCGGGTTTACCCCGCATGCTGAGTCGCCAGGCCTCGATATCGTCGCCGGTGTACAGCGGCGGCGGCGGCGGATAGGCGACCTCGCCGCACCACAGGCAGGTTTGCTCGCCGTCGTATCCGCCGTACATCTGGCCGCCGCAGCGCTCGCAGCGCGGCAGCGCGCTGGGCTTCACCGTGTTGATCATCTACGCTTCACCTCCAGGCTGGCTGACTCAAGCCTAAAGGTCCGAGATTGTGTCCCTGTTAGCGAGATGCTAAAGAACTATTAAATCGGGCGGCCGACCGGGGCGGCGTCGCCGGTGCTAAAAGCGCCGCTGGGCGGCGCCAGTCAGCAGCGGGGCGGCAGCAACAATGGCGCCGGAGCGTGGGATACCATGGTCGACGCGGGGAGCGGCGAGCGCGGGCAGCTACGGGTCGGTGTCGGCGGCCCCGACGGAGGCCATGCGCTGCTCCCAGGCCTCGGCCGCCCGCAGCGCCGTCGCGAGGGTCGTCGCCTCCGCGCCACAGGCCTCGGCTATCCGCGCCACGTCGGTCGCCCAGGTTAGCGCCAGGGGCCGTGGGCGCAGCAGTAGCCGGGCGAGCGTGGCGCGCGGACACCCCAGCTGGAGCGCGAACTCGTCTTCGTCCCACCCCTGCGCATACGCATACGGCATCAAGAGCGAGGCCAGGAAGCCGGGCCGGGTCGTGGCTTCCCGCACCAGATACTGCAGCAGGCCCTCGACCTGCAGCACCTGCTCCTCAATCGCTTCCGCGCGGGGAGCCAGCGGTGGCGGGCCGGCCGAGATCTCATCCGGCGGCGGCCCGCCCTCCCCGGACGCCGCGGGCGAGGCCGTCGCCGGGGCAGCTCTCAGGAATCGCTCCCGCGCTCGCGTCCAGACCTGCACCCGGTCCAGCAGCTCCTGGGCCACAAACGGCTTGGTGATGTAGTCGTCGGCGCCCGCAGCGAACCCCGCGTGGCGCTGCCCCTCGCCCCCAAGCGCGGTCACCATGATGATGGGAACATCGCCCACGTGGTCCCGCGCGCGAATCCGCCGGCACACTTGTAGCCCATTCAAGTCGGGCATCATCACGTCGAGCAGGACGAGCGCGATGTCCGTGTCCAGGCGCGCGAGCGCGGTGCCGCCATCCCGGGCCGTTTCCACACCGTACCCGCCGGCAGTCAGGATCTGCTCGATCAGCGCGCTAATCTCAGGAACGTCGTCCACCACGAGCACGCGCGGCGCAGAATTCATGGTGACACCCCGTGAACGCAAGCCATTGGCGTCGCCTGGCGAGTTGCCGCGCTAGGAGAGCAACGTCGCCGCTCAAGAGGCGGTGACTGACCGTCATCTCCGTGGGCAGCGCTGCTCTCATCCGGGCCACCAGCCCCAACGCCGCTTCCCATCATTACCCCCGGCCAGCGCGTCTATCCTGTCGCCTGTCTGCTAGCAGAAAATAATGTCTGCTAGCACTCATCATAGCACGCGGCAGGTTGCGGCCGGCATTTTCCTCACGACCCCTTGTGAACGGAACAGGCCCGCCCGCCTTTCAGGGATCCTGAAAGGCGGGCGGGCCCTGCCGGACCGCGCCGTGGTGGCGCTTAGTGGTCGATGTTCTGGCCCATGACCTCCGGCACGTGGCCCACGCGGAGCACGCCGACGGCGCCCTTGTTCGCCTGGGCGAAGGCGTGGGAGACGAACAGGTAGTCGCCCGCCTCCTCGGGTCGCACGTCGAACACCGAGCCGCCGCCGACCGGCACCGTAGACGTCTGGACGCCGCTGAACACGTTGCCCTGCGCGGGATTGCCGTTCTCATAGATGTGGTCGAAGATGCCGCCGACGACGTGGAAGGACGAGTTCATGGTCGGGCCCGCGTCCACCACGTAGAAGCGCACCGTCTCGCCCGGCTCCGCGGTCAGCGGGTAGTCGCGGTACTGCGAGGCGTGGCCGTTGAAGGCGACGAGATCGGCGTGGTCGAAGTCCTGCATCTTCGTGAAGCTGCCGGTGAGCACGCCATTGGGCAGCCGGTCGCCGAAGTAGAACTCGCTCTGCACCAGGACGTACTCGTGGTCCGCCGGCGGCAGCGGCGGGTCGGGGTCCACGATCATCACGCCGTACATGCCGTTGCCGATGTGCTGGAGCGCGGGGGCGGTGCCGCAGTGATACATGAACACGCCCGGCACGGTGGCCACGAACGACCAGCTGAAGGTCTCGCCGGGGCTCACGTTGCGGTAGTTGGCGATGGGCGTCTTCGCGCTATGGAAGTCGAGCGAGTGGGGCATGCGCCCGTTGTTCGTGAGCGTGACGTTGACCGTCGCGCCCTGCTTCACGCGGATGACCGGGCCGGGCACGGTGCCGTTGAACGTCCAGGCCTCGTAGTAGGTATTGGGAGCCACCTCCAGCACCTGCTGGTCGTCCATGACGAGATTCACGTCCACCGAGTCCGCGGGGTTGTAGGGCGGCGCGACCGCCGACACTGGCTCGTGCGCCGGGGCGCTGTAGGGCGCGGCCGCCGGGGCGGCGGCCAGGCTGGCCATATCGTGCGTGGGGGCGACCGCGGCCGGGGCGGCCGGCGCGGGCGCGCTGCTGCCCGTCATCGCGGCCTCCGTGCGGCCGGGCGCCGCGCTCGCGCGGCGGGCCACGTTGGGCGTCGAATAGACGAGCGTCAGCAACACCAGCGCGCCGACAGCGCCGAGGGTGAGCCACCACGTCCAGTAGGCTTTGCCCGAGGGGTTCTCCATCGCGATCTCTCCTCCACTCCTCTCGCACCGCAACTGGCCTGGCCCGCCGGCTCGCCGCAACAGGGCCGCCTGACGCGGCGCCCGGCTCCCCGTGCTGGCGGCTTTCGGACAGACCAGTTCGTGCGCCGTTGGGAGCATGATCGGCGGGCGACGTTGACCGTCGCGTTTCCGCGGGTAAACGGTCCGTCAACAGATGTGGCGGCCAGTCCGATTGGAGCAGCCGGCGCGCGGCGGGCGGCCGGCGAGCGATCCGGGAGCGGGGGTCGCTTGTTCTCCGCCCGCCCAGCGGCGCAGACTATGGTAGATCGAGGCTATGCTAGAGTAGGCGAGGCCCGCTGCGGCGCTTGGGGGCGGCGTCGCGGCGCGGGCGCGCGGGCTGCCGGACGCTCCGGAGGAGGGAACACCATGAAGCTGATGATT
Organism: Pseudomonadota bacterium; assembly: GCA_021325365.1. The sequence goes on from JAJPHF010000032.1 coordinate 46,132, forward strand.
GCCGCCGATCACGCGGGTTTCCCGCTGAAGGAGTCGCTCAAGCGCCAGCTGCAAGAGGCCGGCCACACGGTCGAGGACCTCGGAACGCATAGCGCCGAGCCCGTGGATTACCCGGACTACGCCCGCAAGCTGGCCGAGCGGGTGGTGCTCGGCCGGGGCGAGCGCGGCATCTTCGTCTGTGGCTCGGGCCAGGGTGGCGTCATGGCCACCAATAAGATCCCGGGCGTGCGGGCCGCGCTAGCTCAGGACACCTACTCGGCCCGCCAGAGCGTCGAGCACGACGACGCCAACGTCCTCTGCCTCGGCGCGCGGGTGCTCGGCGACGCGCTGGCCTGGGAGCTAACCCGCGCTTGGCTGGCGGCGCGCTTTAGCGGCGAGGAGCGCCACTGCCGCCGCCTGGCGAAGCTGGCGAAGCTCGACACGCGCTTCCCACTCTTGGAGCTGCACGGCGAGGGGCAGAGCGCCTGGGTGGACAACATCCGCCGCGGCCTGCTCGAGACCGGCGAGTTTCGCCGCATGGTCCGCGAGGGCATCACCGGTGTTACGTCGAACCCCACCATTCTCGAAAAGGCCGTCTCGGGCAGCACCGACTACGAGGCGGCGATGCAGGTGCTGGCCCGCCAGGAGCTGTCGCCGCGCGAGATCGCCATCCGCCTGTGGATCGACGACATCCGCGAGGCGGCCGACCAGCTCCGCCCCATCTACGACCTGACCGAGCGCGTCGACGGCTACGCCTCCATCGAGGTCGACGCCGAGCTAGCGCTGAAGACCGAGGCGACCATCGAGGAGGGGCGGCGGCTCTGGCGCGAGGTCGACCGGCCGAACGTGATGATCAAGGTGCCGGCCACGCCGCCGGGCATCCCCGCCATCCGCCAGCTGATCGCCGAGGGCATCAACGTCAACATCACCCTGCTCTTCTCCCAGCAGCGCTACGAAGAGGTGATGGAGGCCTACCTGGCCGGGCTGGAGGAGCGCGCCGAGGCCGGGCGGCCCGTGGACCACGTGGCGAGCGTGGCCAGCTTCTTCGTCAGCCGCGTCGATACGGCGGTCGACAAGCAGCTCGAAGCGAAGATCCAGTCGGCTGCGGACGCGGGCGAGCGGGAAGCGCTCCAGGCGCTGCTCGGCAAAGCGGCCATCGCCAACGCCAAGCTGGCCTACCAGCGGTTCCTCAAGCGCTTCGGCGACGCGCGCTGGCAGCGGCTGGCGGCGGCTGGCGCGATGGTGCAGCGCCCGCTCTGGGCCAGCACCAGCACGAAGAACCCAGCCTACCGCGATGTGCTGTACGTCGAGGAGCTGATCGGGCCGGACACCATCAACACGATGCCGCCCGCGACGATCGAGGCCTTCAAGGAGCACGGCCTGGTGCGGCGCAGCGTAGACGAGGACGTGGCCGGGGCGCAGGCGGCGCTCGACGCGCTCGCGCGTCACGGCGTCGATCTCGACGCCGTGACGGAGCAGCTGCAGGACGAGGGCGTGGCGGCGTTCGCGCAGTCGTTCGACCAGTTGCTGGCGGCGATTGCCGACAAGCGCGCCGTGGCGCTGAAGGGGGCCGAGCGCCGCGTCGAGACGCACCTCGGGCCGATCGCGGCCGACGTGGAGCGCGCGGCGCGATCGCTGGCCGAGAGCGACGCCGTGCGCCGCATCTGGGCGCACGACGCCGCGCTGTGGGGGCAGGATGCGCTTGCCGAGCGCAACATCGCCAACCGGCTGGGGTGGATGCCGGTGGTCGAGACGATGCAGGAGCGCGTGGACGGCCTGCGCGCCTTCGCCGACGAGGTGCGCGCGGCGGGCTTCCGGCGCGCCGTGCTGCTCGGCATGGGCGGCAGCAGCCTGGCGCCCGAGGTGCTGCGCCAGACGTTCGGCGCCGCGCGCGGCTACCTCGACCTCGACGTGCTCGACACCACCGACCCCGCCACGCTGCTGCAGCTCGAGCGCTCGCTGGACCTCGACCAGACGCTGTTCGTCGTCGCCAGCAAGTCGGGCACGACGGTGGAGACGCTGTCGCAGCTGGCCTACTTCTGGGCGAAGACGAACGGGCGCGGCGACCAGTTCATCGCCATCACCGACGGCGGCACGCCGCTGGAGGCGCTGGCTCGCGAGCGCGGCTTCCGCCGCGTGTTCGTGAATCCGGGCGACATCGGCGGGCGCTACTCGGCGCTCTCCTACTTCGGCCTGGTGCCGGGAGCGCTGCTCGGCGTCGATCTCACGGCCCTGCTCGACCGCGCCGCGCGCATGGCCGAGGCCTGCCGGCCGGGCGGCGACGGCGCGCGAGCCGCGAGCGGCGGGCCCGGCGCGCAGCTCGGCGCTATCCTGGGCGCCTCGGCGCTGGCCGGCCGCGACAAGATCACGCTGGTGCTGCCCGACGCCATCGCCGCATTCGGCGACTGGGTCGAGCAGCTGCTGGCCGAGAGCACGGGCAAGCAGGGCAAGGGGCTCGTGCCGGTCGTCGGCGAGCCGCTGGGCGCCCCCGGGGTGTACGGCAACGACCGGCTGTTCGTGGCGCTGACGCTGGAGGGCGAGGCGCCAAACGCGCGGCTGGCGGCGCTGCAGCAGGCGGGCCAGCCGGTGGTCACGATCCCGCTGCGCGACACGTTGGACCTGGGCGGCGAGTTCTTCCGCTGGGAGTTCGCCACCGCCGTGGCCGGCGTGGTGCTGGGCATCAACCCCTTCGACGAGCCGAACGTCCAGGAGTCGAAGGACAACACGAAGCGCGTGCTGGAGGAGTTCCAGCGGCTCGGACGCCTGCCCGAGCCCGAGTCGGCCGCGCGCTCGAACGGCCTGGCCGTGCTGGGCGACGCCGAGGCGAAGTCGGTCGAGGACGCCCTGGCGAGTTTCCTCGACGCGGCGCGGCCCGGCGACTACCTGGCGCTACAAGCCTACCTGCCCTACCGCGACACGGTGCGCGCCGCGCTCGAAGACCTGCGCCTGCGCCTGCGCGACCGGTTGCGCCTCGCGACCACGTTCGGCTTCGGCCCGCGCTTCCTGCACTCGACCGGCCAGCTCCACAAGGGCGGCCCGCCGACCGGCCTGTTCCTCCAGTTCAGCGCCGACGATCCCGAGGACGTGCCGATCCCTGGCCAGTCGTACACCTTCGGCACGCTCAAGCGCGCCCAGGCGCTCGGCGACCTCCAGGCGCTCCAGGCGCGCGGCCGGCCGGTGCGCGCTATCCGCCTGCACGGCGATCTGGAGGCCGGCCTGCGCCACCTGGCCGCCGCGCTCGACGCCACCGCCGCCCGCGCCCGCCGCTAAGCACCGGATAGCAGGCGCTCGGCTTCTCGCCGGCGCGGGGTGACTAGCCGCCCCGCGCCGGCAGTTGCCACGATCTCACCAGCCAGATGGAGGGGGCATGCTCGCCGCCGGGCGCCCGGCCAGCGGTACGCCCGAGCCGGAGCGTGCTGCGGCCCCACCTGTCGCCGCCCCCGCGGGGCCGCTCGTCCTCGCGCTGATGTGTCTCGTATCGCTCAATCTGCGGTCCGTCTCCGTCGGCGTGTCGCCCGTGCTGCCGCTCATCCGTCAGGACTTCGCGGTCAGCTACGCGCTGGCGGGCGTCCTGTTCGCGCTGCCGATCGCCATGATGGGGCTTGGCGCCGAGCCAGGGCGCCGACTGGTCGACCGCGCGGGGCCCTGGCGAGCAATCAGCCTGAGCCTCGCGCTGATCGGGGTGGGCGGGGGCCTCCGCGCGCTCGCGCCCAACTTCTGGGCGATGCTCGCGCTCACCGCGCTGTTCGGCGCGGGCATCGGGCTCGCCCAGCCCAGCCTGCCGCGGCTCGTGGCGCAGTGGTTCCCGACCCGGCGGGCCTTTGCCACGGGGGTCTATTCGGCCGGGCTGACCGGCGGCGCGGTAGTCGGCGCCTCGCTCACCGCGCTGCTGCTGCCGGCGCTGGGCGCCCTCTCGTGGCGGGGCACCTGCCTGCTCTGGGCGGCGCTCGCCATCCTGAGCCTCGTCGCCTGGCTGGCGCTCGGGCCGCGCCGGGACGCAACTCCCCCCGGCCCTCCCTCCCGGCAGGGAAAGGGCGAGCGGGACGGCTCAGGGAGGGGGGCGCGGGGGGTAGGTCCAACCCCCATCTGGCGCGACCGCGTGGCCTGGCTGATCACGCTGCTGTTCTTGCTGCAGAGCATGGGCTTCTATCAGCTCGTCGGCTGGCTGCCCAGCTACTATCAAGAGCTCGGGTTGAGCCTAGAGGCGGCCAGCGTGCCCTTCACCGTGCTGAACCTCGCCAGCCTGCCCTGTGGCCTGCTCGCCTCCTACCTGTCGGACCGCGTGGGCCAGCGCCGGCCGTTCGTGGCGGTGGGCGCGCTCATGCTGCTCGCCGGCATGACGGGGCTGCTGATGACGCCGCTCCACCCGGCGTGGCTGTGGACGACGCTCGCCGGCGGCGGCATCGGCATCGTCTTTACGCTGGCGCTCGCCCTGCCGACCGACCTGCTTGACCCTCGCCGCGCGGGGCCTACGGTGTCGCTCGTGTTCACGGTCGGCTACGGGGCAGCGCTGGTGAGCCCCTTGCTGGCGGGCGTGCTGCGCGACGCGTTCGGCTCCTTTACCCTGGCCCTGCTCCCGACGGTCGGCACGGCCCTCGCCATGCTCGCGACCGCCTTCGCGTTGCCCGAAACCGCTCGCGGCCTCCGCGGCCCCGCCGCATGAGGAGGGCGGGCCGCAAAGCGTTGACCGCGCCGAGCCGCCCGCTTAGAATACGTCGAACCGGCAGCCCTTGTGCGCGACGGGCGCGCTCGCCTGCTGGCGATAGCTTCCCCTGCCCCGCCGATGCGCCGGATGGCATCCTGGTAACATACCAGTGTGCGCCTGCGTGCATCGCGGCCGCGCGCGACCGGTTGGCGGCCTACCCGTGAGCGTGGAGAACTCACGGCTCCATCCGGCGCCCGCCGTACGTCCGGCCGCCGCTACCTCCTATGCCCGCGCCTGGCACGCGGGATGCTATGAACGCGACGCACCTGGCACGCGCCCCATACCGCTCGCGCGAGGCGGCCCCCGCCAGCCGTCTGCCGGCTCCTGGAGGGAACGAGGATGAGTGTGCTCGCTGGCGCCCTGCCCGAGATCGCCACGGCGTCCCCGCGACTAGAGCGGGTACCGTGCAATCTCTGCGGCTCCTGGGACGCGGCGCCGCTCTACCGGGGCACCATCGACCTCGCCACCGCCTCGCTCGACCCGCAGCAAGTCTACGCCTGCACCAGCTCACACTACGGACGCTACGGTCCGGTCGTGCGCTGTCGCCGCTGCGGCCTGGTGTATCTTTATCCGCGCCTCGCCGCCGACGCCGTCGAGGCGGCCTACGAAGAAGTGGCGGACACCCGCTATTTGGAGGAGCGGGAGGGGCGCGTCCACACCTTCGCGCGCGCGCTGGACGAGCTGGAGCAGGTGCGGCGCCGCGTCTTGGCGGGCGACCACGCTAGGGCGCCGGCGGCGGCGCCCACGCCTCGGGCCACGAACGGAGTGATCCATCCCCCCGCGCTCGGGGCCGCGCGGGGGCGGTTGCTCGACGTGGGCTGCCACATCGGCGTGTTTCTGGAGCTGGCCGCCGCCCGCGGGTGGGCGGCCGAGGGGGTCGAGCCGTCGCGCTGGGCCGCCGACGTGGCGCGCGGCCGGGGCCTGCGCGTCACCTGCGGCACGCTGCGGGGCAGCACCCTGCCGGCCGGCGCGTTCGACGTGGTGACGATGTGGGACGTCATCGAGCACTTTCCCGACCCGGCCGCCGAGGTGCGCGAGGTGCACCGGCTGCTGCGGCCCGGCGGGCTGGTGGGCATCACGACGATGAACGTCGATAGCCTGGTCGCGCGCCTGCTCGGCCCGCGCTGGCCGTGGCTGATGCAGATGCACCTCTACTACTTCTCGGTACGGACCCTGCGCGCGCTGATGGAGCGCTGCGGCTTCCGCGTGGTCGCGGTTTCGCCCCATCGCCGTATCGTTCGTCTCAGTTATGTCCTGTCACGGACCGAGCGCTGGTCGCCGCGGCTCGCCACGGTCTTGCAGCGCGCCGCCGAGCGCGTGCGCCTGGCCGATCTCCTGGTGCCGATCGACCTCGGCGACATCTTCACCCTTTACGCCCAGCGCATCGAGGCGTCCAATGGAGCGGTACACCACGGGAGATAGGGCGCGGGGGACGCCGGTTGGTGAGCAGTAAGCGGGACGCGGCGATCGTCCGGCGCGAGCGGCCCGCCGATCCCGCGCCGCGGCACCGCGCCGGCGTCGTCTCCCCCGGTTCCACTCCCCGCATCGTGCTCGGACTGCTCGCGGTCGCTCTGGGCGCGCTGGCCCTCTACTGGCTCCTCTGGACGCCCGCTTACCGTCTCAACGAGCGCTTCGAGTACGCTGACCTGGTCCTGGGCGCCTTCCCCGCCATCGGGCCTGTGCTCGCCGCACAGCTCGCGCTCGTGCGCGCGATCGCGCCGCCGGCTGTGGCCTCCTACGAGGGCACCCGCGTGCTGTTCATGGCGCTGCTCGGCAGCCTCTTCGCGCTGTACGGGGTCGCGCTCTGGCTGGTCGCGCGGGCGTCCCGGCGGGTGGCGGTCGTCCTGGTCCTGGCGACGACCCTGGCCTTCCAGCTCGTGCTCTTGCCCCTGCCCGGGGTGTTCAGCACGGACCTCTTCTCGTACGCCTTCTACGGCGAGGTCGCCGGCCGCCTCGGCGGCAGCCCATACGTCCAGGTCCCCGACGACTTCCCAACCCATCCGCTGTACCTGCTGATCAATCCGTTGTGGCGCGACGCCCCGTCCGTCTACGGGCCGGCCTGGAGCGCGCTCTCGGCCGGCGTCGGCGCCATCTGGGGCGGCGACGTGCTGGCCCAGGTGCTCGCCTATCGCCTCATTGCCGACGTCTGCCACTGGGCGAACCTGGCCGCGCTCTGGTGGGCGCTGCGCCGTCTGCGTCCCGGCGCCGAGCCGTTTGGCCTGGCGCTTTACGCCTGGAACCCGTTGGTCGTCGTCGAGTTCGCCGCCAGCGGCCACAACGACGGGCTGCTGATCCTCTTCCTGCTGCTGGCCATGAGCCTGGCAGCGCGGGGCCGCGCCTGGGCCGCCGTCGTAGCGCTCGTGCTCTCGGTCGCCACCAAATACACGACCGTCCTGCTGCTGCCGCTGCTCCTCTGGTGGGCCGCGCGCCACCACCAGGGCTGGCGGCGCGTCGCGGTGGCCGCGGGCGCCGGCCTCGCGGCCCTGGCGGCGCTCGCCGCCGCCTACCTACCCTGGTGGCGGGGGGCCGCGACCTTCGGGCCGATCATCTACTGGATCAGCACCCCGCTCTACGCCAACTACGCGCCCATCGGCATTGCCGCCTGGGTGCGCGACCGGGTCTGGGCGGCCGGCTGGCTCGACTGGGACACCGCCGAGCAGGCGGCGTTCGGCGTCGAGCGGCAGCTCGTGCGCCTGGGCTTTCTCGCCTACCTGGCCTTCGAGACGCTTCGGCTGCGCCGCGCCGCCGATCTGCCGCTCGCCTGCGCGCGGGTGCTGCTGGTGTTCCTGCTCGGCGTGAACACCTGGGTGCTCCCCTGGTATTACACCTGGCCCCTGGCGCTGGTGGCACTCGGCGACCCGCGGAGCCGCACCACCGCCGTCGCCGTGGGCCTCTCGGCCACCGCCGCCCTCGCCATGTACTGGGCGCAGACGCATCTGGAGGGCATGGACGGCGGCGGCTACATGCTCTACCTGGCGCCGCTTGGGGCGCTCGCCGCGTGGGAGGCCTGGCAGCAGGCGCGGGCGGGGCGGGCGGCCCTGCTCTACGGCGTGCTCCGCACGCTCAGCAGCGGCGGCCGGAAGACGAGCTGCGCCCCCGGCTCGACGTTGAAGAAATAGTACAGTCGTCGCCCGCACGGCAGCGGGTACGAGCCGCCGTTGGGCTGGCTAGCCGGGCGAATCGAGTCGCCCCACAGCAGCACCCGCCGCACGCCCGCCGGCGCGGCCTCGCGGAACACCGGCCGCGTGAGCGGGTCGAACCACCAGGCGCGGTACTCGGGCAGGTAGTAGCGGGCCTGCTGGTAGAAGAACGAGGCGAAGATCAGCGTGTCGGCCGGGTCGAAGTCGCGGCGCACGATGGCGAGCGCCTCGGGCACGCCGCGATTCAGGCAATCGACCTCGTACGCCGACAGCCGGCTGCGTCCCAGCAGGAAGCTCTGCAGATTGGCGCCGAGCAGCAGCGCCAGCAGGGCCGCGTAGACGAGCCGGGCGCGAGCGGGCCGGCGGCCCCGCGCCGCCGCGGTGGCAGGGCACCGGCCATCCCCGGCCAGGAGGACCGACTGGCTCTTGAGAGGAGCAGCCAACCGCCGCGCCGTGAGCCACCGCGCCACGCGCCACCCGCCCACGGCGATCAGGCGGGCGCGCGACGCGTGCGCCAGACGCACCGCGTCGCGCGCGAACAGGCGCAGCCCGGCGCCCGCGACGATGCACAGGCCCGGCAGGTAGCTGAAGCTGTAGCCACGATCGCCGATGTGGACGAGCGCGTAGAACAGGATCGGCGGCGCCAGCCACAGGACGAGCACCAGCGCCGGCGTGGGGCGGGACCAGTGCGGGCGGGGCCGGCCGCCCCGCCACCAGCGCCAGCCCCCGCGGCCGATCCCGTAGGCCAGCGGCGCGAGCGCGAGGCCCAGCCCCTCCTGGGCATAGCCCCACACCTGCCAGCTGTTCGACTGGAAGGCCCGCCAGCCGTGCGACCAGAGCGAGTAGCTGCCCTCGACGTAGGCGCCCTGGTGCCAGAGCAGCGGCCCGTACACGGCCCAGCCCTGCGAGAGGCCAGCCGTCGGCACGAGCCAGGCGAGCGTGCCCAGCGCGGCGCCCGGCAGCGGCGCCAGCAAGGTGCCGAGCCGGCGGTCGCGTCGCCAGCACACGAGATGGGCGGCCGCCAGCAGCGGCGCCAGGAAGAGCAGGAGGTCCGTGCGGAAGCCCCCCGCCAGGCCGTACAGGAGGCCCAGCCACAACGGGTGGCGCCAGCGGCCCCGCCAGTACGCCACCGTCAGCCCCGCCAGCGCCAGGCTGCCGCTGGCCAGCACCGTGTAGGGATAGGCCACGCCGCTGTACAGCCAGAACGGCGGCGCCGTGGCGAGGAGCAGCGCGGCCGCGATCCCCGCGCCGCGCCCGAACAGTTGACGCCCCACGACGTAGGTCAGCAATACCGCTAGCGCCCCGCCCAGCAGGCTGACGGCCACCAGGCTGGCGTTCGCGTCGCCGAGCGCGAGCTGCGCCAGACGTGCGGCGCCCACGTAGAACAGGTAGCCGGGCGGATGCGGCTGGCTCTCGCTCACGTCGAACGCGGCGAGCGCGCGGGCGTAGAGCACCGAGTCCCAGTGGTAGAGCGTGTTCGTCTGGTAGGGCAGCCGCATGCCGAGCGCCAGCGCGAACAGCACCGCGGCGTCGCCCCCCGGCGAGCCGACCGCCCGCGCCAGGAGGCCCCGTCGGCCGCGCGCGCGCCCATTCGTCGACGGGGCCGCGATGGCCGGCTCGGCGAGGGCGGGCGGACCTGCCGGCGGCTCGTGGGTGGGTGGCCAGGCGCCGACGGCTGCGGCCGTCTGGACCGACGCCTGGCGCCCGAGGGGAGCCGACTGCTCAGTTGCCACGCGCACACGCTCCTAGCGGGCTGTCAGGCTGGAACGGTTGCAACAGGCTGGGGGGCGCCAGCGGCGGATCGGGGCGCTGGCGCGGCGCAAGACGCCCCTCTCTAGTCTAAACGACGCTTATGTCCCGTGCGCCAAGTTGGTCGTTGGGACCGGGGCGAGCGCGGGCCATAATGAGTATGAGCGAGCGCCGCGCTGGGGCGCGATGGGCGGCCCCGCGCCGAGCGGCGAAAGAAGGTGCAGCGTGGCGAACCGACTGGCCCAGGAGACGAGCCCGTACCTGATCCAGCACGCCGAGAACCCCGTGGACTGGTATCCTTGGGGCGAGGAGGCGCTGGCCCGCGCGCGCGCCGAGGACAAGCCGCTGCTGGTGTCGATCGGCTACTCGGCGTGCCACTGGTGCCACGTCATGGCGCACGAGTCGTTCGAGAACCCCGCCATCGCCAGCCTCATGAACGAGCTGTTCGTGAACGTGAAGGTCGATCGGGAGGAGCGGCCCGACGTCGACCACGTTTATATGACGGCCGTGCAGGCGATGACCCAGCACGGGGGCTGGCCGCTCAACGTGTTCTGCACGCCCGACGGCACGCCCTTCTACGGCGGCACCTACTGGCCGCCCGAGGACCGCGGCCGCATGCCCGGCTTCCCGCGCATCCTGCAAGCTGTGGCCGAGGCGTACCGCGAGCGGCGCGCGGACGTGGAGCGGCAGGGCGTCACGCTGCGCGAGCACATCGCCCAGGCGATGGCCCCGGAGCTGCCCCGCGGCGCGCTGGACCCGGGCCTGCTCGACCAGGCCGTCGAAGTGCTGAGTAGCAGCTTCGACCGCCGCTACGGCGGCTTCGGCGGGGCGCCGAAGTTCCCACAGCCGATGACGCTCGAGTTCTTGCTGCACCGCTACCACGCCACCGGCGACGAGCAAGCCCTGGCGATGGCTGAGTTCACGCTCGACCACATGGCGCACGGCGGCATGTACGACCAGATCGGCGGCGGCTTCGCGCGCTACTCGGTGGACGACCGCTGGCTGGTGCCGCACTTCGAGAAGATGCTCTACGACAACGCGCAGCTCAGCCGCGTCTACCTGCACGCCTACCGCGCTACAGGCAAGCCGCTCTACCGGCGTATCGCGGAGGAGACCTACGACTACGTGCAGCGCGAGATGCTGGACCGCGCGGGCGGCTTCTACTCGTCCCAGGACGCCGACAGCGAGGGCCACGAGGGCAGGTTCTACGTCTGGACGCCGGCCGAGATCGCGGCAGCGCTGGGCCCGGAGGACGCCGCGCTGGTGGAGCGCTACTGGGGCGTGACCGAGGGCGGCAACTTCGAGGGACGGAACATCCTCTGGGTGCCGCGGCCGCTGGCGGCGGTGGCCGAGGAGGCCGGCGTGCCGCCCGAGCGGCTGGAGGCGGCGGTGGTGCGGGCCAAGCGCGAGCTGTTCGCCGTGCGCGCGCAGCGCGTGTGGCCGGGCCGCGACGACAAGGTGCTGACCGCCTGGAACGGGCTGATGATGCGCAGCTTCGCCGAGGCGGGGCGGCTGCTCGGCAACGCGGAGTACCTGCGCGTGGCCGTGGCGAACGCGACGTTCGTGCTAGGCCACCTGCGCCAGGGCGACCGGCTCCGCCGGACCTGGCGCAACGGCGAGGCGAAGCTGAACGGCTACCTGGAAGACTACGCGTGCTACGCTGCGGCGCTGCTCGCGCTCTACGAGGCGACGTTTGAGGTGGAGTGGTTCACCGCGGCGCGGGCGCTGGCCGACACGATGCTCGACCAGTTCTGGGACGACGCGATTGGCGGCTTCTACAACACGCCCCGCGAGCACGAGGCCCTTATCGTGCGGCCGCGCGACTTCTACGACAACGCCATCCCCTCGGGCAACTCGGTGGCCGTGGACGTGCTGCTGCGCCTGGCGCTGCTGACGGGCGAGGGCGCGTACGAGCGCCGAGCGGTGCAGGTGCTGGAGGGATTGGCGCAGGCGATGGGCCAGCACCCGCTGGCGTTCGGCGAGCTGATCCAGGCCCTCGCCTTCCACCTGGCGGGGCCGCGCGAGATCGCCTTCGTGGGCGAGCCGGAGGCCGCCGACACGCGCGACCTGCTCGCCGTGGTGAACGGCGCCTACCTGCCGAACGCCGTCATGGCGCTGCGCCGGCCCGACGACCACGCCGCGGCGGCAGCGATTCCGCTGCTGGCCGAGCGCGACGCCCTCGACGGCCGCGCGACGGCCTACGTCTGCCGCCACGCCGTCTGCGAGCTGCCCACCACCAACCCCATCGTCCTCGCCGAGCAGCTCGACCTACCTCCCCCGGCTCCCCTTCCCCGAGAAGGGTAGGCGGGGGGCCGTGCGGCCGGATTAGACGCCTCCTGCCTCAGCCATAGGAGTGCGGAAGAGTCCTGGCGACCGGCCGCGAGGCGGGCGCGAAATCGGCCGGGGGTCTACAATTAGTAGTAGAGAGACGCCTGGCTGTTGCCATGCTTTGTGTCCGTCGTGCCACTGATGCGCGTGCCGCCGCGGGCATGCAATTTGCGGTTGTCCGCGCGCGCGTGAGCGCCACAGCGCCGCGCGACCCGGGCTCGTAGCGTCTGTCGACGGGAAATCGATGGGGGAGTGCGCCCATGCGGCCCCATGAAGTCGCCGCTAGCGTCGAGCCGGCCCAGTGGGAGGCCATCCTGGCGGCCGTGCGCGAGCACAACCCCGACCTGTGGCGCGACCTGGAGCGTGCCGCCTGCCAGGACCAGCGGATCCCCCCGCGCCTGTGGCAGCGCTACGGCGCGGCCGACCGCCGCGCGCTGGTGCGCCGCGCGCTGGGGGCGCCGGCCAGCGGCCCGCTCGCGCTCGACGTGCTGCGCGAGTACCTGCTCGCGGAGCAGCGCCCGCTCGTGATGCGCTTCCTCGATCTTGCCGGCGTGCCCCACGAGGAGGGCGTGCTGCTGGAAGGCCCCGTGCCCGAGCCAGCGGCCGCCCAGCTCGACGCCGCCATCGACACGCTGCTCGCCGAAACGCCGCGCGCCACCGCCCTGCTGTATCTCCGGGCGCTCTCGGCACAGGACAACGTGGAGTGGCCCCGGCTCGAAGCGCGCCTGGCGGCCGAGAGCCGCGCGCCCGCGCCTGCCGGGGCCGAGCTGCCGGCGCGTAGCACGGCCACCGCATCGGCCCCCCCCGCAACGCCGCCTGCCACACCACGAGCTGCCCCCACGCCGGCCGAGCGTCCGCGGCCGCCAGCAGCCGAGCCCGAACAGCGCCCGCGTGCCCAGGCCCCGACCGACCAGGCGCCCGGTGGCCCGGCGGCGCCGGACGTGACTGGTCACGCGGCCATCGCCCCGCCCCCACGTCCTACCGAGCCGCGCGCCGCGCTGACGCCGAGCGAGCGCGCGCCACAAGGCCCACCCGTTGCCGCCCGGGCGCCGGAGGGAAAAGCGCGTGGAGCTTCGGGAGACGACGGCGGCGCGACGTCAGCCGCGAGCGCGGCGGATAACGTCGTGCCCTTGACGTTCGGCGCGACGGGGGCCGTGGCTTCCATCCCGAGGACCGCTCCCGAGCAGGATCGGCCGGGCGGTATAGCGCGCTCTACGACCGATGCCGTCGCAACGGCGGCGCCTTCCGCGGCGGCCGTCGCACCCGCCGTCAATAGGACGAGAGTTGCGGCCGCCCGCCAGGCGCCGGTCAGCGCACCCGCCGCGGTCCCGCCGGCGGCGGCCGCGCGGCCGCGCCCGCTGCCGAGCAATGGCGCGCGCAGGAGCGAGCGCGCGGCCGCGCCCAGCGTGGAGGCGGCGCCCCCCGAGCACGCCGCGGCCCCTACCGCCGACACCGTCCGCAACGGCGCGACCGCCAGCGTGGCGCCTCTCCGCGACCGCCGCGGTCTGCCCCGCGCGCCGCGTCTCGCCCTCGCCGCCCGCCTGCCCGCCCCGCCGCCCGAGCCGCCCGGCCTCACGGCGCTCGACCGCCTGCTGCTGCGCGCGCGCGCCGCCACGCTCGTCGAGGCCCCCGGCGCGGCCGATGTCCCGGAGCTGCAAGCGGCCGTCGCCGAGGTCGTCGGGCTGTCGGCCCAGCGCCCGGCGAGCGCCTACCATCTGGGGCTGCTCGCCGCGAGCGGCGACGCGCCCGCGTCAGCGCCCGCCCCGGGCTGGGGCGCGGCCCACCTGGGCTGGTACCACGCCGGCCGGCTGGCCGGCTGGGCGCAGCGGCAGGACTGGCCGGCGATCGCGCGCTTCTACGCCGACGAGCCTGGCGCGGCCGCGATGCTGTTCCGCCACGCCGACCTGAACGCCTGGGCGGGAGCCTGGCTCCTCGTCGGCCTGCTCGGCGCCGACGTGCCGGCGCTCGCCGCCGACGTGCTGCGCCACTGTCCTGCCGTGGCGAGCCTGGCTGCCCGCGCGACGCTGCTCGATGCGGCCGACGCGCTGCTGCACGGCGATCGCCCCGCCGAAGCCAGCGCGATTCTCGACGTGCTGGCGGGGCTCCCGCCGCTGGCCGGCGCGGTTGCCATGGCGAGTGCCGGCCCGCCGCCGAGCGAGACGCGCGAAGCCGCACCCGAGCGGCCGCCGGTCGCCGACGCGCTTGACATGGCCGACAGGCGAGATGGCGCGGACGCGCGGCAGGCCGCGTCCTACGCCGCCCGCTTACGGCGAGCCCAGGCCGAGTGCTTGCAGGCGCAGGGACTGTTCGGCGCGGCGCGCGCCCGGCTGGAAGCCGCCCTGGCACAGGCCGCGGGCGCCGAGCGGGCGGGGCTGCTCGGCGCCCTAGGGCTCGTGGCCGGCGAGTTCGCCCAGCTCGCTGAGCTGCGCCTGCCCGAGGCGGAGATGGACCCCGCGCCGTGGCGACGTCGCCTGGTCGCCGGGGCGCCCTACTTCCGCGAAGCGCTAGCCGCCGCCCTCGACTCGGCGCCGCTCGTCGGGGAGCCGGCGCCATCTTCGAGCGGCGGAGCGACGGCGACGGCGCAGGTGGGCCTGGGCGCGTTGGAGTGGCTGAGCGAGCGGCCCGCCGCGGCCCGCCCGCATTTCGAGGCGGCGCTGGAAGCCCTGCAGGCGCAACCCGCCGCCCACCAGCGCCGCGGTGTGCTGCCGCAGGCCCAGTTCTACCTCGGCGCCTGCCTGCTGCTCGATCTCGACGCGGCGGCCCGCGAGCGCGCCCTCGACCTCCTGCACCAGGCGATCGCGGCCGGGTTCCGCGCCTCGCCGCGCACCTGGCAGCGCCTGCTCGATCTCGTGGCGCTCGACCCTAGCCTGGCCGTTCCGTTGTTCACCCTGTTCAGCCAGCAGGCCGAGGCGGGCGACGAGGGCGCTGCCGCCTTGCCCGCCGATCTCGTGCAGGGCTTCCTGGTGCGCTGCGCGCCGCGCTCCGACGCGGCCCGGCACCGGCTCGCGCAAGAGTGCGCCCGCGCCGACCTGCCCGCCGCCGAGCGCTGGGAGATGCTGCTGCGCCTGCTCCGCGCGCAGCGCCAGGCCGGCGATCCCGACGGCGCGCGCGCGACGCTCGACGCGCTGGAGGGGCTGGCGCTCGGCCCGGCCGAAGACAGCCACGCGCGGCTTCAGCGCTGGTGCGACTTCCTGGCCGACCCGGCCAACTACGAGCCCGAGTGGTCGTGGGACGACGTGCTGTGGAGCCGCGTGCGGACGTTCGAGCTGCTCGGCCGCGACGACGAGGCCTTCTGGCTGCTCGACGCGCCGTTCAGCCGCCTGCTCGCCGAGGCCACGCCCGAGGCGCTGGCCGCGGCCGAGGACGTGCTGGCGCACGCGCGGGCGGTTGCCGTCTCGCCCGAGGCGCGCGCCGCTCTGCCCGAGATGACGGCACGGCTGCGAGCGCGCCAGGAGGCCGCGCGCCAGGAGTGCGCGCTCGACGAGGACGGCCTGGCGGCGCAGCTGCGGGCGGGCCGGGTGCTACGGGTCCTGTTCGTGGGCGGCAACGAGACGCAGGCCCGCCACGAGCGCGAGCTGCGCGCGGCGCTGGAGCAGCGCGACGAGGCGAGCGGCGGCCGCGTGGTGCTGGAGTTCCGTACGCCCGGCTTCAACAGCAACTGGGACAAGACGCTGGAAGCGGTGCGCGGCTACCGCGGGCGCGTGGACGCGCTGGTGCTGATGCCGTTCGTGCGCACGCAGCTTGGGCGGGCGCTGCGCCGCCTGGCAAGCGAGTTCGACATCCCCTGGGTGCCCTGCACCGGCAAGGGCTACGACTCGATGGAGCGCGCCCTCCGCCTCGCCATCCTCCTCGCCGCCAGCCGCTAGCTGCCCGCGGACAGCCGGGAACGGCGGGAGCAGCGACGAGCAGAGCCGGCCGACCGCTGGCGGATAGCTGATGGCTAATGGCTCACCTCCTTGAAGTCGCCCCCGGCGTGGTGCAGGTGCCGGTGCTCGGTGCGCAGGTCTGGCTGCTCACCGACGGGCCGCTCACGCTCGTCGATACGGGCACGCGCGGCAGCGGCCGCGCCATCCTGCGCGCTATCACGCGCCTCGGCTACCGCCCCACCGACCTGGCAGCCATTGTGCTTACCCACTACCACCCGGACCACGTCGGTGCCCTGCCGGAGCTGCTGGCCAGACTATCTCCTCTCCCCCGCGTGGCGATCCACGCCGCCGAGGCGCCGTTCCTACGCGCGCCCGCGACGATGCCGAATCCGTTTCAGCCGCACGTGCTGCGGGCGCTCGCGCAGCCGTTCTGGCGCCACGCCCGCCTCGGCCGCGCCTGCCCGGTCGACGCGCCGCTGGCCGACGCGGCGCCGCTGCCGGGGCGCCCCGACGCGCGGCTCGTACACTTGCCGGGGCACACGCCCGGCAGCAGCGCTATCTACCTCCCCGCGCAGGGCGTGGTGCTGGCGGGCGACGCCTTTGAGTACCGCGGTCGCCTCGCCCCGCCCCATCCGCGCTTCACCGAGGATCCCGCTGCCGCCCGCGCGTCGATCCGCAAGCTGGCCGCGCTCGACTTCGACACGCTGGCGTTCAGCCACTTCCCGCCGCTGCGCCGCCGGGCGGCCGCCGCCGTCCGCGCGCTCGCGACGCGAGTATAGAGCCGAGTTGCCCGGAGGTGCTGGATGGTGACTCTGGATCAGACCGCGAGTGGCACGGAGATCGCCGTGCGTCCTGAAGAGCTGATTGTCGTGAACCTGCGCGAGACTCCCACCACCGGCTTCCGATGGACGCTCGTCAGCCAGGGCGAGCCGGCCTGCACCCTGGACCACGACACGTTTGAGCCGAAGAACGACGGAGCCGGACGTGGCGGCACGCGTCGCTGGACGTTCCGCGCATCCCCGGCCGGCCGGGGAACGATCGAGCTGGCGGAGCGTAGGCCCTGGGAGCGCGACGAGCCTCCCGTGCAGACCTTCACGCTCGGCGTCCGCGTGGATGTCCACGCCTAGCCGACCCCCAGTGCCTGGCGCGGCAGCTCGCCGTCCAGCACCGGGGGTCGGCAGCGCGTAGCTCGCGGCGCAGCGCCGCTAGCCGGCGACGAGCGTAATCCGCCAGAAGTCGGAGGCGAGCTGCGGGTCGAGCAGGTACGCGTAGGGCATGGTGAAGTAGCCCTGCATCCCCCATCCGGTGCCCCAGGAATTGCGGACGATGAAGCGCTGCTGGGTATCGTCGTAGCCCACGGCACCCACTGCATGGCCGCCCTGCACCTGCTCCGTGCTCAGGTTCGGCATGGGCACCTCGCCCGTCTGGGCAACGGCGTCGCTCATAAAGCTGTCGTACACGGTGAAGCCAAACACGAATGGCAGCCCCGACGCCAGACAGCCTTTCATCTGGTTCAGGAGGCGGGGGACGCTGGCGTACTGGACGGCCCGGTACTTCAGCGCGTCGGCGTAGCACTGGCCCGGCGGCCGCTCGGCGAAGTTGGGGATATTGTACGGCCACTCCGACTCGGGGCAATCGCCTTGCTTGGCCACGCTCTTGATGCCATCGCGGATTTGCGCGCCCGCGTCGGAGTTGACGGTATGCTCCATCACCCGCTCGTTGTAGTAGATGAAGAGCCGGGACGGAGTGAACGGGCAGGGCGCCCCCAGGTGCTGCCGCATCTGATCGAACTCGATGGCTCCGGCGATCGCGTTGCCCGTGCAGCTCCCAAGTTGGCCCTGGTCGTAGACCCCCGGGCACTGCGGGCGCATATCGACCTGCGACGGGAGACTTGCTAGCGTCGCCGGCGCGGCCGCATACAAATGATCGCGCGCGTCTGGCAAGTCGGGAATCCAACCCAAGCCGCGACGTTGGACAGCCATGATCTCCTCTCCTTCAGGGGCGACCTACTCACCCCGCGGGCCGGTGGCCTCAGCGCGATCGCGATCGTCCACCGTTGTCGTGTATCGTTGCCGTCAAGGCGCCGAGGCAGACACCTCACCTGAAAACGCCGGGGGCTCACCCGCAGGCGGTACGATCGGCGGTCCAAGCGGCGATACGATTGATCAATCGATGGACCCAAACTACTGCTAGCATGATAATCTGTCAATATTCCGTCGCTCACAATTCGCTCACGAATTTCGTCTACTGCGCGATGCGCCGGGGCGGCCACTCGTGCCCCGCCCCGGCACCGATTGTGATCGCGCGCACGACGTTGGCGCCTTTCTTGCACCGGCGAGCATCATATCCTGTGACTCGTACCCTGGCGGGGGCCTGTGCCAGCACGCCACCCGGGAGCAAGGGGCACGGGCGTCACGGGCGGGGTAGACTTAACTGAGGCGACCGCGCGGCGCCGCCGAGATCAGGACGGCCCCGGGCCGCCGGGCGAGGGGTGAGGCAGAGCGATGGCGCTAGCCGATCTGGCGCGCGAGCGCGACCAGGCGCTGCTGGCCGACGAGCGCGCGGCGCTGAGCGCCCTGCGCGAGGCGCTGGTGGCCGCCGACGCCACGCCTGACGACCTGGCCGTGCTGCGCCAGGCCGAGGCCGACCTCGACACGCTGTTCCTGCTCGTCGTCATCGGCGAGTTCAACGCCGGCAAATCGGCGTTCGTCAACGCCCTGCTCGGCGAGCCGGTGCTCGAAGAGGGCGTCACGCCGACTACGGCCGCCATCACGCTGCTGCGCTACGGCGACGTGCCGGCCGAGCGCCGCGTGGACGGCGTCGTCGAGCGCGATTATCCCGACCCGCTGCTACGCGCGCTGGCCATCGTCGACACGCCAGGCACCAACGCCGTGCTGCGCGAGCACGAGGCGCTGACCGAGCGCTTTGTGCCCCGCGCCGACCTCGTGCTGTTCGTCACCTCGGCCGACCGCCCGTTCAGCGAGAGCGAGCGCGCCTTCATGGAGCGCATCCGCGCCTGGGGCAAGAAGCTGGTGCTCGTCCTGAACAAGGCCGACCTGCTGGCGGGGCCTGAGGAGCTAGCGGCGCAGATCGCCTTCGTGCGTGAGCAAGCGCGGCGCCTGCTCGGCCTCGAGCCGGAGGTCTTCCCAGTATCCGCGCGCCAGGCGCTGGCAGCCAAGCTGCGGGGAGCGAGGGCCCGGGGCCAGGAGCCTGCCCAACCTCCCACCCACCAGCTCCCCGGCGCCGCCGATGGACAGCGACCGAGCGCCGAGGCCGACGCATCGACGGCCGTCGGCCCCCTGGCCCCTGCCCCCCCAGTCCCGATCCCCGCCTCGTGGCAGCGACTCGAGCGCTACTTGCGCGAGACGCTGGACGACCGCGCGCGCCTGCGGCTCAAGCTGCTGAGCCCGCTCGGCGTGGCCGACCGCCTGGCCGAGCACTACCACGCCGCGGCCGAGACGCAGGTCGCCACGCTGCGCGGCGACCTGCAGCTGGGCGAGCATCTGGCAGCCCAGCTCGAGGTGTACCGCGGCGATCTGGAGCGCGACTTCAGCTACCGTTTGCAGGAGATCGACAACCTGCTGCACGCCCTGAACGCCCGCGGCACGGCCTTCTTCGACGACACGCTGCGCCTGGGCCGCCTATTCGACCTGTTCAACCAGGGGCGCATCCGCAGCGAGTTCGAGGCGCAGGTGGTCGCCGACACCCCGCAGCGCATCGACCGCGCGGCCCAGGACCTCATCGACTGGATGGCCGAGCAGGACGTGCGGCTCTGGGAGGCGGTGCGCGAGCAATTAGAGCGGCGCCAGGCGACGCGCGCGGTGGGCGGGCCGAGCGACCAGCTGCTGGGCGGCGTCGAGCGCGACCGCCGCGCGCTGCTCGGCTCGATCGCCGCGACGGCGCGCGAGGTCGTACTGCGCCACAACCACGCGCAGGAGGCCGAGGAGCTAGCCGCCGACGTGCGGGCAGCGATCACCCAGGCGACGCTGGTCGAGGCAGGGGCCGTCGGCTTCGGGGCGCTCACGCTGGCGATCATGGGCTCGGTGGCCGCCGACCTGACGGGCATCCTCGCGTCGATCGCCATCGCCGGCCTGGGCCTGTTCGTGCTGCCGCTGCAGAAGCGCCGCGTGACCGAGCGCTTCCGCCAGAGCACCGAGGGGCTGCGGGCGCGGCTGACCAGCGCGATGCGCGAGGCGTTCGCCCGCGAGCTAAGCCAGTCGCTGGAGCGCATCCGCAATGCGCTCGCCCCCTACGAGCGCTTCGCCCGCGTCGAGCACGACCGCGCCGCCCAGCTCGAGCGCGCGCTGGCCGCCAGCCGCGCCGACCTCGCCGCCCTCCGCGCCCGCATCGACCAGCTATAATCCCGGCGAGCCGCTTCAGGAGCCTTGCCCGTGCGCACGATCGAAACTACGGTCCGGGTGGAACCGGATGGCACGGCCTCGCTGCGCGTGCCCGCCGATGTGCCGCCGGGCGAGCACCGCGCGGTGCTGGTGCTCGGCGACGAGGCGGAAGCGCCATCGCCGCGTCCTCCGCTCGAGTTCTCCGCTTACCCCGTCGGGCTAGCCGTCCCCACGACGTTCCGCCGCGAGGACCTGTATCACGGCGGTGGATCGTAGCCCCCTCTTCGTCGACACCAACGTACTTGTATATGCCAAGCTGGCCCTGTCGCCATTTCACGCGGTCGCGACTGAGCGGCTGCTTACGCTCGAAGGCCAAACCGGGGACTTCGCACGCTTCGCAGGCTCGATCGTCCTGTTGCCGCTCGATGCCCCGATGTAGCAGTACGCTCGCCGCCCACCGTGTCGCCCTCCGCGCCCGTATCGACGGGCTCTCGCGCCGGACTTTCCCAACCCGGCCCCTGGCTGCGCTATCATAGACGCGCTCGCGGCCGCGCCCCGTCCCGGCCGCTACTCTCATGGGAGGACGACCGATGGCCTGGCAGATGGACCCGAACCACTCGCGCGTCGGCTGGTCGGTGAAGCACTACGGCATCAACATCATCCACGGCTACTTCGGCAAGGTCGACGCCACGCTCGACTTCACCGGCGACGACCCGACGCAGTGGTCGGTGGCGGCGACGATCGACGCGACGAGCGTGGAGAGCGCCTGCGCCGCCCGCGACCACCACCTCCGCACGGCCGACTACCTGGACGTCGAGCAGTACCCGACGATCACGTTCCGCAGCAAGCGCGTCGAGCCGGCCAACGGCCACTACCGCGTCGTTGGCGACCTGACGATCCACGGCGTGACGCGCGAGGTGACGCTCGACGGCCAGTTCCACGGCGAGGCGACGGACAACCAGGGGAAGCAGCGCCGCGGCTTCAGCGCGACCGGCACGATCCGCCGCAGCGACTTCGGCGTGGGCGCACCCGCCGGCGCGCCGAGCGCGGTGGCCGACGAGCTGCAGCTCACCATCGACAGCGAGACGGTCAACCAGGAGTAAGCGCCGGCGGCGCCGACACGGGGAACGGGCCCCCCTTTTCGGCGCGCGGCCGCGCGCCGACCGCCACCGCGCGCTGACGACCAGCGCCGCGCTCTCGTATAACTACTGGAAACCAGGCCGGTCGCGAGGCTGGGGTGTCAGTGTGGCTAAGCCGCGCCGACACCCCAGCCTCGGCCAGCTGCTTAGCCGCGCAACGAGCCCCGATCGGTGCTGCCGCGTGGACACGTCCCCCGCTGCGCGGCGTCCCCACCCGGATCGCGCGGTAGAGGGAGGAGAGAGACGATGCCGGGCAGCGAGCGCACGCGCGTCGAGCGCGACTCCATGGGCGAGATGGCCGTGCCGGCCGAGGCTTACTACGGCGCCTCGACGCAGCGCGCCGTGCTGAACTTCCCGATCAGCGACCTCCGCATGTCGCGGCTGTTCCTGCGCGCGCTGGGCCTGCTGAAGCGCGCGGCCGCCGAGGTGAACGCCGAGTTGGGCCTGCTGGACCCGAAGGTGGCCGCCGCGGTTGCCGAGGCCGCGCAGGAGGTGGCCGACGGCCGCTGGGACGCGCACTTCCCCGTCGACGTGTTCCAGACGGGCTCGGGCACCTCCACCAACATGAACGCCAACGAGGTGATCGCCAACCTCGCGGCCGACAAGCTGGGCGCCGGCATAGGCTCGCGCGCCGTCCACCCCAACGACCAGGTGAACGCGGGCCAGTCGTCCAACGACGTGATCCCCACCGTGATGCACCTGGCCGCGCTGCTGGCGATCAAGGACGACCTGCGCCCCGGCCTGGAGCGCTTGCAGCGGGCGCTAGAGCAGAAGGCGCAGGAGTTCATGCCAGTCATCAAGACCGGCCGTACCCACCTGCAAGACGCCACGCCGATCCGGCTGGGCCAGGAGTTCCAGGGCTACGCCGGCCAGATCGAGCGCGGCCTGAGGCGCCTCGCCGCCGCCGAGGACGACCTGCGCGAGGTGGCCCTCGGCGGCACCGCCGTGGGTACGGGCATCAACGTCCACCCCGAGTTCGCGCGCCGTGTCACCGCGCGGCTCTCGGAGCTGACGGGCGTCGAGATCCGCGAGACGACCAACCACTTCCAGGCCCAGAATACGGTGGACGCCGTGGTATGGGCCAGCGGCGCGCTGCGCACGATCGCCGTCAGCCTGCTGAAAATCGCCAACGATATCCGCTGGATGGCCTCCGGCCCGCGGGCTGGCCTGTTCGAGCTGCTGCTGCCCGAGGTCCAGCCCGGCAGCTCGATCATGCCGGGCAAGGTGAACCCCGTCATCCCCGAGTCGGTAGCGCAAGTGGCCATGCAGGTGATCGGCAACGACGTGACGATCACCGTGGCGGGGCAGTCGGGCAACTTCGAGATCAACGTGACCTTCCCGCTGGTCGCCCACAACGTGCTGCAGAGCATCAACCTCCTCGGCCGCGCGAGCGACAACTTCGCCGCCCAGTGCATCGAGGGCCTCCAAGCGACCGATCGCGGCCCCGCGCTGGTCGAGCAGGGGCTGGCCATCTGCACGGCGCTCGCGCCGGCCATCGGCTACGACGCAGCGGCTGCTATCGCCAAGGAGGCGTTCAAGAGCGGCCGTACCATCCGCGAGGTCGCGCTGGAGCGCACCGACCTAAAGCCCGCCGACCTCGACCGCATCCTCGATCCGACCAGCATGACCGAGCCGGGATTCTCGAGCGGGGTCGCCGGGGGCTGAGCTACCTCCTCCGGTTCAGCCGTGAGACGGCCCCCGTCGGGAACCCGACGGGGGCCGTCTCACGCCGGCGCCGCCTCCCCGTCAGCCCAAAGCTGTTATGGCCGGCCGGCCCGCGTCGCGCGCCAGAACGGTCCGCTGAAGTGTCGCGCCTTCCACGGAGGACCGACGCCGGGAACCCATTTTGTGCATGTTGCCCTTCTTGCTGCGCATGTGCATGTTGTCCATTTCGACCGGCGCGCGGCGGCACGGCCGATGGCAACGCCAGGCACGCGGACCAGAACGGTGCCGCGCCACAGGATGTCCGCCTCGCCGTGGTCGCTTGCACCGGCGCACGCGGAGCAAGTCCCTCCTGACCGCCGGGGCGCGGCTGGCCGCGCCCCGGAGCTTGCCACTCTGCGTCGGCCCGGCGCCCCGGCCTGGCACCTCACCCCGACACCCACCGCAGTAGTGCGGCGCCAGACCCAGGACCGGGCCCGGCACGGCTCGCAGCCGCGCCCCGCCGCAGCGGGACCCCCTCGGCCAGCTAGCTATTACACGGGCGGAACAGTGTGGGCCGCCATCCATTACCAATCTGCAATGACAATGGGGCATCGGATGGTCGTTGCCAATATGTAATGGTTTACGGGCTATGGTATTGACAGTGGTGTAATGGCGCACTAGAATGCCCTCTGAGGGAGAGACATGGACGAGTTCGCGACGCTCTTCCAGCGCTGGCGCGAGCGGGCGGGGTTGTCGCAGAACGCGCTCGCCCGTCGCATGGGCGTGAACCCGGCCTACGTGAACCGCCTGGAGCACGGCGGGCGCGGGGCCGGCAACCGCGAGCTGGTCGAGGCGGCCGCCACGGCCCTCAGCCTGAGCCCGGCGGAGCGAGACGCCCTGCTGGGGGCGGCGGGTCACTGGCCGGACAGCCTCGCCGAGCTAGGCCCCGCGGATCCTTCGCTCCAGCTCGTCGCCTCGGTCCTGACCGATCCGGGGCTGAGCGAGCAGGAGCGCGCGCTCTTCCGCCTCCAGGTGCGGCTGGCGGCGCTCGCCTGGCGCCCACCAGCCGCCGACGGCCGCCTGGCGGATGCTGCTGAGCAGTTGGGCAACCTGCTCAGGTAGCGGTCATTCGGACAATCAGTACAACTGTCGAGGGAGGGAGCGATGCCACGCCGCGGCGCCTCGCGGGACGCTGGGGCCGACGCCGCTACGCCCGCGCCCTTCTTCTTCGAAGGCATCGAGAGTCCCAATGGGACGATCTTTCCCGACGCGCTCCTCGACCTGGTCATGCCGTTCCTCTCGCCCACCGAGTGGAAGGTCTGCAGCTACATCGTGCGCCGCACCTTCGGCTGGAAGAAGGCCAGCGATCGCATCTCCCTCGAGCAGATCTGCCACGGTATCGTGCGCCGCGACGGCAGCCGCCTCGACTACGGCACCCAGCTCGACCGCAAGACCGCCATCAAGGCGCTGCGCGGGCTAGAGGGCAAGGGGGTCATCGTCGCCCAGCGGAACTACTCGGACGCGCGGGGCTACGAGGCCACTAGCTACGGGCTCCGCTTCCGCGGCCAGGCGCCCACCCGCACCCTAGGGGAAAAACTCCCCCAGGGTAGTGATGGGGTAGGGGAAACTTTCCCCCGGGGGCCGGGGGAGGCCGTCCCCGAGGCCCCCGGGGAGGATTTCCCCCAGCCTGGTGGCACAACTCCCCCGGCCCTCGTGGTTTCCGGCCACCCACAACCAACGTCCAGAACAACCAACCTGAAGACAAGTAACTCCTCCAACCAGAGCAACCCCTGGCGGGAACAGACCGACGAGGGGAACGATAGTGCCCGTGCTACTGCTGCCAGCCGGTTCGCCCCACAACCCGCCGAGATCACGCCCGCTTGGCCGATGGCTGCTGAAGTGATGGCCGGTGCGGGCGAGGCGGGGGACGCGCCGGCGAGCAGCGCGTCCTCGCACCCGACCGGGGCGAGGGCGAGTGGGGAGTCGGTGCTGGCCTCCCCGCCGCTGCCCGGCATGGAGCGCACCACCAGCGAGGCCGACGCCGCCACCTGGGCAGCCGTCCTGGCGCGCTTGGAGCAGCAGATGACGGCCGCGAACTACCAGACCTGGCTCGCGGACACCCGGCCGCTCGGCCGGCGCGGCGCCACGCTCGTGGTAGGCGCGCCAAGCGGGTTCGTGCGCGACTGGCTGCAGACGCGCTTCCGCGCGCTCGTGCGCCGCGCGCTGCAGGACGTCGCCCCCGCCCTCGGCGACGTCACTTTTGCCATCGCTCCCGGCGGCGACGCGTAGGCCGCGCCGCGGGGCTCTGCGGGGAGAAGCGCGCCCCCTGAGCCTGGGCGTGCTCGGCTGGCGGTCCGGCCGGCCGCTGCAGGGCCCGCGGGGGGCCGCCCTCAGGAGAATTGAGGGGCTGTCCCTCTGTACATTGGGGGGCAGCCACCCGAACCGGCCGCGCTGTTCGGCGCTAGCATGAGGTACACCCGCAGTTGTGCTGCCTCGGCCGATCATCGGCATCGCGCCCTGCTTGGCCAGGCACGGGCTGGAATCAGCGGGTAGGGTCTGGAGGAGGCAACCATGCGTCGCGCGCTGCTTCTTGGATTGGTCGGCGGCTTGGGGGCGCTCAGCATCGTGGCGGCGCCTAGCGCACAGGCGCAAGGGTGGGACCACCACCGACACCACGACGATTGGCGGCGGGACCGCGGCGACCGCCACGACCACGACGATCACGTCATCGTCGTGCCCGTGCCAGTCGCCCCGCCGGCGGCGCAGCCGGTGCCGGTACCGGTGCCCGTCCCCGTGCCGGCGGTGCAAGCGGCATTGCCCCCGCTGCAGCAGCTCTTCCCCGCGGCCGGCTTCGCGCAGAACCCGCCCCAGTTCATTCCCCTCCAGGGCAACAACTACGCGGTGAGCAGCCCGCTCCTCTTCTGCAGCGTTGATCAAACGGGCACCTGCCAGCTCATCGCCCAGCAGTTGTCGCAGATCACCCCGGGCTGGGGGACCACAGTGATGAATGGCCCGGAAGGCTATGGCATGTACCTGACCTACCAGGTGGGCGCGTAGCAAGCTGACGCCCCGCGGCGCGGCGCCTTTTGCGCCGCGCCCCCAACCTGATACAGTGCGGTGGCATGAGCGGGGAGGCGCTCGCCTGACCTGTGGGGGACAGTGCCAGCGTGCGAGTTGGAGGGGGTCTGTGATACGGGAGTCTTGGGTTCGTCCTCGTCGTGCTGCCTCGCCGGTCCTGGCGACCGTGGGCGCTTTGCTGCTGATGGCGCCGGTCGCCGCGGCGCCGGCCGCCGCGGCGGCGCTCGCCGACCGCGGAGACCTCGGCGTCAGTAGCATCAGACCGAGTGCAGGGGCGGCCGCGGAACTGGCCGCGCGAGTGGTTGCCCAGGGGCCGTGTGGGCCCGCCGGGGCCGCCGTGCTGACGCCGATCGGCCCTGGGCCGGTCAACGGCAACGTGAACGTGCTCATCACCGGCGGCAACAGCACCGCGGTGAACGCCGTAATCAACGGGCTGCTGCCCGGGCAGAGCCCCGTCCTGGGCTTCCAGACGACGGCGGGGCTGCAGCAGGTCTCGGGCCCGCCGGCCGGTACGGCCCCCGTGGGCGGCCCGGTGACGGTGAACGGGACGCTCACCGGCGTCGTCGTGCCGGGCAGCAGCGTCACCGTGGCGGTGAACAATCCGATCGGCGGCGGGATTCAGCCGGTAGCCCAGGGGCGGTTCCTGTGTGAGAATGTGCCGCCACCGGGGCCGCCCGTCCCGCCGGGGCCGCCGGTGCCGCCGCCCCTTCCGCCGCCGGCACCCTTCCCGGTGCCCCCGCCGCCTCCGCCGGGGCTCGGGCCGACGCTCCCGCCCCCGCCGCTGGCCGCGCGCTTCCCGGGGGTGCCCATCATACCCGAGGCGGACAGCCTGTTCTTGCTGGTCGGGGGATTGCTCGTGGGCGGAACGCTCGTCGCGCTGCTGCGGCTGCGCGGCCACCACGACTAGCGATCGCACCCCTGGAGGGCCGGCCCCGCTCGCGGCCCCGCAGCCGTGAAGCCACGATAGAGCCCTTCTCCACATGGGGAAGGGCTCTATCGTGGCTTGCGGCGTCGGGCGCGGCCGGGCGCGCTGGCCGGGCCTTCGCCGCGCGTGATAGCATGGGCTGTTGATCCGGCCCCGCGGCTAGGCCCGGCGGAGCCATGCGCCGGGGGAGGGCATCCCGCGCCCGGCGCGTCAGGCGAGCGGGCGTGGTCGGCGCCGGCCAGCGGGTGCGCGGCGAGAGCGCCCGTGGCGCGTGGCGCGCCCGGATCGCGCGTTGCACGTGCTTAGCACGACACTATGAGCGGGCCCGCCCGGCCGGGCGGCGGGGGCAGCTACGCATCCCCCTTGAACCGCCCGGGATGAGGTAATATGCGTATCGGCTTTCACCTGACGCCGTTCTGGAGCCCCACGGACCGCTCGCCAACGCAGATTCTGGACGAGGCTATCGAGGTCGTCGGCGCCGCCTCCAAGATGGGCTACGCCTGGGTGTCGATCGGCCAGCACTGGCTGTCCTACCCGACGGTGTGGCCCCAGCCGTTCCCTGTGCTCGCCCGCCTGGCGCCCGAGACGGGCGCGATGCAGCTCAAGACCTCGGTGCTGCTGATGCCGATCATGAACCCCGTGGACGTGGCGGAGAACGTCGCCACGCTCGACCAGATCTCCCACGGGCGGTTCGTGCTCGGCATGTCGGTGGGCTACCGCGAGAAGGAGCTGGAGACGGTGGGGCTCACCCGCCGCGACCGGGGCGCGAAGCTCGAAGAGTCGATCAAGCTCATGAAGCGGCTGTGGGCGGGCGAGACCGTGACGTTCGAGGGGCGCTACACGAAGGTGACCGAGGGCCGCATGGGCTTCCTGCCCTACCAGAAACCCCACCCGCCGATCGAGCTCGGGGCGCAGAGCGACGCCGCGACCAAGCGCGCGGCGCGCATCGCGGACGGCGTGTTCTTCGGGCCGCAGGCCGCCTGGAAGGACGTCGCGCGGCTGGCCGACGTGTACCGGGCCGAGCGCCAGGCGCAGGGGCGGCCGGGCGTGGGCATCCTGGGCACGTCGCGCAGCCTGCTGGTGGGCAAGAGCAAGGAGGACGCGGCGGCGCGCGCCCGGGCCTACCTCGAGAAGACCTTCAACATGTACAAGACCTGGGAGATGCAGGAGCCCAGCATGGTCGGCCTGCAGCTCGACGAGAGCATTAGCCTCGACGACTGGACCGTCCACGGCTCGCCGGCCGACTGCGTGGAGACGCTGCTGCGGGCGCGCGACGAGATCGGGTTGAACGCCATCGGCTTCACGATCTACAGCCTGCCGCCATCGCCCCAGGAGCGCATCGAGTACTTGCAGATGATCGCCGAGGAGATCGTCGCCAAGGTGGCCGAGCCCAGCGACGCCGCGGCGGGGCAGCCCGCGGGGCGCGGCCCCGCCTAGTGCCGCATTCGGTAGCAGGGTAGGATTAGCGTTCGGTGGGGACGCCCTCACCCGCCCGCTGCGCGGCCGGCCTCTCCCCCTGGGAGAGGCTAGGACGGAGAGCCGCCGGTCTCCCTCTCCCCTTGGGAGAGGGACGGGGTGAGGGCCGGTGGTGGAAACCAGCCCTCCAGCGATGACGCGAGATAGGTAGACGCGAGCGAGAGCGCAGTGATGGCGGATGCCTCGTACGACGTAATCGTGGTGGGCGGCGGCAACGCCGCCCTCAACGCCGCGATGGCGGCCAAGCACGACGCCCAGCGCGTGCTGCTGCTGGAGCGCGCGCCGCAGTGGATTCGCGGCGGCAACAGCCGCCACACCCGCGACATCCGCGCCGCGCACGACGGCATCCCCCTCGTTACCACCGGCGTGCATCCCGAGGAAGAGCTGCTGGAAGACCTGCTGCGCGTGGGCGGCGGCAGGGCCAACATGGACATGGCGCGCCTCGTCTGCCGCGAGTCGAAGACGCTCTTCCAGTGGATGACCGACCACGGCGTGCGCTGGCAGCCGGCCCTCAAGGGGACGCTGCACCTGAGCCGCACCAACCTGTTCTTCCTCGGCGGCGGCAAGGCGCTGGTCAACACCTACTACGACACGGCCCAGCGCATGGGCGTCGAGGTGCGCTACGAGGCGAGCGTCGAGGGGATCCTGCTCGACGGCAAGCGCGTCGAGGGCGTGGTCGTCGAGCAGGGCGGCCGGCGCGAGACGCTGCGCGCCCGCGCGGTGGTGCTGGCGAGTGGCGGCTTCGAGGCCAACATCCCCTGGCTCAAGGAGTACTGGGGCGAGGCGGCCGAGAACTACGTGATCCGCGGCACGCCCTACAACGACGGGCGTGTGCTGCGCATGATGCTCGACGCCGGCGCCGAGCAAGTCGGCGACCCGCGCGGCTTCCACGGCGTGGCGCTCGACGGGCGCGCGCCGAAGTTCGACGGCGGCATCGTCACGCGCCTCGACTCGGTGCCGTTCGGCGTGGCGGTGAACAAGCACGGCGAGCGCTTCTACGACGAGGGCGAGGACTTCTGGCCGAAGCGCTACGCCATCTGGGGCGGGCTCATCGGGCGCCAGCCCGACCAGATCGCCTACTCGATCTTCGACTCGCGCATGCTCGACAAGTTCATCACGTCGCTGTTCCGCCCGTTCGAGGCGCCGACGATCGCCGAGCTGGCGACCAAGCTCGGGCTGGAGCCGGCCGCGGTGGCGCGCACGGTCGAGACGGTGGCCACCTTCAACGCGCACACCTGCCGCGACAAGGCGTTCAACCCCGCCGAGCTGGATGGCTGCGCGACCACCGACCTCCAGCCGCCGAAGAGCAACTGGGCCATCCCCATCGAGGTGCCGCCGTTCTACGGCTACCCGCTGCGCACCGGCGTCACCTTCACCTATATGGGGTTGATGGTGGACGAGTTGACGCGCGTGCAGATGAAGCACGCCGGCGCGATGGAGAACCTCTACGCGGCGGGGGAGATCATGTCCGGCAACATTCTGTCGAGCGGCTACCTGGCGGGCTTCGGCCTGACCATCGGCACGGTGTTCGGCCGCATCGCGGGACGGGAGGCCGCCACGCATGGCCGCCGCTGAGACCCCGCTGCGCGCGGCGGGCATCCCCGACAACGCGATCTGGCAGCTCGAAGTCTGCAACGCCTGCCGCTACTGCGAGGGCTACTGCGCGGTGTTCCCGGCGCTGGAGCGGCGGCGGGTGTTCAACCGCGCCGACCTGGACTACCTGGCGAACCTGTGCTTCGACTGCCGTCACTGCTACTACGCCTGCATGTTCGCGCCGCCGCACGAGTACGCGGTGAACCTGCCGCAGATGCTGGCAGCGGTGCGGCGCGAGACGTACGCGCAGTACGCGCTGCCCGCCATGTTCACGAAGGTGGTGGCCCGCAACGGGCGGCTGCTGGGGCTGCTCGCGGCGGCGATCGCGGTGCTGTTCGTGCTCGCCATCGCCGCGACGGGCGACCCGGCGCGGCTGTTCACCGTCACCGCCCAGCAGGGCCCGGGCGCCTTCTACGGGGTGATCCCCTACACGGTGATGTTCCTGCCGGCGCTCATCATCTCGGTGGTAGGGATGGCGGTGATGGTGGCCGGCGGCATCAACTTCTGGCGGCGGACACGTGGCTCGCTGCGCGATTTCCTCGCGCCGGGCGCCATCTTAACGGCCGCCGGCGACGCGCTCGGGCTGCGCTACCAGATGGGCGGCGGTGCGGGCGGCTGCCCCTATCCGGGGGAGCGCGCGTCGTTCGCGCGCTGGGCGTTCCATCACCTGGTCTTCTGGGGCTTCCTGTCGGCGTTCCTGGCGACGTGCATCGCCTACGTCAACGAGCACTTCCTCGGACATATCGCGCCGTTCCCGCTGCTGAGCCCGCCGGTGATCTTCGGCACGCTCGGCGGCGTGGCGATGGTCGTGGGCACGGTGGGCCTGATCGCGCTCAAGCGGCGCAGCGACCGCGCGCCGGCCGACGGCCGGACGATCGAGATGGACTACGTGTTCCTGGTGCTGCTCTGCGTGGTGAACCTGACGGGGCTGGCGCTGCTCGTGCTGCGCGCGACGCCCGCGATGGGCTCGCTGCTGGTGCTGCACCTGGCGACGGTGCTGACGCTGTACTTCGCGATGCCGTACAGCAAGTTCGTCCACTTCGTCTACCGCTACGCCGCCCTCGTCCAGGACCGCCTAGAGGAGCGGCGTGGCCTCCTGCCGCGGTAGGCGCCGACCACGCTGCCGCCCGGTCTCGGCCTCGCGCCTCTGGCGAAGCCGCCGGCCGGGCGCGCTTCCTCGGCCAGCAGCCGTCCGCTTCTAATGCAACTTTTGGGTAACGGCGCGCGCCGTCATACGTTTAATCCGGTAGGCGCGGGGTGTGCGGCGCGCCTGCCGTGGCCGCACCCACTCCCGGCTAGCTGGAGGCGACCGGAGGCGCTTCGCTGGCCTGTTCCTCGCGCCGATCCGTCGCGCGCTGCCGCGGTCTGTGGCAGTGCGGTACGGCCTCCTTACACGGGATGGCCCAGCAGAGGAGGTGGTGTATCGGGAGCAGGAGAGGCAGCAGCATCCGCTGAGCTGCTTACAACAGCCGCAAAGGGGGCTGAGCGCATTGCTCAGCCCCCTTTCGGTACCCGGGCCACGACTTCGGTGCAGGCTCGGCCTTGGACCCGCCGTCCTCATGTGAGGGACACAGCGCGGTAAGAATTACCACCTCTTTCCCCCCTCTGACTTCGGGTGTGACGCCATCCGTGTAGCCTGTCCCGTGCCTGCACGGCGTGTTGACAGCGAGCAGGGGTTCGCCTACGATGACTCTCACCGTCAGGAGTGGAGTCGTATGCAACCAGCGCCGCCCGCCGCTCCCACGAATCGCTCGGCCTTGCAGCTCTGGCCGCGCTACGCCGCCGCCGAGCTAGGGCTGCGCAATTACTGGTACCCAGTGGCGTGGTCGAGCGCCGTTGGCCGCAAGCCGCTCGCCATCAAGCTCTGCGGTGAGTCGATCATGCTCATCCGCGAGCGCGGCACGGTGTACGGCTTGGCCGACCAGTGCCCGCACCGGGGCATCCCGCTCTCGGTGGGGCGGCAGGACTTTCCCGGGACGTGGGCGTGCCGCTACCACGGCTGGACGTTCGAGCTGGCGTCGGGGGTGCTCCAGGCGGCGCTGACGGACGGGCCGGACTCGCCACTCCGCGGCAAGGTGTGCGTGAGGACCTACCCGGTGGAGGAGCGCGCGGGGCTCGTCTGGGTGTACGTGGGCGAGCTGGCCCCGCCGCCGGTAGAGGCCGACATCCCAGCCGAGTTTCTGCAGCCCGACGTGACGATCGTGGGACGGATCACGGTGCAGCCCGGCAACTGGCGCTACGCCTGCGAGAACGGCTACGACGCCGGCCATGCCGCCTACCTGCACCGCTACGGCACGCCCGAGACGTTCTTCCGCGACGGCGCGGGCTGGCGCCACGTGAAGCCGTACGAGGACGAGAACGGCATCCTCGTGCGTGAGGTGGTGGGCGGCGGACAGCGGGGCGAGTACCCGGGGCTCGGGGAATGGCCGCGGCGGGCCTGGTGGAAGCGGCCGGGGGGCGGCGGCGCCACGACGATCCAGCTGCCCGGCATTCTGCGCATCAAGCTACCGCAGCACGCGCACGCCCGCTGGGTATGGTGGACGCCGGTCGACAAGGACCACTACCGCATGCTGCAGTTCTTCACGCGCCGCGCGCGGGGGCTGGCGGCGCTCAAGTTTCGGCTGAGCTACGCGCTCTGGCGCCGGCCGCTGCACCATGTGCTGTTCAACAATCAGGACGTGTGGATGGTGCGGCTGACGCCCGAGAGCGCGCCCGAGCGGCTGTACCGCCCCGACGCGTCGGTCCTCGCCTGGCGCAAGCTGTGCGAGCATGCGCGCGGCGCACCGCCACCCAGCGTGGAGCTAGCGGTGGAGCCGGCGCCCGACGCGGCGCCGGCGCGCGAGGTGGTGACGTGACCGGCGCGGTGGAGCGGCCACTGAAGGTCGTCGTGACGGGCGGGCTGGGCAAGCTGGGCCGCTGGGTGGTGGCAGAGCTGCTCGACACCAGCGGCGGGCGGCCGGCCCATATAGTGACCGTGTTCGACCGCGTGCCAGGGCCTGAGGACCAACGGGTGCGCTACCTGGCGGGCGACGTGCAGGACCTCGGGCAGGTGGTGGGAGCGCTCGCCGGCGCCGATGCTGTGATCCATCTGGCGGCGGTGCCTCGGCCCGGCCTCACCACCGACGACGTGACCTTCCGCACGAACGTGATGGGCGCCTTCAACGTCCACGAGGCTGCCTATCGCCTCGGCGTCAAGCGCGTGGTGTCGGCGAGCAGCCAGGCGATTCTCGGCTGGGATTACCGCGAGCGCGACTTCGTGCCCGCGTACTTGCCGCTCGACGAAGACCACCCCGTGCAGCCCCAGGACGCCTACGGGCTGTCCAAGGAAGTAACCGAGGCGATCGCGCGCTCCTACGCGCGCAAAGGGCTCGAGACGGTGGTGCTGCGGCCGAACCGGATCATGACGCCGGAGGAGATCGCGGCGATGGCGGCGGAGGGCGGCCGCGCCCCGAACGGCTTCCGCATGTACAGCTACGTGGACGTGCGCGACTGCGCCGCGGCGTTTCGGCTGGCGATCGAGCGGCCGGTCCCGGGCCACACGGTGCTCTTCGTGGTGGCCGACGACAGCTGCGTGGCCCGGCCGCTCGCCGAGGTACTGCCCGCGCAGATGCCGGCGATTGGCGACCTGGCGCGCGCGCTGACGGGTACGCGCGCGGCGATCTTGAATCGCCGCGCGAAGGAGGTGCTGGGCTGGCGGCCGTCGGGCTCGTGGCGGGATGCCGGGCGCGGGGACGAGGAGCGGGCGCCGTGAGGCGAGCGATGGGCGTGGTCCTGGGCGGGCTGCTGCTCGGGGGCGCGTGCGCGGGCAGCCCCGCGCGCGCCCCGGCGCCGCCCGCCCCCGCGGCCGCGGCGCCAACGGTCGCGCCGGCTGCCGCGACGGCCACGCCGCCCGCCCTGACGCACCTGACGATAGTCTTCGGCACGACGAGCGCTCAGAACAGCCCGTTCCAGCTGGCCGCGGATCAGGGGCTGTTCACCGCGAACGGGTTGGCGATCGAGATGGCGCACGCGCCCGGCAACGCGGGGCCGGCGGCGCTGCTGTCGGGGCAAGCGCCCGTGCTCGCGACCGGCTGCGTCGAGCTGGTGAACGCCGCCGCGGGCGGAGCCGACGTCGTGCTGTGGCTACAGACCACGAACCGGCTGCAGTACATGCTCGCGGGTGGCCAGAGCGTCGCGACGGCCGCCGACGTGCGCGGCAAGCGGCTCGGCATCAGCCGCGTGGGCGCCGACTCGCACGTCGCGACGAAGTTCATCCTGAGCTACCTGGGGCTCGATCCAGACCAGGATGCGACCTACGTGCAGGTCGGCAACACGCCCGACCGCGTGGCGGCCCTGCTCAGCGGCAGCGTGGACGCGACGATCCTCAGCAGCGACGAGGCCTCGCTGATGGCGAACGTGCCGGGCATGCGGATCCTCGTCGACATGACGCGGGAGGAGATGCCGTACTGTGCGACGAGCCTCATGACCACGCGGTCGTACGTGCGCGAGAACCCGGACGTGATCCGCCGGCTGACGCGCGCGTTCGTGGAGGCGACGGCGCGCTACAAGCAGAACAAGGCCGAGGGGATGGCCGCCGTCGCGGGGTTCCTGAACGAGAGCGACCCGGCGAAGGTGGAGCACGTCTGGGAGACGTGGCAGCGGCTGTTCCTGGCGAAGCCCTATCCCGACCAGCGCGGCATCCAGTTCATCATCGACCAGGTTGCGCAGAGCGACCCGCGCGTCGGCGCGCTCACACCCGAGCAGATCAGCGACGCGACCTGGGTGCGCGAGCTCGACGAGAGCGGCTTCATCGACCAGCTCTACCACGCGCCGGCACAGTAGGCGTGCGCCGCCGCGAACGCTAAGCCTCGCCCCTGCCCGCCTGCCGAGGCGGCCGCGAGCCGGTTAGCGCTCGGCGGCGACCGGCACCGGCGCGGGCGCGGCCACCGGTGGGCGCGCGGCCGGCGGCGGGGGGGCGAAGTCGCGGGCCTGCTCGCAGAGCTTGCGCCACGCGGTGATGGAGACGTCCGGGCGGTACAGGCGCTCGGGTGCGGTCTCGGGCATGAGGCGCACCATCCAGGCGTCCTGGTTGTTGAACTGGACGAGCTGCACCCAGCGGTAGTTGGTCCAGAAGTAGACGTGGGCCTTCAAGGCGGCCAGGCCGCGGGCGCGCGTCACGTAGAACTGCACGTAGCGATGCTGGTCCCGGCCCAGCGGCACGTACCAGGCGATCTTCCACTCCTGCTTGCCGATGTAGTGGTTGCGCAGGATGCCGGGGAGCCGCATGGAGATGTGGGAGCCCCGGCTGGGGCGATGCCAGAAGCGCTGCCGGGGCCAGCGCCCCAGGCCCGGGTACTCGTCGCTGTAGCTCACGGTCTGCGTCTCGCGCTTGACCCAGCCGTCGGCGTCCTGCTCGATCTTGATCGTGGACCAGCCCGGCATGCGGCGGAAGACGGTCGCCAGGGCGCCGTGGCGGTGCAGGTACTTGGCGTGGCCCTCGTCGATGGCGTTCTCGCAGGCATAGCGCCAGTTCCCCTGCTGGACGCTGATGCGGCCGAGGACGACCGCATCGGGGTGCAGCATCTCGGCGGGGAGATCGGCGGCGAGAGGGGGCGGCGGGTTCTGCCCCATGTAGATCCAGACGACGCCCAGCCGCTCCTCGACCGGGTAGGTCTTCACGCGCACCTTGCCGCAGAGCGGCGAGTCCGGCCCGTCCGTCAGCGCCGCCTGGAGCACCCCCGACGCCAGCTCGAACGTCCAGCCGTGGTAGCGGCACGCCCACGTCCCCGGGAAGTCCTGCCGCCCCACCGAGAGCGGGATGCCCCGGTGCGGGCACTGGTCGGCCAGCGCGTAGACGCGCCCCCCTCTACGCAGCAGCATTACCTGCTGGTCGAGCAGGCGCAGCGAGACGGGCTTCCGCTTGACGGCGGCTGACCACGTCGCGGGGTACCAGTACTCGCGCAGCCCCGTGGCGATCGCGTCGTAGTGCGGCCAGTTGCTCGTGCGTGGGCGCGCGCCGCCCGGCTCCGTAACGCTTTGCATGAGTACGCCTCTCAGTGAACGCCAAGCTCGGCGGCGACTTCCCGCGCCAGGCGCAGGTCGTATGCCTGAGCCTCGTCCACAGGGGTGGTAACCTCGGCAACCTGCTTCATGATCTCGATGCTCTGCTGCAGCGCGGGCGAGTCGGCGACACCGGCACTGGTCCAGGTGGGGAGGGCTAGGTCGTAGGTCGCCGCGGCGTCGGCGGCGTCGATACCGGTGAAGTCGGCCACCGTGGCGATCGCGTCGGCCCGATTCGCTCGCATATCGACGAGTCCCCGCAACGATGCCCGCAGCATCCGCCGCACGATAGGAGCGTTGTCCTGCAGGTACTCATCGCTCGTGGCGAGGCCCTCGGTAGTCAGGAGCACGCCCTCGTCGGCGGAACCGAAAAGCTGGCGCAGGCCGGCCTGCGCGGCCAGCAGGTTGCCGGGCGCCACGAGGAAGGCGGCGTCGACGGCGCCGGACTCCAGCGCCGGTAGCCGCTGGGGTGAGGCGACGTTGAGATAGGAGACATCGTCCGCCCCGAGGCCGTACCGCTCCAGGATCAGCTTGGCGACGATGGTCAGCGAGCTGCCGGCGCTGCTCACGCCGACGACCTTGCCCCGCAGGTCGCCGACGCTCGTGATGCTGGGCTTCGCGAACATCCACCAGAGCGGCCGGTCGGCGCTCACGAAAACGACCTTGACGGGCACGCCGCGCACCGCCGCGGCCATCGCGCTGCCGACCGACGTCGAGAACTGGACGTGGCCCGACGCGAGGAGCTGGACGCCGACCGAAGCGTCGCCGTTCTGCAGCGTGACGTCGAGCCCTTCTTGTTCATAGAAGCCCTTGTCGATGGCATGGCGAATGATCGCGGTCGTCACGGTGTTGTCGAAGTTGTGGACCGTGAGGGCCACGCGGGGGGCCGGGGGCATCGGG
This sequence comes from Pseudomonadota bacterium, assembly GCA_021325365.1. Next base: position 83,033 of record JAJPHF010000032.1, read on the forward strand.
CTCGCCGGCTCTCGCGCCACGGGGGCCGCGGTGGCTGGCTCCGGCGCGGCCGGCTCGGCCCGAGCGGGCGCGGGACCGCTCGCCGGGCTCCCTGGCGGTGGCTGGCACGCCGCGAAGCCCAGACAGATGAGTACGCCGAACAGGGCCCAGGCCGCGCCTTTAGTCATCACGCGCATCGCCTCCGCTGGACGCCCCGGGCTCATCGTACCCCCGGCGGCGCCCCGGGGCAACCGGAGGAATTCTCGGCGGCCGGCCGTGGGGAATTGGCGCCGAGGTGACAAGCCCGGCGTCCGCGCCATCCGCACCTTCGCTCAGCGCGTCTCCTTGCCAGATGGTTGGCTCTCGGTAAGCTGACGGCGCACCGACTCGACGAGGCCGCGCATGCGCTCGTGGTGCGACCCCTTCCAGTACACCCTGCCGCAGCCCGCACACTGCTGGAACTCGTCATAGTATTGCCGCGTCTTCGGCAGCAACCGGTCCACGACGCGGTCCTTGGCCACGGGTTCTAGCAGCCCGTTGCAGCGCATGCACCGCCGGAACGGCGTGATCGCCCCCGCTAGGTCGAACCGCCGTAGGACCTCCACTGCCTGGCGTAGCGGGGCCGTCTCCCACACGTAGTAGCCGTGCGTTACGAGCCGGTGCTTCAGCACGCCACGATCCCGCGTCAGCAGGATTCGGTGCTCCTGGTGCGAGATCTGGACGAGGAGCGGATCAGGGTAGTCATTGCGGTAGAGCGTGTCAAAGCCGAGCAGCCGCAGGTATCCCGCCAGTTTGCCGAGGTGCGTGTCCAGCACGAAGCGGGGCTCCCGGAGCGGCTGGGGCCGGACCCGCAGCAGGGGCGTGATGTCGAGCGACTCGAACACCGGATAGACGCTGATGCGGTCGCCGTCCTGCACCCGGTAGGAGAAATCGACCGACTCGCCGTTCACGAGGACCAGGTCCACCTCCGTGTGCGGCACGCCGAGCGACTCGATCAGATCTTTGACGGAGACGTGGTCTCGCACAGCATGGGCAAAGGCTATCTGCCGCCGGCTAGCTGGCAGGAAGTCGCCCAGCTCGGCGTAGAACCGGATCGATACGGCCGGCATTTGGCTTGGTCCGTGTATAGCTGAGACTTCAGGCTGCCCCATCGGTCGCCGATACCCTGGAGCAAGTCGGAGGCCGGGCTGCCACGGGGCGCCTCGCCTCCAGTGGTGATGAAGGGTGCCGAGACTCTAAGACGACTGAACCGGCGTCGGCAGCCGGAACAGAGCGATCGCGTTCTCGCCCAGGATGGCCGCGCGCTCGGCATCGGGCAGGTTCAGCGCTTCCACGTCGGCGACGCACCTCGTCAGCGGGAAGGGCAGCGGCGGCGTGTCGCTGCCGAGCATCACCTTGTCGGCGCCGTAGGTGTCGACGACCGCCCGCAGCGCTGGCATCCAGAACAGTACGGTGTCCACCCAGATGCGGCGGACGATCGCGCTCGGCGGCGCGGTAAGCGTCCCTGGCTTCAGGCCGATGTTCGGGTCATCGCGGATCTCCCAGCTGTACTCCAGGCGGCCGAGCAGGGAGGGCAGGGCGCCGCCGCCGTGCGAGGCGACGATCTTCAGGCCCGGGTAGCGGTCGAAGGTGCCGTGCATGATCATGCGCGCGAGGGCGACGGCCGTCTCCACGCCGCGGCCGATCGTGTCGTCCAACCGACAGTCGGGCAGCTGGTCGTGCGCGAAGGTGGCCCGGGGCGGGTGCAGGTAGATCGGCACGTCGAGCTGGCAGGCGAGCGCCAGGAACTCGTCGGCCTCCGGCGAGTCCAGGTACAGGTCGCCGTGGCGCGGGCAGACCATCGCGCCGCGCATGTTCAGCTCGGTCACGGCGCGCTCCAGCTCTCGCAGGAAGGGCTCTCCCCCCTGTGGATAGACGGCCGCTAACGCCGCAAAGCGGTCCGGGTGGCGCGCGACCACCTTGGCCGTAAGGTCGTTGGCGCGGCGGGTCGCCTCGAGCAGCTTGCCCGGGGGCTCGTGCAGGCCGGACTCGACCAGCCACGGGTTGCTGAGCACGCTGAAGTCCACCGGGCTCGCGTCCTGGGCGCGCAGGAAGTGGTCGAGGTTCGCCTGGAGCCGCTCGGCCGGGCTCGCGTCAGGCGGGACCGCGAAGCGGGTCAGCATGTGGCTGTGGACGTCGACGATCATCACCTCTCCTCGCCGTGCCTTCGAGACTACGCTGCGTCAGCGATACGGCCCAAGCTGTTCTAGGGCGCGGTCCACGAAGGACATGTCTACCATGGCCGCCATGTCCGGCCGGCCGTCGATCAACCCGTGTTCCGCCCACAGGTCGGCGTCGTGCTGCATGCTCGTCACGTCGACCCGGCCGTCCGGACTCACGCCCAGGGGGCTCATGCGCTCCACGACGCGGCGGGGCTCGCCCGAGTGGCGCACGAGTAGGTCGATCATCTCCTCGCGCCCCTCGCCCTTGACGATGGCGTCCAGGTAGTCTCGTCCCGCGCGGATCCAGCCCGTGACGAAACCCTGCACGGCTTCCGGGTGTTGCTCGGCGAAGGCGCGCTTCACGATGCAGCTGCGGCCCTGGCGCGGCGCCACTTCCCAGGCCTCTTTCCAGCGCGCCAGCCAGCCCGCGTCCTCACCCTCGATCACCTTCCGCGGGCGCGGCGCATTAATGATGTCGACGACGCCGTTCTTGAGGTCCTCGTGCGCTTGACTGTGCCTGGCGTTGACCAGCGTCACGTCGCCCAGCGTGAGGCCCGCCCCCTTCAACAGATAGTAGACGTAGATGAAGTCGGGCTCCGGGCGCATCTTGCCCTGACCGAGGCGGTCAGAGCCGCCGGTCTCCACGCCGATCCGCTTGCCGCGCACGCTGGCCAGGTCGTCGGTCAGCTCCCCGCGATCGATCATCTCGCGGCGGGTGCACAGCGGCGTCAGGCCGCGCCCGTCGCGCCACTGCTCCTGGCTGGCGATCGCGACCACGTCCACCCCGGCCACCGCCCGCCGCGCGAGATCGCCCACGCTCGAGCACTCCAGGTCGATCGGATCGTCGGCCGCGCCGATCCGCACGTCGCTGATCACCACCTCGACGTCCACGCCGGCGTCGGCGAAGTAGCCGCGCTCTAGGCCGATCCAAAGGGGGCCAAACATGATGCGGGCGGGGTCGCCCGAAAAGACGCCAAAGCGCAGACGGTCCACGAGGTTGCCTCCTTCGGTGTCTGGCAGGCTGCCCGGAACTCCACTATCATGGATAGCCCGCCGCACAAGCAACGAAGCGCGGACCCGCGGCCCGGGTGCGCCGCGTCAGCCGCGCGGCTGGCAACGGCAATTGGCGTAAGCAAGCCCAAAGCGTGCTCGGAGGTAAGCGTGCTGGCACAGCGGGGAATCGCCGTCCTGATCGCGCTGCTCATGGCGGCCGCGTGCGGCCCATCGGCGAGCGCTCCCACGGCCCAGCCGAGCGGCAGCCCGCAGTCCGCGGTGGCCCCGGCCCAGCCGGTACAAGACCCTGCGCTCCAGGCGCTCGTCGACGCCGCGCGCCAGGAGGGGGCGCTGAACGTGATCTACCCCCTCGAGTCCACCAGCGACACCGTCTCCCGCTGGACCGAGGGCTTCAATCGGCTGTACGGCCTGAACCTCGACGTCCGCTTCACGCCGGGGCCGCCCATGCCTGAGCTAGCCGCGCGCGTGGCGCAGGAGGCGCAGGCCGGCCGCACCGCCTCCACCGACGTCTTCATCGGCGCCGAATCGCACATCAACACCCTGGCGAACGCGGGGGCGCTGGAGCCTGTCGACTGGGCAAGCTGGGCGCCCAACGTCCGCGACCCGCGCCTCATCGCGCCCGGCGGCGTCGCGGTCCAGCTCGGGACGCGCACGCCTGGCATCGCCTACAACACCAACCGCATCAGCGGCGACTTAGTACCCGCCACCATGCAGGACCTGCTCAAGCCCCAGCTCCGCGGCCAGATCGCATCGACGCCCTATGCCGCGGGCTTTTCCGTCCTGGGGAGCCCCGAGATTTGGGGCGAGGCACGAACGATCGACTACGTGACGAAGCTGGCCGACCAGGTGGGCGGCCTGATTCGCTGCAACGAGATGGACCGTCTGCTCAACGGCGAGTTCGACATGCTCGCGCTCGACTGTGGCGCCGAGTTCCGGGCCTCCCCGGGGAAAGAGGCGCTCATTGGGCACGTCATTCCGAGCGACGCCGCGGTGCTGTCGTACTGGTATACCGCCGTGCCTAGCCACGCGGCTCATCCCAATGCCGCGAAGCTGTGGATCAACTACGTGATGGGCCGCGAGGGGCAGGACATCCTGTACCAGGGTGCGCACGCGGATCACCACCTGGTGCCTGGCTCGCACGTTGCGCCGGACATCGAAGCGCTGCAGGCGCGCGGGGTAAAGTTCACCGAGACGGACGTCGCGTTCTACCAACGTACCGACTTGCAGATGCTCAACCGCCTCGGGGCCGACCTGCAGCGCATCGTGCAGAAGCAATAGCGCCGCGCCGGCGCCATCGCGCGGCAGGCGAACAGCAAGTTAGGCGAAGCAGGCGCAGATCATTGCGGGTACCGCCCGAGCCGCTCCAGGGCGTAGGCCACGTACGAGTGATCGACGATCCGCTCGCTGGCGGTCTTCTCCCGAATCGTGCCTTTCCGGAGCAGGTAGTCCTGCATCTCGTCCAGCATGCCCTCGTCCAGCCCGCCGTTGGGATCGACGCCCGGCCAGCCCATCAGCGGGTACAGCGCCGGGTCCTTCACGGGGGTGTGCTTCATCAGGACCTGGGTGAACTGCTCGCGGCCCGCCGGGTTCTCGTTGCTGACGAAGGCGCGGTAGTAGTCGCGCACGGCCCGCAGGTACGCCGTGACGTAGCGCCGCGCGGCCTCCGGCTGCTCGGCGGCGAACTGCGGGCCGATGACCATGACCACGCCGATCGCGCCCGGGAACACGTCGCCCGCCTTGGTCATCGTCTGGGCGATCCCGCGGCTGTTGGCGATCGCCACGAACGGCTCGACCCCCCAGGCCGCGTCGATCGCCTTGTTGCCCAGCGCGGTCAGCATGTCTGGGAACGCCATCGCGACCAGGTTCACGTCGTCGGCGGTCAGCCCCCCCTGCGCGAGCGCGCGCTCCAGGTAGCTCTGGCTGGTCGTGCCGAGGGCGGAGACCGCGATGGTCAAGCCCTTCAGGTCGTCCAGGCCCTGGTACTGCCCGCTGTCGACCAGGTCCTTGCGGACGAGCAGCGCGGCGCCCCCGGGATTCTGCTCCGTCGAGAGCACCATCGCCGTGACCAGCTTGAGCCCGATGTCGCGCTGCGCCGCGTTGAACAGTCCAGGGTCGATGCCGCCGTTGCCGAAGTCGAGCTGGCCAGTGGCGAGCAAGCCCACCTGCTCGGTGATCCCGCGGACGGGGACCAGCTCGACGTCCAACCCCTCGTCCTGGAAGTAGCCCTGCTCCAGCGCCTGATAGATGGCGGCTTCCGGCGCGATGCCGGTCACGCCGACCCGTACTTTCACCGTCGGGCTGAGGGGCGGCGGGGCTGGCTGGGCCACCTGTGCACCGGGAGCGGACGCCGCGGCAGTCACGAGGGCCGCCGGCGCGCTCGTCGGCGCAGCCGGCGGGGCGATCTCGGCCGTGGTCGCGGGCACCGAGCCGGCCGGGGCCGGCGCGCCGCACGCGGTGAGCCAGACCCAGCTCAGCAGCAGGAGGACGATCCGCGCGCGCGACCCGACGGCACGCGGCGCGCGGTGCTCGCCGGGCAGCCACGCGCTCTTCGACTCGGCGCGGCGCGACACGCCCGGCGCTCCGGCCGGTCGGCAGTACGAGCGAAGCCAGCCAGACCGCGTCATAGTCCATCCTTCTCGCGGCGCACCGCGTGTCACCTGCTAGGGGCCTCCGCGGAGCGCCGCTCCGACCAGATACCTAGGCGGCCGCCGTCCAGGCGCCGGCCACGCGCAGGTCGAAGTGGTTCCCGTCCGGGTCCCAGATGCGGTAGTAGTCCTGCGCGTCCCGGCGGTCCAGCCGCTGCTCTCGGCGCGTCCCGCGCGGTAGCCGGCCGATGAGGTCTCCCACTCGCGGCGTCTCAAAGCCGTAGTGGTTCAGGCCGAGCTGGGCGTGGTCAATCGTGACCTCCTTGCCCGCGGCCCGGGTCTCCTCGGCGTCGCCCAGGATCGCCAGGTTGATCGTGCCGTCGGTCAGGAAGCGCCCCGTCGAGCGCCACATCTCCGGGAACGCCTTCTCCAGCCCGAAGACGTTTGCGTAGAACTCTGCTACCGCATCGCCGCGCGGCTCGCACATCGCCACGTGCCGCATTCCGGGCAGTCGGCTCGCGCTGCCCGGCACGCCGAACCCGCGCGTCGACACGGCCACCGGGTAGCCATTGGGGTCGGCGATGCAGTACTCGCCGTGGTGCAGCCCGCCCTCGTCCGGCTGGAGCGTGAGGTGTGGCGCGAACCGCTGCAGCCGGTCCGCGAGCGCCGTGCGGTCGTCTACCGCGATGCCGATCTGGCGCGGGCCGCGCGCGCCCAGCTCGGGGCGGTACGCGAGCAGGCTGAGGTTGAAGAAACCGTCGGTCACCGACACGTCGCCCGCGCCGGAACGCCCCAGCTCCTGCATTCCGAAGCTGTCGGCATAGAACCGCGCGAGGCGCTCGGGGTCGTCGCTCACGATGGCCAGGTAGCGAATCGTGGCTTGCATCTCGTACCCGCCTCTCGAAGGATGGGGGCCTTGCGCTCGTGGCGCTGCCAAGAGCGCATTCCTGGCCCGACGCCGTCGCCGCCACCTCGGCGCGGCACCGTTCGCACCAAAGCGCAGGAGCGCCGGCCGCGGCGAGCGGTTCGCTCCGCATGGTTGGGTCCGGCGGGGGCCGCTCGGACCGGCCGATTGTACAGCCCTCCTACCCCGGGGGCAACCGCGCGCCGAACGCCGTGCGGACCACGCGACCGCGCTGGCGCCGCGCTCCCGGGCGCCGATATAATGGCCGCGCTGAAGACGCCAAGGGCTCCGTGCCCGTGCTGCCGTTGAAGAGGTGCCGTATGGCTGTTGACACGGTCCAGGTCGTCCCCCCGCCCAAGGAGGCCGTCCCCGTACCCGAAACAAAGGCGCCCGTGCGCCTGGCCGGCTGGGACCACGTGGCGTTCTCGGTGCCCGATCTCGTCGCGGCCGAACGCTGGTACGTCGAGGTGCTGGGCGGCGAAGTGGTCGGCCGCTACAACTGGGGCGGCGATACCGCGCACGACGATGCCCCGCCGCACGCGGACGTTCGCATCGGCAGCAACGTGCTCAGCCTGTTCCTGGGCGACCCGATCCGCGGCGCCACCAACGTGCCGCGCCACTTCCACTACGCGCTCACCTGCGGCAGCCTGGCCGAGCTGGAGCAGTGGCAGGCGCACCTGCGCAGCCAGGGCGTGAAGCTGCGCAACGACGGCGCGTTCCACGGGCACCCGGGCTTCGGCGCCGTCAGCCTGTATTTCGAGGATCCCTGGGGCGCCAAGCTGGAGATCGTCACCTGGCTGCCCGACTACGCCACCGCTAAGGCCGAGGTGACGAAGCGGGGCGGCATCATCATGGGCGCCAGCGGCCATCGCCCGGCGCGCTGAGGCGCCGGCCGCCACGCGGGAGCGCGAACGCGATCAGAAGTGCCGCGCGGGCGGTGCTCAGGCCCCCGCCAGCCGCCGCCCGCGCTTACGGCTCGCCGAAGCACCGCACGGCATTGTCCCACATCAGCTTTTGCATGCGGTCGCGGCCGATGCTGTCCCACGCTAGGACTTTGTCCACTGACTCGGGGAAGCGCGACTCCGCGTGGGGGTAGTCCGACCCAAACATCAGGATGTGATCCCCTAGGTCGTCCATCACCATCCGGGTGATCGCCTCCCCCTCGTGGATCACGATGCCGGCGAAGAACCGGCCGCCGGTCACGTACTCGCTCAGCTTGTGCTCCAGCTTGTCCGACACGTAGCCCATATAGATCGCTTGGTCGTCCATGCGCCGCGCCCAGAACGGCAGCCACCCGAAACCGGATTCCAGGATGCAGAACCGCAGGTTCTTGTAACGATCGAGGATACCTGCTCCGAAGAAGGCCGCGACGGCGCGCATCGCACCCCAAGGATGCGAGGCCAGCCGGCCCAGGAAGGGATTGTCCCAGAGGTCACGATAGCCGGGGTAGCCAAACGAGAAGCTGTGGTGGACCACTGCTAGGCCTGCCTCATCTGCGGCCCGCCACAAGGGCTCGAGGTCCGGATGATCGAGCGGATAGTCGAGCGGCAGGTGGGGTTGAATGCCCACCGCCCACCGCGAGCGGCCCCAGCGCGTGATCTCGTCGATGGAGGCCTCCAGATTGCGGGGGGTAGCGGCAAGCAACGACTTGAGCCGGTGCGGGTACTTCCCGCAAAAGTCGTTCAGATAGCGATGGTTGGCCCGCATGAACTCGGCCTCGACCCACGGGTCCTCGTGACTCTGGACGCTGCCCGGCACCATCATGTGTATGTCCTGGCCTTCCGCGTCCATATCCCGCACCCGCGCATCCGGGTCCCAGTCCGAGCTGCCGGGCGTGGGGAACCGCGAGCCCATGAACCGCTGAAACTCGTGCTCGGCGTCGGCCCGGGGCTCGGCCTCCCCCAGCCACCGGGTCTTGGCCGACCGCCAGCCCCCGCCCTGCCCTCCGCCTAACCGGAACATGTGCCGGTACGGCGGCTCCAGCCGCTCGCCCGCCCAGCCGATGGTGAAAGGCACCTTGCGCCGGTCGAGATCGGGGACCCGGGCGCGTAGCTCCGGCCCGAGGTACGGCTCGAGCGATTCCGCGGTCGCGCTGAAATGCGTGTCGGTGTCGTACACTCGGTATTGGTTCCGCATCGGCTGCCTCTCCCCTCGCAGGGGTGCTCGCGGACGCGACGGCCGGCGCGGAGCGCCGGCGCCCACCCGCCCGGCGGCTGGCTGCCCAAGCGCCGCCCGCCCTCTCTGCAGCCTATACTAGCAACCCTCGGATGGCCGGGCAACGCGTCGCTGGCTCAGCTAGAAACCCCGCTCCGCGCTCGACGGCAGGCCGGCCATCGGAGTGCGTGGTGCCTGCGATCATCCCGACGCTCGACCCGCCCGAGCGGCTGCCGCTCCCGCGCCGAGTGCAGGGTGGCACCCCGGCCGCAGCGCGGCGCTCGGGACGCGCGGCCCTACCCACCCCGGCTCCACGGCCCGGCCGCGCTTCCCGGTCGTGGGTGGGCGGCCGGGGTAGGCGCCGGCGCCTCAGCGCCGCGCGCCGAGCGGCAGGGGCGGCGCGGCGGGGGCGAGGCGGATGCGGGCGTCGAGGATGCAGGCGCCGCGCGCCAGCACGACGATCGGGTTGCAGTCCAGCTCGGCGACCTCGGGGCGGTCCTCGGCCAGCGCGCTCAGGCGCAACAGCGCGTCCTCCAGCGCCGCCACGTCGGCCGGCGGCTGGCCGCGGAACCCCTCCAGCAGCGGGTAGGTCTTCAGCTCGCGCACCATCGCGTGCGCGTCGTCGGTCGTCAGCGGCGTGAGGCGCACCGCCACGTCCCGCAGCAGCTCGACCAGCGTGCCGCCCGCGCCGCAGGCGAGCAGCGGCCCGAACTGCGGGTCGTGGACTAGCCCGGCGATCATCTCGACGCCCGCGGGCACCATCTGCTGTACGAGGAAGCCCGTCGGGGGCTGGCCGGCGCGCGTCAGCGTCGCGGCCATCTCCTGCGCTGCCGCTCGCACTGCCCCCGCGCCCCGCAGGTCCAGCCGGACCGCGCCCGCGTCCGTCTTGTGAACGAGACCGGGCGCAATCGCCTTCAGGGCTACCGCGCCGCCCAGGGCGTCGGCCGCGTCGCCGGCGGCGTCGGGCGTGGCGACCGTGCGCTGCGGCGCCAGCGGCAGGCCGTAGCAGCCGAGCAGCGCGGCCACGTCGTCGGGGCCGAGCCAGTCCGCGCCCGTGCCCAGCGCGCGGGCGACAAGGGCCGCGGCCTCGTCGCGCCGCAGGCCCGGCAGGCTGGGCGCCACCGCGAGCGGGCGCGCGCGCCACGCGCCGTAGCGCGCGGCGTGGGCCAGCGCGATCGCGGCCGCCTCGGGGAAGGCGTAGGACGGGATGTGGACCCCGGGCGCGCGCAGCGCCTCGGGCACGCCCTGCGAGCCCATGAACACCGCCAGCACGGGCTTGCGGTGCTCCACGGCGCCAACCGCCGCGACCAGCGCGTGCGCCACGTCCTCGGCGCGCGTGGCGAGGGGCGGGATGAAGATGGCGATGACCGCGTCGATCCCCGGGTCGGCAGCGACCACGCCGAGCGCCTGGCGGTACTGGTCCGCCGTGGCGGCCGCCAGCATGTCCACCGGGTTGGCGGGGCTGGCCTCGGCGGGCAGGAATCCCCGCAGGCGGGCCTGCGTCGCCTCGGCCAGCACCGGCACCTCCAGGCCCTGCGCCTCCAGCGTGTCGGCGCACAGGATCGCTGGGCCGCCCACGTTCGTCACGATCCCCACGCGCCGGCCGGCCGGTAGCGGCTGGTTCGCGAGCAGCGCCGCCACGCCGAACATCTCCTCCAGCGTGTCGGTGCGGATCACGCCTGCCTGGCGGAACAGCGCCTCCACCGGCACGTCCGACGCGGCGAGCAGCGCGCCGGTGTGCGACGAGGTGGCGCGGGCGCCGGCCGTCGAGCGGCCGCTCTTGACGGCGACGATCGGCTTCGTCCGCCCCACGCGCCGCGCGATCCGCGCGAACTTGCGCGGGTTGCCGAACGACTCCAGGTAGAGCAAGATCACGTCGGTGTGCGGGTCCGTCTCCCAATAGTGGAGCAGGTCGTTGCCGGAGATGTCCGCCTTGTTGCCGACGGTGACGAAGCTGGAGATGCCCAGCCCGAGCGCGCCGGCGTAGTCCATGGCGGCCAGGCCCAGCGCGCCGCTCTGCGACGAGAAGCCGATGCGCCCCGCGGGCGGCACGAACGGGCCGAAGGTGGCGTTGAGGCGAATGGCCGGGTCGGTGTTGCCGATGCCGATGCAGTTGGGGCCGATGAGCCGCATGCCGGCGGCGCGGCAAGCGCGCAGCAGTGCGGCCTGGCGCGCGCGGCCCGCGGGGCCCGTCTCGGCAAAACCCGCCGAGAGGACGACGAGCGCTCGCACGCCCTTCCGCCCACAGGCCTCGGCCACTTCCAGCACGTGAGCCGCCGGCACGGCGACGACGGCCAGGTCGACTGGGCCGGGCACCGCTTCGACGCTCGGATAGGCCGGCACGCACTGCACGACGCTGGCGGCCGGGTTGACGGGATAGACGGGCCCGCCGAACTCGTAGGCCACCAGGTTGTGGAACACCTCGCTGCCCACGCTGCCCCGCTGCCGCGAGGCGCCGATCACCGCGACGCCGCGCGGGTGGAGGAACGCCTGGAGCGCGCTCACCGCGGCGATCTGCTCGCGGCGCTCGAACTGCGCGATGGCCGCCTCGTCGAGGGCGGTGGGGAAGCTCAAGTGGATCTCCCCGGGGCCGCTGTGTACCTCGACGGGGAAGCCGGACTGGCGGAACACGCCCAGCATGCGATGGTTGGTGGGCAGCGTTTCGGCCTCGAACACGCGGATGCCCTTCGCGGCGGCGATCTCGGCGAGGTGGCCGAGCAGCAGGGTGGCCAGGCCGCGGCCCCGGTAGTCGTCGGCTACGGCAAAGGCCACCTCGGCGCGGTCGTCGCGGCCCGCCGCGTACAGCGCGTGGCCGACAATGCGCTCGTCGGCCCCCACCGTGGCGACGAGGCCGAAGGTGCGCTCGTAGTCGACCTGCGCCGCGCGCTGGGCCTCGGCGGCGAGGTTGACGGCCGGCGAGAAGAAGCGCAGCGTGCGCGACTCCTCGGACAGCCCCTCCAAGAACGCGAGCAGCCGCGGCGCGTCGTCGGGGCGCACCGGCCGCACATGGGCGGTCGAGCCGTCGCGCAGCACGATGTCGGCCTCGCGGTAGTCGGGATACGGCGGGGCCGGCTCGGGCGTCGGCTGCATCGCTGCTCCTCGGCTACGATCTCCCAATTCAATCGCAGCCAGGCGAAACAGCGGTCTTCGTACCAAGCGCTCGTGCCATATCGACCTCTCCCCACGCTCTCGCGGCAGCCCGCGGTCGGCCTCCGTCGCGGCTGCGACCCCGCGGCACCCGGACAACGCCCACTTTAGCATGGCGCGAAGAGGTTGCCATGCGAGTAATCGGGAGTAAACGCCGCGTAACAGCCGCGCGCCCACCGCTCCGAGCTTATTGGGCGTGTCCGGCCCTGGCCCTGCGCCGAGTACGCCCCCGAAGCGCTGGCCGCAGGCGCTGAGCAGGTGGGGGGCCGCCGCGCCCCGCCGCCCCTCCTCCACGACTTTGAATCAGCCCTGCCAAACGCTGCGACCGCATCCCAGGCACCGTGGAGCGGGTGCAGCGCTGCCCCCCCCCGGCCAGCGCTCCCACAGCGCACCAGTCATGCGCGTCCCGCGGTCCTGCACACGAGCGCCCCCGGCCGGTGCGCACCGGCCGGGGGCGCCCCCGAGCGCGTTGGTTAGAAGTAGGGCTGGTAGGTCAGGTAGGCGCCGTAGCCTAGGGGACCGCTTACCACGGTCGCGCCCCAGCCGGGGCTACTCTGCGCCAGCTCGCTCGCCAGCGCCTGTGCGGCCGCGAGCTGGTCGGCCGTCCAGAAGAGCTGCGGGCTGCTCACGATGTACACGTTGTTGCCCACCGGGACGAGCGTCGGCGGGTAGTTGGCGAAGTCGGCCGCGGGGAACAGCGCTTCCAGTGGCGGGAGCACGTAGGCGGTCACCTCCGGCATGACGGGGACCGGGACCGGCTGCACGACGGTCGGCGGCTGGTAGGCCGGGGGCGCCACGACGACGGGCGGCTGGTAGCGGTCGTGGTCGCCGTAGGGGCGCTGGTCATCCCGGTCCCGCCCCCAATCATCCCGGTCCCGTCCGCGATCGTCGCGGTTCCCCCAGTCTGCCCGGTCGGGACCGCGCCCATCCTGCGCATACACGCGTGGCGGCCCGCCCCGGTCGCCGTTGTCGCGCTGCGCGTATACCGGGGGAGAAGCGTGCCCCCCGTCCAAGCCTTGCGCCTGCACGGCGGGTGCGGCGGCGAAGCCGAGACTGGCCACCAGCCCGAGTGCGCTCGCCGCCCGAGCAGCGTGGATACGCCACATGAGAAAGCCTCCTTGCGGGGATTGAAGTCACCAGTAGTGTAGGCACACCGCCTGTGCGCGTTTCGTCAACAAAACCCTAAATTCCTGTGGAACTCTGGGAGACCGTGTGGCCCGCAGCCGGGCGAGGGCCGTGCGACGACACCGACAAACGCGCCCACCAAGTCTGCGCGGCTCAGCTCGCCCAGTCAGCGCCAGCCCACCGACGCGCGGAGGACGACGGCGAGCGCGTTGTGGAAGCTGGCCAGTGTCACGCGCGATGCCGCAGCCAGATGTGGCTGCGATGGCTTCGTACTCGCGGGAGCGGCTGTTCGGCGAGAGTCAGGCCTGGGCCTGGTACGCGCGCCACACTTCTAGCATCTCGTCGCGCAGCAGCTGATAGACCGGCAGGTGGCGCTCGGCGTCAGGCAGCACGAACTGCCCGCGGGGCCGCCGGTGGCCGCGGGCGTAGGTTTCGGTGTCCTCGACGGAGCCGGCGTAGTAAATGCGGGCGATCCCCGCGCGCCAGCAGGCCGCATGGCACATGGCGCAGCACTCGCAGCTCGTGTACATGGTGCAGCCGCTGAGGTCAGGCGTCCCCAGCCGCCGGCAGGCATCACGAATGGCCGCCATCTCGGCATGCCAGGTCGGGTCGCACTCGGGCTCGACCCGCGCCTGCCCCTCGCCCACGATCGCGCCGTCGCGGACGATCACCGCGCCGAACGGCCCGCCGATCTGCTCGTCCAGCGCCACCTGGCGCGCCAGCGCGATGGCGCGGCGCAGGAACGTCTCGTGGGTCGGCTGCTCCATGTCCGTCCTCCTCGCCACGGCGCGCTGTCCCGGGCAGCACCCGCCGCCCCGCTACGCCCGCGGGCGGATGCTGGTTTGCAGCGCGGCGGGCTCCGCGGGGGGCGGCACAAAGCCGCGTCCGGACGCCTGGCATGGTAGGCCGGCCGCGCCGCGTCGCTCGGTGACGGGCGGGAACAGGGGATCAATCACGGAGGGCACCGCGACGGGGCGCGGCGGGCTCCGCGGGGGGCTCGGACGGGCTCAGGATGAAGCGGTAGCCGAGGCCGCGGTCCGTGCGGATGTAGCGCGGGTGGTCGGGATTGTCGCCCAGCTTCTCGCGCAGGCGGCGCACGTAGACGCGCAGGTAGTCGACCTCGTCCACGTACTCGCGGCCCCACACCTTCGCCAGCAGCGTGCCGTGGGTGAGCGTGCGCCCCGCGTTGCGGACCAGATGGTACAGCAGCTTGTACTCGGTCGGGGTCAGCTCGACGGGCTCGCCCTGCAGGCGCACCTCGGGGATGTTGAAGTCCATCTCCAGGTCGCCCGCCCGAAACGACGGCGCGCGGCTGCGCGGCATCGGCATGTCGAGGCGCCGCAGCACGGCGCGCACCCGCGCCAGCAGCTCCAGGTGGTTGAACGGCTTGGTGACGTAGTCGTC
>JAJPHF010000137.1 GCA_021325365.1 Pseudomonadota bacterium
CCGCCGGGGCGCGGGCGCATGGGCGCGCTGACCTGGGCGGACGTGGACTGGCTGCGCGCGACGACGCGGCTGCCGCTGATCGTGAAGGGCATCCAGGACCCGGAGGACGCGCGCCTGGCCGCCGAGCACGGCGTCGCGGCGGTCCACCTGTCGAACCACGGCGGGCGGAACCTCGACTACTCGCCCGCCCCGATCGACATCCTCGCCGACTCGGTCGCGGCGGTGGCCGGCCGCGCCGAGGTGATCGTCGACGGCGGCTTCCAGCGCGGCACCGACGTGCTGAAGGCCCTGGCGCTCGGGGCGCGGGCGGTGGTGATCGGCAAGGCAGCGGCCTGGGGCCTGGGCGCCGCCGGCGAGGAGGGGGTGGTGCGCACGCTGGAGCTGCTGGCGCTGGAGCTGTGCATCGCGATGGCGAACACCGGCCAGGCCCGCGTCGCGGACGTCGGCCCCGCGCTGGTGCAGCGCGCGTGCCGGGCCGGGTAGCGTGGGCTCGGCACCGCGGCCCCCGCCCAACCAAAAGCGGCTTCGCAAGAGTGAGCCATCCGCGACCGGCCCGGTCGTAGGGCAGGGGCTCGTCCCCTGCCGCCGGGTAACCCGGCAGGCAGAATTGTCCCGGGAACGGCGATAGGCACCGCACGGTCGCGGCGTCCGCGAGAGCTGGACACGCGCTCCGGAGGAGGGCCCGATGCGCGAAGGCACAACTGAGGTCGACGGGCTACAGATTCGGTATCTCGAGGAGGGGGAGGGGCCGGCGGTGTTGCTGCTGCACGGCGCCTCGCTGGGCTCGAGCGGCGACGTGTACGCGCGCAACCTGGGGCCGCTCGCGGCCGGCGGGGTGCGGGCAATCGCGCCCGACCGGCCGGGCTACGGCCGCTCCGGCGGCCCCGACGACCCGACGCTGGCGGGGCACTTCCGCTTCGCGCTCGGCTTCCTCGACGCGCTGGGACTGGCGAGCGCCGTGATCGTCGGTCACTCGCAGCAGGGCAACACCGCCGCCACGCTGGCCCTGGACCAACCGGACCGCGTGCCGCGGGCGGTGATCCTCGGCACCGGCGGCCTGCTGCCGCCGGTGCCGGGCGACGACGCCGTGCCGGGCGCCGGCGAGACGCTGAGCGGCGAGCCGACCGTGGCGCAGACGCGCGCTCGGATGGAGGAGGACCTGTACGACCACGCGCTGATCACGCCCGAGGCGCTGGAGCTGCGCCACCGCATGAGCCTGGGTCCGGCCTTCCGCTACTATCAGCAGCGCGCGGCCGGACGGCCCGGCGGCGGGGCGGCGGGCGCGGGCGAGCCGCTGTGGCAACGGGTGGGCGCGAACCCGGAGCGCTTCCTGCTGCTCTACGGACGCCAGGACAAGCCGACGACGGCCGCCCGCTGCGAGCGGGCGCGCGAGCTGTTCCCCAACCTGCGCCTGGTCCTGTTCGACCGCTGCCGCCACCTGGTGCAGTGGGACCAGGCCGACGCGTTCGTGCGCCTGACGCTGGAGTTCGTGCGCGAGGCGGTGCCGGCGTCCTGAGCCCCGCGGTGCGGCCAGCCGCGCGGCTCGGCTATCCGCGCGGCTGGCCCGTTGGCGCGGCGGGCTGAGATGCGGCGGCGCCGTCGGGCGTGGGCGTGGAGGCGGAGGCTGTGCGCAGGTCGTAGCTGGCGAGGCACTGGTCGACCAGGCGCTCCGCGTCGGCCCAGTCGAACGAGCGGTACTCACGGCCCTTGATCGCGTTCGGCTCGCCCGCGTAGAACATCTCGTATTGCAAGTGCCGCGAGCCGAACTCCGAGCCCACCAGGTCCCAGAGCAGCTTCAGCAGCTTCACGCGCTCCTCGCCGCCGGCCTCCGGCCAGCGCACGTAGCGGTTCACGTCCGCCGCCGTCTCGGGCACGAGCAGGTCCTGGGCCGACGAGGGCAGCTGGATCACGCTGCCGCCCATCATGCCGCGCACCTGGACCATGATCTCGGGGTACATCGCCTGCTGCAGCACCTGGCTAGCATAGAGGAAGGCGTCGTAGGGCCGCATCACACCGAACTGGTCCAGGCTCGCCTGCGCCTCGGCGGCCATGATGAGCCCCTCCACTAGCGACACTTTGGTCGCCAGGTCGCCGAGGTGAGCCACCACGTCGGGCCGCGCGATCACGCCGTTGCGCTCGCTGATGCGCCGCACCAGGCCCGCCAGGAACTGGAGCTTCGCCCAGGAGCGGATGTGCGCCTGCGTGTTGCCCAGCACGTGCGCCGAGGTCACGCCGAACTGCCCGGCCGTTAGCTCCAGGTTCTTGTAGACGAAGACGTGCTCCCACGGCACGAACACGTCGTCGAGGACGACGAGCGCGTCCATCTCGTCGAAGCGCGTCGAGAGCGGGTAGTCGAAGACGCTCGTGGGGCCGAGGGCGTAGGGCCGCCGGCAGTACATCTTCAGGCCGGGCGCGTCGAGGGGGACGACCGCCGAGAAGGCGTAGTCCTCGTCGCCCGGCCGCAGCGGCAGGATCACCGTCACCAGCACCCAGTCGGAGATCACGCCGCCCGTGGCAAGCATCTGCGCGCCGCGCAGCACGATGCCGCCGTCGCGCTCGCCCGCCACGCCGGCGTACAGGTACGGCTCCGGCTGCTGGTGGGCGGGCTTCGCGCGGTCGACGCTCGGCTGGACGATGGCGTAGCTGAGGTACAGGTCCTCATCGCAGGCTTTGGCGTAGAAGCGGGCCATGTTGTCGGCGAACTGCTGCCCGCCGCGCGCGAAGAAGTCGAGCGCGCCCGCGAAGCCGGCGAAGAACGAGGCCACGTGGTCGGGCGACCGGCCGAGCAGGCCGTAGGAGACGTCGGCCGTGCGCTTGATCGCGACGCGGCGCGCAGCCAGGTCTTCGCGCGTGCGGGGGATAAGCCAGCTCTTGTTCACGGGCCGGCCGTCGCGCGGCGAGGGGAAGGTCATCTCGTCGCGGTTCGCGGGGTCGTTCGCCATGTCGTAGAGCGCCGCCACCGAGCGCGCCGCCTCGGCAAACGCCGGATGGGTGGTCACGTCGGCCACCCGCTCACCGTTGAGGTAGACGGTGCGATCGTTGCGAAGGCCCGCCAGGTAGTCGGCGCCGCTGCGCGTCATGCTCGCTCCTCCCGCGTGGTCCGGCTTGCGCCAGGGCGCCGGTTGATCCCGCCCCTCGGTTGTAGCACACCGCGCACCATCCGTGGGGTCCGGCGGCCGGTCCGAGCGCTCGCGCCGTGCGGCGCGCGGCGCGCGCAGTACGGCATGCGCTGCCGCCGCCTGGCCCGGATCATGGACGCTGCCGGCGCATGTCGCGCCCGCCTGAGATTCCGTGTCGAGCCGACGTGCAGGACCAGCAGTACCCCTCCCCCGGCGGGCGAATGTCGCGCCCGCCTGAGATTCCGTGTCGAGGGCGCCGGGCTGCGGCCTGCGGGCCGCGGGCGGCCACGAGAGCCGCCCTTACGACACCCGACTGCTTCCCGGCGGATTCGCCAGCGGGCACTGACGATTCATGACGGCTGGGCGGCTCGCGTAGGGTAGGGGCTCGTCGCCGGCCGCCGGCCATCAAAGCTGGTGCTGGGCGGCGGGGGACGAGCCCCTACCCTACCTCTCGTTCCACCGGTAGATTGTTCGGCCAGCAGGCGGGCAGCGCCCGGTGCCGTCAGGCGGTCGGGGCGCCGGCCGGGGCGGCGGACGGCTCGACGGTGGCGGCGCGGATCGCCGCCGCGATCTCGGGCCAGCGGATGCCCGTCAGGTCGACCGGCGGATGCTCGGCGCCGCAGCGGCCGCAGCGCCGGCGGGCGGCGTCGGCGTTGAACGCCTGGCAGATGCGCCAGTAGGCGTCCTGCGGCAGCTCGTCGGCGGTGTCCCATTCCTCGCGCGCCACCTCGGCGCCGCAGCTCGGGCAGTACCACGCCACGCCCTCCAGGCCGGGCGCCTTGGCCTTGTAGCGGAGCTGCACCGCCTCGCCGCGCGGCGTGATCTGGTGCGGCGTGCCGGCGGGCACGTAGACGTAGTCGCCCGGCTCCAGCGTGAAGTAGCGCACGGGGCCATCGGCAAAGGCGACCACCGCCTGGCCCGACACCTGGGCGAGCACCGTGTCGCGCTCGCAGATCAGGTAGAACGGTTGGGGGCGGTCGTTGCGGCTGAGATGAAGCTGCGGCTCCACGTCGGGCGGCAGGATGGGAAACTCGTCGTACGGCCCCGCCTCGCGCGCGTCCTCGAAGATGTTGGCCTGGCGCTTGCGTCGCATGGCGGCCTCCCTAGCGATCCGCGCGCGCCGCCGCGTCCAGCAGGCGACGGGCCGCGTTCACGGTGCGGCTGTTGCGCGCGTGCGTGCTCCAGCCCCACTGTTCCAGCGGGAACGGCGGGTTCACCGTGCCGCACTTCGGGCAGGTGCGGGCCGCCTCGCTGGCGTTGTACGCCTCGGCGGCCTCGGCGCTGCCGACGATCGTGGGCAGCGCGGGGTAGGGCTCGGTGTCGGCCGCGCGCTCGGCCTTCGGCGGCGGCGTGGCGTCGTACTCGTGGTGGATCAGCGTCTCGTGGCACCGCTCGCAGCGGAACTGCACCGCCTCGCGCTGCGGCCCGCTCTCGGCCTGGCGCTGGGTGATGACCGTCACCGAGAAGCTGTCGGGATCGTTCGGGTCGCGCAGGTGTGGCTTGACGCCGTGGTGGTTGGCCAGGCAGCGGATAAGGCCCGCGCCGCGCGGCCCGCCGTCAGAGGCCCAGACGATCGTGACCTCGTCGACGTCGTTGTAGTGGAAGAAGTGGCCAAACTCGGCGTGGCCGCCGCCGAAGTCGGCGAAGCCCTCGCCCGCGCCGCCGCGCATCAGCGACGCCGCAGGCACGATGGCGCCGCGGTCGAAGTAGGGGAACAACGGCACGAGCTGCGTGTTGCTCGCCTGCATCTTGTCGAACACGTTCGCCTTGAGCGGCACCTTGTCGTCCGTGGGCGGGGGAATCCGTCGCTTGGCCTCGCTCATCGCGCTCGCTCCTTTCAAGCCCGAGCGTCCCGCTCGGCGGCGGCGACCAGACCCGCTGGACGCCTCGGCTCCGCGCGGGACGCTGGCGGGTCAGCGCTTCGGCTGCACGTCCCAGGCGAAGATCATCTCGTTCATGCGCGGCGCGAACTCCACGCGGCTGCTCGCGGCGTAGATGTCCTGGTACTGGTATAGGAATACCACGGGCACCTGCTCGACGATCTTCGCCTGCGCGTCGTGGAGCAGGCCCGCCCGCTTGGCGGGGTCCAGCTCGCGCGCCTGCGCCGCCAGCAGCCGGTCGACCTCGGGATCGGAGAAGTTGATGCGCTTCGTGACGCCGGTGCGGAAGTACTGTTGCAGGTACTCGCTCGGGTCGGTCACGTCGCCGCGCCCGACGTAGTAGGCCGCGTACTCGCCGCGCCCGAACTGCGCCATGTAGGTGGCGAACTCGGGCAATTGCAGCTTGGCGCGGATGCCCACCTGGTTCAGCATGTTCACTATCGCCGTGGCGATCTCTTTGTCCTTCGGGAAGCGGTTGACCGTCGTGTAGAAGTCCACGTCGAAGCCGTCCGGGTAGCCCGCTTGGGCCAGGAGCTGCTTGGCCTTGGCGGGGTCGTAGTCGTAGCGCGGGCCGAGGTCGGGGGCGTAGCCGACCATGCCCGGCCCGAGCGGCCCGTCGAGGCGGTAGGCGTGGTCCTGCAGGATGCCGTGGATCAGCGCGTCCTTGTCGATCGCGTGAGCGATCGCCTGGCGCACGGGCAGGCTCTTCAGCGGCTCGATGATCGGGTTGAGCGCCACGAACATGATGCGGCTGCCGCGCACGCCGACGGCGCTCGCCCGCCCGGAGCCGTTCACCCGGTCGATCGCCTGGATCGGCAGGTTGGCGATGACGTCGACCTCGCCGTTGAGCAGCGCGTTCACGCGCGCCTCGTCCTCGGGGATGCTGCGGAAGACGACCTCATCCCAGACGGGCTTCGGCGTGCCCCAGTAGTTCGGGTTCTTCGTCACCACCAGCCGCTGGCCGGGCACGTACTCCTTGAACATGTAGGGGCCCGTGCCGAGCGGCTGCTTGACGGCCGCCTCGGGGCCCAGACGGTCGTATTGCGCCTTGCTGAGAATGATGCTGGTGTCGGCGCGCGACAGGAACGTGGCGTCCGGCTCCTTCGTCGTGATGCGCACGGTGTACGGGTCGACGGCCTCGATGGACTGCATGCCGCTCAGCGCCGACGCCTGCTTGCTGTCCTTGTCCTCGATGCGCCGATGGTAGGAGAACACCACGTCGTCGGCCGTGAGCGGCGTGCCGTCGTGGAACTGCACCCCCTGGCGCAGCTTGAACTCCCAGGTGGTCGGGGTGGGCGTGGACCAGCTCTCGGCCAGCAGCGGCGCCCAGCTGCCCGCCTGCTCGTCGTAGCGCACGAGCGTGTCGAAGATGTGGAACCAGCGGGCGTACTCGGTGCTGCCCGTGTGGGCGAACGGGTCGGGCGCCCCGGTGATGTCCACGGTGTAGCCGATGGTCAGGCGGCTCGGGCCGGCACTCGCTGGCGCCGCGGCGGGCGCGTCGGGCGCCGGGGCTGCCCCGCTGGCGCCCGCGGCCGGCGCGGGGCGTGGCGCCGGGGCGCAGGCGGCCAGCAGCGCGCCGAGGGCCACGAGCGCGGCCAGCGCGCGGCCGGCGGCGGGGCGGCGGCGTGGTTGCGCGCCGCGCGAGTCGTTCATCCGTGCTCCCTTCGGTAAAGGCTGCGATTCAGCAGAGGTCAGGTCCGCGCCGCAGGGGCGTGGCCCCATCAGTATTCCGCGCCCCGTATGGCCTCGTGAGCGGCAGACGCCGGGCGGCAGGGGACGAGCCCCTGCCCTACGACCTCGCGCCGCGCGCGGGGCGTCGTCAGGTGCCCGCCGCCGCGTGGTCGTGCTCGTCGTCGGGATGGGCGCAGCAGGGGTCGTCGTCGTTCGCGGTGGCGCGCACGCGCAGCGCCTCCTCGTCGGCGCTGAAGCCCTCCCGCTCGTAGACGAGCTTGCCGTCGACAAAGGTGAGCAGCGCCTGAATCTCCTTGATCGCGTCCACCTCGACGGCGCGCGGATCGTCGGAGAGCACCACCAGGTCGGCGTACTTGCCCGGCGCGATCGAGCCCTTCACGTCCTCTTCCAGCCCGCACCAGGCGCTGCCGTAGGTGTACATCCACAGCGCCTGCGCGGGAGTGATCGCCCACTCGGGGCCCTGTACGCCGGCGAGTTCGGTCTGGCGGGTGACGGAGCTCCAGATGGCGAGCATCGGCGGGTAGGCGGCCGTGGGGCCGTCCGAGCCGCCGCCGACCGGCTGCTGGCAGTTCTCCAGATACGCGCGCAGCGGCTCCAGGTTGCGCGTGCGCTCGGGGCCGATGTACTTCAGGAAGCCGGCGCCGAGCGAGTAGACGAGCGGCTGCTGCGCGGTGATCGCGAGCTTCAGGCGGTTGATCGTCTCCCAGTGGTCGGGGCGGGCCATCATCATGTGGATGACCGTCCAGCGCTGGTCGACGATGGGGACCTGGCGGTTCACGGCGTCGTAGGCGGCGAGCACGGTGTCGATGGCCGCGTCGCCCACGCAGTGGACGCCCAGCTGCCAGCCGCGGCGCGCGGCCTCGGTGCAGAAGGCCACGAGGTTCTCGCGGGAGATGCGAATCTTGCCGCAAGGGTCCTTCGGATCGTCGTTGTAGTCGTAGGGGTCGCGGTAGTACCCGGCCTCGACGCCGCCGTCCGCGCTCAGCTTGATCGCCAGCGTGCGCACCCACGGGTCGCTCAGATCGCGCTCCACGTGGCCGCTCGCCAGCTCGCGCAGGCAGGCGTCGAGCGCGGCGGCGGTGGTGCCCGGCTCGAAGCGCCACATGAGGCTGCTGCGCGTGGTCAGCTCGCGCCGCTGGGCCAGCAGGCGAAACGCCGCCATCTCGTCGGGAAACAGACCGGGCTCGATGATGCTGGTGATACCCAGCTCGCGGTACACTTGGCAGATGGCGCGCAGGGCGTTCGCGTGGTCCTCCAGGGTCGGCTTGGGCAGGCAGTCGAGGATGCGGCGGAACGTCCAGATCTCGATGCACTGGCCGGTCAGGTCGCCCGTCTCGGGGTCGCGGCAGTAGGTGCCCTCGGGCGGGTCGGGCGTGTCGCGGCTGATGCCGGCCGCCTGGAAGGCGAGACTGTTCACGACGACGTTGTGGCCGCCGCGCCGAATCAGGACGGGGTTGCGCGGCGCCACGGCGTCCAGCTCGCGCAAGTGCGGGAAGCGGCGCTCGGCGAGCTGCGACTCGTGCCAGCGCGAGGCGGTCGTCACCCACTCGCCCGGCGGCGTCTGGGCGGCGCGCGCGCCGATGGCGCGCAGCACGTCGTCTACCGTGCGCGCCCGCGACAGGTCGACCTCGCTCAGGTTGTGGCCGGCGCGCAGCATGTGGTTGTGCGAGTCGTAGAGGCCCGGCAGCAGCGTGCGGCCGTAGAGGTTGCGGGTAACGGTGCCCGGCCCCGCCCAGCGCGCGGCGTCCTGGTCGCTCCCCACTGCCAGGATGCGGCCCTGGCGGATCGCTACCGCCCGCGCGGCCGGCTGGGCCGGGTCCATCGTGATCACGTTCGCGTTCGTCAGGATCAGGTCGGCCGGGCCGTGCCCGTTGGTGGCTGCTGGGTGCATGGTCCTCCCTCGGCCGCTCGGCTGGCCACGCGGCGGCGTTGCGCCGCCGGGCGGCTCGGCGGGCGCGGCCGGGCCCTCGTCGTGCCGCGCGAGCGGTACGCCGCGTAGTGTAGCGCGCACCGCGTGTCTCCCCCGTGACGAGGTACTAGTATGATGGGCGGGCCGGCATGGAGCAACCGCGGGCCAGGTGCGCCCCACGATGTTGCGGCGCAATCACCCGCTGACTCGTGCCGCCGCGCGCCCCGCGCTTGCGTCGTTACGGCGGGTCAGCCCGGCCGGGAGCACCCGCGGGCGACGGACCTTCGCCTGGGGCGAGGGGGAGGCGGACGGTGAAGGTCGTCCCGCCGCCGACCTGGCTGGCCACCGCGATCGAGCCGCCGTGCCGCTCGACGATGTGCCGCGTGCTCGCGAGGCCGAGACCCGTGCCGGGGAGCTGGCCCTCCACGTTACTCGCCCGGTAGAAGGGCTCGAAGACGCGCGGTAGCTCCGCCGGCGGGATTCCCAGCCCCTCGTCCCGCACGCTCAGGACGGCCCATGCCCCTGCTGGCGTGTCCTCCGCCTGCAGGTCGACCACGACCTGGCTACCGGGCGGACTGTACTTGATGGCGTTGGCCAGGAGGTTGCCGAGCACGCGTGCCAGCCGGGCCGCATCCCAGACTCCGAGCAGCTCCGGCATCGCCGTCTGGACCCGAATCTGATGGTGGGGCGCGGCCGCCTGGTGCTCCCCGACCGTCGCGTGGATGAGGGCGACGAGATCTACGGCGGCGGAGTTCAGTACCAGGGTCTGCTGGGCTTGCGAGCGGGCGAGGTCCAGGAGCTCATCGAGCTGGGCGGCCGCGCGCGTGGCGATCGCGTCGATGGTGGCCAACCCCTGGAGGAACTGCTCGCTGCCCCGGCTCTCGCCCCGTGCCGCCCGACGCTGTAGCAATTGCGCATGGCCTTTGACGGCGCCCAGTGGATTCTTCAGGTCATGCGCCACCGCGGCGAGGAGCTGGTCGCGCGAGCGCTGCGCCCGCTCGGCCTCGGCGCGCGCGAGGCGCTCAGCGGCCTCCGCCTGCTGGCGCGCGACTAACTGGTCGCGGAGCTCATACTGGCGGCGCCGGGTGCGCACCGCCATCTGGGTCGCGCTCACCAGGGTCGTGATGCGCACCGGCCGCTCGAGGAAGGTCGCATTGGCGCGCGGCGCCAGGGCGCCGACGAGCGCGCTACTGGCGGGCGTGCTGGGACCGCTGCCGACCAGCACGAGGAGCGGCAGATCGGACCAGGGGGGCTGCGCGTCCAGCACCCCGAGGAGCTCGGCCACTGCCACGGGGCTAAGCGATTCCTGAGTGAGGATCGCGGCGGCGGCCCCCGCCGCCAGCTCTCGACAGACCCCGCTCACCGTGGGGCAGAGTTCCGTGGTGATCGCCGCCTTCGCCAGCATCTGCTGGATCAGCGGTGCATCCCGGCCCACCGGCGCGCAGACGAGGACCCGCGCATCGAGCCCGTTAGACGTCGCCATTGTGTAGCAAGGCCTGCTCCGAGCCCAGGTACTGGGGCGCTCCCGCGAGGACCCCCTGGAACTCCGTCAGCGGCTGGCCGAT
Source organism: Pseudomonadota bacterium (assembly GCA_021325365.1). The sequence goes on from JAJPHF010000137.1 coordinate 10,166, forward strand.
GTGCACCCCCGGACCGAGCCGCAGCTCTCGGATGGTGTGCTCGTGGCCGCCGCTGCGCTTCTTTACCACGGACATCGCTTTGCGCAGCTGCCCCGCCGCCTCGAAGTAGCGGAGCAGCAGCACCGTGTCCGCCAGGTAGCTCACGTCGAGGGGGGACTGGATCTGGTCGCCGATCAGCCCGTGCTGGGCCACGGTCAGCAGCGTCAGCACGCCGCGCGCGTTCAGGTAGCTCAGCAGCTCGTGGAGCTGGACGAGCACCGAGCGCGCTTCCTCCATCGCATTGAGGTAGCCGTTCAGACTGTCGATGACCACCAGCGCCGCGCGGCCGCTCTCGACCGCGCGGCGGACACGGTAGTCGAACTCGCCCGGCGACAATTGCGCCGGGGCAAGCTGCTCGAGGACCACGTGCCCGCTGGCGACGTACTCGCGCAGGGGCAGCTGCAAGCCGTCGGCGCGCGTGAGGTACGTCGCGACGGTTTCATCGAACACATAGATCGTCGTCCGCTCCCCCCGCGCCGCCGCGGCGGCCGCGTATTGCATGGTCACCACCGACTTGCCCACCCCGGCCGGGCCGATGAGCAGCGTGCTGGTGCCGCCGTGCAACCCTCCGCCCACCAAGCTGTCGAGCGCCTCCACCCCGCTGGAGATGAGGTGGGCCTCGAAGGGCTCCGCGTGCTCAGCCGCAACCAGACGGGGGAAGACCCGCAAGCCGCCCGTTTGAATGACGAAGTCGTGGTAGCCGCCCCGGTAGGGGACGCCGCGGACTTTCAGGATCCGCAGATGGCGCCGTTCCGCCCCATAGTCGGGGGTGTGATGCCCCAGTTGGATCACGCTGTGCGAGATGCTCTGCACGCCGGCCCCCGGCGGATTCAACTCGTCGAGCAGCAACACGGTGCAGCGGCGCCCCGCAAAGAACTGCCGCAGGCCGAGGATCTGGCGGCGGTAGCGCAGCGGATCCCGCGCGAGCAGCCGAAGCTCCGACAGGGAGTCGACGACGACGCGGCTCGGCTTCGTGCGCTCGACTTCCTGCAGGAGCGCTCCCACCGTCTCGCCTAGCTCCACCTCGGCCGGATGGAAGACCGTGTACTGCTCTTCGAGCCGCAAGCTCTCCTCGCTGGGGGCCAGCTCGTAGAGGGCGACGCTGTCCAGGTTCCAGGTATGGGAACGCGCGACGGCTTGCAGCTCCTCGTTGGTCTCGGAGAGCGTCAGGTAGAGCACGGACTCGCCGCGCTGGACGCCCTCGAGGAGGAATTGCAGCGCGAGGGTCGTCTTGCCGGCGCCGGGAGCGCCCTCGATCAGGTGGACCCGATAGGCAGGGAAGCCGCCCTCCAAGACCTCGTCGAGCCCGGCGATCCCGCTCCCGGCCCGCACGTCCGTCGGGGCCGGCCGATCCAACTCGCTAGTCACCCGTAATTCCCCACGCGAATTGGGTCCCGCTAGAGTGCTGCGGCATAGCGCGGGCGTGCGCGCTCGTGATAACCGTAGCCCGCAGCCATCACAGCGGGCCGCGGCCGCCGTCCCGCTGCCTAGTAGATGCTACCGAGGCGCGCCGCGGCTCGGCAAATCTGGCCGCTTCGCTCCGGCGCCCACCCGATCGGCGAGCCAAAGCGCTGATCCAATTCGTATGCTACTGTTGTTTGTTCTTACTAGCGTTATAAGCTTGGCGTCTCAGCTCATATAGCTGGATTGCCGCCTCTTCGGTTGGTGGGTCAGCGCTGCAAAAGACCCCATTGATAACCGGATCTTGGGCAGAGTAGATCATCTTGCAGTACTCTTCTGCCATTTGGCCTGACGGCAGTCTTCTCTGCTGCAGCCAGCCAGTCACCCTGCCTTGATCATCGTAATAAAGCTGTGCGCCAGTCGTTGGGGTAGCAGTGGGAGCTGGAGTCGCTGTCGGATGGGCTATTGGTTGTGCTGTTGGAGTTTGTTGCGACTTGGCCGCCGCCGGCGAACCCGAGCCGCAGGCTGTGGCAAAGAAGAAGGCCGCAGCAAGACCAACCTGCATTCCCTTAGCCATCTGTTTGCCCCCAACAGAATCTAAATCAATGGAACATTACCGTCTCGGTAATCGCAAATGCCACCATCACGAACACACTGAAAACCACTATTAGGACAAAGGCAATGTCCTTCATAGTGCCACCAAGTGAGTAAAGTTTCGGTATAATCGATCCTCTTCTGTAGGCTGGAGAGACTGCTTGATCACATCTCCAGGGATACAGGAGAGCCTGGCTCGGGCGAGCCAGGCTCTCTACTGCCTGGGCAAGCGAGGCCGGAGCACCGAACGCTGCGCGCTCACGCTACGGCCACCACCTTCCTCTAGCCGCGACGGCGGTGCTCCCCTCGCTCGTGCCGAGCCCCGGCCACGCGGGGCTCAGCGGCC
>JAJPHF010000035.1 GCA_021325365.1 Pseudomonadota bacterium
ATGAACTTCCGCTGGGGCAACGTCGGCACCTTCCAGTCGGCGCCCGGCGCGCACATGTGGCAGATCATCACCGAGCACTACAACGACGAGAAGCCGATCCCGCTGACCATGTGCTTCGGCCTGCCGCCCGCCTGCACGCTGATCGCCGGCGGCGGCTTCGACTACGTGGTGCTGCCGCGCGGCGCGGACGAGCTGGGGGCCGCGGGGGCGGTGCAGGGCTCGCCGATCCGGCTGGTGAAGGCGAAGACGGTGGACGCCTGGGCGGTGGCCGACTGCGAGTACGTGCTGGAGGGCCACCTGTACCCGCGCGACAAGCGGTACGAGACGGCGGAGGCCGAGCGCGAGGGCAAGCAGGGCAAGTTCTGGTTCCACCCTGAATGGGCCGGCTACATGGGCAAGGCGTACAAGGCGCCGACGTTCCACGTCACGGCGATCACCATGCGGCGCCGGGCGACGAAGCCGATCATCTTCCCGCTCGGCGTGCATACCGCCGACGACAGCAACATCGACACGACGGTGCGCGAGGCGGCGATCTACGAGCTGTGCGAGCGGCTGCAGCCGGGCATCATCCAGGACGTGAACATCCCGTACTGCATGACGGACTGGGGCGGCTGCATCATCCAGGTGAAGAAGCGGAACAAGATCGAGGACGGCTGGCAGCGGAACTTCCTGGGCGCGATCCTGGCGTGCAGCCAGGGCATGCGGCTGGCGATCGCCTGCGACACCGACATCGACATCTACAGCATGGACGACATCATGTGGGCGCTCACGACACGCGTGAACCCCCACACGGACATCCTGAACCCGATTCCCGGCGGCATCGGCCAGACCTTCCAGCCGGCCGAGCGCATGACGGCGGGCGACAAGGAGTGGACGGCGTCGAACACGCGCTTCGAGGGCGGCATGGGGATCGACGCGACGATGCCCTTCGGGTACGAGCAGGACTTCCACCGGCCGGTGTACCCGGTGGACCGCGTGGACCCGGCGAAGTGGTTCGGGCCGAAGGACCTGGAGAAGGCGAAGGCGGAGATGCGCGGCTGGGTCGAGAGCCTGGCGCGCACGGGGCGGTAGGAGGCGAGCCATCAGCGGTCAGCCGTCAGAGGTCAGCGGCCTGCTGGCCCCGGCGGCTGATCGCTGAGCGCTGACTGCTGATGGCTGAAAGCGTTTCTGAGGGCGTGCTGGCGCCGTACCGGGTGCTGGACCTGACGGATAGCTGGGGCTATCTGTGCGGCAAGATCCTGGGTGATCTGGGCGCGGACGTGGTGAAGGTCGAGCCACCGGGCGGCGACCCGGATCGTGGGGTCGGGCCGTACTATCACGAGCAGCCCGACCCCGAGCGCAGCCTCTACTGGTTCGCCTACAACACGAGCAAGCGCGGCATCACGCTGGACCTGGCGTGCGCGACGGGCCGGGCGCTGTTCCTGCGGCTCGTCGGGGGCGCGGACTTCGTGCTGGAGTCGTTCCAGCCGGGGCGGCTCCAGGCCCTCGGGCTCGACTACAGCGCGCTGCGGGAAGTCAATCCCCGGGTGATCCTGACCTCGATCACGCCGTTCGGCAGCGAGGGGCCGTACGCCGCGTACCAGGGCACGGACCTGGAGGCAATGGCGCTGGGCGGCTTTATGGGGGTCACGGGGCAGCCCGGGCGGCCGCCGCTGCGGGTGTCGGTGCCCCAGGCGCCGATGTGGGCGAGCATGCACGCGGCGATGGGCACGCTCATCGCTCACTGGGCGCGGGAGCGCGACGGCGTGGGCCAGCACGTGGACGTGTCGGCGCAGGCGAGCGTCATCGCCAGCCTGGCGCACGCGCCGACCTTCTGGGACGTGGAGGGGACGAACCCGCGGCGGGGCGGCGAGTTCATGACGGGGCGCAGCATCACGGGCGCGCGCATGCGGGCCATCTGGCCGGTGCGCGATGGTTACGTGAACTTCATCATCTACGGCGGGCCGGCGGGCATCCGCACGCTGCGGGCACTGGTCGCGTGGATGGACGAGAAGGGCGTGGCGACCGAGCGGCTGAAGCACTGGGACTGGGACCACTTCAACGTGGCGGTGAGCACGCAGGAGGAGATCGACGCCATCGAGGGGCCGGCGGCCGAGCTGTTCCGGCAGCTGACAAAGGCCGAGTACTACCGCGGGGTGATCGAGCGCGGCATGCTCGGCTACCCGGTGGCAACGGCGGCGGACCACCTGGCGGACCCGCACCTGACGGCACGCGGCTTCTGGGTGGACCTGCCGCATCCCGAGCTGGGGACGACGCTGCGCTACCCGGGGCCATTCGCGCGCTTCGGCGCGGGCACCTGCGCGCTGTGGCGGCGCGCGCCCGAGATCGGGGAGCACAACGTCGAGATCTATCAGGGGGAGCTGGGGCTCAGCCTGGACGACCTCGGCCGCCTGAAGGCGGCGAACGTGATTTAGCTCTCAGCGATCGGCTATCAGCAGTCAGCTTGCGCTGGCAGGGAGGCAATCGCCGTGGGGCGAGCGCGGCGGCCGTGCGCGTAGCGAATTCCGTGCTGCTGATGGCTGATAGCTGACGGCTGAAAGCTGGCGGCTGATGGCTAGAGGGGCGCTGGACGGCATACGGGTGGTCGAGTTCGCGGTGTTCGCCGCCGGGCCGGTGGTGAGCAAGCACATGGCGAACTACGGCGCGGAGGTGATCCGCGTCGAGTCGCACGCCAGCCTGGACGGTTTCCGCACGCACTACCCGCCGTTCGCGAACGGGGAGCCGGGGCTGGACCGCTCGGGCTGCTTCGCGGTGTTCAACGACGGCAAGCTGGGCGTCACGCTGAACCTCAAATCGCCGGAGGGGACCGACCTCGCCAAGCGGCTGGTGGCGCGCGCCGACGTGGTCGTGGAGAACATGACGCCGGGCACGATCGACCGGCTAGGGCTGGGCTACGAGGCGCTGCGGGCGGTGAAGGCCGACATCATCATGCTCAGCTCATGCAACATGGGCGCGACGGGGCCGAACGCGCGGCACCCCGGCTTCGGCTCGATGCTGTCGTCGCTCGGCGGCTTCACGCACCTCACGGGCTACGGCGGCGAGATGCCCCTGCTGAACTACGGTCCGTACATCGACTTCGTGGGCGCGGGCTTCGGGCTGATCGCGGTGATGGCCGCGCTGGACCACCGGCGGCGGACCGGCGAGGGCCAGCACATCGACAACTCGCAGTACGAGAACGGGCTGCAGTTCGTGGCGAGCACGCTGCTGGACTACAGCGCGAACGGCCACCTGGCGGACCGCACGGGCAACCGCTCGGAGCGCGCGACGCCGCAGGGAGCGTTCCCCTGCCAGGGCGAGGACGCCTGGTGTACGATCAGCGTGCGGAACGACGCGGACTGGGCGGCGCTGCGGCGTGCGCTCGGCGAGCCCGCCTGGGCCGCCGACCCGCGGTATGACACGATCCTGGGACGCAAGGCGCACGAGGCGGAGATCGAGGCGCGGCTTAGCGAGTGGACGCGCCAGCGCACGCCCCAGGACGTGATGGAGACGCTCCAGGCGGCGGGCGTGCCGGCGGCGGTCGTGAACACGATGGCGGACCTGTACAGCGACCCGCAGCTCCAGTACCGCGGCTACTGGCACGCCGTGCCGCACGCCGCGCTGGGGGACTTCCACTACGAGGACAGCGGCTTCGTATTCTCCGCAACGCCTGCCGACTTCGCCCGCCCGAGCCCCTGCCTCGGCGAGCACAACCACTACGTCTTCTGCGAGCTACTCGGCCTATCCGAGGCCGAGTACGAGGCGCTGGTGGAGCGCAAGGTCATCTACTAGGGGCGGGGCGTTCATGCTACGCGGCGGTGCCCGGCGATGGTCGCCATGACTAACGCGAGCGGCAAGCGGGTGCGGCTGGCGCTGGGGGCGCCGGATGGGGCGCGCGGCGGGCCGCGGCCGGCGGGGGGCTGGCCGGTGCTCGACGGGCGCGTGGAGGGCACGGTGCCGGGGCCGTTTCTCGGGCTGGAGGGGCCGGGCTTCGAGAAGACCTGGTACGTCGTCGCGCTCGACGCGCCGCTGCCCGCCGGGTTCGATCCGTTCCATACGTTGGACGCGCACCCGCTGACAGCGCCAGTTGGGCGAGTGCTGTTGCGACCGGACCTCGTCGAGCCGCCGCCGCCCGACGAGATTCGGGCGCTGCCGGCCGACGTGATCGGGGCCGCGCTGGCGGCGGCGGGGCGGGCACGGGTGAGCGTGTACGTGGGGCTCGACGCCGGCGCGGTGCCGGCGCGGCTGTCGCTGGGCGCGCTGAAGGACGGCCCGATCCGCTGGCTGTGTGCGGCGTGGGCCGAATTCCTCCCGAATTGTTCTTGACGGCCCAGCGGGCGCCTGATTTAATGTGTCAAGTGACGTGGGCGCACCACCAGGCGACCGCCGCGCCCGGGCGCGGGGTGAGGGCGAGGCATCAACGGTGAGACTCGTCGTCGGCATCTCGGGCAGCACGGGCGCCATCTACGGCGTGCGCCTGCTGGAAGTCTTGCACGGCCATCCCGACCTGGAGACGCACGCCGTCGTCAGCGATGCGGCGAAGCGGACCATCGAGTACGAGACGGGCCGCTCGGTGTCGGAGGTGCTGTCGCTCGCGACCGTGGTCTACGACCATCGCGACGTGGGCGCGGCCATCTCCAGCGGCTCGTACCCGGTGGCGGGGATGATCGTCGCTCCGTGCTCGATCAAGACGCTCTCGTCGGTGGCCAACTCCTACAACGACAACCTGCTCAGCCGTGCGGCGGACGTGCAGCTGAAGGAGCGCCGCAAGCTGGTGCTGATCGTGCGCGAGACGCCGCTGAACCGGAACCACCTGCGGCTGATGCTGGAAGTGACGGAGGCCGGCGGCGTGATCCTGCCGCCGATGCCGTCGTTCTACCATTTGCCCAAGACGGTGGACGACATCGTCAACCAGACCGTGCAGAAGGCGCTGGACCAGTTCGGGCTGGAGAAGAACCTGTTCCAGCGGTGGCAGGGGATGGATTAAGAGGGAATTGGGGGCCCCCCCCAAGCCCCCCGGCTCGTGCGCTGGCAAGGGATGGACTAGGGGAGGTGGGGGGATCTGGCACCTCTCCCGGCTCGGGCGGTGGCAGGGGATGGACTAGGGGAGTCGGGAGGCCACCACCCGTGCCCCCCGGCTCGGGCGCTGGCGGGGGACGGGTTGGGGAGTGGGCGGGCGCCGGCCGCCCCCCGATTGGGGCGCTAGCAGGGGGGATGGGTTCGGGGGAATGACCGAGATGGCCGAGGGGCCGGCGGCAGGGGCGGGCGTGGACGTTCCCGAGCAATTCAATGCGGCGACGTGGCTGGTCGACCGGCACGTGGACGAGGGGCGCGGCGGGCAGCCGGCGATCGTCTACGAGGGCCAGGAGATCACGTACGCGCAGGTCGCCGAGAACGTGAATCGGTTCGGCAACGCGCTGCGGCGTCTCGGCGTGGGCATCGAGCAACGGGTGCTCTTGCTGCTGCTGGATAGCCCGGAGTTCGTGTACGCCTTCTTCGGCGCGATGAAGATTGGCGCCGTACCGATCCCGACGAACACGAACTTGCGGCCCGAGGACTACCACTACCTGCTGACGGACTCGCGGGCGGTCGTGTTGGTGATCAGCGAGCCGCTGCTGCCCGTGATCGAGGCGATCCCGCGCGAGGAGCTGCGCTTCCTGCGCCACGTGATCGTGGTCGACCGGGACGCCGCGGCCAGCGGCGTCCTGCCGCACGAGGGACAGGTGTCGTTCTGGCCGTTGCTCGCCACGTCGTCGGCCGAGCTGGAGGCGGAGCCGACGAGCAAGGACGACGCCGCGTTCTGGCTATACAGCTCGGGGACGACGGGCTTTCCGAAGGGGGCCGTACACCTGCACCACGACATGGTGTACTGCGCGGAGAATTACGCCCGCGGCGTGCTCGGCATCGGCCCGGACGACCGCACGTTCTCGGTGGCGAAGCTGTTCTTCGCCTATGGCCTGGGCAACGCACTGTACTTTCCGTTCAGCGTTGGCGCGACGACCATTCTGTACCCGGGCCGGCCGGAGCCGGCCCGCATCTTCGAGGTGGTGGAGAGCGCGCGGCCGACGCTGTTCTTCTCGGTGCCGACGAGCTACGCGCAATGTTTGGCGTACGAAGACGCGCCGGACTTCGGCTCGGTGCGCCTGTGCGTGTCGGCGGGCGAGGCGCTGCCGCCGGCGATCTTCGAGCGCTGGCGCGAGCGGTTCGGCGTGGAGATCCTGGACGGGATCGGGAGCACGGAGATCCTCCACATCTTCATCTCCAATCGCCCTGGCGCCGTGCGGCCGGGCAGCAGCGGCCAGCTGGTGCCGGGCTACGAGGCGCGGGTGCTGGACGAAGAGGGCCAGCCGGTGCCGGCGCGGGAGATCGGCAACCTGGTGATCAAGGGGGACAGCACGTGCGCCTACTACTGGAACAAGCACGAGCGGACGAAGCAGACGATTTTGGGCGAGTGGATCCGCACCGGCGATAAGTACTGGGTGGACGACGAGGGCTACTACTGGTACGCCGGGCGCGCGGACGACATGCTGAAGGTGGGCGGCCAGTGGGTGTCGCCGGTCGAGATCGAGAACACGCTAGTGGAGCACGCGGCCGTGCTGGAGGCAGGGGTCATCGGCGCCACCGACGCGGACGGGCTTACCAAGCCGCGGGCGTTCGTGGTCTTGCAAGCCGGACAGGAGCCGAGCCCGGCGCTGGCCGAGGAGCTGAAGGATTTTGTAAAGTCTCATATCGCCCCCTTCAAGTACCCCCGCTGGATCGAGTTCGTGGCGGAGCTACCGAAGACGGCGACTGGCAAGACGCAGCGGTTCCGGCTGCGCCAGTTGAGCCAGACACAAGAGGAGCGAGAAGGTGCCAGTATCTGACGTGGTTAAGCTCGACGCGAAGGGCGTCATGATCGAGTACTTCACGCCCCGGACGGGCCGCCGCGTGCTAGCCGTGGACAACCTGAACCTGCAGATCTACGAGGGCGAGTTCCTGGCGATCTGCGGGCCCAGCGGCTGCGGCAAGACCACCTTCCTCAACGCCGTCGACGGGCTGCTGCCGATCAACGGCGGCGAGATTCGGCTCGACGACCGGCTGATCACGAAGCCCGGGCACGATCGGGCCATGGTGTTCCAGCACGCCTCGCTACTGCCGTGGCGGACGGTCTTTAAGAACGTGGCCTACGGCCTCGAGCTGCGTGGCGCGATGAACAAGGAGGCCAAGGAGCGCGTACAGCGCTACGTGTCGCTCGTGGGGCTGGAGGGCTTCGAGGAAGCGTACCCGCACGAGCTGTCGGGCGGCATGCAGCAACGTGCGAACCTGGCGCGCGCGCTGGCGGCCGACCCGGAGATCCTGCTGATGGACGAGCCGTTCGCGGCACTGGACGCGCAGACGCGCGAGTTCATGCAGCAAGAGCTGCTGAAGGTGTGGAACGCGACTCGGAAGACGGTGCTCTTCATTACGCACCAGATCGACGAGGCCATCTTCCTCGCGGACCGCGTTGTCGTGATGAGCGCGCGGCCCGGGCGTATCAAGGCGATCTTCGACGTCGACATCCCGCGGCCGCGCACGCTGCACGTGAAGCGGGAGCCCATCTTCCTGAAGTACCTGGACGAGATCTGGACGCTTATCGAGGAGGAGGTCCGCAAGAGCGGGCAGTTCCTGCTCGACGAGCCGCAGGCCGTCGCCGCCGAGTAGCTAGCGGCCAGCCATCAGCCACCAGTCGTCGGCGGCGTCGAGCGCGCCGATGGCTGGTGGTTGATTACTGTTCGCGGAAGGGGAGTTTCCATGGCGCAAACCCAACCCCGCACCCTGCACCTCGACACCCGCGAGTGGCTGGACCGCGTCGACGCAATGGGCGAGCTGCGCCGAATCGATGGCGCCTCCTGGCAGGAGGACATCGGCCGCATCACCGAGATGCTGCACCACACCGACGAGTCGCCGGCGGTGTTGTTCGACAACATCCCGGGCTACCCGCAGGGGCGCCGCATCCTGGTGAACGCGAACGGCAACAAGTCGCGGCTGGGCGTGACCCTCGGCTTCGACCCGCAGATGAGCGCGGAGGAGCTGAAGGCCTGGTTCATCGACAAGATGGAGAACATGACGCCGCGGCCGGTGCAGTTCGTGGAGACCGGCCCCGTCATGGAGAACGTGCTCGAAGGCGACGACGTCGACGTGCTGAAGTTCCCCACCCCGAAGTGGCACCCCGAGGATGGGGGCCGCTACATCGGCACCGGCACCGTGGACGTGACCAAGGATCCCGACTCGGACTGGATCAACCTGGGCACCTACCGGGTGATGGTCCACGACGCGAAGCGGGTTGGGCTGTACATCTCGCCGGGCAAGCACGGCCGCCAGCACCGGGACAAGTACTTCACCAAGGGCGAGCCGATGCCGGTAGCGTTGATCGTCGGCCCGACGCCCGCGCTATTCGTGGCGAGCACGCTCGAGATCGCCTACGGCATGTCGGAGTACGAGTGGCTGGGGGGGCTGTTCGGTGAGCCGCTGGAGATGATCCGCGGCAAGTACACTGGCCTGCCGATTCCGGCGAACGCGGAGATCGTGCTGGAGGGCTTGGCCCACCCGAACAGCAAGCTGCTGGAGGGGCCGTTCGGCGAGTGGACCGGCTACTACGCCAGCGGCAGCCGCGAGGAGCCGGTCGTCGAGGTGAAGGCGATCTATCACCGCAACGACCCGATCCTGCTCGGCTGCCCGCCGGAGAAGCCGCCCTACGAGGCGCACCGCTACCGTATCTACCTGCGCTCGGCGCTGATCCAGCGGGAGATGCAGCGAGCGGGCGTGCCGGACGTGACGGGGGTGTGGTGCCACGGCGTCGGCGGCTGCCGGCTACTGAACGTCGTCGCGATCAAGCAGCGGTACCCGGGCCACGCGCGGCAGGCGGGGCACGTGGCGGCGATGTGCCGAGCGGGCGCGTATCTCGGCCGGCTGGTGATTGTGGTGGACGACGACATCGACATCAGCGACCTGAACGAGGTGATGTGGGCGGTGGTGACGCGAGCCGATCCCGAGCGCTCGCTGGACATCATCCATCGCGCCTGGTCGGGCCCGCTCGATCCGGCCATCCATCCCGACGAGAAGGGGTTCAACTCGCGCCTGATCATCGACGCCTGCCGGCCGTACGAGTGGCGCGACCAGTTCCCCGAGCCGATCGGGCCTAGCCCCGAGTACAAGCGCGAGACGCGCGAGAAGTGGGGCTGGATCCTGAAGTAGCTGTCGGCCATCAGCCGTCAGCCATCAGGAGGCGGCTAGGTGGCTGCAGGCTGACGGCGGATAGCTGATGGCTGGTGACTTTACGATCGAGGGCGTGCTGCGCGACGGCCTGCGGGTTGCCGCACAGTTTACCGAGCTGCCGTGGGTGCGCGAGCAGTTCCAGCGCAAGCTGGGGCTGGACGTGTGGCCAGGCACCGTGAACCTGCAAGTGCAGGACCCGGCGGGACTGGCGCGGCTGGCGCGGCTGCGCGCGGCTCCCGACGCCCCCGACGGTGTCCCCAGCGGCGTGCCTATCGAGCCGCCACCAGCCGCCGCGAGCGCGGCGGCTGGTGGCGGCTCGGCCGACGCCGCGGGAGGCACGTACTGCGTGGGGTACTGCTTCCCCGCCCGCATCGAGGACGTGCCGGCGGCGATTGTGGTGCCTCACGTGCCCGACTACCCGGCCGACAAGCTGGAGCTGGTGGCGGCAGTGCGCGTGCGGGACGCGCTGGGCTTGCAGCCGGGGGACCGGGTGGTGGTAACCGTCTTGACGGTGCCGGAGGCCCTCACCCCAACCCCTCTCCCAGGGGGAGAGGGGCTTGCCGGGCCGGGTGGCAGCGATGCTTCTCCCCCTCTCCCCCTGGGAGAGGGCGGGGGTGAGGGCGCGGCGGAATGAGCGACGAGCTGCGGGAGCGGGTGCTGGCGTATCTGGCCGCGCACAACACGGTGTCGCTCGCGACGGCGCAGGCGGGGGTGCCGTGGGCGGCGACCGTGTTCTACGCCAACGTCGGTACTGACCTGTATTTCCTGTCGGAGCCGAAGACGCGGCACTGCCAGAACCTGCTGGCGAACGCGCGCGTGGCGGGCACGATCAACGAGGACTACCGCGACTGGCAGCAGATCAAGGGGGTCCAGCTAGAGGGGCACGCCGTCGAGGTCACCGGCAAGCTGGAGCTGGCGCGAGCGCTGGCGGCTTACCTCGGCAAGTACCCGTTCGTGAAGCAGTTCCTGTCGCCCGGCCAGCTGCTCCAAGGCGTGCAGATCGCGGGCAAGAGCTTCGACATCCGCCTCTGGCGCCTGCGTCCCGAGCGCCTCTACTATCTGGACAACGCGCGCGGCTTCAGCAACCGTCAGGAGCTACCGCTGTAGAAGTCCCGCTCCGGGCGCTGCGCGCGGTAAAGTATGGCGGCCCGCCCCGACACGGGGGCGGGCCGCTGGCGCGCCTAGCCACCATGCCGCCGCCAGCCACGCGGGGGGTGCATGCAGCTCTACAACACGCTCAGCCGGCGGCTGGAGCCCTTCGCGCCAGCAGGCCCGGCGATGACCATGTACGTCTGCGGGGTCACACCCTACGACACCACCCACCTGGGCCACGCACGATGTTACGTCGTGTACGACCTGCTTCAGCGGTACGTGCGGTACCGGGGCCACGACGTGCGCTACGTCCAGAACGTGACGGACGTGGACGACGACCTGCTCCGGAAGGCGCGGGAGCTAGGCAAACCGTACGACGTGGTGGCGCGGGAGAACCTGGAGATCCTGCGTCGGGACATGGAGGCGTTGAACGTGCTGCCGCCGGCCGTGTGGCCGCGCGCGACGCAGGAAGTGCCGACGATGCTGGAGATCGCGCAAACGCTTGTGGCGCGGGGACAGGCGTACGCTCGGGAGGGGAACGTGTACTTCCGGGCGGCGAGCGCGTCCGACTTCGGGACGCTGAGCCGCCGCTCGCCCGAGCAGATGATCGCGCGGCTGCGCGAAGAGCGGTTCGATCCCGACGACCCCCGCAAGGAAGACCCGCTGGACATCCTGATGTGGCAGGCGGCGGCGCCCGGCGAGCCGACCTGGGACAGCCCCTGGGGGCCGGGGCGGCCAGGCTGGCACATCGAGTGTACGGCGATGGCACTGCGGCACCTCGGCACGACGATCGACGTCCACGGCGGCGGGGAGGACTTGATCTTTAGCCACCACGAGAGCGAGCGGGTGCAGGCCGAGTGCTACACCGGGGTGCAGCCGTTCGTGCGCTTCTGGATGTACGCGGGTACGGTGTACGCGGGCCGCGAGAAGATGAGCAAGTCGCTGCGGAACCTGGTCCTGGTGCGCGAGCTGCTGCCCCGCTACTCGGGCGACGCGATTCGGCTGTACCTGGCCCAGGAGCACTACCGCGCCCACCTGACCTTCGAGGAGGCGCGGCTGGCGGAGGCGGCCGCGCTGGTGGAGCGGCTGCGGGCCGTGGCAGCGCTGGCCGCGCCAGGCGAGGGGCCAACCCCCCTCGGCGCACAGGCGGCGATCGTGCCCGCGTCGGACGACTTCCGCGCGCGCTTCGAGGCGGCGATGGACGCGGACCTGGACACGCCCGGGGCGGTGGAGGTGCTGCGGGATCTGGCCGCCGCGGTGGAGAGCGATCCCATCGGCCCTGCGGCGCTCGGGCGCGCCTCGCTCCTGAACGAGCTAGCCAGCGTCCTTGGTCTGCGGCTGGCCGGCCAGCCGGGCACCGTGTGGCCGGAGTACTGAGTGCCGAGTGCTGCGTGCTGACGGGCGGCGCGACTACAGCGGTTTTCAGGATGATCGGGCCGAGCAGAGCCGGCGGGGCGGCAGGGGACGAGCCCCTGCCCTACGTCTGCTACGCCGGGATGAGTGATCCTCATTACGACAGCGCGCGCGGTGGGGCGCCCCGGGCCTGCCCTACGTCTGCTTCGCCGGGATGAGTGATCCAGGCGGCGCCGGCCGGGCGTAGGGGACGAGCCGACGCTCTGCCTCATAGCGCAAGGCCGGTGAAACCCGCTTTAGGCAACGGAGAGAACTGATGGCTACTCGGGAAGCCCCGTCAGCCGGCGCGCAGCAAGCGGCGCCCCGGCAGCCCGCCGTGGACCTGCGCAGCGACACGGTGACGCGGCCGACCGCGGAGATGTACGCGGCCATCGCGAGCGCGCCGGTGGGCGACGACGTGATGGGCGAGGACCCGACCGTGCGCCGGCTGGAAGAGGCGGCCGCCGCGCGCCTGGGCAAAGAGGCGGGGCTGCTGCTGCCGTCGGGGACGATGGCGAACCTGGCCGCGCTGATGGCGCACACGCGGCGCGGCGACGAGGTCATTCTGGAGGCCGAGTCGCACATCTTCTACTATGAGGCGGCCGGGATGGCGGTCGCGGGGTCGCTGATGCCGCGCACGCTGCGGGGGCAGCATGGGGCGCTGGACCCGGCCGAGGTGGCGGCGGCGATTCGCAGCGAGGACGTACACTTCCCGCGGACGGGACTGGTCTGCCTCGAGAACACGCACAATCGGGCCGGCGGCACGGTAATCCCGCTGGAGACGATGCGCGCGGTGTGCGCCGTGGCCCACTCGGCCGGCGTGCCGGTCCACGTGGACGGCGCGCGGATCTTCAACGCCGCGCTCGCCCTGGGCGTGGACGCGGCCGCGCTGGTAGCCGACGCCGACTCGGCGATGTTCTCGCTCTCCAAGGGATTGAGCGCGCCGGTTGGCTCGGTGCTGGTGGGCAGCCGGGCGTTCATCGCGGCGGCGCGGCGGGCGCGCAAGCTGCTGGGCGGGGGAATGCGGCAGGCCGGCATCCTCGCGGCCGCCGGGCTGGTCGCGCTGGAGCAGATGGTGGACCGCCTGGCCGAGGACCATCGACACGCGTGGCTATTGGCGGAGCGCCTGGCGACGGTGCCGGGCGTGGCGGTCGAGCTGGACACGGTGCAGACGAACATCGTGAACTTCCGCACACGGCCCAGCGGGATCCCGGCCCCGGCGTTCGCGGCGCGGTTGCGGGAGCGCGGGGTGCTGGCCGGCGCGCGCGACGAATGGACGATCCGGATGGTCACACACCGCCACATTGGCGCGGCTGACGTGGAGGCCGCCGCCGACGCCGTGCGGGCGGTGGCCGGGGCGGCCCCGGTGGCGGCCCACTAGCGGGGAGGGCGCAGCGGCCTAGTCCGCGGCCACCTGCGGCCGACTGGGCAGGAGGCGGAGGCGGGCGACGCGGCGGCCGTCCATCTGCTCCACCCGCAGCACTGTGCCGTCGACGTGGACTTCGTCGCCGACCGTGGGCAGGCGCCCGAGGCGCAGCATCATCAGCCCGCCCATCGTCTCCACTTCCTGGGTGTCTTCGGGGTTTACGGCCAGGCCGACCTGTTTGGCGACATCTTCAATGCGCGCCAGGCCGTCGATCAGCAGCGACCCGTCGGGCAGCGGCACGACCGCCGGCTGCACGGCCTCGTATTCATCGCCGAACTGGCCGACGATACGCTCGAACACGTCTTGGAGCGTCACCAGCCCCGCGATGCCGCCGAACTCGTCGACGACGACCGCCAGGCGGCGGCGCTCGCGCTGCAGCTGGACCAGCAGCGTGTCCACGGGGAGGCTGTCGGGGACGACGGGCACCTGGCGCACGACGCGGCGGAGATCGAAGCGCGCGGGGATGCCGTGCTCTAGCACAGGAAAGAGGTCTTTGAGGTACAGCACGCCGACGACGTGGTCGAGGTCGCCCTCATAGACGGGGAAGCGGGAGTGGCCGCTGGTGGCGGCCAGGTGCATCACCTCGGCGAGGCTAGCCGTGACGGGGATCGCTTGCAGCTCGGTGCGGGGGATCATCACCTCGCGGACCGACAGCTCGTGGAAGCCGAGCACGCGGCCGACGATCTCGGCCTCGGTCTCGTCGAGGACGCCCGCCTCGCTGCTGCCGGCCACCAGGACGCGCAGCTCGTCGACCGAATGGACCAATTCCTCGCCGCCTACGGGCTGCAGGCCGATGAGGCGCAGCACCAGGTTGCCGAGGCCCTTCAGCAGGTTGATGGGGATGCCGAAGACCCAGCGGAAGAGGCCCATCGGCCGGACGACGAAGTAGGCCACGGCCTCGGTCCGCTGGAGCGCGACGCTCTTGGGCACCAGCTCGCCGAACACGATATGGAAGGTCGTGATGACGGCAAAGGCGAGCACGGCCGACACGGTGTGCGTGGCGAAGTCGCGGACGGTGGGCGACGGGAAGGGGACCGCGGCGAGGACGGGCTCCAGCAGCACGGCCACGGCGGGCTCGCCGAGCCAGCCGAGCGCCAGGCTGGCCATCGTCACGCCGAGCTGGACGGCGGCAATATACGTGTCGAGGTGTTCCTGCGCGTCGCGCACCAGGCGAGCGGCCGTGCTGCCCTCGGCGATACGCTGCTCCAGACGGCTGCGCCGGACCGTGACGAGGGCGAACTCGCTCGCCACGAAAAAGCCGTTGGCCAGCACCACGACCAGCACGCCGAGTAGACTGGGTAGCGCGTCCATGGGCGTCTGCTCTCCAGCCGGTCCAGCTCGTCAGGTCCGACAGGCCAGGCGCGGCGTCGCGTTGCGGCGGTCCGGGGCCTTGGCCGGCGGAACGCCTGCGCGGCCCCCTCGCGCGGCCGCGGTTACGGAACGCGCAGGCAGGTTGCGTGCCGGCCGGCGGCCGGCCCGGGCCGTTCGGCTTGCCAGAATTGTATACTCCACGCCGGACGCGGTCGCCGCTCCGCCTGCGTGTCGGCGGGGCGCGCGGGGCGGCGGGCGGAGCGCGACAGCAGCCCGGATCAACGCGGGAAATTGAGACGAGACGGGGATGGCTGAGCAAGAGCAGCGCGAGACGGCAGCAGAGCCCTCCGGCGGCGGTGCGGAGGTGAGCAGCACAGCGGCAGACGCGGCCGCCAGCGAGACGCCCGGGAATGAGGCGGGGCCAGCGGCGACCGGGGAGGCGGGTGCGGCGCCCAGCCCAGACGTGTGGGAGGCGATCGACGCCGTCCTACAGGCGTTCGGGGCCGAACGGGGCGTCGGCGTGGGCAGCTTCTGGGGCCCTGGCGCGGGGGAGATCGAGGGGCGCTTCGCCGGGTGGGCGAACGCATCCGGCTGGCGCTGCACGCTGCAGCTCGTGCGCGCGCCCGAGGAGAACGTGGTGGTGCTCGTCGCGCAGGGGCCGCCACTGCCTGGCGGCCGGGCGCGGGTGATGGTGCTGGGCGCGTTTCCCCCGGCGTTCGAGCGGGACGCGCTGCGCGCGGCGCTCGAGGTGGGCTATGGGATTGGCGAGACGTGGGGGCCGGCCGAGGAGCCGGCCGAGCCCGCCGCGGCCGGCGGGCCTGCCGGGGCGGCGGAGCCGCCGCCCGGGAACGAGCCGTCCGCGTAGACCGGGCGCCGCCAGGCGCCGAAGGGCCGCTAGGCGACGCGGCGGCGATCGACGGCCGCCCTGGCACGGACCGGCGCTGGCTGCCAGCGTCGCTGCTTCAGCGGCAAGGGCGGATGGTCGCCGCAGTCGGCGCAGAGACCTAGATCTTCCTCCAGTAGGTGCAGCTCGTGCTGGACGGCGTCCAGGGCACGGGCCAGCTGTTGGAAAACACGCTTCGACACGCTCAACGTACCTCTCCCCAGATTGGTGTCCCGAGAAGGGCAACGCAGGAACCGTACCGGCCAAGGCCGGCGCGCGAACAGCGGGACGCGCCCGTGGGGAGACCGCCGTACCCGGAACGCCGCCACGGTAGGGCAAACCGGCGACGAAGGCAGCGGGCCTGGGCTAGAATGGGACGGAGGTAGGCATGCTGCGCCGGCTGGTCATCGGAGGGGTCTGGGTGGGGCTGCTCGGGCTCCTGGCCCTGCTGGCCTGGGGCGTCTTTCGAGTCTCCGCGCCCGATACGATCAACGCGGCGGCCGGCGGGCCAGCGCGGACCAACTGGGAAGCGCGGGCCATTCCCCTGAAGACGCGGCCCGCGCCCGAGCTACGCGTGGCGCTGTTCCCCAATCAGGACGGCACGCTCGGGACCGCGGCACCGGCCGCGGCGAGCGGCGACGGGGCGCGCGTGACGCGGCTGGCGGACCTGGCGGGCCGGCCGGTGGTAGTGAACTTCTGGGCGTCATGGTGCCAGCCGTGCCGCGACGAGGCCAACGTGCTGGAGCAGTTCGCCCAGGAGTACGGGCCGCAGGGCGTGGCGTTCGTCGGGGTGAACGTCTGGGACAGCGACGACAAGGCGCGGGCGTTTCTGGACGAGTTTGGGGTCTCGTACGCGAATGGGCTGGACGCCGGCGGGAGCGCGGCGATCGAATTTGGCGTGACTGGGCTGCCCGAGACGTACTTCGTCGACCGCCAAGGACAGCTGGTCCGCAAGTTCATCGGGCCGGTTACCGAGCGGGCCCTGCGCGCCGCTGTCGAAGAACTGCTGTCGTGAGCGGTCAGCCATCAGCGGTCAGCCGTCAGTTGCCGGCGCCGCACGCTGGCGTGTGGCTGGCGCTGCTCGCCGACGGCTGACGCGCGCCGATGGGCGACGTGCTGCTGGCGCTCCTGCGCGCGGCGCACGGGCTGACGGCGGCGGTATGGCTGGGCCTGGCGCTGGTGGGCGTCTGGAACCCCGCGCTGCTCAACGCGGCGCGCGGGGCGGGCGGTTGGTCGCCCCGGGCGGTGGCGCAGACGTCGCTCTGGGCGCTCGTCATCACGGGCGCCGTGCTGATGCTCGATCGGCTCGCCGACCCCAGCGGCGCGAGCAGCCTGTACGTGGGGTTGCTGGGCGTGAAGCTGGCCTGCGTGGCGGCCATGGGCCTGCTGGGGCTGGTGCCGCCCGCGGCGGAGCCGGCCGCGGGGGCCGCCTCGCGCCGCGCATGGCTGACGCGCGGCCGCCGCGAACGGCTGCTGCTGGGGCTAGGGCTGGCGGCATTCGTGCTAGGCTCGTTGCTGACCAGCGCGTACGAGGCGGCCGCGCGGGCCGGCTATCCGGACGCCGGCGGAGGCGCGGCCGGCGGGGCGCTGACGCGGGGCGCGGCGTGGCCGATTCCCAGGCCCGGACGGCGGCCGTTGGGCTATACTGGAGCAGCGAGTTACGGTCAAATGGGGACGGGCGCCGTGAGCGGAGCGGTGGCGCGCGATGGCAACTGAGGCGGGCCACGACCCACGGACGCAACCGCTACCGCCGGCGGCGGGCTTGGGGCAGCACCGGGCGCGGGGGGCCGGGGCGTGGCCCGTGCCGCCGAAGCTGCTGATCGGCGGCGGGCTGCTCGTCGCGGCGATCGTCTTCCTCGTTGTGACGAGTCTGCAGAGCAACGCCGTCTACTACGTGACCGCGAGCGAGCTGCTGGCGCGTGGGTCGGCGGCTAGCGGCCAGACGGTGCGCCTGGCGGGCGCGGTGGTGGACGGCTCGATCCAGCACGACCGCACGCACCTGCGCTTCGAGCTGACCGACGGGACCGCGTCGCTGCCCGTGGAGCACACGGGGACGATTCCCGATCTGTTCGGCTACCGCGCCGAGGGCGCGTACCAGGACGTGGTCGTGGAAGGCCGTCTGGGCGCGGACGGCGTGTTCGAGGCGCGCAACATTATCGTGAAACACGGCCCGGCGCTAGAAGCCGCCGACACGGGGACGAGCCGCTAGGCGCACGCCGCGCCACCAAGTAGCGATTCTGGATCTCGCCGGACCCCGCCCGGCACGCTGACCGCGCGGCTGGCGCGGACAAGAGGACGGCCCCATGACGCCGGGCGACGGCGGCAACCTGGCACTGCTTCTCGCGTTCGCCGTGGCGATCTACGGCGCGGTGGCGAGCGTGGTGGGCGCGCGCCGCGGCCTCCCCGAGCTAGTGACCAGCGCCCGCAATGGTGTGGCTGTGGTGGCGGCGCTGTTGACGATCGCCGCGGGCACCCTGGTCTACGCGTTGCTGACGCACGACTTCGAGCTGCGGTACGTCTACGACCACTCGAGCCGGGCGATGCCCGACGCGGCACTGGTGACGAGCTTCTGGGGCGGCCAGGAAGGCTCCTTGCTGCTATGGGCGTGGGGGCTGTCGCTGTTGAGCCTGGTCGTGGTGCTGCGCTACGGAGGCATCCGGGCGCGTGTGGCGGCGGCCGGCGACGCGGACAGCGCGGCGGCGCTCCTGCCCTACGTCGTCACCGTGCTGCTCGGCATCGAGGTGTTCTTCCTGTTCATCCTGGGGTTCGTGTCGAGCCCGTTCGAGCGGCAGGCGTTCATCCCGCCCGACGGACGCGGCCTGAACCCGCTACTCATGGACCCCGGCATGCGGATCCACCCGCCGCTGCTGCTGACGGGGTACATGAGCTTCTCGGTGCCGTTCGCCTTCGCCATCGCGGCGCTGGCCGTCGGGCGCGTGGGGCGCGACTGGCTGCGCGCCGTGCGGGGTTGGATGCTGCTCGCCTGGACGATCCAGGGCTGCGGGCTGCTGATGGGCGCCTGGTGGGCGTATCACGTGCTCGGCTGGGGCGGGTACTGGGGCTGGGACCCGGTGGAGAACGTCGCGCTGATGCCGTGGCTGACCGCGACGGCGTTCCTGCACACGATCATGGTGCAGGAGCGCCGCGGCATGTTGAAGGTCTGGTCGCTGGCGCTGGCGGTCGTGACGTTCGCGCTGGCCGTGTTCGGGACCTTCGTCGTGCGGAGCGGCGTGCTCACCTCGGTCCATTCCTTCGCGCAGTCCAGCATCGGTCCGTACTTCTTTGGGTTCCTGGGCCTCGTGCTGATCGGCTCGACGGCGCTGCTCGTGTACCGGCTGCCGCGCCTGCGCGCCGAGGGCACCTTCGACGCCCTGCTGTCGCGCGAGAGCAGCCTTTTGCTGAACAACCTGCTGCTGGTGAGCCTGGCGGCGACAGTGTTCTGGGGAACGGTGTTCCCGCTCGTGTCCGAGGCGGTGCGCGGCACGAAGGTGGCCGTGGGGCCGCCCTTCTATCAGCAGGTGAACGGGCCGCTGCTCGTGGCGCTGCTCGTGCTGATGGGCGCCGGGCCGCTGCTGGCGTGGCGTTACACGTCGCGCCCCGGCCTCGTGCGGAGCCTGGCCGGGCCGGCGGTGATCGCCGTCCTGGTGGGCCTCGCGGTGCTGCTGCTCGGGGTGGAGCAGGGCCTGGCCGCCGTCGGGGCGGGCGCCTGCGCGTTCGTGGTGGCCACGGTGGCCGTCGAGTACTGGCGCGGCGTGCGGGCGCGGCAGCGCGGCGGCCAGAGCGTGCCGGCGGCGCTGGCCACGCTGGTGGCGCGGAACCGGCGCCGCTACGGCGGGTACGTCGTCCATCTGGCGATGGTGCTCATCGCGATCGGCGTGCTGGGCACCGGGCACCAGCTCGAGCGGACGATCACGCTGGGCGCTGGCGAGTCGGCCACGATCGGCCGCTACACGCTGCGGTCGGCGGGCGTATCGGGCTATCAGCAGCCGGGCATGCAGGCCGCGATGGCGCGGCTGGAGCTAGCGGGGCCGTCGGGCCAGCCGATCACGACGCTGGAGCCGGACCGGCGGGCGTATCAGAACTGGGAGCAGCAGCCGGTCAGCGGCATCGCCATCTCCACGACCTGGCCGTGGCTCGACGACGTGTACGTGGTGCTCGTCCAGGTCGATACGGACAACCGCGCGACGTTCCACGTCTTCGTGAACCCACTGGTGTTCTGCCTGTGGGCGGGAGGCTGGCTGTTCTTGCTGGGGACCCTCATCGCGGCCTGGCCGGAGGCGCGGCCGCTGGCCGCCGGCCTGCGCGCGGCGCCCCCGCCCCGGGAGGCGGTGGCCAGTGGCGCCTAAGACGACCCCGCGGCGAGAGCGGGCGGAGCGCGCCCCGGGCGGACGGGCGCCGCGCCTGGCCTGGGCGGCGCTGGCGGTGCTTGCGGCCGTCCTGCTCGTCCCGGCAGCGGTCGCGCAGGCGCAGACGAGCACGGCGACACAGCGCGAGGCGCAAGAGATCGCCCGAACGCTAAAGTGCCCGGTGTGCGAGAGCCAGTCGGTGGCCGACTCGCCGTCGCAGCTGGCGCAGGAGATGCGCGGCTACATCGAGCGGCGCCTGGAGGCGGGCGAATCGCGGGACGCGATCGTGCAGGACCTCACCGACCGCTACGGCGAGGGCATCCTGCTGGAGCCGCCGCGCCGGGGGTTCACGCTCATCGTCTGGTGGCTGCCCATCGTATCTCTGGGGATCGGCGCGGTGGTCGTCGCGCTAACGCTGCGCCGCGCTACGCGCCGCGCCGGCGGGGCGAGCGGCGCGGCTGATGGAGCCGGCACGCCAACCCTCTGGCCGGAGGGCAGCGTGGGGCTGGGGCTGGGAGTCGCGGAGGAGCCGGCGGCCGAGATGGCGCCGGAGGAGCTAGCGCGCTACCGCGCGCAGCTCGCGGAGGAACTCGCGCGCCGCGAGCGAGGCCTGGCGTAATGCTCGCCGCAGCGGCGCTCGCGGTGTTCCTGGGGGCGCTCGCCGCCCTCGTCCTGCCGCTCGTGCGACGGTCGGACAGCCCGGCGGTTGTCGAGAGCGGCGACCCGGCGGCCGGGCCGCCGAACGGCCTGCTCGAGGAGCGCGAGGCGACACTTGCCGCGCTGCGGGAACTGGACTTCGACTACGCGACCGGCAAGCTCGCCGAGCCGGACTATCACGCGCTGCGGGCGGGGTACGAGCGCCGCGCGCTCGCCCTGCTGAAAGCCACCGATCCAGCCGCCCCGGTCCGGCCCCCGCCGCCCGCCGTTCACCGCAACGGCGTCGCCAAGCACCTGGCAGGCGCGCCCGAGCGGAACGGTACCGCACCCGCCGCCGAGCGCGTGGCCGCGAAGCCCGCGCGTGGCCGGCGCACGGCTATTCTCGCCGGCGCCGCGGGACTGGTGTTCGTGCTCGGCGTGGCGACGGTCTACGTCGCGGGGCACCGCGGTCAGAGCGAGCTGCACGCGGTGGCGACGCTGGACGGAGTGGGGCCGCGGGCGCTGGCGCTGGCGCCAGACGACTCGGCGCGCGCCTTCCTGGCCGCGGCCACTGGCTTGCTCACGAGCGCGGACGCGGGAGCGTCCTGGCAAGCGGTCCCGGGGCTCGACCAAGCGTTGCGCGCGGTGGCGGTGAGCCCTGCGCGCCCAGGGCGCGTCTACGCGGCAGGCCCTGGCACGTTGGTAGTGAGCGACGACGGGGGCCGCACGTGGGCCACGCGGCCGGTGACGCTGCCGGCCGGTGGCGCTTCGCCGCAGGCCGCCGACGTGCGGGCGCTCGCCGTCGATCCCGTCAACCCCGAACGCGTGTGGGTGGTCGCCGAGGGCGCGGGGCTGTACCGCAGCGACGACGCTGGCGGCACCTGGACGCGGATGGCCGCCGATGTGCCGGCGAACGCGACCGCACTGGTGGCCGTGAGTACGGGGGGCGCCCAGGCGGGACCGGCAGGGGGGCCGCCGAGCCTGTACCTGGCGAGCGCGACGGAAGGGGTGCTGGCGAGCGACGACGAGGGCCGGAGCTGGGCGCCGGCCAGCGGCGCGCTGAACGGCGCCCTGCCGACGCGCCGCGTGTCGAGCCTCGTCTTCGACGCGGACAGCGGCGACACCGCGACGCTGCCCGACGGGCGCACCCTGCGGGGGACGCTCTACGCGGGAACGGAGGACGGGGTGTTCCGCAGCGTGGACCGCGGCCAGAGCTGGGCGCGGCTGTCGCTCGGGGTGCCCGTGGCGGCCGTGGCGGCAGGCGGCAGCGCGGGCGGAGGCACGCTGCTGGCGGCCGACCGCGAGGGTGCGATCTACCGCAGCCGCAACCGGGGGGTCACATGGGACGGCAGCTAGGGCGCTGGCTGGGCATGGTGCTGGTCGCGCTAGCCGCGGCCGGGAGCGCGGCGGGGCTCGGCGGCGGCTGGGGCCCGGCCGCGCGCTTCGGGCCGGCCAGCGCGCTCGCGCAGGAAATGCCGCCCGCGCCGCCCGGCCTGTCGATCGGGCGACGCGCCGTCACGATCCTGGGCGCCGATCCCGCTAGCCGCACGCTCGCCATCTTCGAGCGTGTCGAGCTAAGGAACGACAACGACACGACGTTCGTGCCGACGATGGGTGGGAGCCAAGGCCCGATGGGGCTGCTCCGCTTCGGACTGCCGCCCAACGCCTTCGATCTCACGTTGGACGACCGGCTAAGCGCCTACGACGTCATCCAGGTCGACCGCGGCTTCGCGTCGCTGCTGCCGGTCCCGCCAGGCACCACCGACGTCAATTTCAGCTACCGGGTGCCATACGCCGGGGGGGCATACGACCTGAGCACGAACGCCGCGTACGCGACGGCGTCGCTGTGGGTGCTGGTGCCGGGCGACTTCAGCACCGACAGCGCCGAGCTACGCCTGGATCGCACCGTGGACATTGGCCGCCAGCGCTACAGCGTGCTCATCGCGGACAACCTGAGCGCCGGGCAGCGCGCGACCGTCACGATCGGCGGGCTGCCCTTCACGCCGCGGCCGTGGTGGCTCGACGAGACCGTGCAGCGGGTGGCCGCCGTGGCGCTCGCGGTAGCGGGAGTGGCGGCTGCGCTGCTCTACGCGCGGTTCGGCGGCAAGCCGCAGGCGGCGCCCGCGGCGCCCGCGCCGCTCGCCGAGAGCGCGGACCTCTAGTGCCCCCGGTGACCATGCGCGACGAGCTCCCCACCACCGCGACCGAGCGCGACCCGGAAGGCCTGGGCGAGGCAGATGGGTCGGCTTCCGACGGCGCCCTCGACCCAGCCGGGCCGACGGGGGCAGCTGAGGCCGGCTCGCTCGCTGAGGGCGACGAGGCGGCCGAGCCGGCCGAGGCCGCGCCGGTCCGTGCGGCGGGTGACGAGCGGCGGGCCGTCGTGCTGCGACCGCCGTCGTTCGGCGCTGTCGAGGCGCGGGGGCTGATCAAGTTCTACGGCACGACGGCGGCGCTGCGCGGCTGCGACCTGGTCGTGCTGCGCGGCGAGCGCGTCGCCCTGCTCGGCGCGAACGGCGCGGGCAAGACCACGCTGCTGAAGATCCTGGCGACGCTAGTGCGGCCGTCGGGCGGCCACCTGACGCTGCTCGGCCACGACGCGATGCGGCAGGCGGCAACCGTGCGGCGGCAGCTCGGCGTGGTCGCTCACGAGACGTACCTCTACCGCGACCTGAGCGCGACAGAGAACCTGCGGCTCTACGGGCGGCTGTATGGTGTGGCCGACCTCGAGACGCGGATCGCGAGCGAGCTACAGCGGGTCGGGCTGGCGGAGCTGGCCGAGCGCCGCGTGGGCGCGCTGTCGCGCGGGCAGCAGCAGCGCCTAGCGCTGGCGCGCGCGCTCCTGCACGAGCCGGCGCTGCTGCTCCTGGACGAGCCGGATACGGGTCTGGACGAGGCCGGGCAGGCGCTCCTGGCGCGCGTGGTGCGCGATGCGGCGCCCACGGTAGTGCTCACGACCCACTCCATCGAGCGCGCACTCGCGCTCGCCGATCGCCTCGTCGTCCTGGCCGCCGGCAAGGTGGCCTACGAAGCGCCGACGACAGGCGTCGAGGCGGGGCGAGTGCGTGAGGCCCTCGGCGCCGCGCCGTGAGCGAGGAAGGAACCGGGGGGGCGCGGCAGCGGCCACCAGGCAGCAGGGCGCCGCAAGCGGCGTCCCTACATCGTGCAGCGGTCTGCGCGTACGTCAGGCAGGTGGCCGCGCTCGTTGCCAAGGACCTGCGGCTGGAGAGCCGCCGGCGCGAGACGATCGCCGGCGTGCTGGTGTTCGTGCTGCTGGTGCTGACGCTTTTCCTATTCGCGCTGGACCTGGCGCCGGGCGAGGCGCGGCGCCTGGCCGCGGGGGTGCTGTGGATCACGCTGCTGTTCGCGGGGCTGCTCGCCCTGGGACGGACGTTCGCGGCCGAGCGCGACCAGGGCACGCTGGATGGGCTGCTGCTGGCGCCGCTCGACCGCAGCGCGCTGTACCTGGCGAAGGTCGTGGCAACCGTCGTGTTCATGGGGCTGGTGGAGATCGTGGCACTGCCGATCTTCGCGGCCGTGTTCGACGCGCCAATGCTCACGCCCGGCGTTGTGTTCACGGTCGCGCTGGGCACGGTGGGCTTCGCCGCGGCGGGGACGCTGTTCGCGGCGCTGGCAGCGCAGACGCGCGCCCGGGACGTGCTGCTGCCGCTGCTGCTGCTGCCGCTGCTGGCGCCGCTGCTCGTCGCGGCCGCGCGCGCCACCGACGACCTGCTGGCGGGCGCCGCGACGCCGACGTCGGCGCCGTGGTGGGAGCTGCTGATCGGGCTTACCGTGCTGTTCCTCGGCACGGCGGTCCTGTTATTCGATACGCTAGTAGAGGAATGACCAGCGTTCGTAGGAGCGCGGAGGCTCTGTCGTGGGGCCAGCCGCACGCTGGCCATAGCGGGGACAGTGGCTCATGAATGTGTACCGGAGCGTCGAGACAACTGCCGCCTTACCGGAGGTGGGGCAGCGCGAGCGGGAGTCGAGCAGCCACCAAGACCGCGGGGCGCTCCTGGCCGATCCTTGGTTCCGCGTCCCGTTCGCGCTAACGGTGGTTGCGATGGTCGCGGCGCTGTACGCGATCTTCGTCTACGCGCCGCCCGAGCGGGTGATGGGCGACGTGCAGCGCATCATGTACGTCCACGTCTCGCTGGCGTGGCTGTCGTACCTGGCGTTCTTCGTCGTGTTCGTGTGCAGCGTCGCCTACCTGTGGCGGCGCGACGAGCGCTGGGACGCCGCGGCGCGGGCCTCGGCGGAGATCGGCGTGGTGCTGACCACGCTGTTCATCATCAGCGGCTCGCTGTGGGGCCGGCCGGTGTGGGGCACGTGGTGGACGTGGGACCCGCGGCTGACGACGACCGCGATCCTGTGGTTCATCTACGTCGCCTACCTCATGCTGCGTGCCTACGTGCCGGAGGTGCCGCGGGCGGCGCGCTACGCGGCGGTGCTCGGCATCGTCGGGTTCGTGGACGTGCCGATCGTCCACATGTCGGTGACGTGGTGGCGCGCGCTGCACCCCGAGCCGACGGTGGTCCGCCCGGAGGGGCCGCTCATGCCCAGCGAGATGGTCGTCGCCCTCGTTCTAGCGAGCGTGGCATTCGGCCTGCTCTACGTTACGTTAATGGTGGTCCGCGTACGCCTGGAGCGCCTGAAGGACGAGGTGCGCTACTTGCAGCAAGAGCTGAGCCTGCGCGGGGAGTAATCAGTAATGCAGAACCTGCCGTATCTCTTCGCCACCTATGCGATCGTTTGGCTCGTGCTGTTCGGCTACCTGTTCGTCGTCGCCACCCAGGTGCGAGCGGTCCGCCGCGATGTGGACCAGCTCAAAGAGCGGCTGGCTGCTTCGCCCGCCGCGTCGACGGCGCGGGAGCCGGAGCGCTAGCCGCCCCACGGGGAGGCGATCGGATATGGCTGAGCGTTCACTGGGAGATCACTCGCTGCCGGATCGGGCAGTGGCGAGCCTGAGCCGGCGTGCGTTGCTGCGAGCGGCGCTGGGGGCCGCGGCCGTGGGGGCGCTCGGCGCCGCCTGCCGCGGCGAAGCTACGCCGACCGGCGGGCCGCCGAGCGCGGCGACCGGGCCAACGGCCACGGCCGGGCCGAGCGGGGCGCCCGGGTACTCCGTGGCGCTCAGCCAGCCGCAGAAGCTGAAGGTGGCCTGGACGGCGGTGACGGGCGCGCAGTCGGGCGTCTACATGGCGTCCGAGACAGGGGCCTGGAAGGACCTCGGGCTCGACGTCGAGCTGGTGCGGATGGGGAGCAGCTCGCAGCTCGCGGCGGCGCTGCGGGCGGGCGAGCTGGACGGCGGCGTGCTCGATTGGGCGCTGGCGTTTCAGTTCCAGTCGCAGGGCGGCAACGCCCGCGAGGTGGCCGCGATCACCAACCGGCAGATCTTCTCGGTGGTGAGCCAACCGAGCATCACCCAACCGCAGGACGTGATCGGGAAGCGCTGGGGCATCACGCGCTTAGGCTCGGCCGCGCACACGGCCTCGCTGCTCGCGCTCGACATGTGGGGGATTCGCCCCGACCAGGTGCAGTTCCTGGCGATGCAGGACGTGCCGGCGATTCTCGTCGGGATGCAGGCGGGCGGCGTGGAGGTGGGGACGGTCTCGCCGCCGACGAGCACGCGGGCGCTGCAGGCGGGGCTGCACCAGCTCGTGGACCTGGCGGAGCAGGGGCCGGAGTATCCGTCGATCGGCCTGGCCATCGCGGAACGCTACGTCAACAATAGCCCCGACGTCGTCCGCGCCTACGTGGCGGGCTACGCGAGCGGGGTCGCGCGCTTCCGCAAGAACCCGGATCGGGCGCTGGAGGTTCTGCGGAAGTACCTGCAGATCGAGGATGAGGATATTCTTCGCGACACCTACGACCGTTTCTCGCGCTACCTGGCGTACCCGCCGACACTGCCGATGAGCAGTCTGGAGCGGATCAAGAACGACCTGGCCCAGGAGGACCCCGCCGTGGCGCAGGTAGCGGTGTCGGACGTGGCCGCGCCGCAATTCGCGGACGATCTGCAGGCGCACGACTACTTCGCCAGCCTGCTGTAGAGCGCCTGGCGCGGGACAGCCGCGAGCCCGGCCAGGAGCACCTCACCCGTCGCGGGCGGTAGCGGCCGGCCCTCGCCTTCTGCTACGGTTCGGGCTAACGATGTGTGGTGGGCAGCGCGTGTCTGGCGCTGCTCCGGTTCGCGCGCTGGAGGTGTGACTTGAGTCCGCGCGAGGTATCCGGGCGCCGGCTCTCGCGCCGCGCCGTGCTGCGCGGAGCCGTCGTCGTCGCCGCCGGCGCGCTCGGCGCCGCGTGTCAGGGCAGTCGCGCGCCGACGCCAGCGCCAGCGGCCCCGGCCGCGCCGGCGGCGACGGCCGCCACCACGGCGGCTGGCGCGACGCCGAGAGCCGCGGTGGCGCTGGGGCGTCCCGAGAAGATCAAGGTGGCCTGGACCGCGGTGACGGGCGCGCAGTCGGGCGTGTACGTGGCGCACGACATGGGGACCTGGCGGGACCTGAACCTCGACGTGGAGCTGGTCCGGATGGGGAGCAGCTCGCAGATGGCGGCGGCGCTGCGGGCGGGCGAGCTGGACGGCGGCGTGCTGGACTGGACCCTGGCGTTCCAGTTTCAGGCGCAGGGCGGCAACGCGCGGGAGGTGTCGGCGATCACGAACCGGCAGCCCTTCTCGGTGATGGCGCAGCCGAGCATCACGCAGCCGCAGGACGTGGTGGGCAAGCGCTGGGGCATCACGCGGCTGGGGTCGGCCGTCCACACGGCATCGCTGGTGGCGCTGGACCAGTGGGGCCTGCGGGGGGACGACGTGCAGTTCCTGGCGCTCCAGGAGGTGCCGGCGATCCTGGCAGCGCTTCAGGCGGGGCAGATCGACGTGGGCGTGGTGTCGCCGCCGACGAACATCCGGGCGGTGCAGGCGGGCTTTCGGGAGCTGCTGGACCTGGCGGAGGATGGGCCGGAGTATCCCTCGGTGGGCCTGGCGATCATCGATCGGCACATTACGGAGAACCCGGCGCTGGTGCGGGCCTACGTCGCGGGCTACGCGGCGGGGGTGGCGCGGTTCCGGAAGGACCGCGATGGCTCGATCGAGGTGTTGCGGAAGTACCTGCAGCTCGACGACCAGAGCGTGCTCGACGAGACGTACGCGCGGTTCACGCGCTACCTGGGGCTGCCACCGGTGCTGCCGCCGGCCGCGAGCCTGGAGCGAGTGAAGGAGGACGCGATCAAGAGCGACCCGAGCGTTGCGAACGTGGCGGTCACGGACGTGGCCGAGCCGCGCTTCGTGCAGGAGCTGATCGACGACGGGTACTTCGAGACGCTCTAGCAGAACTCTAGCGGGCGGGGCCTTGTCGCCGGGCGCGGGGTCGGGTACTATATCAAAGGCGAGCGCAAGAGTCCCCGCTCGATGGAGCGGGGACTTCGCATCGCCGCCTCGACGGCGACGGGCCGCGCGTCCGGAGCGGTGGGGCTTGACACGGGGGAGTGGGGGGAGGTATCCTACTTGGTGCGCGCCCGGGCGGCGAGAGCGGTCGGGGCGAGGGGACCTTAACAAGCGAAGAGTGAAGGGGAGCGC
>JAJPHF010000151.1 GCA_021325365.1 Pseudomonadota bacterium
ACCCGCTCCTGGTACGCCCGCACGGTGGAGAAGCGCGCGAAGTACTCGCGGATGAACGCCCCCGCCTCGGCGGTGGTCATGCCCAGGCGGCTCGCCAGCCCGTAGTCGGAGATGCGGTAGAGCACGCCGAAGTTCACCGTCTTGGCGATGCGCCGCTGGTCGGGCGTCACGTCCTCCAGCGGCACGCCGAGGATGCGCTCGGCCGTGGCCGCGTGGATGTCCTCGTGGTGCCGGAACGCCTCGACTAGCGCCGGCTCGCCCGTGACGTGGGCCAGGATGCGCAGCTCGATCTGGCTGTAGTCGGCGCCGAGCAGCACGCAGACCGGCGGCGCCACGAATGCCTGCCGCACGCGCCGCCCCAGCTCCGTGCGGATGGGGATGTTCTGAAGGTTCGGGTCCGACGAGCTGATGCGGCCGGTCGCGGCGAGCGTCTGGTTGAACGACGTGTGGACCCGCCCGGTCTCAGGGTTGACCAGCAGCGGCAGCGCGTCCACGTACGTGCCCTTCAGCTTCAAGAGCTGCCGCGCCCGCAGGATCAGGTTGATGATCGGATGACTGTCGCGCAGCTCGGCCAGCACCTGCACGTTCGTGGAGATGTGGCCCGTCTTCGTGCGCTTGCCCGGCGGCGGCTTCAGGCCCAGCTTGCCGAACAGCACGTCGCTGAGCTGCGGCGGCGAGTTGATGTTGAACGGCCCGCCCGCCAGGTCGTAGATCTCCTGCTCCAGCGTCTGGATCGCCCCGTACAGCTCGGTGCTGAGCCGCTGCAGGAACGGCACGTCGACCATGACGCCGTGCCGCTCCATGACGGCCAGCACCGGCACCAGCGGCAGCTCCAGGTCGAAGTACAGCGCGCGGAGCGCGGCGGCGTCCAGGTCGCGCAGCAGCACCGGCACCAGCCGCTCGATCAGCGTGACCTGCAAGCGCGCGTACTCGGCCGCCTCCGCGACGGGCACCTCGGCCATCGTGCGCGCCCGCTTGCCCTCGCCCAAGATCGTCTTGGCTGCCGGCACGTCGGCCTGGTCCAGCTTGGCCCAGGCCAGGTCGCGCAGCGTCTGGGCGCGCTGCGAGCTTTCCAGCAGGTAGGCGGCGAGCATCGTGTCGAAGCTCAGCCCCTCCACCGCCACGCCGTGGCGCGCGAGCACCACTAGCCCGAACTTCGCGTTGTGGGCGTGTTTCGGCAGCGTCTCGTCCGCCAGCACCGGGCGCAGGGCGGCCAGCGTCGGCTCGACGGCGAGCTGCGGCGGCGCGTCCTCGCCCACGTGGCCGAGCGGCACGTACCAGGCCCGCTCCGGACTGGTGGCGAACGCCAGCCCGACGAGATCGGCCCGCATGGCGTCCACGCCCGTCGTCTGCACCCCGAACGCGAAGCCCTGGCTCGCGCGCAGCTCCGCCGCCAGCGCGTCCAGCGCCTCCGTCGTCGTGACGAGGCCTTCCGGGGCCCTCACCCCCGGCCCCTCTCCCATAGGGAGAGGGGTGTCCTGGCCCTCTCCATGGTACCCATCCCGAGCGCGCCCATTGGCCGAGGGGGAGCGCGGCGCGCTCCCCTCTCCCTCAGCCGGCGAGCGCGCGCCACTCCCCTCTCCCTCTGAGAGAGGGGCTGGGGGTGAGGGCACGCCCCCTTCCTCCCCAAACAGGCTCGCCTGCCGCGCCGCGCCGCGCCCCTCGCCCCCTGAGACAGCGACTGAGGGGGCAGGCGGACCACTCCCCTCTCCCCCTGGGAGAGGGGCCGGGGGTGAGGGCGGCAGGCGGTCGATCAGGCTGCGGAAGCCCAGCTCATGGAACAGCGCCAGCGCCTTGCCACGGTCGTAGCGGCTGAGCGCGCTGCCGGCCAGGTCGAGCTGCACCGGCAGGTCGCTCACGATCTGCGCCAGCCGCCGCGCCTCGCGCACCTGGTCGGCGTAGGGCGCCAACAGCTTCCGCTGCTTCTCGGGCAGGTCGTCCAGGTGAGCGTACAGGTTCGCCACGTCGCCGTACTCGGCGACCAACCGCGAGGCCGTCTTGTCGCCGATGCCGGGCACGCCGGGGATGTTGTCGGAGGTGTCGCCGCGCAGCGCCTTGTAGTCTACCAGCTGTGGGGGCGCGAAGCCGAAGCGCTCGCGCACCGCCGCCTCGTCGTACATGACGGTGTCCGACAGGCCGCGGCGCGAGGTGAGCACGCGCACGTGCGGGCCGACGAGCTGCAGCGCGTCGAGGTCGCCCGTCAGGATGACGACCTCCAGCCCCTGCGCCACGGCTTGTTGCGACAGCGCGCCCAGCAGGTCGTCGGCCTCGTAGCCGTCCAGGCGGTAGATGCCCGCGCCGAAGGCCTCCAGCAGCTCGTACACGCGGTCGAACTGGTCGTGCAGGCCCTCGGCGGCCGGGCCGCGCGTGCCCTTGTAGTCGGCGTAAGCCTCGTGGCGGAACGTGGGCGCGGCCGTATCGAACGCGGCGGTCAGGTACTGAGGCTTCAGGTCGGCCAGGGCCTTCAGCAGCATCATGGCCACGCCGTAGACGGCGTTCACCAGCTCGCCGCGCGGGCTGGTCAGCGGCTGCTGGAGCGCGTGGAAGCCGCGGTGGACCAGCGCGTTGCCGTCGAGCAGCAGCAGGCGGCCGCTCGGCGCCACGGCGGGGCCGCGGCCGGCGCCTTCGGATTCACTCATCGCGGGCCAGCCGTTCGGCCAGCGCCCGACGGTTCGCGGCGAGCACTTCCTGGAAGTGGGGGGTGTCGATGTCCTCAGTCGTCATAATGTGAGCGTCCTCGCCGTTGTCGCTGTAGTAGCGGCGGCGCAGCCCCGTCTCGCGGAAGGTGTACTTGCGGTAGAGCGACTGGGCCACGTAGTTGCTCACGCGCACCTCCAGCGTGAGGCACAGCGCGTTCAGCTCGATCGCCTTGTCGATCAGCGAGGTCAGCAGCAGCTCGCCCAGGCCGCGCCCCTGGTACTCGGGCGCCACAGCGATCGTCGTGACGTGCGCCTCGTTCACCATCAGCCACAGCCCCGCGTAGCCCACCACGCGGCGCATCTCGACCTCTTCGGCCGCCGTCAGCGTGGTGCCGGGCCGCAGCAGCCGGGTCAGGCGCGACAGCAGCCCCGCGCTCGTCCCCGCGCCCGCGCTGGCGCCGACCTCGGCCGGATGGTCCACGTGCGCGTCGGCGTCGACGCGGCAGGCCACGATGTAATAGGCCGAGCGATTGTGCAGCTCGCTGCGATAGGAGTGGATCGGCCAGGGGATCGGATAGACGGCCCGGTCGATCGCGCTGATCGCCGGAATGTGCTCGGAGCGCATTTCCTCAATGGCAAAACGCATATTAGCCGTCAGCCTTCAGCAATCAGCTATCAGCTACGATTTGTCAGTTCTCGCGGACCAGCCGCTAGCCGAAATCTCGGCACTGACGGCTGATTGCTGATCGCTGATCGCTATCCGAGATAAATCGCGTCCACCGTCGCCGGGTCGCTACCGCCCTCGGCGGCCAGGCGGCGCCAGGCCAGCTCGGCCAGGAACCCGGCCCGCCGCAGCGCCGCCGCCGGCGAGGCGACCTCGACGCCCGGCGCCCCGCCTACCGTATAGTCTGCCGCGCCAGGCCAGTCCGTCGCCAGTCGCGTCCGCGCGGCCGCGTCCAGGTCGCCCGTAAGGATGACGGGCGGCTGCAGCAGCGCCAGCAGCCCGTCCAGGTCCACGGCCTGGATGGGCTCGGCCTGCACCAGTCCGTCGCCCTGACGCTCGTAGAGCGCCGTGGCGTAGCGCCGCCGCCCGGCGTCCAGCGCCGGACGCACCGGGCGCCCCGCGGCCACGAACGGCGCCGCCAGCACGTCCAGCGTCGTCACCCCGACCAGCGGCAGCCGCCGCGCCGCCGCCAGCCCCTTCGCCAGCGCCAGCCCGACCCGCACGCCCGTGTACGACCCCGGCCCGATCGCCACGCCCACGGCGGTCAGGTCGCCGGGACCGAGTCCCTGGTCCTGCAGCAGCCGCACGGCCATCGGCATGACCTGCTGCGAGTGGTTGCGCCCCGCGTACCACGTGGCCTCGGCCCGCAGCGTGCCGTCGTACAGCGCGACGCTGGCCAGCGCCGTGCTCGTGTCAAGCGCCAGCAGCATGTCGCAGCGCCTCGGCGAGTCGCGGGGCCACCAGCCGCGCGGTGATGCGCCGCGACTCCTCGCCCGTCAGCTCGAAGGTCAGCTCGTTCGCTCCCGCCCGCAGCTCCGCCGGCAACAGCGCCGGCCACTCCACCGCGCACACCCCGTCGCCGTAGAAGTACTCCTCGAGCGTTTGCAGCGTCGCCGCGTCCAGCCGCTCCAGGCGGAAGAGGTCCAGGTGATACAGCGGCAGGCGACCCTGATACTCGTTCGCCAGGATGAACGACGGGCTAGTGACCGCACCCTCCACGCCCAGGCCGGCCGCCAGCCCCTGCACCAGGTGCGTCTTGCCGGCGCCGAACGGCCCGTCGAGCAGAAACACGTCGCCCGCCGCCACGACGGCCCCCAGCCGCCGCCCCAGCGCCACCGTCTCCTCGGGGCTCGCGCTCACCACCTCGATCAACTTACCCCCGGAAATGCACGTAGCCGCCGCTGATCGGCAGCGGCGCGCCCCGCGCGTCGACCACCCGCACGCGCGGCCCCGCGGCCGGCGGCGCGACCAGCCGGCCGACCACCGTCAGTGGCGGCTCGCCCCGCGCCGCCAGCGCCGCCGCGGCCTCCGCCAGCACGGCGTCCGGGCCGGCGCACAGCAGCTCGTAGTCCTCGCCGCCGCCCAGCGCTAGCGCCAGCGCGTCGTCGGGAAACAGCCGCGCGAGCGCCGGCGCGACCGGCACGCGCGGCGCCTCCAGCACCACGCCCACGGCGCTCGCGTCGGCCAGCCGCCGCGCGTCGCCCAGCAGGCCGTCGCTGAGGTCCATCGCACAGCGGACGCCCTGGGCGAGCAGCACCGCCGCGGCGTCCACGCGGGGCGTGGGGCGCAGGTGCGCCCCGCGCAGCGCCTCGGCCGCCGGGAGATCGGGGCCTGCCGGCGCCGCGCGGGGCGTATCCCTCAGCGCGGCCCGCGCGGCGTCTTCCAGCAGCCGCAGGCCGCCCGCCGAGGCGCCCAGCTGGCCCGTCACCGCCACCGCGTCGCCCACTCGGCCAGTCGACCGCTGAAGCAGCGGCGGCGGCGCGCCCGGCGCCGCGGGCGGCGTCTCGCCGACGACCGTCACGCTGATCGTCGCACATGGCGCGGCCACCGTGTCGCCGCCGACGAGCGCCGTGCCGTAGCGGGCGCCCACGTCGGCGAGCCCGCGGCCAAACTCCTCCACCGCGGCCACCGCCACGTCGCCCGGCACGCCGAGGCTCACGACCGCGTAGCGGGGCCGCGCGCCCATCGCCGCCACGTCGCTGAGGTTCACGGCCAGGCTCTTCCAGCCCAGGTCGTACCAGCTCGTCGTGCGGAGCCGGAAGTGGACGTTCTCGATCAGGGCGTCGGTGGTGATGACGTTCCAGGTGTTCGGCGTCGGCGCCCACACCGCCGCGTCGTCGCCGATGCCCACCTTGAGCCCCGGCGCCAGCCCCGGGCTCGCGGGCCACGCCAGGGTGCCAGCCAGTCGCGCGATGAGCCCAAACTCGCCCAGCTCGGCGACGGAGGCGCCGCTGCCCACCCTGGCTCCCTCTCCCCGCCGGCACGCGGCGTGCGGCCGGACGGCGATGCGGCTGCTGATACGGCTATTGTACTCGTGCCGCCCGGCTAGACCAAGCAGCATGAAGCGGCCCCCGGAGCACCGAGGGCCGCTTCGGCTTTGCACGCGAGGGCGAGCCGCTAGGCGCGGCGGCGGCGGTAGAGCGCGACCGCGCCGACGGCCGCCAGGCCGCCGAGGACCAGCCCGAGGCTATCCGACTCGGGGATCACCGGCACCTCGGGGTACCGCGGCGGCGGCGCCGCGGCGCCCTGGAGCGGCTGGAGCTGACCCGTCGGCGGCAGCAGCGGCGCGGGCGCCGGCGGGATGAACTGCACGGGCGGCCGCGGCACCGCCGGGATCCCCACCTGCGGCACGGCGAACGGCAGCGCCGGATTCGCTACGGGCGGCGCGACCGGCACGACCGCCCCGACGACCCCGCCCGCGACACCCGGGCCGAACGCGTTGCCGACGAGATCGGTGAAGTTCGCCGGCGTGACTCCCGTGGCCGGGGTGCCTGGCGTGACGAACCGTACGCGGAACTCGGCGCCCTGGAGCACGTCGCCGTTCGTGCGACCCTGGCAGACCGTCGGGCCGCCGACGGCTACCACCGCCGAGCAGGTGAACGTCGGGTTGTTGATCTGGCTCTCCGTCCCGACCGTCG
The DNA here is from genome assembly GCA_021325365.1 of Pseudomonadota bacterium. Next base: position 6,282 of record JAJPHF010000151.1, read on the forward strand.
TGGAGACGAAGATGAAGGGGTTGCTGCCCACGATGGTGCCGGCCGGGGCGATGGCGGTCACGTTGAACGTGAACGAGCTGACCTTAGTCGTGTTCCCCGACGGACCAACGGTAGGGTTGATCGCGGCGCTAACGGTGCAGGTCTCGCCGACCAGCGGCGCGCACGGAACCCCCGGTGTTCCGGCGGGCACCGGCGTGGCCGCCGTGGCGATCGCCGTTAGCAGCGCGGCAGCCGTTGTCGTGGCGTTCGGCGTCGCCGTGTTCGTGCGGGTGGCGGTCGCCGAGGGCGTGAGCGTCGCCGTGCCGGTCGGGACGAGCGCCGTCTGCGTTGCCGCAATCGCGGTCTGGGTCGCCGGAAGGGCCAGTGCGGTCTGCGTCGCCGCCACCGCGGTGGCGGTGGCCCCGGCACCGGTGGGGGTCGGCGATTGCGTCGGGCTCGGCGTGGCCGTCGCGGTCAGTGTCGCGGTCGCCGTAGAGGTGTTGGTTGGCGTCTGCGCCCAACTCGAGCCCGCGCTCAGCAGCACTGCTGCCGCGGTCGCCAGGAGCGCCACGGCCACCTTGGCTCCCCAAGCGGAGGACCAGCTAGTCTCCTGCCACCGCCTCAACAAGCTCATCTGCAACGAGCCTCCCCGTCCTCACGTCGGCTTCCCGCCGCGTACTCTGGCTCTCAGTACTCGGACTTGACCTTGCGCGATTGCAGGCGCCGCCGCACCGGGCGCAGCCGGGCACGCGTGCCTACTGGATAGAACGATAAAGGCGCCAAAACGTTACACCCCCGCCGACAATCTTTCGCGCTCCTGCTCGCGGGGCGCGCGGCTCGCTCGGCCGCTCGCTCGCCCGGCCCTTTGCTATAATCCGACCACATCGACCGCTACTTACGAACGGATCAAGACCGATGAAAGTCGTGCTCCGCGAAGACGTGAAGGGCCTGGGCGCCGTCGGCGACGTGAAGGACGTCGCGGACGGGTACGCCCGCAATTTCCTCATCCCGCGGCGGCTCGCCGCCCCGGCGACGCCTGGCGCGCTGAAGAACGTCGAGGCGCAGCGCGCGTCGTCGGCGAAGCGGCAGGCGCAGGCCGAGGCCGAGGCGCGCGCCCTGGCGGCCCGCCTGAACAACACCACGCTCACGCTCAAGGCGCGCGTCGGCGGCCAGGACCGCCTCTACGGCTCCATCACCGCCAGCGACATCGCCACGGCGCTCGGCCAGGAGCTGGGCACCGCCTTCGACCGTCGCAAGCTGGTGCTCGACGAGCCGATCCGCGAGCTGGGCACCCACACGGTGCCCGTCCACCTCGCCCACGACATCACGGCCTCGCTCACCGTGCGCGTCGAGGCGGAGGAGTAGCAATTAGCTAACAGCTATCAGCCATCAGCTATCAGCTCCCCGGCGGCGCGGCTAAGATGTGGTGAGAGTGCAGGCCGTGAGATGGAACGAACCCGAGTGCCGTCGCTGACAACCCGAAAGCCGCCTGCTGATAGCTGAGCGCTGATGGCTATTGAGAACCTGCCGGCTGAGAACAGCCGGGAGCCGCTGCCTCCCCACAACACGGACGCCGAAGCCGCGGTGCTCGGCGGTCTGCTCATCGACCGCGACGCCATCGGGCGCGTCGCGACGTTCCTGCGTCCCGCCGACTTCTACCGCGAGCGCAACGCCACGATTTTCGCCGCGATGGTGGCGCTGTACGAGCGCCGCGAGCCCGTCGACTACCTCACGCTCTCCGACGAGCTGCAGCGCACCGGGCGCTACGACGAGGTGGGCGGCCTCGTCTACCTCTCCTCGCTGTTCAACGAGGTGCCGACCTCGCTGCACGTCGAGCAGTACGCCCGCATCGTCGAGCAAGCCTCGCTCCGTCGCCGGCTGATCCGTGCCGCCGGCCGCATCGCCGGCCTCGGCTACGACGAGAGCCTGGAGGCCGAGAAGGCGCTCGAAGAGGCGGAGCAGGTGCTGTTCGCGGTGGCCGAGCGGCGCCTCAGCCGCGACTTCCGGAAGCTGGCGGACGTGCTGCGCGAGTACTGGGAGCAGCTGCTGCTGGCCGCCGACGTGGACCGCCTGGAGCGCGGCATCCCCACCAGCTACAAGGACCTGGACAAGCTGCTCGGCGGCCTGCAGCGCTCCGACCTGGTCATCGTCGCGGCGCGGCCCAGCATGGGCAAGTCGTCGTTCGCGCTCTGCCTGGCGCGCAACGCCTCGGTCGACTTCGGCGCCAAGGTGGGCATCTTCAGCCTGGAGATGTCGCTCGCCCAGCTCGCGCAGCGCCTCCTGTTCAGCGAGTCGGGCGTGGACTCCAGCCGCCTGCGGCAGGGCCTTCTGGGGCAAGTCGAGCGGCGCAAGCTGGCCGATGCGCTCGGCACACTGGCGAGCGCGCCGATCTACCTGGACGACACGCCGAACATCGCGCTCTCGGAGCTGCGGGCCAAGTCGCGGCGCCTGCACCAGGAGCTAGGCGGCCTGGACCTGCTGGTCGTGGACTACCTCCAGCTGATTCAAGGCAACGGCAAGGAGAACCGCGTCAACGAGATCAGCGAGATCTCGCGCTCGCTGAAGGCGCTCGCCCGCGAGCTGGACGTGCCCGTGGTGGCGCTCAGTCAGCTCTCCCGCGCCGTCGAGAGCCGCTCGCCCCACATCCCCATGCTCTCGGACCTCCGCGAGTCGGGCTGCCTTACGGGCGATACCCTGGTGGCCCTCGCGGACGGGCGGCGGGTGCCGATCGCGGCGCTGGTGGGGCAGCAGCCCGAGGTCGTAACGCTCGACGGCTGGCAGGTCACGCACGGCCGCGCCAGCCGCGTCTGGTTGACCGGGCACCGCCCGGTCTATCGTCTAACAACGCGCAGCGGCCGGACCATTCGCGCCACCGCGAACCATCCCTTCCGGGTGCTGCACGGCTGGCGTGCCCTCGCGGACCTCGCGGTGGGCGAGCGCATCGCGCTCCCTCGCCGCTACCCCGAGCCCCCCGCCGCCCAACTGTGGGACGACGATCGTCTCGTCTTGCTCGCCCATCTGATTGGCGATGGCTGCTATGTTCGGAGGCAACCCCTGCACTACACGAGCGCCTCCGAAGCGAACCGCGCGGCGGTCGAGCAGGCAGCCAAACAGGTGTTCGGCGTGGTCGCTCGCCGCGTAGTCCAGAGTAGCTGGCAACACGTGTACCTGACGGCGGGCGGCAACCGATGGTCGCCAAATCCCATCCACGTCTGGCTTCGGGAGCTTGGCATCGACGGTCAGCACTCGTACGAGAAGGTGATCCCGGAGGCCATCTTCCGCCTGTCGAGCGCGCAGATCGGGCTCTTCCTCCGCCATCTCTGGGCCACCGATGGATGCACCCGCTTGCGCCGGACGGCACATGGCCAGACCGGCACCGTGTACTACGCGACGACCAGCCCCTACCTGGCGAGCCAGGTGCAGCACCTTCTTGTCCGCTTGGGTATCGCGTCGCGGGTCTATAGCACCCGGAAGGGGGACCAGCGTGTCGGCTATCAGATCCACGTGACAGGCAGTACCGAGCAACTGAAGTTCGCCCGAGCGGTAGGGGCATTTGGCGACCGGGTCGAACAGTTGGCTGAGATCGAGGACCTGTATCGCACCGTGGCGCCAAATCCGAATAATGACACCGTGCCCCTGGAAGTCTGGCGCGACGTGAGGACGGCGATGCAGGCGCTCGGCGTGTCGCAGCGCCAGATGGCCGCCCTGCGGGGCACCAGCTACGGCGGCACCAGCCACTTCTCGTTCGCCCCCACGCGGCAGACGCTGACCAACTACGCCGAGCTGCTACAGGATCAAAGGCTGCGGGAAGTGGCCGCTGCCGACGTGTATTGGGATCAGATCGTTGCCATCGAGCCGGACGGCGAGGCCGACGTCTACGACATGACGGTCCCCGGAACCCACAACTTCGTGGCGAATGGGATGGTAGTACACAACAGCATTGAACAAGATGCTGACGTCGTCATGTTCATCTACCGCGAGGAGGTCTACGACCGCGACACGGAGAACAAGGGCATCGCGGAGATTCACGTCGCGAAGCACCGCAACGGCCCGACCGGCCAGGTGTCGCTGCTCTGGCTCGAAAAGCTGACGAAGTTCGTCGACCTCGGGGTCGAGCGATGATGCGCGCCTTTCCCGGCTTTCCGGATCGGGCCGCGACGACGCGCATCCCGACGCTCTGGCTGCGCGCCGTGCTGGCCGAGGCCGAGAGCCTCGCCGAGCTAAAGGTCACCCTGCACGCGCTGCGCCTGCTCGACGCGAAGCGCGCCTACCCGCGCTACGTGCGCACGAGCGAGCTGCGCGCCGACGCGGCGACCGTCGCCAGCCTGCAAGCCACCGGCGGCCTGAGCCCCGAAGACGCGCTCGCGGAAGGCGTGCGCCTCGCCGTGGCGCGCGGCGTGTTTCTGGTGGTTCCGGTAGCTGCATCTCCAGCGGGGCAGGGGCGTGCGGTTGCTGGGCCGGCCCTCACCCCGACCCTCTCCCAGGGGGAGAGGGAGTCCGTCGCCCTCATCCCGCCCTGCTCTCAGGGAGAAAGGGAGAACTCGCCTCGGGGGGTGCAGGGGGGCTCCCCTGCCGGGGCGGTGGGGGTGTCCCCCCCGGCTCCCCTTTCTACCTCCCCCCAGGATTGGGGAGCCGCAGGGGGCGACCTCTTGCTGTTCCTGAACACGCCGGCGCACCGCCAGCTCGTGGCGCGGCTCGCGCGCGGCGAGCAGCGGCTGGACCTCGGGCCGGCCGCGCCGCCCGTCGTGCTGCCCGCGCGCCGCCCGACGATCTTCGAGCTGTACGAACAAAACATCGGCCTGCTCACGCCGCTCCTCGTCGAGGAGCTGCGCGAGGCCGCCGAGACCTACCCGCCCGAGTGGCTGGAGGAAGCGTTCCGCGCGGCCGTCGGCTACAACCGCCGCCACTGGCGCTACGTGCGGCGCATCCTGGAAAAGTGGGCGACAGAGGGGAGAGGGGACCGTGGAATCGCTGGGGGACGTCCTCAAGCGCCTCGAGATCCTCGGCGCTTTATCGAAGGACGCTACGGACACATCGTCCAGCACTGAGGCCGAGGCAAGTGAAGCGGCGCCCAGTTGCCCCCTCTGCGGGGACGCCGGCTTCGTGCGCCGCGACGTGCCGGTGGGGCATCCCGACTTCGGCCGGGCGATCCCCTGTAGCTGCCGCGCCGAGCAGGTTACCGACGCGCGCCGCGCCCGTCTGGAGCGCCTGAGCAACCTCGGCCCGCTCACGCGCCTCACCTTCGACACGCTCGTCAAGGACGGCCGCAGCGCGGAGCCGGCGCGCCGTGAGCGCTTCCGTCGCGCCTACACCGCCGCCGTCGAGTACGCCGCCGAGCCGAACGGCTGGCTGGTGCTGCTCGGGCCGTCTGGCAGCGGCAAGACCCACCTGGCCGCCGCCATCGCGAACGCGCGCATCGCGGCCGGCGCGCCCGCGATCTTCCAGGTCGTGCCCGACCTGCTCGACTACCTGCGGGCCGCGTTCCACCCTACCAGCGAGGTCACCTACGACGATCTCTTCGAGAACGTGCGCAACGCGCCGCTGCTGATTCTCGACGACCTCGGCACCCAGAGCGCGACGCCGTGGGCGCAGGAGAAGCTGTTCCAGCTCCTGAACCACCGCTACAACGCGCAGCTCCCCCTCGTCGTCACCACCAACCACCGCCTAGAGGAGCTGGACGAGCGACTGCGCGCCCGCCTGGCCGACCCGACGCTGGCGCAAGTGTGCGTCGTGGAGGAGTGGCAGTCCAGCGCCTTGCAGCGGTTGGGCGCGGGCCTGTCGGCCGACCTGCTGGCCAGCATGACCTTCGAGACGTTCGACCCGCACGGCATGGCGGTGGATGAGGAGGGCGTGCAAAACCTGGCCCGGGCGCTCGCGCTCGCGCGGACGTTCGCGCAGCAGCCGGACGGCTGGCTCGTCTTCATGGGCGACCCTGCCCGCGGCAAGACCCACCTGGCCGCGGCCATCGCCAACGCCTGCCAGAATCGCGGCCAGGCTGCCTACTTCGTGGTGGTGCCCGACCTTCTCGACCACCTGCGCGCCACCTACAGTCCCGACAGCCGCGTGACCTACGACGAGCTATTCGAGGCTATCCGCGCCGCCCCGCTGCTCGTGCTGGACGACCTTGGGGCGCAGAGCAGCACGCCGTGGGCGCAGGAGAAACTGTTCCAGATCCTCAACCACCGCTACAACGCCCGCCTGCCCACCGTCATCACCACCAACCTCTCGCTGGAAGAGTTCGAGCCGCGCATCAGCTCGCGGATGCAGGACCAGCGGATCACCACCTGCTTCTCGATCCAGGTGCCGCCCTACCGCATCGGCGACAGCGGCGCGCCGGGCTTGCCGCCCGGCCGCGCCGCCCGGCCCCGCGGCCCGTCGTCCGACCGGGCGCCCTTCCGCCGCGGCTCCCTCCGCGGGCGCTAGGCCGGTTGAGGTGGGTGTGGAAGATTGGCGCAGCCAACCGCACACACCCGCCTCGGCCAGCTCTTTAGTGATCCTGGCGCGCGCGAGGCGCCGGTGCTACACTGGGCCACTCGGCCATGTAACACAACGCGTCCAGGGAGGGTTATGATGCGGGGGTCACCGTGGAACCTCATCGGCAGCCTGCTCGGCATCGCGGGCATTGCCGTGCTGGGCGTCGTCGGCAGCGCGGCCGGGCCGGCGGCCCGCGCACAGCAGCCAGGTCCCACGTCGCCGGTGGAGGAGCTGGCCGAGCGCCTGCTCGCCATGCCCTACCCCGGGCCGACCGGCCAGCAGCCGGCGCCTACCGTACAGCTCCTGCCCGGCCAGGTGCCGGACGCGTTGCCGTTCACGCTCACGCTGCCGCCCGGCGCGCGCGTCGTTGGCAGCATGGTGCGCAGCGGCGGGCCGCTGGCGGGCACGACGGTGGTGCTGGACGCGCCGGGCACGCGGGAGGACGTGCTGGGGTTCTACGAGCGCGACCTGGAGGCGCAGGGCTGGCACGCGGCGTCAGTCGGGCCAATGCCCGCCGGCGGGTTCCAGGTCAGCGGGCCGAGCATCAGCCGGACCTACTGCCAGGATTCCGGAGGCCCGTCGCTCTCGGTCACCGTGTTTGCCCGGACCCCCGGGCCGAATGACGTGCGCCTCAGTACGAGCGCGAGTCCGGGACCCTGTAACGTGCCGGCGCCGCCCGCCGGCCCGCGGTCGATGCCGATGGCAGCCATGCTGCTGCCCCCGCTGACACCGCCGCCCGGCGTCGAGCTGCAGGCCGGCGGCAACAACGGCGGCGGCTCGAACCGCTGGTCGTCGGAGGCGACCGCCGAGACGACCCGCCCGCCGTCCGAGCTAGAGGCGCACTTCGCGGCGCAGCTGGCGGCGGCGGGCTGGACGCGGCAGAGTGGGGGGGCCGACGAGGGCCTGGCGTGGAGCGCCTGGGCGCTGCCGGAAGAGGGCGACTGGAGCGGCCTGCTGCTGGTCGCCGCGTGGCCCGAGGCCGATCGCCGCCTGCTGTCGGTGCGTGTCGAGTCGCCGACGCAGTCGCACTACGGCGTGGGCGGCATGACCACGGTCGGGGGTGGCCCCTACTACACCCCGCCCCCGCCACCGCCCGCAACCGCGCCGCCGCCGTCGCAGCCTGGGCCGGGGGGCGTCTTCCCTGCAGCGCCGGTGATCACCCCGCCGCCGCTGCCGAGCGGGATAGCCCCGCCGCCACCGCCCGACCTGCCGCCGCCGCCCGCCGGCGGCTTCGTGTCACCGCCGCCGTCGCCCGCGGTCGCGCCGCGCTAAGCAGGCGGCCGACGCGCCGGCGGGGCGGCGCGGGCGTCTACCCGCACGAGCGGCCCCGCCGCGGGCACCGGATACGCCGCCTGGCAGGTCGTGTAGGCGCCCGCCCGAAGGAAGCACAGGCGATCGCCGGGCGTGAGGCGCGGCAGCCGCGCAGCCGGGTCGACCACGTCCACGGCGCCGCCTGGCCCGAGCAGGACGCAGCGCTCCAGGCGCGCGGGCGAGTCCCGGCGCGGCCCGGCGCTGCCCGCGCCCTCCGCCTCCGGCACCCAGTAGGGATAGCGGATGCCCAGCCCGGCCTCCGGCAGCCCCGCGTAGCGGCCCACGTCGAGTGTGAGGCGGGGCCGCCATCCTGCACGCGCCTCGCGATGCACCACCGTTGCCACCAGTACGCCCGCCCCCGCGGCGACGTAGCGCCCCGGCTCCAGCCAGACCTCGGCGGGCGGCGTGGGGAAGTGCGCGGCCAGGGCTGCCCGGAGGGTCCGGCAAATGGTCGCCGGCGTCGGCACCGCCTGTCGGTAGCGCACCGGCAGGCCGCCGCCCAGGCTGAGCACGCGCGGGGCGCCGCCGGCCGCCTGTAGCCGCTGCCAGGCGGCGCCCGCCAGCGCCACCGCCGCCCGCCACGGCGCCAGCCGCTCGCACTGCGAGCCGACGTGGACCGCGACGCCCGCGAGCTGCACCGGCAGGCCGTGCGCGGCCGCCGCCAGCGCGTCAAGCGCCTCCAGCGACGCCCCGAGGGGTGCGGCCGGGTAGCGCAAGCGCCCCGCCGGCGAACAGCGCAGCGCCACCAGCACGCTCGCGCCCGGCGCCAGCGCCGCCGTCTTCTGCAGCTCCCAGACGGTATCGACGGTCAGGTGCCCCACGCCCGCCGCTCGGCAGCGCCGCAGCAGCGACGCGGGCGGCCCGGGCGTCACGCAGGCGATGCGCGCGCCGGCCACGCCCTGCGTCAGCAGCGCGTCCAGCTCGCGCTCGGTCGTCACGGCGAACGCCGCCCCGTCCGCGGCGAGCGCCCCCAGCAGCGCGGGATGCGGATTCGCCTTCGTCACGTAGCGCACCCGCAGCGGCCCCGCCGCCGCGGTCACCGCCGCGTAGTCTGCCCGCGCCTGCGCCACGTCCAAATACAGCACCGGGGAGCGTGGCTGTGAGTCCAGGGAGCTTGGGCCAGGTTGCGTCGAACTAGCGGTAAGCATCCCGTAACACCCGCCTTACGGCGTCTCGCGCACCGTGTCGCCAACATGGATGACGCCCTCGCTGACGATGTCGGCGCGCAGGCCGCCGCGATGGACGAGCGCGCGGCGCACGCCGGCCTGCGTCAGGCGCTCCAGGTACGCGCACGGCTCGCAGAGCCGCATGCCCCGCAGGCGAACCGCGCCGACGTAGAACTCGCGGTTCACCAGGTGGTTCAGCGGCACCCCGCGCGTCACGACGTTGCGGCGGCTCGCGCCCGGCGCCAGCTCGATACCCCCCTCGTCGAGCAGCGCCTCCAGCGCCTCGTCCTCGATCAGCGTCAGCGCGCGGCCGGTTCCCGCGAGCCGCGAGTAAGTGCCCGCTCCCGCGAAGTAGCGGTCGCCCTCCAGCCCCTTGCCCGGCACCGCCCGCGCGGCCTCGACCGGGGTGGGCGCGGCGCCCGCGGCGGGCGCGAGGTGGATCGAGACGACGACTCCCTCCCACATGGGGCTAGCTCCTCCGGACACTTTGACGCGTGGTGGGCGCACGCGCGTTGGCGGCTCCATTCCGCGTGGCGCGCCGTTGACAGGCGGGCCGGCTAGGCCACCTCCGGCGCCAGCGCCCAGACGAGGCGATAGCCGGCGCGGGTATGCTTGGGCACCAGTTTCACGAGCAGGGCGGGCGCGAAGGCGATAATCTGGGCGTCCTCCTGGCCAGCCAGGAGCCGCGCGGCCAGGCCGTCAAGGAACGGCAGGTGGCTCACCAGCGCGATGCCCCCCGCGCCGTCGAGCACGGCCGGGTCGAGGAGCCAGCGGACCACGGGCGCCACGGGGTCGTTCGGCGCCAGCCCCTCGCGCGCCGCCACCTCGGCGGCGCCCAGCGGAGCGCCGAGCAGCGCCGCCGACTGCTCGGCGCGCGTCAGCCCGCTGTGGTAGACGTGATCCAAGCGCACGCCAGCCGCCGCCGCGCGCGCCGCCACGCGGGCAACTGCCTCCGCGCCGTCGGCCGTCAGCCGGCGCGCGGCGTCGGGATACCCCGCCTCGGCCTCGCCGTGCCGCATCAGGTACAGTTCCACGGGCGCTCCGTCGCCGCCGCGCAGCCGTCGCGGCGCGAACCGCGCGAGTGCGCGAACGTCGTCCACTCAGTCAGATGGTAGACGCGGCACGGCGCCAACAGCAATTCCCTGCTTCGGGAACAGGAATGCACGTCGGGATCGACGGCCGCACCGCCGACTACACGGCCGGCGGCATCGCGCAGTACACGCGGCAGCTTGCCGCGTGGCTGCCCCGCCTCGCCCTCGGCGACCGTTTCACCCTGTTCCGCGCCCGCCATCAGCGCGCGCCGTGGTCGCCACCCGAGGCCGTGCGTCAGCGCCGGCTGGTCACTCCGCCGCACCACCGCTGGGAGCAGGCGCTGCTGCCGATCGAGCTAGCCGGCGAGCGTCTGGACCTGCTGCACGGGCCCGACTTCACCGTGCCGCTGCGCCGCCGCTGCCCCGCTGTCGTAACCATTCACGACCTCGCCTTTCTGCGCTACCCGGAGATCCAGACAGCCGACAGCCGCCGCCACTACGGCCAGGTGGCGCGCGTCGTCCAGCGCGTCGAGCGCGTCGTCGTCGACTCTGCCTGGACGGGCGCCGACGTGGAGGCGCTTCTCGGCGTGCCGCCCGCCCGCATTCGCGTCGTCCACCTGGCGCCGACGCCGGCGCCGCCGCCCAGCGCGGCCGGCGTCGCGGCCGTGCGCGCCCACTACGCGCTCGACGGGCCGTTCCTGCTCTACCTGGGCACGCTAGAGCCGCGGAAGAACCTGGGCACCCTGCTGCGCGCGTTCGCGCGCCTCGGCCCCAGCGAGCCGGCGCGGCTTGTGCTGGCGGGGCCGCGCGGGTGGCTCGACGAGCCGATCGTCGCCGCGGCCGAACGCCTGGGCGAGCGCGTCCGCTTGCTTGGTCCCGTGCCGCCCGCCGACCTCGCCGCGCTGTACGCGGCCGCCACGGCGTTCGTCTTTCCGTCGCTGTACGAGGGCTTCGGCCTGCCGCCGCTGGAGGCGATGGCCGCCGGCACGCCGGTCGTGGCGGCGAAGGCCAGTTGCCTGCCAGAGGTTCTCGGGGATGCGGCGCTGTTCGTGCCGCCCGAGGACGAGGCTGGCCTGACGGAGGCGCTGCGCGCGGTGCTGGCCGACTCGGCTCTGCGCGCCGACCTCCGGGCGCGCGGCCTGGCCCGCGCCGCCGCCTTCTCCTGGGAGCGCACTGCCGCCGCCACCCTCGCCGTCTACCGCGAGGTGCTCGGCCAGTGAGTCTCCCCTTCCTCATGCCGCAACTGCGCTGGCCCACGGGTATGGCCGGCGTGCAAGAGGTGTCCCCTTGAAAGTCCTCTTCCTGACACCGCAACTGCCCTGGCCGCTCGACCAGGGCGCCCGCATACGCAACTACCACCTGCTGCGCGCCGTGGCGGCCGAGCATACCGTGGACCTGCTGAGCCTGGACGTGGCGCCCTTACCCTGTGACGCGGAATACTTCGAGCGTCACTCCGCTCTCCCAGAGGGAGGGGGGGGCGGGATTGTCGGCTCGGATACTCCGCTGTGGCAGCTCTGTCGCCGCGTCGAGGTGTTCCCGGCGCCGGCCCGCTCGCGCGCGGACCGCCTGCGCGGCCTCCTGCGGTCGCCGCTCCCCGATCTCGCCCACCGCGCCTGGCTCCCGGCGCTGGCGGCGCGGGTGCGGGCGCTCACCGCTGCCGAGCCTTACAATGTGGTGCAGATCAGCAGCTTGGAGATGATGCCTTACCGCCGGGCGATTCACGCCCGTGGGCCACGCCGCCCGCTCGTCGTCTTCGACGACCTGAACGCCGAGTACCAGCTGCAGCGCCGCGCCTGCCTCACCGATATCGGCACTCCCGCGCGCGTGCACGCCGCGCTCTACTCGGCCGTCCAGGCGCACCGCCTGCGGCGCTACGAGGCGCGCGTTTGTCGGGAGGCCGACGCCGTGCTCGTCGTCTCGCCGCTCGACGCCGCGCTGCTGCGCCGCATCGCGCCAGACGCGCGCTACGTCCTCCTGCCGAACGGCGTGGACACGGCTGCTTTCGCCTGGCGCGCGAGGCCGCCGGGGGGACCGCCCGCACTGTTGTTCACCGGGACGATGGACTACCGGCCCAACGTGGACGCGATGCTGTGGTTCGGCGAGGCGGTCCTACCGCTGCTGCACCGCGTCCGTCCCGATCTGCGGTGTCTGGTCGTCGGCAAGGCGCCCGACGCGCGGCTGCGGACGCTCGCCGCCCGCCAGCCGGGCCTCGTCTTGACGGGCATGGTGCCCGCAGTGCAGCCTTACCTGGCGCGGGCGGCCGTCTACGTCGTGCCCATGCGCATGGGCAGCGGCACCCGCCTGAAGGTGCTGGAGGCCATGGCCGCGGGCGTGCCGGTCGTCTCTACCCGCCTGGGCATGGAGGGCATCGCCGCGAACGCCGGGGAGTATGCCCTGCTGGCCGAGACGCCGGCCGCTTTCGCCCGCGCCGTCCTGCGCCTCCTCGATACTCCGGCGCTAGGCGCTGACTTCGCCCGGCGCGGCCGCGCGCTGGTCGAAAGCCACTACGATTGGGCGCGCCTCACTCCGCGCCTGCCCGCGCTCTACCAAAGGCTCGCGGAGCACTCCGAGGGCGCGGACCTACCCCCCCGCCCCCTCCCTACAGGGAAGGGGGAGGATCTGGGCTGCCGGAGCCTGGTCCCTTCCTTACCCGGGGAAGCGCGGGGGGCAGGGGAGGACCGGCGTAAGCAGAGCCGGCTCCCCCCTGCCCTGGGAAGGAAGGGGGGCCGGGGGTTAGGTCAGCTGCGCCCCTGCTCCTCCAGCAGCACGTAGAGCCCCGAGTGGTCGAGATCGCCGAGGCCGGCCGCGACCATCGCGCGGTAGAGGCCCAGCGCCGTCTCCGTGCCGGGGAGCGGCTGGCTGGTGGCCGCGCCCAGCTCGGCGGCGATGGCGAGGTCTTTGACTTGGAGCGGGGCGCGGAAGCCCGGCGCGAAGCGCCCCTCCAGCATCCGGGCGCCGTGGAGGTCGAGCACCCGGCTCTGGGCGAAGCCGCCGAGCAGCGCCTCGCGCACCCGCGCCGGGTCCACGCCGGCGGCGCGCGCCAGCAGCAGCGCCTCGGCCACGGCGTCGATCGTGATCCCCACGACGAGCTGGTTGCAGGCTTTGGCGACCTGCCCAGCGCCCGTGTCGCCGACGTGGACGATGCTCTTGCCCAGCGCCTCGAAGAGCGGCCGCAGCCGCTCGAACACGGCCGCCGGCCCGCCGACCATGATCGCCAGCGTCGCCTCGCGGGCGCCGACCTCGCCGCCGCTCACCGGCGCGTCGAGCGCGGCCACGCCCTGCTCGGCCAGCCGCGCGGCGATGCGGCGCGTCGCCAGCGGCGAGATCGAGCTCATGTCCACGTAGGTCGCGCCCGGCCGCAGCCCCGCGGCCAGCCCCTCCGGCCCGAGCACGACCTGCTCGACCACTTCCGTGTTCAGCAACACGGTAATGACGACGTCGCAGCGTGCGGCCAGCGCCGCCGGCGTGGCCGCCGCCTCGGCGCCGGCGGCCTGTAGCTCGGCCACTGGCCCGGGCGAGCGGTTCCAGACGACCAGCGGGTAGCCGGCGCGCAGCAGGTTGTGGGCCATCGGCCGGCCCATGATGCCCAGCCCCACGAAGCCCACGCGCGGCAGCTCTGCCATCACCTAGCTCCGGACCTAACCCCCCCGGCCCCCCTGCCCTGGGAAGGAAGGGGGGAGCCCCCCCGGCCTCGTCCCTCTCCCCCTTCCCACAATGGGAGGGGGGCCGGGGGGGTAGGTTAGGTCGGTCCCTTTACTCGTAGTACGCGCCGGGGATTGGGACGCCCTCGACGTGCAGGTTCTCGGCCGAGTCGGCGGGCAACGGGTGGCCGTCGGGGGCGACGCGCAGGCTGCCGTCGCCGTAGCCCACGCGCAGCATGACCAGCGGCTCGTCGGCGCAGCTCTCGAAACGGTAGAACCACCCCGCCGGGATCAAGATGCCCTGGTTCCGCCCCAGCACGCCCGTCTCGCCCTCGGGGCCCCAGAAGCGCGCCTGGCCCTGGAGCACCACGAACACGTGGGGCTCGTCCAGGTGCGTGTGCAGCGCGTTCTCGCCGCCCTCGGCGTAGCACTTCATCGCCACGCTCATTGGGCCGACCTGGGCCACCACGTTGTGGACGCGCCCCTCCTTCAGCAGCGGGACACGCACCTGGAACTGCTGGGGCTGCACGCTCGTCTCGATCGCCATCTCTCCTCCTCGGCGCGGCGCCTACCGCCCGCCCTCGTCCTCTCGCATAGTAGGGCGCCGGCCGCGCCGAGACAAGCCGCCGCGGTACAGTATCCTGGAACGCGGCGGCGCGGCCCGAGCAGCATCGTCGCCCGCGCCGAGCCGGAGGGAGGCGATGGACCCAGCAGCTCCCATCTACCTGGACTACAACGCCACCACCCCGCTCGATCCAGCCGTGATCGAGGCCATGCGCCCCTACCTGGAGCTGCACTTCGGCAACCCGTCGAGCGGCCACGCCTACGGACGCGCGGCCCTGGCCGGCGTCGTGGCGGCGCGCGCCCAGGTGGCAGCCCTGCTCGGCTGCGCCCCCGACGAGGTCGTCTTCACCGGCGGCGGCAGCGAGGCCGACAATCAGGCGCTCATCGGCGTGGCTCTCGCCCACCGCGACCGCGGCGATCACCTCATCACAACGCGGATCGAGCACCCGGCCGTGCTGGAGACGTGCCGCTACCTGGAGCGCCGCCTGGGCTTCCAGGTAACGTACCTGCCGGTGGACGAGCAGGGCCAGGTGGACCCGGCCGCGGTGGAGACGGCGATCACGCCCCGCACGCTGCTGATCAGCGTGATGCACGCGAACAACGAGACCGGCGTCCTGCAGCCGATCGCCGCCATCGCCGCGCTGGCCCGGCGCCACGGCGTGCTGGTGCACACCGACGCCGCCCAATCGGTCGGCAAGCTGCCGGTCGACGTCACCGCGCTCGGCGTGGACCTGCTGGCCGTCGCCGGCCACAAGCTCTACGCGCCGAAGGGCGTGGGCGTCCTCTACGTGCGCCGCGGCACGACGCTCGATCCGTTCGTCCACGGCGCCGGCCACGAAGGCGGGCGGCGGGCCGGCACCGAGAACGTGGCGGGCATCGTGGGGCTGGGCGCCGCCTGTGCCGTGGCGCGGGAGCGGCTGTCGGCCGATCGGCCGCGGCTCACCCGCCTGCGCGACCGGCTGGAGCAGGCGCTAACGGCGGCCGGCTGGGTGCGGAACGGCCATCCGACGGAGCGGCTCCCCAACACCCTGAACGCCTCACTGATCGGCGCCGAGGGCGAGGCCGTGCTGCAGCGCGCGCCGACGGTGGCCGCCTCCACCGGCTCCGCCTGCCACAGCGGCCACACCGAGCCGTCGGCAGTGCTACTGGCGATGGGCTTGACCCGGGAACGCGCGCTCGGCGCCGTGCGGCTGAGCCTGGGGCGCTGGACCACGGAGCCCGCCGTCGACCGCGCCGCCGCGGCCCTCATCGCGGCCGGGCGCGCGGCGCTGGATAGCCATCAGGTATCAGCAGTCAGCGGTCAGCAGACCACGCCCTCCTGAGTGTACCCAGACCGTCGCTTGCAGCCCGGCCGCGCGAGGGTGTGGCCGCGAACTTGCGCAACGTACACTAGAGCAGGCTTGTCGCCGGCGGCGACGGGCACCGATACCTGATGGGGAGGCTGAGGGGCATGGCGAAGCGGGTCATCATGTACACCACCACCTGGTGAGTGTACTGCCGTACGGCAAAACGCCAGTTGGCGGAATTGGGCGTACCCTTCGAGGAAGTCGACGTCGAGGAGCACCCGGAGGCCGGGGCGATCATCGAGCAGCACACCGGCGGCTTTCGCACCGTGCCGACCTTCGACATCGACGGCAAGATCTACGTGAACCCGAACCGCGCGGAGCTCGAGCAGGCCGTGCGCGGCTAGCCCCTCGTCAACAATATGAGAGGCCACTAGCGCGGGGTTGCGGGCGGACGCGAGCAGGGCCCGGAGCGACTCCTACAGTCGCTCCGGGCCCTGATTTGAGTGATGGCGTGTGCATGCCGCGCCGCGCCATTGGTCCGTGCTGCTAGCTAAACGGCCCGGTGGGGAACGCGTCGCCAGGCACCGCCGGGTTGTCGAGCGGGCCCCCCTCCTGCTTGGTGATCCGCGCGTCCACGCCGAGCGTGTGCAGCGTCGCGCTGTCGCCGCTGCGCAGGGCTGCGTGCTCGTCGGGCGTCAGATCGTAGCCCGCTAGCGCGCCCGCCGGGTCGCTCTGCAGCCGCGCCCGGAACGCCGCGTCCGTGCTCGCGCGCTCGATCACCTGGTTCAATGCCTCGGACATCTCTATCTCCCTTTCTCCCTTCGCGCATCCGCGCTCCGTTAACGACATGATAGGTTCCGTTGCGGCGCGCCACTGTCAGCCCCGCGACAGTGGCGCTGTCAATTTTCGGACGTTGGGAGGACCGATCACGGCTGGTAGGGGCCGAGCTGCTGGAGCGCCGCGTCCAGCCACGTGTAGTCCACGTACTGGTTCAGGTCCAGCGGCTCCCGGTAGTTCAGGTAGCCGCGGTCGGCGAAGAACTGCTGCTGCTGCTCCAGGTGCGCCACATTGATCCTGCCGTTCGGGTCCACGTACGACGGCACCGCGCGCATCACCAGGTCGGCGGGGATCTTCGTGTACTGCGAGATGATCTCGACGTCGCTCGGGTCCTTGAATTCGCTGCGGGCCAGCTCGCGCAGCGCCCGCAGGTAGCCGACCATGAAGCGCCGGGCGCCCTCGGGGTTGTCGCGGATGAATTGCTCGCCGTAGAGCAGCACCTGCGACTGACCGTTCGGGTCGGCGCCCTCCCGCGCGATGGACACGGCGATGCCGCGCTCGGTCGCCTGTGCCACGGTTGGCTCGATGAGGTCCGCCGCGTCTACCGAGCCGCCCTGCAGGCCCGCCAGCATGTCGGGGATGCCCAGGATCACCATGTCCACGTCGTCTAGCGTCAGCCCGCCCAGCCGCAGGTGCCGGTCCGCTAGCCACTCGCCATACACGCCCTTGCCGTTCACCGCCACGCGCTTGCCCCGCAAGTCCGCCGGCTTCGTGTAGAGCCCCGAATCGTAATTGTCCTTGCGCACCATCAGCGCCGCGCCCGAGAGCCCGTCCGGCCGCACGCCGCCGAGCGTCGCCACCATGCGGCTGGTGACGCCCTGGCTGAGCGCGTTCAGGAAGCCGGCGCCCGCTGAGCCGCCGGCCACGTCGATCTGGCCGTTGGCGAGGAACGGCATCGCCTGGTCGCTGCCGCCGAACTGCGTCCCCTCGACCTCCAGGCCCAGCTCGCGCCAGTAGCCCTTCTCGAAGGCAACCATGAAGCTGCCGTGGGTCAGGAGCGGCAGGTAGGCGAGCTTCACCGTCGCCACCGGCGCGGGCGGCGCGGGCTGGGCGGCCGCGGCGGCGCCGCCCGCCGCGGCCGCATTGCTGGCCGGCACCGCGGCGGGCGCCCCGGACGGTGCGGCGGGCGGGCTTCCCGCGGGCGCCGCCGCGGTGCTCGCCGGCGCCGCGCTCGGCGCCCCGCACGCCAGGCCGACAAGCGAGAGGGCCAGATAGGCAGTCGCGAGCAGCGTGGCACGGTAGCGAGCCATGTCCTATACGCCCCTTTCCGGTGCGCGCCGCGGGCGAAAGGCGACCATCGGCAGCGATGCCGCGAACGCCCGCAGCGCGGCCTCCGACCGACCGAACGGAATGCCCAACAGCCGCGCGCCGATCCAGGCCGCTAGCGGATGGGCGCGCTCATAGCCGCGCAGCATCGCATACCGCTCGTCCGGTGTCAAGAACTGCTGGGCTGGCGTGTAACGCACCCCCGCCGTCTGCACGCGGAGGGCGGGCCGCGCCTGGATGTTGCGATACCAGTCGGCGCGGTTCTGCCACGCGGCCGCGACAATGCTCTCGCGCGTGGCCGGGTCGTAGTGGACCACCTCCAGCACCGTGCGGCGGACCCGGCCGGTCTTGCGCCCGCGATGCGTGAGCAGCAGGAAGCGGTGCCCGAGCAGCCAGCCCAGTCGCAGCCGGTACAGCCAGATCGGTAGCCGCAACACCAGGCGCAGCAGCCCGCGGGGTCGCCTCCGAAAGTGACTGGCCATACCGCCCCCGCGGCTATGTGCGTCCGACCACACGTCAGCAGCCCGCCGCGTGCCCGCCGCCCGGCTGCCGACTCCGCTGCATCGGGGCTATCTCTGAGCGTACCGAGATGAGAAGGGACAAGGACATGCCGGGTGCTTGTCACCACAAGCGCCCGGCACGTTAGCCGGGCTAGCCGGCCGCCGCCGCCGTTGGGCGGTTGGCGCGCGCGAGCGCGGCCGCGGCGTTGCCGTCCAGGATCGCTTGCTTCTCGGCGTCGCTGATGCGCGCCTCGGCCACCGCCCGCCGCGTCCAGGCCATGCCGAAGCTGGTGCCGTCGGTGCCGCAGACGATCTTCTCCGCGCCGTACACCGCGACGGCCATCTCGATCGCGCGCGAGCCGAACGAGTTGCAGTCCACCAGCATGCGGGTCGCGCGGATCCGCTTGGACGGCAGCTCCTCGTCCGGCCGATCCATCATGTAGCGATGATCGAGGCGTTCGATCTCGAAGGGGATGTTGCCGCCGAGGTTGTGGCTGATGACGGTCACGTTGGGGTAGGCGTCCAGGAAGTCGGTCATGCAGAAGGTGATCATGTTCGAGGAGATGCGGGCCTGCATGTCCAGGGTGCCGCGGCGCGCGGTCCCGTTGTCGGACAGGTCCAGCCGGCGCGGCTCCGGGTCGTCGGCGATCGGGCCGTAGTGGACCAGGAAGAGCGCCGCGCGCTTCTCGCCCGCCGCGAAGATCGGCCGGAACCGCTCCGCGCGGCGCAGGGTCAGGAAGCCGTCGCCGGGCAGCACGGCGCCCACCATGCCCGGTAGCTCCATCGCCCGCTCGAACTCGTCGATCATGGCGCCCATGTCCGCGCTCGGCAGGAGGGCGAACCCCGAGTAGCGCTCGGGGTAGGCGCTGCACGCCGCGGCCGTCGTGTCGTTGAACGTGCGGCACAGGGGGAGCGCCTCCGCCAGGGGCCGCGAGTCGACGCCGCCGACCGGGCTCAGCGACAGGACGCCCCGGGTGAAGCCGTGCTCGTCCATCTCGGCCAGCCGGGTCTCTGCCGTGTCGAACCGTCCGGTATCGACCGGAATCTTCGGCGGCTCGGTGCGCTCGCGGAGCGCGTCGTACAGCGCCTTGGGCATCCAGTGGGCGTGCATGTCGATCGGCATAGCGCTCTCCACTCCTCCGTAGCCGCCTACCGCCGTCGGGACCGCTCCGTCGCCAGGCCGCGCACCCGCCCGTCTCCTGACGAGCCGCACCGGCGCGGAATGCTAGCCCATGTGCTGGAACGTGTCAACGGGAACGGCCACGCCGAGCCGCACCCAACCGTTGTGCGCGCTTTATCCCGTTTATCCGTGTACTGGCCCGAGCTTGCCGAGGGCGCGGAGGACCTTCTCGGGCGTGAAGGGCACGGAGTCGAGGTACACGCCGATGGCGTCGGCGATGGCGTTGTTGATCGCGGGCGCCGTGCAGGGGATCGAGGTCTGCGACATGCCCTTCGCGCCGAACGGGCCGGGGCCGTCGCCGTGCTCCACGATGTCCACGTGGAACGCCGCCGGCACGTCGCGCAGCAGCGGCAGGCGGTACTGGAACGGGTCGGCGTTCAGCAGCTGCCCCTCCTCGTACCGCACCTCCTCGAACAGCGCGTTGCCCAGCCCCATGATCGCGCCGCCCTCGATCTGGCGCTGCGCCGACATATGATGGATCGTCTTGCCCGCATCCGACGCCGCCGCGTACTGGACGACGCGCACCTCGCCGGTGTCGGCGTCCACCTCCACCTCGGCCGCGGCGGCGCCCGGCGACCAGTGGTCGAGGCCGCCGAACGCCTGGTCCAGCGTGTGCGGCGAGCTGTACGAGCCGATGCCCTTCAGCATCACGTTGCCCTTGAAGGCGCGGCTGATCTCGGAGAAGCTGTAGCTCTCGTCGCCTCGCCAGACGCGGCCGTCGGCCACGCGCCAGTCCTCGGGCCGGCCGCCCTTCGCCTGGCTCGCGGCGTCGGCGATCTCGCGCTTGAGGTTCTCGCAGGCCGCCTGCACCGCCGAGCCCATCTGCACGGTCGTGCGCTGGGCGTTCGTGCCGCCGAACGGCAGGTCGTTGCTCGTGTCGGGGTCGCCCACGCGCACCAGGCTCTCGGGGATGCCCAGCGTGCGGGCCGCGATCACGGCGATGATCGTGTACACGCCGGTGCCCAGGTCGGGCGCGTTGTGGCTGATCTTCACACTGCCGTCGCGGTACAGCGTCGCCATGGCGTAGGTGCGCCCGACTCCTTGCGCCCCGTGGCGCAGCGACACCGCCAGCCCCTTGCCGCGTAGCAGGTGCGGCGCGCTGCCCCGGCCGGCGCGGCCCGCCCGCCCGTCCCAGCGGATCGCCTCGACCACCCGCTGCATCAGCTCGCCGAAGTCGGTGTCGATGGGCGGCGTGTCGGCCACGAACTCCTCGCCGCGCACGCGCCACTTGTCGGTCACGTACTCGCCGCGTCGCAGCAGGTTGCGCTCGCGGAAGGTGATCGGATCAAGGCCCAGCTTGCGCGCCACGCTGTCCATCGTGCTCTCGACGCCAAACGTCGTCTGCGTCTTGCCCGTGCCGCGGAAGGTGCCGGCGGGCACCTTGTTCGTGTACGCCGTGCGAGCGCGCACGCGGTAGTGGGGCAGGCGGTAGGCGCCCCAGGCGGAGATGCAGGCGTTATGCGTGGCGATGCCGCCGGCCGTGTGGTAGGCGCCGGTGTCCACGTCCAGCGTCACGTCGAGCGCGACCAGCGTGCCGTCGGCCTTCACGCCCACGCGCGCCCGGTAGGTCATCGCGTGGCGGGCGTTGGCGCGGAAGCTCTCCTCGGCGGTGGCGACGTACTTGATCGGCCGCCCGACGATGCGGGACAGCCCGAGCGCCGCCAGCATGACCGGCAGGAACTGCTTGGCGCCGAAGCCGCCGCCGACGTAGGGCACGCGCACGCGCACCTGCTCAGGGGGAATGCCGAGCAGCGTGGCGATCGGCTCGGCGATGCCGTAGGGCTTCTCGGTGGGCGCCCATAGCTCGGCCTCGTCGGGCGTGGCGTAGGCGACGAACGAACTAGCCGGCTCCATCGGGTGGTGGAAGATCGTGCTCGACTGGAACGTCTCCTCGAAGATGCGATCGGCCTCGGCAAAGCCCCGCTCGACGTCGCCCCACTCCAGGCTGTCTTCGAGTGCCAGGTTGTTGCCGCGGTCCTCGTGGACGAGCGGGGCGCCGGGCGTCAGCGCCTCGGCCGCGGAGAACACCGCCGGCAGCACCTCGTATTCCACGTCGATGAGGCTGACGGCGTGGCGGGCGGTGCGGAGATCCGTGGCAGCCACCAGGGCGAGCAGGTCCCCGTCGAAGCGCGCCTTGTCGGTGGTCAGCCAGCGCTGGTCGGCGGTGCCGCCAGCCGCGCCGGCCTCGTGGCGCACGGGCTCGACGCGCGTGTCGGGGTCCAGGCCGCCCAGGTGCTCGCGGTCGAGCACGCCGAGCACGCCCGGCAGCGCCAGCGCCCGCGAGGCGTCGATGGACACGATGCGGGCGTGGGAGTAGGGGCTGCGCAGCGCGGCGGCGTAGACCATGCCGGGCAGCGCCGGCAGGTCCTCGACGTACTTCGCCGCGCCGGTGACCTTGGCGCGCGCGTCCACGCGCGGCTGGTCCTCCCACGCCTCGACCGCCCGCGGCTGCCCTGCCCCGCGCCGTATCTCCGTCGCCATCGCCCACCTCCTGTCGCCCGGCCCCGGTGCCCGGCAGTGTAGCACAGCGCCCGCCCGCTCTCACCCCATCTCTCGTGGACGGGTGATCCGACGCTTTACCCGCAGACGCATACGCCAGCCGTTCAAAAGGGCACGCTAAGCGCTAAGGTAGGATGTCATGGGTGCTTACAGGCTCGTGGGGCGGGCGCCCGGTCGTCGCCGGTGCCCGCTCGCCTGGCCGATCTCTGCCAATAGGCTACAGGAGTGATTGCCATGCCCGGCACCGTACGTCCGGTCGTCGACGAGCGCGACGGCCTGCTCGCCTTCCTGGCACAGCAGCGCGATGGCCTCCGCTTCGCCGTCCACGGCCTGACTGACGAGCAGGCCACGTCCAAGCCCACCGTCAGCGCCCTCAGCCTTGCGGGCCTGATCAAGCACGCCGCCCGCGTCGAGCGGTACTGGATCGTCGGGATCCTGGCGCAGCGTCCGTTGCCCGAGATGCAGACCCAGGACTACGAAGCCGGCTTCCGGCTCGAGGCCGGGGAGACGCTGGCCAGTGTGCTCGACAACTACGCGGCGACGGCGGCGGAGACGGAAGCGATCATCGGCGCGATCCCCGATATGGGGCAGCCGGTGCCGGTGCCGAAAGGCGTGCCGTGGTTCCCCCAGGACGTCGAGGCGTGGTCCGTCCGCTGGGTGCTGCTCCACCTCATCCAGGAGACGGCGCGGCACGCCGGCCACGCCGACATCATCCGCGAATCGCTGGACGGCCAGACCATGTACGAGCTGATGGCGGCGTCCGAGGGGTGGCTGGACGACCTGAAGCGCTGGCAAGCCGAGTACGCGAGCGGCCAAGAATAACGCCTTGCCGCCGAGCGAGCCTGGACCAATCCCCGCCCGGGGGGCGGCTATCCCGCTCGCCCCGCAGGGACGGGCAAGACGCCCGTGATCCCAGGCGGACGGCCGGGCTAGTGCTGCCGGACCTCCATATGGTCGACGAGCCCGCCGCGCAGGCGGTAGACGTGCTGGACCACGGTGTCGGCCAGCAGCGCGCCGGCGTGGTCCCGCACTACCTGGTGGACCTCGACCGCCACCCGGCCGTCCGGCTCCAGGCGGAAGCGTTGCGGCTCGACGTGCGGGTCGATCATCGCGAACTGCCGCGCCCAGTAGTCGCGGACCGCGGCGTGTCCGTGCAGGCGGGTGCCTTCCAGCACGTTCGGCCAGTCGACCTCGGGGTGCAGCGTCGCCATCACGCTGTCGACGTCGCGCGCGTTGAAGTAGGGCTTTTCACTGCTCTAGTGAGATGGTAGAACAAGCGTCACCGAAGGGAGGTGGCGCGCGATGGAGTGGGGCGAGCCGGTCCATCCGCAGAGTGTGTTAGCGC
>JAJPHF010000156.1 GCA_021325365.1 Pseudomonadota bacterium
CAAACAGCACGACCGCTCCTTGCTCGCCTACCTGACCGCCGTGTGTACCGCCGCCCAGGCCGGCCTGCCCATCCCCTCGCTGCTGCCTGCTCCGCCGACGGCTCTACTCGTCGTCCCAGGCGCTCAGGCGGCGTGAACGCTTACGAAGACATTGACCATATGGACCGGTGACCCGCTGGGAGCACTAGGACAAGATTGCCTAACTCTGGGCTCCTATGCCAGTCACCCTGTCGGGGTATCCCACGCCTGTGCTTCCCGCTCACGCTGGCGCCGCCAGGCAGTCGCCTGGTCCCACCCCCAGCTCATAGCGCTCTCTCCTTGCTTCTGGTCCCCTGTAGCGGCCACCATACCATAGGGGCAGGCGCCCACCATTTGCCCACCTTTCGATAGTGGTGCAGATGGGCGGCCTGGTGGTCATGGTGTGGACCAAACGCTGGGTTCTGGCGGGTTAGCTGGGCTCGGGAGCCTGGATTCGAACCAGGGATAACGGTTCCAAAGACCGCTGTGATACCACTTCACCACTCCCGAGTGAGGGGGGCCAGGCGCCGGCCCAGGCGGCCGAGCCTAGTCGCGTGCCCCGGTCGCCGCCAGGCGTGGGGCGCCGGTATTATACCACGGTGCGTCCCGGCCTCTGGGCGTAGACGCTCTCGCCACGATGACCTTCGATGGTCGGCCGCAGCACAACGGCCCGGTCATGCCACGGCGCGTTTCAGATGGAGAGAGGGCTGTGTCGGTGCCGGATGCACGCGAGTCGAGCGACGCCGCGACGGAGCAGCTCGTGGCGCTGGCGACGGGCGCCTGGCGGCAGGCGGCGCTCGCGGTGGCCGCGCGCCTGGGACTGTGCCCGATGCTGGGCGCGCGCGCCGCGGACCTGGAAGAGGTCTGCTATAGCCTCGGGACCCAGCGGCTGCCGACGCGGTACTTCCTGGCTGCCTGCGCCGGGCTAGGGCTGGTGGAGGAGCGCGACGAGGCCTATCGGCTCGGGCCCGTCGGACGCGCGGTGCTCGCCACCGGCGGCGCGGAACTTGCCGCCTGGGCCGGGGCTGGCGGCGTCGCCAACCGCGGCACCGGGGGCGGCGCGAGCCGCATCGCCGACGTCGCCACCTCGGCCAGCGCTGGCGGGATCGCCGACCTGGCCGACGTGCTCGCCGCCGTGCTGGCCGAGCCGCTACTGGTAGCCCCTGGCACCGCGTCGCGCAAGGCACCTACGAGCGCGCCCTGGGACGACGCCGCGCTGGTCGGGCTGCACGCGCCCGCGGCGGCCGCGCTCGCCGCCGCCATGCTCGGCGATACCGCGCCGCCAGCGGAGGAGGGGCTGGCGCTGGAGATCGGCGGGCATGGCATCTTCGTCCGCGCGCTGCTGGCGCGGGCGGCCGGTTGGCGCGGCGTGCTAGTTCTCGACGGCCAGGCGGGGGCCGCGGCGGATCATCCCACGCGAGCAGGCACTTGCGAGGCGGCGTGCGGGGAGGATCCGCCGGGCGGCCGACTGGCGATCCTGCCGGACCTGGCGGCGCTCGCGGCGCAGCGCGCCGCGGTGGCCGTGGTCGCCCAGGCGGTGGACGCGGGCGGCGCGGCAGCGCTGCGCGGACGGCTGGGGGCGCTGCGCCCCTACCTGGCGCCCGGCGCGCGCCTGGCCGTGGTCGGACCGTTCCTGGCGCCCGCGCAGCCGCGGCCGCTGGCGCCGCTCCTCGCCCTGCTCGCCCTGGCGGCCGGGCGCAGCGCCTGGTGCCTGACGCTCGACGTGGTGGCCGCGCAGTTGCAGGCTAGCGGCTATGCGCCGGTGGGTACGCTCGTCCTGCCGGAGCCGGACGTCGCGCTGCTCGCCGAGGCGTGAGCCGGCGCCGGCCCGCGCCGGGCGGTACACTACCAGTACCCTGTGGGAAACCGAATGCGGTGGATTCGCCCTGCCCGAGGCGGATTCGTCGCCTGTTACGGAGCGCGCATGGCCACATCCGATCCCCAGGAGGCCCGTCTGCTCGCGGCCCTGCTCGACGCGCTGCCGGCGGCGGACCAGGCGACCGTGCGCGCTGCCTACGAGCTATCGGCCGCGCTGCATGCCGGCCAGGTCCGCGACGAGGGTCACCCGTACATCGTCCACCCGCTCCGCGTCGCCGGCCACCTGGCCGAGCACGGCTACCGCGACCCGGCCCTGCTCGCGGCGGCCCTGCTGCACGACACGCTGGAAGACACGGCGCTGGACGAGGCAGCGCTGGAGGCGCGCTTCGGCCAGCGGGTAACAGCGCTCGTCTGGGCTGCCACCAAGCCGATGCTTCGTCGACGCCGCGACGCGACGGCGTACCTGGCCGCGGCAGGCGCCAGCGACGCCGAGGGGCGGCTGATCAAGCTCGCCGACCGGCTGGACAATCTGCTCTACCTGCACGCTTCGCCGCGCCGCGGGATGCGGTACCGAGTGCTCGAGGAGACGCGGCTGAAGTACGTGCCGCACGCCGTGGAGTGGGGCCGCTCGCTGGGCGAGGCGCTGGTGGCAGCCTGGGAAGCGCAGCTCCGACGGGTGGAGGCGGAGCAGGCGGCCGATCCAGCAGAGACCAGCAGCTAGTGGGTCATCACGGGAGTGTTGCCCTGCGTTGGCCGTCGCCAACGTAGGGCAAAGCGCCTCCGACCGTGGACTGGAACGGGGAGCGGGCTCGCGCGAGCCCGCTCCCCGTTCGATGCCTTGCGAGTGGCGAGGGCGCTAGCTCGGTAGGGCCGGCCAGGCCGGCGCCGCCGAGCGGCCCGGCGCCGCTCAGGCGTGGGCGCCCTGGGTCTGGGGCGACGACGAGCTGCTGCTCTGCGACGAGGAGCCGCTGCTCTGCGACGAGAACTGCTCCGGCTGGCCGGTAAGGCCCTGGTTCTGTGCCTCCTGCTTCACGGTGTGCTGGACCTCGTCCACCACGCGCTGGACCTTGTGTGTCGTGTCCTCGACCATGTCCTGCGCCTGGTCCATGAAGCGGTCGCGGGCCGGCCCGAGCATGCGGTTCTCCTGACGCGTGCCAGGCAGGAGCATGCCGACCGCCACGCCGAGGGCAAGCGCGACCGCGCCCGCCGCGAGTGGGCTCTCGTCCAGGAAGCGATCATACTGGCTCCGGACGTCGGCGAAGCGGTCCTGGGCCATGTCGGTCCAGTCGCCAAAGCTGTCGGTCACCTGGTCGACGAGCTGCCCGGCGCGGTCCTGCACCTGGCCCGCGGTGTCGCTCATGCGGTCGGTGAGGTTGCCTACAGTGTCCGCGACGCCCTGCGTGGCGTCGCCGACGCGGTCGGTCGCGCTCGACACGGCCTCGCTGGCCCGATCGGTCAGCCCGCGCCCCTCACCGCGCTCGTAGGTGCCGTTCATGTCGGCGTAGCCGTAGCCGCGACCATACTCATTGGTCCGGCCGTAGCCGCGGCCGTAGCCATAGCTCCCCCGCGTGTAGTTGGGGGAGTAGCCGTAGTCGCGGTCGTAGCCGTGGTCTGCCTCGCGCATGTTCTTGAACATCCAGGCGAGGCCGAGGCCGACGACGGCGGCGGGCAGCGGGTTGCGGCGGACGGCGTCGACGATGCCCATGTCGGACAGTCGCTCCTGCGCGGCGTCGGTCCAGTCGCTCACGTTGTCGGCCACGCCGTGGGCCATGTCGCTGACCCGCTCGCCGGCGTTCGACATCATCTCGCCCGCGCGATTCTGCACGTCGGAGGCCGTGTCGTCCACGCGGTCGGTCAGCCCCCGGTCGCGGTCAGCGTCCGTGTCGGCATAGCCGCCGGCGCGGTAGCCGCGGTCGTAACCCCGCCTGTCGTAGCCGCGGGCATAGCGACCGTAAGTGCGGCCCATCGCCCGCGAGCCGTAAGGCGGATAGGAGGTCGCCTGGCGGTAGGCGCGGTAGCGCCGCTCGGAGTCGTGGTCGCGGCCACGGGCGGTCATGAACAGCCAGCCCAGTCCGATGCCGGCGAGCGCCGCCGCTACCGGGTTCGCCCGGATCGTGTCCACGAAGCCCGTGCCGACGTCGCGGGCGGTGTCGCTCGCGTTCCCCATCCACTCCTCGGCCATGTCGGTCGCATCGTTCATCATTCGCTCCGCTCTTCCTATGGTCGCGTCTCGGACGGTGTCCTGCGCTTCCTGCACCAGTCGGTGGGGGTTGAGGCGCTCCTGGATGGCGTCGATAGTGTGGCTCATCTCGGAGCGGGTCTGCTCGATCTCCGAGCGGATCTCGTCCACGTCGGCCGAGTTGTCGTCGGCCTGGTCGTCCTGGTGGCTGTCGTCAGTCCCTTGGGTCGCATCGCTGTAGACCACCCGCTGGCTGGCCGATGCCACGCCGGTGTCCTCGGCGATGACGTCCGTGGGCGCCGGCTGGTAGCGGATGGTGACGTCGTCCGGCGGCGTCCGGTCCCTGTTCATGCTCATCGCGTCTGCTCCCTGGCCCACTGCGCGTTCTCTTTGAGCGTCTGTACCGTCTCGCGCGGAGCCATGTCCTCGTGCTTCAGCGCGTCGAGACCCTTCTGCACGAGGAAGCCGCCGATGGCCGCGACCACGATGCCGACGATCAGGGCGGACAGCCACCAGGGCAGCCCCCACGCCGCCAGCACGATGATCACCGTGGCCACGAGAGCCAGGAAGCCGGCGTAGCCAATCGCGGCGCCCGCGCCGATGAACGCCGCGTCCTTGCCGATCTTCGACGCCTTGGTCGACAGCTCAGCCTTCGCCAGTGCGACTTCCTGGTGGACGAGGGTCGAGGTCTCGCGCGACAACTCGGCGAACAGCTCGCCGAGCGACGGCTCTTCCCGATTGGTCATAGCTGCTCCTCCCACCAGCGCTAGCTCTTGGAGCTGCCGCTCTGGCGCGTCTCCTCGGTGGTGTTGGTCTGGGTCGTCTCGGCGAACGGCCGGCTCGTGCCGCCGGCGCTGCTACCGCTCGTGCTCGACGAACCGCTGGTGCCCCAGCCGCCGCTCGTGCTCGGGCTGGTCGTGCCGGACGCCGTCCGCTGCCCGCTCGGCGTGGACGCGCTGCTGGAGCCGATCGTACCGCCGGTCGTGCTCGGGCTGGTCGTCCCGGTCCGCGAGCCGACGCCGGCCATGTCGGCGTGGGTGGTGCCCGTCGTGCCGGTGCCC
Organism: Pseudomonadota bacterium; assembly: GCA_021325365.1. The sequence goes on from JAJPHF010000156.1 coordinate 5,077, forward strand.
GAGTGCATTGGGCTGCTGCCGACGTTCGACTGCTCGGTTTGGCGCACGTAGCGCTGCCCGCCAGAGCCGGCGCTGCCGTAGCCGGTGGCGCCGCGGCCGTACTGCTGGTAGCCCGTGCCGCCCATGCCGGTCTGGTAGCCGTAGCCGGCGCGGCCAGCGCCGTAGCGACCGCGCGGGTAATACCCGGAGCGATACGGCTGCATCGCGGCGGAGCGGCGATAGTCCATCGCGGGCTCGGGGCGCGAGCTCTTGAGGAAGCGCGCGGTCAGCAGGCCGAGGAAGAAGGCCCCGCCGACGAACAGCATCGGCTGGCGCCGCGCGAAGCTCTCCAGGTCGTCGATGTAGTCGTCGACGTCTCGGTCGCGCATGTAGCCGGACAGATGGTCGATCTGCCTGGCCGCCTGGTCGGTGAGGCTGGCGAGCTGGGGCTGGTCCTTCTGGCGGAGCTGCTTCCCCACCGAGCGGACCGCCTCAGCCACATCCGACAGCCCCGAGCTGGCCTGGTCGAGCTGGCCGCCGAGCATCGACTTGGCCTGCTGCTGGGCCTGATCGGCCGCCTGCCCCAGCGCCTGCTTGGCCTGGTCAGCAACCTGCGTCGCGGCCTGCTTCGTATCGTCTGTCGTAGTGCCGCTGCCCGTGGTGCCGCTAGTGCTGGTCGAGCGGGCGGGGTCGCCGTGCATGGTTCCGGTCGCCGAGGAGCCGGATGTCCCGGCCGGCGTGCTGCTCGTGCCGGGAGTCGTGGTCTGGTCGCCGCGGGAATAAGGGTCACGTGTTGCCATGACGCGTCTCCTTGCGCTCCAACTGTCCTCGGTGGCCGAGCGATCCACGCTGATCGTCGTAGCCGAAGACGCGAAATACGCGGCTCTGCCTGGGAAACCGCAAGCGGCGTGCCATTCGCTCGCCTCCGCGCCGTGCCCGCTCGCTCGCTGCAGGGCCTATGCCAACCGTGCCGCGAATCGGGGCCGGACCTGGCTTCGCCACGGGTCGCGGGCGGACGGAGCGGCCCGGAATGGGCACGGATGTTGCTTGGGCTGGGCAGCTATGGGCTGGACCGGGCCGGGGACAGGAGATGGGCGCGGAATCCGAGGAGAGCGAGGCGCGCGTCGAGCGCCTGCTGCGGAGCGAGCTGGAGCAGGTTGACTCGCCGGCGGCGGCGGAGGCGGTCGTCGAGCGCGTCGAGCGCCTGGCCGCGGGCCAGACGGAGGCGGAGCGGGCGGAGCGGGCCGCGCAGGCGTCCACCCCGGCCGCGGTGGCGGTGGAGCAGGCCGCGGCGGCCGCGCCGACGCCGACCGCGGCGGCCGCGGCCGCCCTCACCACGGCCGCCGGCCGCGCCGTGGCCGCGACGCCGGAGGCACCGGCGGTCGTGGCGGCCGCTCAGCACGCGCTCGGCGTCACCGGGGCACCGACGACCCCGGCCGTGCGGCGCGGGCGCCGCTACCTGCGCGAGGCGATGCTGCGCCGGATGGGGCGGCTGCAGGCGCTGGACGCGTGCCTGTTCCTGGCCGTCAACGCGCTGCCTCACCCCGGCTGGGCGAACGGCGTCCTCTACGGCGGCTCGGCGCTCGCCACTGGCGGCTGGATCTGGGTGCTCGGGGTGCTCGTCGCCCGCCGGTGGGGCGTGCGCGGCAGCCATGGCGCCGTTCGCCTGCTCCTGCCGAGCGTGGTCGGCGCCACCTGGCTCGTGGAGCATCCGGTCAAGGAGCTGTTCCGGCGGCAGCGCCCGTTCATCGACATCGTACGCGCCCTAGTCGTGGGCAAGAAGCCGGGGAGTTGGTCGTTCCCCAGCGGCCACACGGCGTCGTCGTTCGCCGGCGCCTGGATGGTCAGTACGATCTGGCCGCGGCGGGCGCCGCTGTTCTTCAGCCTCGCCGCCACGGTCGGCTTCAGTCGGGTCTACCTGGGCGCGCACTACCCGGGCGACGTTGCGTCAGGCGCCGTGCTCGGCGCCCTGTTCGCGGAGCTGATCCGGCGGGCTACTTCCCGACCAGCCAGCCCCACTGCTCGTAGGCGCGGCGCTCGGTCTCGGGGCGCATGCGGTTCACCGGCGCGAACTGGTCGCGCCACTCGTAGGGCCGCGTGGCGTCGATGATGGCCCGCGAGTTGGTGTAGTCGTTCACGGCGCGCTTCTCGGGCGGGATGCGCGGGTCGAGCGGCGTGGCCCAGGCGCGCTTGATCAGGTCGATCGACGTCTCGGGGTCCGAGCGGGTGCACATCGCCCAGAGCACGTCCTCGAGGTTGGTCGGGTCGATGTCGTCGTCGACGACGACCACGTAGCGGCCGGTGTAGGCGCCGGCGCGGCACATCGCGGCGACATGGCCGGCCTGGCGGGCGTGGCCCGGATAGCGCTGGCGGATGGCCACGACGTTGAACAGCCGCGAGCCGCCCACCTCATGGCACCACACGCCGGCCACGTCCGGCACGCCCGCCTTCTCGATCTCGTCCTTGAGCACGGCCGAGCGCATGAAGGCGCGGAACCGCGCCTGCTCATCGGGCGGCTGGGCGGGCGGCTGGCCGAGCAGGATCGGGTTGTTGCGGAAGTACATCGCCTCGACCTGCAGCACCGGCTCGGGCCGCGTGTCGGAGGCGTAGTAGCCGGTCCACTCGCCGAACGGCCCCTCGGGCATCGTCACGTCCGGCAGGGCGTAGCCCTCGAAGACGATCTCGGCGAAGGCGGGGATCGGCAGGCCAGTCACCTTGCCGCGGACCACCGGCACCGGTTCGCCGCGCAGGCCGCCGACCCAGGCGTACTCGGACAGGCCGTAGGGGATCTCCGTGCAGGAGGCGAGGAAGAGCAGCGGGTCGCTGCCGACGACCATCGCCACCGGGCACTTCTCGCCACGGGCGAAGTACTTCTCGCGCTGGATGCGGCCGTGCTTGCCCGGCGAGATATAGTAGCCGAGGTGGTAGCGGTCCTGGACCATCACGCGGTAGGTGCCGAGGTTCACCCAGCCCTCGTCGGGGTCGCGAGTGATGTCGAAGCTGCCCGTGCCGATGTAGCGGCCGCCGTCGTTCTCGTGCCACTTCGGCGCCGGGATCTTCAGGACGTCGACGTCCTTGCCGAGCAGCAGGTTCTCGAGGATCGGCGCCTCGGTCACCTCGACCGGGTCGATCGGCTGGATCTCCTTGAACCGCCGCCGCCAGAGGTCGACCAGCTCGCGCTTGCTGGCTTCCGGCGGCAGGCCGAGCGTATAGGCGATGCGCTGGATCGTGCCCAGCGGGCAGGAGAGCACGCGAAAGCCGGGCGCATAGCCGGGGATCTGGTCGAAGAGGACCGCGGGGGCGGTGTCGTGCTTGGTTAGCACCTCCTGGGCCAGCCCGATCTCCTCCTCGGCGTTGGCGCCGTCGACGCGGCGAAGCTGACCCAGGCGCTCGACGCCCTCGATCCAGTCGCGCAGGTCGCGATAGCGGGGGCGAAGCTCGGTGTCCGACGGGCGCGCAGCTACTTCGACCACACGATCCTCCTCAATCCCAACCTCAATCTCTCAATCTCAATGGGCTGCCTCGATCTCGGGCTCCACCCAGGCCACCTGCACGACGCCGTCGACGACGCGCAGCGGCAGGTGCCGCAGCCGGTAGCCGAACGGCGGCCAGGTCGCCTTGCCGCTCGGCACGTCGAACTCCCAGCCGTGGCGCGCGCACTTGAGCGTCGCGTCGCAGAGCCGCGACTCGGACAGCGGCCACTGGCGGTGCGGGCAGGCGTTCGGCACCGCGTACAGCTCGCCGCCCAGGCTCACGAGCAGGACGGCGTGCGCGCCCACCGCTACCAGGCGGCGCGTGCCGGGCGGCAGCTCCTCGGCGCGCGCCACCGCTACGTAGTCGTCGGGCATCTCGTCGCTCCCTCGGCAAGGGATTCTAACCCAGGGCGCGGCGCGGCGTCAGCGCGGCGGCGCCCGGCGGGTCCGCCGGCGGCCAAGGCGGCGGGCGGCGGCCGAGCGGCATAGGCCGGTCGGCGGGTCACGGCATACGCCACCCGGCAGATGGCAGGTATTTCCCGACGCGCCATACTGGCTCAAAGCGAATCGTGCTGGTGCGATCGGCGTGGACGTGCAGACGTGCATTGGAACGAGTGGTTCGAGGCGCTCACGCGCTGGCAGAACGCGCATGCGGACCTGCTTGCCCAGTACCCCGGCCAGTTCGTGGCCGTCGTCGACGGGCGGCTGGCCGGCGTCGACCCGGATCTCGAGCCCCTGCTCGGCATGCTGCGCGCGACCGGCAGCCGCGCCGAGGCGACCTACCTCTGGTTCGTCACGCGCGAGGGACACGCCGTCCCGGTCCTGCACAGCGCCGAGCCGGAACCGCCCCCGCCCTAGGCTGGCCGCCGAGCGGCGGTTAGGCCGTGCGGGCGTTGAAGCGCTCGATGCGGGTACCGAGCGGTACGAGCACCGTGTCCGCACGCTGCAGCATGCCCCTCAGCGCCTCGCGGCGGTCCTCCACCGAGCGCCAGCCGGTGATGACGAGCACGCGGCCGGGGTCGTCCAGGTCCTGGTACACCGCCCGCCGCAAGCAGCCCGGCAGCCCTTCGATCCGTGGCGCGAGCTGCTCGGCGAGGTAGGTAAGGGTGGTGGTCACCGCGCTGGGCGGGGCCTGGAACACCGAGGCGCCGACGACCGGCGACGAACCGCTGACCGGCCGGTAGTCGTGCAGCGGCCGGTAGTAGGTGCGCTCGACGGGGGCCTCACAGATGGCGTCGAGGCGCGCAGGAATCGCGCTCTGGCGCAACAGGTACTCGCCACGGCGGTTCCACTCGTCGATGTACATGACCGCGGCCGGGTCCTCGATGCTCTGGAAGACACACGGCTCGGGCGACCCGTAGAACTCCTTCCACAGGCTCAGGGCGCCGGCGACCAGCGCCGCCTCTTGCCCCGGACGCGCCCGCCAGCGCGCGACCACGACCACGCTCATCGCCGCGTTGCCCGCCTGCAGATCGACTCGCGGGCCATTATAGCAGCGGGGCTGGCCAGCGCCGCTGCCGGCGCCGGCCCGAGCGTGACCGGCCGGCGCGGCAGCCAACGATCTTCACCGGTTCGCAACTCGCGCGATCGACCGTATTGGTTGCTGGTTTGTGGCTTTTGCGAAAATAACAGAGTCGAATTGGATGGGTGGCCCGCGTCGCCCCGTGGCCCCGGAGGCTCTCATGCCGCTCGTCGTGCGCTGGCTCGCATTGCTCGCTGCCATCTCGCTCCTGGCGCTAGCCTGTAGGCCGGCCGCGCAGCAGGCAACGCCGGCCACCGCGACATCGCCCGCCGCGACCAGCGCGCCGCCGACGGCGGCCACGGCGCCGACTGGGCCGGCTGCGGCCGTGGCTTCCAGCGCGCGGCCGACCGAGGCGCCGCTCGGTCCGCCGGTGACGGTGCGGGTGGGCATGCTCAGCCAGACCTCCGACGCCGGGCTGTTCATCGCCAAGGACAAGGGCTACTTCCGCGAGCAGGGCATCGAGATGGAGTCGCTCCCCTTCCAGAACGCCCAGGAGATGGTCGCGCCGCTCGGCGCCGGCCAGCTCGACGTCGGGAGCGGCGCGACCAGCGCCGGGCTGCTCAACGCCGTGGCGCGCGAGGTGCCGATCCGTATCGTGGCCGACAAGGGCTCCACGCCGCCGGGCTTCGGCTTCCAGGGCCTGGTGGTGCGCAAGGAGCTGGTCGACAGCGGCGCCTTCAGCGGCTGCGCGAGCTTCAAGGGGTACCGTATCGCGGTGCCGGGCATTGGCCTGAGCCCGGAGCCGGCGATCGACCGCGCCCTGCACGACTGCGGCCTGGGGATCGGCGATATCCAGATCGTCCCCCTGGGCTTCCCCGAGATCCCCTCCGCGATGCGCAACGGGGCGATCGACGCCGCGATCATGAACGAGCCCCTCATCACCAGCTCCGCCGCCAACGGCTTGGTCACAGTGTACAAGCGCACCGACGAGATCTATCCGAACCAGCAGATCGCCGTGCTGCTCTATGCGCCGCACCTGATCAACCAGCAGCGGGCAGTCGGCGAGCGGTTCATGGTCGCCTACGTCAAGGGGCTCCGCGACCACTGGGACGCCTTCACCCGTGGGATCGGCAAGGCCGAGATCATCGACATCCTCAGCCGCAACACGCCCGTGAAGGACAAGGCTCTGCTCGAGCAGATCGTGCCCGTGGGCCTCAATCCCGACGGCTACGTCAACATGAGCACGTTCTCCGACGACGTGGAATGGTGGATCGACCACGGCTACGTGAAGGGCCGCGTGGACCCGGCCCAGGTCGTGGACAATTCGTTCGTGGACTATGCGATCGAGCGACTCGGCCGCTACACTCCGCAGTAGACCGAGCCGCCGCCAGCGTCGATAATGTCCGTGAGCCAGTAAGGACGGCCAGGCGCTCGTTCGCCGGGCCTGGTAGCCCTCCCGATCCATCGTCGGCTGGGTCTGTAGGCGCGAGCCACGGCCTCATCAGCGGCGACGGGGGACCGTGGCGGGCAAAGAGGACCGACGCTTTATGTCGCTTCCGCGGTCTCCCGCCCGGTCCCGGCTGCGTCGGCTGTCCTCGTCGCTGGCCGTGCAGATCCTCGTCCTGTTCGTCATCGCCGAAGTGGTCCCGCTAGTGATTGGGTTCGTCCAGACACGGGACGATAGCCTGGCGGCCGAGGCGCGCGCCTTCCGCAGCGCGCGCTCGGTCGCGGACACCGCCGCCGCCAGCGTCGAAGGCACCATCGAGTACGCCCGCCGGGCGGCCCAGGTCGTCGGCGAGCTGCCCGCCTTCTGGGACGGCAGCGACGCGGACCGCGACCAGGTCCTCACCATCCTGGCCGATGCCCAGCCGGTCTTGAGCGGGTTCAGCTACTTCACGGCCGATTACCGTCAGCACGGGCGCTCGCACTACGATCCGGCCGTCGGGCGCCTCGACTTATCGGGGCTCGACGTCGCCCGCGAGGTCGTGGCCACGGGCCAGCTCGCCGCGTCGGCGCAGGTGGGGGTCGGCCCGGGCAGCGGCAGCCCTCTCCTGGTGATAGCCCTGCCCGTGCGCGAGCAGGGCCCCGCCCAGCGGACCGGCTATCTGATCGCCAGCATGCGGGTGGAGCAGCTCTCGGGTCTCTGGGCCAGCCTGCCCCTGCCGTCGGGCAGCCAGGTGCTGCTGGTCGACACGCGGGAGGGGCGGATCCTCGACAGCTCGGGCGCGGCTACCGAGGCCGTGGGCACGACGATCCCCCCGGCACGCCTCGCCCAGGTCCACGCCGGCCAGGATGCCTTCCGCCGTACTGCGCCCGACGGCACCGAGTACCTCTGGACCTGGAACCAGGTCGACGGGACCCCCTGGGTGGCGATGGTGGGCATCCCCAGCGCCGCGGTGTTCGGCCCGATCTACGAGGCCGCGCTCAGCCGCGGGCTGCTCAACGTGGCCTTCAACGGCCTGCCGCTCCTCGTGCTGCTGCTCCTCTGGTGGCGGCTCGCACCACGCCTGCGGGCCCTGCGCGAGGCGGCCGACTACTGGGCGCGCGGCGACTGGACCCACCGCGCCGGCGTGACTGGCCACGACGAGCTGGGCGAGCTCGGGCAGGCGTTCGACGCGATGGCCGACCGGCTCCAGACCAGTGAACGGGCGAGCCAGGAGACAGAAGCCGCCCTCTGCGAGCGCACCCGCCGCCTCGAAGCGGTCCAGACGGTCGCGATCGAGATCGCCCGCGAGCACGACCTCCCGACCCTGCTCGAGCTGATCATCAGGCGGGCAATGACCCTCGTCGACGCCTCCTGGGGCGTCGTCTTCGAGTGGGACGCCGCCGAGGGCATGCTCGTCGCGCGGGCCTGGCAGGGCGGCCCGGCGGCCGTGGAGCGGCGGGTGGGCCTCGGGCAGGGCGCGGCGGGGCTGGCCGCCGAGCGGCGGGAGCCCGTCCTGGTCAACGACTACCGCGCCTGGCCCGGGGCACTCGAGCGCCTGCCAACCGATCCGGTGCTGACGGCGCTCCTGGCCGCGCCGATCGTCTACCAGGAGCGCCTGGTTGGGGTGATCTGCGTTGGGCACGAGACGCCGGGCGCCGCGTTCACCGAGCAAGACCAGCAGCAGCTCGGCATCTTCGCCGCCCAGGCCGCCATCGCCATCGAGAACGCGCGGCTCTACGAAGGCCTCGACCGGCGGCTCGGGCGGCTGCAGAGCCTGATCCGCCTTACCCAGCTCATCTCGTCGTCCCTGGACATGGAGGAGCTGCTGAGCGAGATCGCCGGTGCGGCGGCGAGGCTGGTCGGCGCCCCGGAGGCCTCGTTCTGGGTCGTCGACGAGCCGGCCCAGCGCCTGGAGGTCCGCGCCTGGGCCGATCCAGCGTTCGGGCGGGGCCACGGCCTGCCCGCGAGTCGGTTCGGCGAGGGCCTCATCGGCTGGGTCGCCAGCCATCGCCAGCCGCTGAACGTCGCCGACGTCCTGTCCGATGATCGGCTGGTCAGCCAGACCTGGTGGCGCCAGCACGGGCTGCGCAGCTTCTACGGCCTGCCGATCGTGTTCGAAGACACGCTGCTCGCCGTGCTGGCGCTCTACGGTCGCGAGCCGTTCCGCTTCTCGCGCGGCGAGCAGACCCTGCTCGAGAGCTTCGGCGCCCAGGCCGCGGTCGCCATCCGCAACGCCGCGCTGTACGCGGCCGAAGCGCGTGCCCGCAGCGCGGCCGAGGCCGCGGCGCGGGCGAAGAGCGAGTTCCTGGCCAACATGAGCCACGAGATCCGCACGCCGCTCAACGGCGTCGTCGGCATGCTCGAGCTGCTCCGCGATACCCCGCTCACGGAGCAGCAGCGCGACTTCGTCGAGACGATGAACCATAGCGCGACCACCCTGCTCACGGTCATCAACGACATCCTGGACTTCTCGAAGATCGAAGCAGGCAAGCTCGATCTGGAGATGGTGGACTTCGACCTGCGGGCGCTGGTCGAAGAGGTGGTCCAACTGCTCGCGGAGACAGCGCAGAGCAAAGGGCTCGAGCTGGCTTGCCTCATCTACCGCGAGGTGCCGACGACGGTGCAGGGCGACCCGGTGCGCCTGCGCCAGATCCTGACCAACCTCGTCGGCAACGCCGTGAAGTTCACCGAGCGCGGCGAGGTGGTGGTGCGGGCGACGCTCGTCGAGGCGACGGCCGACGAAGCGCTGGTCCGCTTCGAGGTGACGGATACCGGCATCGGCATCCCGCCGGCGCTGCGCGAGCGCCTGTTCGAGTCGTTCTCTCAGGCCGATAGCTCCACCACGCGGCGCTACGGGGGCACGGGCCTGGGGCTGGCGATCTCCAAGCAGTTGGCGACGATGATGGGCGGCGAGATCGGGGTGGAGAGCGAGGTGGGCCGCGGCAGCACCTTCTGGTTCACCGCTCGGCTCGTCCCGCGGCCGGCCACCGCGCCGACGCCCCCGTCGGCGCGCGCCGACCTGCACCGCTTGCCGGTCCTGGTCGTGGACGACAACGCGACGAACCACGCCATCCTGGTCCAACAGCTCGCCGGCTGGGGCATGCGCGGCGACGCGGTGGATAGCGGCCCGCGCGCGCTCGACCGCCTGCGCGCCGCCGCGGCGGCCGGCGCCCCGTACCGCCTGGTCCTCCTCGACCTGCAGATGCCCGACATGGATGGGCTCGCCGTGGCCCGCGCGATCGGCGCGGACCCGGCCCTCGCCGACGCCCGCATCGTGCTGCTCACGTCGGTGGGGTTCGACCAGCACGCGGCCGAGGCGCGGCAACTCGGCGTGGCCGCCTACCTGACCAAGCCGGTGCGCCAGTCGCAGTTGTACGACACCATCGTCAGCGTCCTCGATGCCGCCCGAGCCGGCGCCCGGGCCAGCGCCATGCCGGCCGGGGTGGCTGCCCACCGCTGGCCGGTCCAGGCCGAGCCGCCGGCGCCTGACAACGAGGACCGCCGGCCGCGGGTGCTGGTCGTCGAAGACAACCTGGTGAACCAGAAGGTGGCCGTGCACCTGCTCGAGGCACGGGGCTGCCGCGTCGACGTCGCCGACAACGGCCGCGCCGCCCTCGACGCCGTGGCCCGCACGCCCTACGCTCTCGTCTTCATGGACTGCCAGATGCCGGAGCTCGACGGCTACGAGGCGACGGCGGCGCTGCGGGCGCGCG